>DASPSD010000077.1:0-144079 GCA_035624115.1 Candidatus Sulfotelmatobacter sp. | reverse complement strand
CGTAGAATAAGATAAGAGTCGGAATCACCCACATCTTTCTGGACGCAGCCATGAATGAGAATCTTACCGCATGTTGTTGACACCACAGCTGTAAGGTGCTCCTGCGGGCTCCATTGCGTGCCAACTCCTGATTAGTCGGATTACCGGAGATGTTCCGTACCAGGGCCCGGTGCGTGCGGTAAAAGGAGCCCCCACCGGCCCCTACCCGGGATTCTGGCACGGACAAAGGGCCCCTTCAATTTTGGAATCGGTCCCCGCGCGCGGGCTTCTGCGCCCGGCTTCTACTCGGCTGGAGTCTCGCGCCGGTGCACCGCCATCCATCCGAGCAGTCGCGCATCGGGAAATTTCCGGTACAGGCGGGCGAGACTCTCTTTGCCAGCGCCGTAGGACAATTCCAAGTCGCAGAGCTGGGCGAACACTTCCGCACGCTTCTCTTCGGCGATGCCTTATGATTCCAGCACCCGCATGATGGCCTGGATTTGTTCCGGCGGGACGGTGATGCTCATGACGCGGCCTCCAGCATGCCGTTGGACAGGCCACGATTTTCTCACGCAACTGCCTAAGCCCATTCAGCAGAGCGGTGAACGGGGGCGGGCTTTGACGGTGAGGCGAGCAAGGCTCGCAGAATCAGCTTATATTTTCCGGAGGCGGCGAATCAAACCTAGTCCCATAATGCTCGTACCCAAGAGAAGCAAAGAGCTGGGCTCAGGAGCAGCAACCGAAGGTACCACAGTCGCCGCAAAGCCCGCACTTTCGAGTGCGCCAGTGAAAATCAACGGACCGCCGGTCGTGCCGAATGTCGCGCCCGGATTGAATTCGCCTGTGCCTTCAATGGGCCCGATGGAAGTTGTCAGTCCGTATGTGGCAAAAGCCGGTGCGGACGTGTCGAGAATGTCTGTGCTAGTTGAGACATCAGTTATACCGGCTACTCCGACCGACTGATTATCAAAGGCGGCCACTGTGTCGGTGAACTCAACCGTCGTGCCACCTATCGACACAACGGCCAACGTGACGGTATTTTCGCAAATGCCTCCTGAGCATGTGACATTGGCCGTGTCACCATATAATGATATCGTCACGGGAACGTCGGTAAATGGTGTGCCGTTTAGTGTGCCAATTCCTATGCTCGCCTCCACATAAACGACCTCGTCTGCCGCGGCTTGTCTCGCTCCGCAGAGTTGAAATCCTAAGATCGCCAACAAGACGAGAATTGTTCGTCTCAAGGGCTACCTCCAGTGCGACAGGAATCGTGGGCCTAGACTTGTACGAAATGCGGCCAGCAATTGGGGGTCCATGCTTGGTACCGGGCGAAATTGCACCAGGAGGCTCTCCTTTTATCACTGTAACCACTGGGCTTTTCGAGAGTAAGGATTTGGCGGAATAAGGTGATGGTACCATTAATGCCATGCAAACTGATGCACACATTCGGACATAGAATTCCCGTTTCACGCAAAATTCTTGGCTGGTTTGTGGCGATTCAGCGCCAAGACTGACACGTCTGGCCAGACCCAAGGTTCGACGATCTGGTAAAACGCATCGGCATCCCAGACTGAGGCGCCTGGAAGGACACCGACTTTGACATCCCCATCCCCATTCCCATCCTCAAGCGAGCCAAGGTGGAGTACGCGAAACTGCAGTGGTTATTTGCAATATGCACGGGGGTAGTGTCCTGAGTCCTGATTAGTCGGATAACCGGACAAGTTCTGTACTAGGACTGTCTCCGTGGCTCGGACCAAGTATCGGACTAGGGGCATAGTTTCGACGTTACCTGGGCCTGAAGTGCGCTCAGAAACGCCTTCGTAGCTCCCGTTCGGGCAAATGGCGATAACGGGCGTTCTCATAGGAAACCCCTGCGATGAGGCGCAGGCTGATGCTCGCACCCATCCGTCCGAATAGGAAAAATTTTTGCGGTGGCTCAATGCGTGTGCACAACCCCACCCGGCCATTTTTTCGGGCTCGACAGCAAAAATCATTATGGTGGCCCGCGTGTATTTATCTCTTGCGCAAACGCGTTCCGATAGTGCTTGCTCAGTTGAGCGCATGGAGCGCGAGATTCGCGATCAAAGTGAAGATTGAGGCCACTGAATCAGACAAGAAGCTTCTACTGGAAAAACTGAATGAGCGCGCGAGCTAACGCTGTTCCGCGAAGGCTTTCTCAAGAGATTTAAGTCCAAATGACCGGACCGAATCCACGGGGATTCCATCTTGCTGATTATCCGCCAGTTCGCCGCTATCCAGATCCGACAGTTTGCGCGTGCTTTGCCTGCCCGCTCTACCGCTGGGAGAGTTGCTTAGAACGGAGAGATCGTAACCATCGTGAATCATTACCAGTTCAATCGCACGTAGCTTGACGTGCTCGGACTTCGCTCGCCGCGAAAGCTGTAGAAGCATGCGTTTGATTCCGAACTTCGCGTCCGACATGTTTTCAGGAGTGTCTCAGGGCGTGTCCCGGAGCACAACCCTTGATGCCGCAACTACCCTTATGGCAGTTTTCGTAGCAACTTGAGGAACAGTTAGCCAGTTTTCGATGGCATGTACCAGGGCAACCAGTCCCTTGTCCGGTCAGCGGAGAAAAAGACGAACAGAAAAAAACGGCTGGCAGGAGGGCCAACAGGGCTAGACGTTTCATTGCGCGTATCGTAGCACCACGAAGGCCTTCCGGAATACGAAATCTTCACTCCGAGAAAATAACAGACAAAAGATACAGTTGAAGTTTTTGTCTGACAACAAAACTCAGCGCCCAACATACCCCACGGGGCGGCCCGCACCCGGCCTTTCGGCCGAGACCAAAAGGTACTGCGAATCGCTGTGCCCAATTTTGTGCCCTATCTCAGTAAGTAACCATCGCAAACCGGAGTAGAGCAGGGAGTGTGCGAATCGCCTGTACTGGCACAAGAAATCAGCGTGATAACTGACGATCACACATCATCGTCATCGCCGTTTTGGGAACTCATAATCCGTTGGTCCTAGGTTCGAATCCTAGCGGGCCCACCAGCGGTTTCGGGGACTTGCGTAGGGATGCTTTCGATTTAGAGGGTCAGTCGCAGGCTTGCTGCATCACGCGCTCTCGCTCGGCCCTCATATCTTCGCCGCGCAGTTCACGCAAAGCGTAGGTCACGTATTCGTGCGTAACTCGCTTCCGCCAGGTCATGTTGAAGTCCGTATTGTCGAGCGGCTTCGCGATTTGCGACGCGAGGGCGGCGGCTTCGGCGATCGAATCCTGATCCAGCGGCCGGCCAACGAGAATTTTCCCACTCGCTCCCGCAATGAGCGGCCGCGATGCCGCCGAGCCCACAACAATCCGCGCTTCCTCAATCACTCCGTGGCTCGAAAAGCGCGCCGCGGCAGCCACCGACAGCACCGGAAAATCGAACGAGCCGCGGCGCCGGAGTTTCCAGTAGGTGCTTCGCCAGCCGTGCGAGGAATCGAGCAAGACCTCCGCCAGGATTTCATCGGGCCGCCGCTTCAGGTAATGGATGCCGTCATTGTTGTAAAGATCGTCGAGCGCGATTTCGCGTTCCCCCGAGTGCGAGATAAGTCGCACGCGAGTTCCCAGGGCCATCAGCGCGGGCGCGGTATCGGTGGAAGAAACCGCCACGCACTTCGGGCTTCCCGGCGCCACCCAGCATGTCGAGCCGTCCTTCTTCATGCAGAAGTTGATTGCCTTCCGCCACTCATAGCTCTGGTCATAGTAATTGCACCGCGTGTCGAGGCACAGATTTCCACCGAGCGTAGCCATGTTGCGGATTTGTGGCGTCGCCACGAGAGATGCTGCCTGAGCTAACGCTGTCAGGCCGTTTCGAAATCGAGCGTCCTCAGCAATTTCACTCAGAGTGAGGCAGGCCCCGAGCCGCGAGCCGGAGGAGCTCAACTGGACCTGGTGCAGGCCTTCCACGTGCCTCAGGCTCATCAGCGTGCGCGGAACCTGCTGGCGGCGCTTCATATTCGGAAGCAAGTCCGTCCCGCCGGCAAGCGGCATAGCCTTCCCTCCCTCGCCTTCCAGAATTCGCGCAGCTTCGTCCAGTGTGCGCGGAGCGCGAAACTCGAAAAGCGGCAGCCGCATCATGAGCTGAGTACCTTTTCTTTCTCCGGAGTCTGCCGGGCGCGCTTGGGAACATCGTTCACGGCGTTCCCGTCTCCTCCTTCCCACGGCGGAGGAACCCGCAGCGCTTCCGGCCACTCGACGTGCGGAAAATGATTCGGCCCATAACGAGGAGCGCGGCCGGCTTGTTTCTCGGCTAGCGCTTTCATAATTTTTTCGGGCGTGACCGGCACTTCATCGATGCGCACTCCCACGGCGTCGTACACAGCATTCGCCAACGCCGGCATGATCGGCAAAAGCGGGCCTTGGCCCACTTCTTTCGCGCCAAACGGGCCGCACGGGTCCGGCTCTTCCACCAATTCGGTCACGATCTCCGGCATATCGAGCGAAGTGGGGCTCTTGTATTCGAGGATCGACGGAAACTTGTGCACCAGCGCGTGCGACAATTTCTTGGGCAGCCTGCGAAACTCTTGCTCTTCCATCAGCGCTTCGCCGAGGCCCATGTAAACGCCGCCCTCCACTTGCCCGCGCGCCAGCACCGGATTCAGCGCGCGCCCGATATCGTGCGCGATCCAAACCTTCGGCACCGTGACCCATCCGGTCGCAGAATTCACTTCGACTTCGATCACAGCAGCAGAATACGAGTAAGTGGGCGACGGTCCCACACCGCCGCCTTTGTAAAGCGCGGGCGATTTCGGTGGAGTGTAGGATCCTACCGTGCCGATGGTTCCGAATTGCGCTTCCGCGAGGCACACGGCATCTTGAAAACTCACGCTCTTTTCCGGAGCGGCGGAATCGAACACGCGATTCTCGGCGAAGCAAAGCCGCTCTTTGGGCACTTCTAATCGCAGCGCCACCGCCTCCGCCAACATCGCTTTTGCCCGCTCGGCGGCCTGGATCGCGGCATTTCCTGCCATCAGCGTGACGCGGCTCGAGTACGACCCCAGGTCCACGGGCCCGAGATCGGTGTCGCCTGTGTACACGCGGATGTCGAAAGTGGTGACGCCCAAAACCTCCGCGACGATTGCGGCGAGCACGTCATCGGATCCTTGTCCGATTTCCGTCGCGCCGCAAAAAAGCGTGATTCCGCCGCCGCGATCGAGTTTCAGTTGCACTCCCGAATGCGGCATCTTATTCCAGTAAATCGGCAGTCCCGCTCCGGTCAGATACGCGGAACAAGCCAGCCCCACGCCGCGCCCTTCCGGAAGCTTTCGGAATTTTTCGTTCCAGCCCGAGATTTTCACGACGCGGCGAATGCATTCCGCCAGGTTCACCGTCCCTAGCCGCAGGAAATTCGCTGTCACCGTGTTCGAGCTCTCCACAATCCGCAGCCGGAGTTCGGCGGGATCGATTGCGAGCTTTTCCGCAATTTTGTCGAGTTGCACTTCCTGGCCGAATCGCGGCTGGGGCGTCCCATGTCCGCGCTTGGGTCCACAGGGCGGCTTGTTCGTAAACGTGCGGCAGCCCTGAAATTTGTAGCGCGGGATGTGGTAAGTGGTTGTTTGCAGCGCGCCCGTGTAAAACGTGCTCGCCACGCCATAGGAACCGTAGGCGCCGCCGTCAATCAGCGTCTGAAGATGCATCCCCGTGATTGTTCCGTCTTTTTTCACTCCGGTTTTGAATTTCATCAGCACCGGATGGCGCCCGCGGTGGCAATAAAAGACTTCTTCGCGCGTGAGACAAATCTTCACGGGACGATCCAGCGCGAGCGCCGCCTTGGCCACTACGATTTCGTGATTGAATGGGTCGCTCTTCCCCCCGAACCCGCCGCCATTCGGCGTCGCAATCACGCGGATATGCGCCGCGGGCATTTCCAGAACTTTGGCCAGCGCCCGATGCAGATAATGGGGCGTCTGTGTGCTCGACCAGATCGTCAGCTTCCCATCGGGATCTTTCGTCGCCACCGAGGCGTGCTGCTCGATCGGCAGGTGCGTGCTCCCTTGATAAAAAAACAGGTCCTCGAAAATTTCATCCGCCTCGCCGAATGATTTCTCGACGTCGCCGAATTCGAGCGACACGCGCTTGTGAATGTTTCCTTCATCGCCGTAATCGTGAATCCGCGGCGCGGGCGTCGCGAGCGCTTCCTCGGGGCTGGAGATTGTCGTGAGAATTTCGTACTCGACGTCGATCAAGTCGAGCGCTTCGAATGCGGTCAGCTCCTCGCGCGCAATCACGGCCGCGATCGGGTCCCCCACGTGGCGCGCGTGATCGACGCAAAGCGCCTGCTCGTCCTGGCTCACCGGCAAAATCCCGTACTGAATCGGCAGATCCCTGCCCGTCAGCACCAGGTAAACGCCCGGATGCGCGAGCGCCCGCGACGTGTCGATCTTCCGGATGCGCGCATGAGGATGCGGTGAACGCAGCAGTTTGCAGTGCGCCATCCGCGGAAGAAAGATGTCGTCGGCAAAGCGCGTCTGCCCGGTCACTTTCGCGCGCGCATCCACTCTTCGCCGGGAAGCGCCGATCACGCGCAGATTGTCCTCGTTCTTCATGGCCGCTTCCCCTCCGCAATCTTCATTATCGCGGCTTCCACCGCCTCAAAAATCTGGAGGTAGCCGGTGCACCGGCACAGATTTCCGGAAATCGATTCACGAATCTGGTCGCGGCTGGGATGCGGATTTTTGTCGAGCAGAGCTTTTGCGGTCACCAAAATCCCCGGCGTGCAATAGCCGCATTGCGCCGCGCCTAAATCCGCAAACGCATCTTGCAGCGGATCGAGCCGGCCGTCTTCGCACAGGCCCTCGACGGTCAGCACGCTCCTTCCATCGCATTCGACCGCCAGGACGAGGCAAGAAAGCACCGGCTTGCCGTCCAGCAGCACTGCACAAGCGCCGCATTCGCCCAGCTCGCAGCCATGCTTGGTTCCCGTATGCCCGAGATCCTCGCGCAGCACCTCGAGCAAAGTTTTGTACGGCGCGAACGCCACATCCATCTCTTCCCCGTTCAGCGTCAGGCGGATTTGCGCCGTCTTCCGCGACTCCTGCGGAAATATCGGAAATGTTGCCATCCGAGCTCACCCTCCGAAAAATGAATGTGCTGCCTCGCGGTGTCCGCCGCTTCCTGCATATTCAGCAATGGACGATGGAGTTCGCTTCGCCGGCCTCGCGCGCCGCTCCGGCTTCGAATGCAATCCGCGGATCAAGTACTCCGCGAATCCATCCGCGATTTCCGCCGCGGTCATCGATCCCTCGGGACGGAACCATCGCACGGTCCAGTTGAGCGCTCCAAGCACCGCCCGCGCCGCCAGCGCCGCATCGCACGCGACAAACTCTCCCGACCGCGCGCCCGCCGCAATCAATTGGCGCACGCCTTCTTCATAACGGTCGCGCTTCGCGATCAGCCGCTTCTGGAGATGCGCCGGAAGCATCGTGGTCATCAGGTGCGCCGCTCCACCCTCCACTTCATCGAGCACACACCGCACGTGCGACCCAATCACGAACCGCAGTTTCTCCGCGGCGTTTGCTCGCAGCCGGCGGGCTTTCTCGAGCGCCGAGATCATGCGGTCGAGCGAATTGTCCTGGCAAAAATAAAGAATTTCGTGCTTGCCGCGGAAATAGTTGTAGAGGTTCCCGGGAGAAAGGTTCGCTGCCCCGGCAATCTCGCGCATTCCGGTTTCCGCAAAACCGTGCACCCGGAATTGCTCTCCTGCGGCGCGCAGGATTTCGAGCCGCCGGGCGAGATACCTTCCGCGCGCTCTTCCATTCCTCGATTTCGCTGGCCCTTGTCGTGGCAAGCCTGGGCTCCTTCTGCGCACCGGGAGTGGGCAGATCCCTTGCCACATAGCTACCATGCCTACAGCCGACTGTCAATGAATTCTGAACGACTGTTCAGCAAATAAACGGTCGTTCAGTTGGCGGAATCATGCCGCGTCTGTTCGGATGTGGTCTGGCGCCTATAGGGGGTCGGAGCTTCAGCTCCGACAAAAAGATTGAATTTGAGCCGGGCTTCAGCACCTGAGGTGCACTTGGCTAGCGGTTAGACCACAGGCTTGTGGGGGAACGCCGCTCAGCGCGGAAACAGCTTGGCTGCGTTGTCGTACAGAATCTTTCGCTTCGCTGCTTCTCCGATCAGCAGCGCCTGGAACTTTTCCAGGTTCCCCTGGATCTCCGGCACGCCCGGACCCGGCCAATCCGTTCCCCACAACACTTTCTCCGCGATTTCTTCAATGCGGGGAAAATACTCCATCAGCTTCTGCGGCGGAATTCCGGAAATGTCCATGTACATGTTTTTATGCCGGCGCACGAGAAAAAACGCCTCGTTCATCCAGAGCGGCCTGCCGCCGTGCGCGAGAATCACCACGAGATTCGGATAGTCCACGCTCACGTCGTCGCACAGCATCGGATGCGCGTGCAGATTTCTCGCGCCGGGAAAAATCGAAGTGCCGGTGTGAATCATCACCGGCAAGCCGTTCGCCTGCGCCCGCTCGTACACTGCCGCGAGCCCGCGATTGCCGTCCATATAACTGTTCGGCGAAAGCGCCTGGTGCGATGGATGGATTTTCAGCGCGCGAATTCCGAGCTTCGCGATGCGGTCCACCTCGGCTCCTGCAGCCGACTCACTCGCCGGAAAGACGCCACCGAACGCGATCAGCCGGTCCGGCGCCGCCTGGCAATATTTCACGATCCAATCGTTCACTTCCGCCGTGAAACCGATAATGTGCGGTGCGACATAGTTGATCAGCCCGGCCCGCTCGACACCCAAACGATCCAGCAGCGTCAGAAACGCCTTCGGATCGTTCGTGTAGCGCTCCACATCGGCGAAATCCTTCCGCCCGCGCCGGATCAATTCCAGCGCCGACGGCTTCATCATGTGATACGGCATGATGTGGATGTGAATATCGATTACTGGTTCCATCGAATTGGCACCCGCATTTTTCTCTTCACGCCGGCGGATGAACGCCGTTCTGCGTCCCCTTATGCGCCAGCAGTTTCAAATCGACACTCTCATCCGCTGCTTCTTCCGGACTCACCGGAATGCCTGCGGCGATCAGCCGGCGTCCCATCATATGGTCCACGGGCCGATTGATCGAATCGATGGCCGCGAGCAGGCCCTCTCTAAAATAAAAGACGGAAAATTTCAAGCTCTCCGGTTTCCCTCGCATCACGATTTGATCGTGTCCCTGCGAAATTCCGGCCATTTGCAGCTTCACGTCGTATTGATCGGTCCAGAACCACGGCAGCGCCCGGTACGGATTCTGCCGGCCGGCGATGGTCGCTGCCACACACTGCGCCTGTTCCGCGGCATTCTGCACCGACTCGAGGCGCACGCGCGAGCCTGCAAAAACGCAGGGATGCTCGGCGCAGTCTCCAATCGCGAAAATGCACGGATCTTCGGTCTGCAAAAATTCATTCACGGCAATTCCGTTGGATACGCGCAGTCCCGCCTCGCGCGCCAATTCGACATTCGGCACGACGCCGATCCCCACCAGCGCCAAATCGGCGCGAAAGGCGGCGCCATCGGCCAAAAGGACTCTGTGCGCGCGGCCGCTTGCTCCCGGGATTTCTGAAACCGCAGCGCCGCAAACAACCTTTACCCTCTTGCTTGTGTGCAGCCTCTCATAAATCTCCGATACCACCGGCGCCACCGCGCGAGACATCAGCCGCGGCAGCGCCTCGAGCACCGTCACGCGCTTCCCCATCGTGCGCGCCACCGACGCAACCTCGAGCCCAATGAATCCGCCTCCAATCACTACAATTTCTCTTGCGCTTGCGAGCCGCTCCTTCAGCGCCAAAGCTTCGTCGTGCGTCCGCAAATAAAGCACGCCATCGAGTTCCGCTCCCCGAACAGGCAGCAATCGATTGCGCGCGCCGACGGCGAGAACCAGTTTTTCGTAAGGAATCTGTTCACCCGACGCGAGTGTCACTTGTTTTGCCGCCCGGGCGATTGCCGCGGCTCTTTTCCCGCGAATCAATTCGATGCGGTGATCCTGGTAAAACTTTTCCGGCCGCAGCTCGAAACTTTCGAAATCCTGCTCGCCGAGCTGGAATCCTTTGGAAAGCGGCGGCCTTTGATAAGGGATGTGGGGCTCTTCGCCGATCAAAGTGATCGGCTCCTGATATCCTTGCTCTCGCAGCGATGCAGCGGTCTGAAATCCCGCCTGGCCGGTTCCGATGATAACGGTCCCTGCGCCCATCACCGCTGCTTCTCGGGCAGCCGCACGAGCAAGCCGTCGAGCGCTTCCGTCATTTTAATCTGGCAACTCAGCCGGCTCGTGGGCTGCCGCTCCACGGCGGCGATTTCGAGCACCGCTTCTTCGGTGTCTTGCGCCGGCGGCAGCAGCCTGAAAAAGTTTTCGTCCACGAACACATGGCACGTCGAGCACATGCAAACACCGCCGCATTCCGCCACGATTCCGTCAATTCCGTTCTTGAGCGCCGCGGCCATCACCGTCGTCCCCACGGGCACTTCGATCTCCCGCGCTTCGCCCTTCGCGGATACGTAAATCACCTTCGGCATATCATCGGCTTTCCGGAATCGCGCGTCGGCCCACAACACTGCGAGGTTTGCAGTGGCCACTCGTCAGGGCACGCCATCCCATCGCGACGAAGTGGGGGAAGGCGCAATGCAGTTCGTCAGGGCACGGCTTTAGCCGTGCCGAAAAGCATTCTCCCTTCAGGGGTTTTAACCCCTGAGGCCCGCGGCAGCCAGGTAGAATCAATTGAACCGCACGTATTCAAAATTCAACGGCTGGTTGTTGATCCCTCGCGTCGGCGGAGCAATCCAATTCGCAAATTTTCCCGGCTCAGTCACGCGCCCGCTCATCAACGACTGCACGAACGCATGATCCTCCGGGCTCGGCAGCCATTCGGAAGCATGATTCTTCCACGCTTCCTCCGTAAGCACTTCGCCTTCGGGGCTGACGAATTGCCCGGCAAAATTTCCAATCGCGCGGTGAAAGCCCTTGTGCGGCAGCTTCAGCCGGAACGGAATCCCCGCCTTGTCGATCACGCGCTGCCAGCGGCTCAATCCCGATTCAATCTCGCGGATGTAGTCGTCGCGCAAGCGTTCGTTCAGTGCCGTGAGCGCCGGCACATGCTTGGTGATGATTTTATCTCCCACGACTTCCGACACCGGATACTCCGCGCCGCTCAACACGTGGTCATCATTGATTTTCGTTTCTTCGAACCGGCCCTTCAGTCCGCTCGTAAAATAATTCGCCGCGTTCGACGAGACGTCCGAGCCGTACAGATCGAGCGTCACGCTGTAATGAAAATTCAAATACTTCTGAATCGTCTGGAGGTCGATCACTCCGAGAGCGCGCACGTCGGCGGGATCGTCCACTTTGTTTTCCTTCATCACCTCGCATGTCCGCTGGATGATTCGCGTCACGCCCGTCTCTCCCACGAACATGTGGTGCGCCTCTTCGGTGAGCATGAACCGGCAGGTCCGCGCCAGCGGATCGAATCCCGATTCGGCCAGCGCGCAAAGCTGGAATTTTCCGTCGCGGTCGGTGAAAAAGGTGAACATGTAAAACGCCAGCCAGTCCGGCGTCGGCTCGTTGAACGCGCCGAGAATTCGCGGATTATCCGTATCGCCGGAACGCCGCGCGAGCAGCGCCTCCGCTTCCTCGCGCCCGTCGCGCCCGAAATAACGATGCAGCAAATAGACCATCGCCCAGAGATGCCGGCCTTCTTCCACGTTCACCTGAAAAATATTTCGCAGGTCGTAAAGCGAAGGGCACGAGAGCCCGAGCATCTTCTGCTGCTCCACTGACGCCGGCTCCGTATCGCCCTGCGTCACGATGATGCGGCGCAGCGTCGAGCGGTGCTCGCCCGGCACTTCCTGCCACGCGGGCTGGCCTTTGTTCACGCCGAAATTCACCAGTCGCGCTTCGTCGCGTGGCTGAAGAAAAATTCCCCACCGATATTCCGGCATCCGCACGTAACCGAATTGCGCCCAGCCGTCCGGTTCCACGCTCACCGCCGTGCGCAGATACACTTCGTACGCGTGGCTTTCGGTAGGGCCGGTGTCGTGCCACCAATTCAGGTACGCCGGCTGCCAGTGCTCGAGCGCGCGCTGCAACACGCGGTCTCTCCCCAAATCGATATTATTCGGAATTTTTTCCGTGTAATCGATCATCGCGTCTCCCTCAAACCCGTTCCCAATTGAATTTCACCGGCGCGCCCGTGCCGTACACTTTCAGCGCTCCATTCGCGCCCACCGCGTTCGGGCGGACGAAAATCCAGTTCTGCCAGGCGGAGAGCCGGCCGAACACACGCGTCTCCATCGTCTCGCACCCTCCGAAGCGCAGATTCGCTTCGAGCCCGGTGAGCGCATCCGGCGAAAGCGCGGCGCGCGATTCGATGGCCTGCCGCATCTCGTCGTCCCAATCGAGATCGTCGGGCGCCGCCGTGACGAGCCCGGCCTCCAGCGCCTCGCGCGCCCCGAGCCTCGTCCCGATCCGGCTGCGCAGCGCCTCCACCTGTGCCGCGCCTTCGTAAACGCGCGCGGCAAGACGCGAAAGATGATTCGGCATCGGCAGCGCGCCAAAATTCAGATTCGAAAGCGCGATCGTCGCGCGCTCCGCGCCCTCCTGCGTGTCCCGCATGTAGCTGCGGTCCGCCGCCAGCGCCAGCTCGAAAAGCGAACCCACAAAGCAGCTTCCCGGTTCAATCACTGCGTAAATCGACCGCGAAGTCACGTCGAGCCGCGCCAGCGTCCGCCGCATCATCCCCAGCACTTCGCGCACGAACCAATTCGACTGATTCTTCGAAATGAATTCGTCGATCGCGAGTACCGCCGCGGGGTTTCCCACCGTCCTGATGATCCACAATCCCAGGTCCAGTTCATTCACGCGCAAATTCAGAATGGCGTCATCAAGTTCACGCGCCATCTGCAAGGGCCACCAGCTCGCGCCCGCCGCGAGGACTTTTTCGATTGTGTCGGGTCCTGCGGACTCCGGCGCGCGCACCGTGAGCGTCGCCGTGCGTGCTTCGCGGTTCCAGGCCGCATCCACGAATTCGTAGTGCAGCCCCGCCGAATCCGCCGAACGCTGGACCGGCGTGAGCACAATCCCCCTCACATTCGCGGGGCGGTCGCTCTGCTCCGCGAGCTTCAGCGCGCGCTGCTTCACGTGTTCGGCGAATTGTTGCGGCTTCACCACGTCATCCACCAGCCGCCAATCCTTCGCCCTTTGTCCGCGCACGCCGTCGGGCGTGGTGCAAAAAATATCGGCGTGGTCGCGGCGGACTTTTCTCTTGTCCGTGACGCGCGTGAGCCCTCCGGTGCCCGGCAGCACTCCCAGCAGCGGCAATTCCGGCAAACTCACCGCCGACGAGCGGTCATCGACAAGAATGATTTCATCGCACGCCAGTGCCAGTTCGTATCCTCCGCCCGCGGTCGTCCCGTTGCAGGCCGCGAGGAATTTCAGCCCGGAATGAGCGCTCGCGTCCTCGATTCCATTCCGCGTCTCGTTCGTAAACTTGCAGAAATTCACTTTCCATGCGTGCGACGACGATCCCAGCATGTAGATGTTTGCGCCCGAGCAAAAAATCCGGTTCTTCGCGCTCGTGACGATTACCGACCGGATTTCCGGATGCTCGAACCGGATCCGCTGCAGCGCGTCGTGCAATTCGATGTCCACGCCCAGATCGTAGGAATTGAGTTTCAATTTGTAGCCGGGGCGAATCCCGCCGTCCTCGGCCACGTCCATTGTGAGCGTCGCCACTGGCCCGTCAAACTTGAGCCGCCAGTGCTTGTAGCGCGAGGGATCGGTTTGAAAATCGACCGGCTCTGATTTCGCCTGCGTCTCTTGCGTCACTGCCACATCCACGAGATCCTCCTACTCGACACTCGCCTGTATCGCCTTCGTCAATTTCGCAAAACTTTCTTCCACCGTGTTTCGAGTCGTATCGAGATAGATGTCCGCTTTCCGGTAGAGCGGCTCGCGCGCCTCGAGAATCCGCCGCAAATCTTCCATCGCGCGGTTGCTTCCGGCAATCGGACGGAAATCGCCCTGCGCGATCACGCGCGACATATGCTCTTCCGGCGCCGCCTTGATCCACACCGTGAAGCAATTCGCGAGCAGATAATCGAACGTCTCCGGCTCCGTCACGATTCCGCCGCCCACCGACACAATCATGCGGTCGTGGCCCGCAAGCACCCGCTCGAGCGCGCGCCGCTCGATCCCGCGGAATCCGGATTGCCCGTACATCGAAAAAATTTCCGTGAGCGGCATTCCCGACTGCTTTTCGATTTCTTGATCCAGCTCGATGAACGGAATTTTCATTTCCGCGCCGAGCTTCGCTCCGAGCGTGGACTTCCCCGCCCCGCGCAACCCCACCAGCGCGATGCAGGTGCGCCGTGCCGCCACTTCGGGGCCGAACTCGCGCGTCAAACGCCGCACCACATCTTCGCGGCGGTTCGCGGGCAATTTTTCCAGGAGCCGCTCGATCATTTGCCGCTCGGCCGGCGCTTCGGCGATCGGCGTAAAAAATTCCGTAAGCGAAATGTGCAGCGCCGCGGCGATCCGCCGCAGCAGTACAATGGACACGTTGCCTTCGCCGGCCTCCAGTTGCGCCAGGTGCCGCTCGGAAACACGCGCCTTGCGTGCGAGCGCTTTTCGCGTGGCGCCGCTGCGGGCGCGCAGGTGGCGCACGCGTTCGCCGAGCAGCTCGAGGAAATCTTTTTCGCGCACCATCGCCGGCGCGCTGCGGCGCGCGGTGGTTGTTCTGGATTCGGCGTGAGCCGGCATGCTATTCTGCACTGTCTCCCTGGATGCAGTATAATACATGCGAGCATTTCAGAGGCCAAGCAAAATTGGAGTCAGGCTCGGGCCGGGAAGAGCTGTTTCGATTGAGCGTTGAGACGCGGCTGAGATAACAGTCATAATATCAGTGTGTTACAGAACATCTGAGGTTGGCCGGGCTGCGCTGATTTCCTGAAGTCCGGTGCCAATACGACATGCATTATAATGCATGTCCCAAAATTCTCATTCGGTTTGCGGAGGGCGATCCATGAAGCTGCTGAATTACGTTGCCAACCAGTGGCAAGAGGGCGCCGGCGCCGGCGAACCACTGTTCGATCCGGTCACGGGAGAAGAGCTCGCGCGCATTTCCTCGCAGGGCGTCGACATCCGCGCCGCGCTCGATTTCGCGCGCTCCGAGGGAGGCGCGGCGCTGCGGAAGCTCACCTACAATCAGCGCGCCGACCTGCTTGCGAAGATCGCCGAGGCCCTCGCCGCGAATCGCGACGAATATTTTCGCATCTCGCTTCTCAATTCCGGCGCCACGCAAGCCGACGCCGCCTTCGACGTTGACGGCGCCATCTACACCCTCAAGTACTACGCCAAAATCGGCCGCGCTCTCGGCGAAACGAAATTCCTGAAAGAGGGCGCGGTCTATCCGCTTTCGAAAACGAATATTTTTTCGGCGCAGCATTTTCTTCTTCCCGCGAAAGGCGTCGCCGTTTTCATCAACGCTTTCAACTTCCCAGCGTGGGGCCTGTGCGAAAAGGCCGGACCCGCGCTGCTCTCGGGCGTCCCGATTCTGGTGAAGCCCGCGTCGCCCACCGCGTGGCTCACCAATCGCATGGTCGAAGACATCGTCAAAGCCGGTGTTCTGCCGCCCGGCGCGATTTCGATGCTGTGCGGCGCGGCGCGCGATCTGCTCGAGCACGTCCGCGAAGGCGACATCGTTTCCTTCACCGGCTCCGCGGACACGGCCATGCGCATCCGTTCGCACCCGAATGTCCTGCGGCGCTCGATTCGCGTCAACGTCGAGGCCGACAGCATCAACTCGACCGTGCTCGGCCCCGACGCCGCTCCCGGCACGGACCTTTTTGACCTCATCGTGAAAGAGGTGGTGCGCGAAATGTCAATAAAAGCGGGCCAAAAATGCACGGCTATCCGGCGCGTGATGGTTCCGCGGCAGCACGCAAAAGCCGTGGGCGAAGCGATTGCGGCGCGCCTCGGCGCGACGAAAGTCGGCAACCCGCGCAACGCCGAAGTGAAAATCGGCCCTGTGGTCAACAAGGCGCAGCAATCGGCGTGCCTCGCGGGCCTGCGCCAGTTGAAGGAAGAGTGCAAAGTTGTTTTCGGCGGCGATGAACATTTTCAGCCCATCGATGCCGACGCGCAGAAGTCCGCGTTCGTGCAGCCGACGCTGCTCGCAACCGACCGCGGGCTCGACGCGAAATATGTTCACGACGTGGAAGTGTTCGGCCCGGCGGCGACGCTCGTCGCGTACGATTCGGTGGGCGACCTCGTCGCGCTGACGCGGAGAGGATTAGGCTCGCTCGTCTCGTCGGTTTTTTCCAACGATCCCGCGTTCCTGGAAAATGTGCTCGTCGAAATCGGCGACCTGCACGGGCGCGTGCTGGTGGTGGATTCCTCGGTGGGCGGCCAGCACACCGGCCACGGCAACGTGGTGCCCGCGTGCTTGCACGGCGGCCCCGGCCGCGCCGGCGGCGGCGAAGAACTCGCCGGCTTGCGCGCGCTGCTCCTCTATCATCGCCGCTTCGTAGTCCAAGGCCCGCCCGCCACAATCACCGGCCTAGAAGCCCAAGCCGTCGACGCAAGTCTGCTGTACTCGTGACTGGAGTAAGCAGTCAGCAGTGATTGGTGATCGCGAATCTTCGGCAGTGGTTAGAGTGAAGGCGAAGGTACAGCGAAGAGTCGGTATGGGTGGCATCAAACGGGAATGACAGATCCTCATCCTAGCCACGCTGAGTGATGTATCCTGAATGTGAAACGGGCGCCTGCCCCTTCTGCCCTGGGAGGAGAGCATGCCGCTAGAAAAAGAACTCGGTTACTTTAATTCGATTCGGGCTGAGCTGGTAAAAACCCACGAAGGTAAATTCGCGCTGGTGAAGGATGAAACCGTCATCGGGACATTCGACCAGGCGGAGAGCGCTTACCGCGCGGGCGTCGCGCAGTTCGGAACCGCACCTTTCCTCGTCAAACAAATCCTGCGGGAAGAACCAGTGGAAACGGTCCCAGCGCTAACTGTGGGACTTTTGAATGCCCGTCTATAGCCGAAGCTACTGGCCTTCCAACCAGTTTGGTTATCCACACAACCTTCGAATCTTCGGCCCGCTCATTTCGGTTGAGATCGGCGTGCCTCAGGCCCTCGCGCAGCATCTCAGCTCCCACAATTTGCCCGTACCCGCGCCTGTTCCCGGCGTAGCGTTGATTGACACGGGGGCATCCATCACTTCGGTGGATAACAGCGTGTTTCGGACTCTACGGACACAACCCGTCAGCATAGCCACGGTCGGAGGGGCACACGGTTCAGCGCAGCAGTCCGTCTATCCGGCGAGCATTTCTTTTCCCGGGACGGCGCTGCAAGGGCTCGATTTCAACCAGGTACTCGGATGCGATATCAGCGGGCAGGCGACGGGATTGCAGCAGCCATTGATTGCTTTAGTCGGACGAGATCTTCTGCAGCACTTCGTATTTATCTACCACGGCCCAATGGGGCTCATCACCTTCGCACACTGAATTGCATAACATCCGCCTCGACGCATGGCGCAGCCTTCCGTGTGAATAGATGCCACGAAAACCGAGGGTCAGGGGCGAGGCGAGAGCGATGGTGGTAAAGATCCTTCCGCGCGGCCTGGATGACGGGCGTGGTGCGCGTCCTCGGCGGAAGAGACCGGGGCGGGCGGAGTTTTACAAGGACTAGTCCTTGAAATGGAGATAACTTTATGATAAACTGTGTTTCGAATGATGGGACGCGACAAGGCGTGGAGGAAACAGGCGGGCGGGGCGGGGATTTCTAATCGCGGATCCGCGATTAGAAATCGTCGTAAGCGATTGAAAACAAAGGGAAGGAGGCATTTCTAATCGGCTCAAAACAGGGGGGGCGGCCAGCGCAAAAGCAAAGAGAAAGAGAAAAGCAGATCCCTCCCTGCGGTCCCCTCAGCTGCGTTCGGGGCAGGCGGGATGACGGCTAGGCCTGAAGAGCCGGCGGGATGCCGGCGCTACGAAGGCGCAGACAAAAACCGCACAGGCAGGAGTGCCTGTGCCACGGGAAGGCAAACCCGGCGCGGCGGGCGAGTCAAGCCTCGCCGTACAAAGCGGCGTCCAGCCGCCGCACTCCAAAAGGGCGAAGAGCCGGCGGGACGCCGGCGCTACGGAAGCACGGAAAGGACACAATCAAAGACAAGAGAGATTCTTCGGCCGGACGACCGGCCTCAGAAGGACGAGCGAAGAGAAAAGCAACGGCAGCTCTGTCTATGCCATTGCGCGCTTGAGGCGCTGGGCCGATTTTTGCAGGCGGCGCTTCAGGCTCTCGACTTCTTTGGAGATTTGTTCGAGCTCTTTTTTGGCCACGACGCCGGCTTTCTTCAGCTTGCGGGCGGTGCGGTCGGCCCGGCCGACAGCCGCGCCGATTTTTGCCGCTGCTTGGTCGAATCTGGATTTCGCCATGGAGACCTCCCTCAGAAGTTCGGGCGATGTTATACGCGGGGGGAGCGGAACGTCAATGATTGTTGCGGCGAATGGAACGCATTGGACAAGGGCGTGCTCGCGCGTGCCATGGAGGAACGGCGAAGAGGACAGGCCGGGAGGCCTGTCCTACAAAGGCGCGGAGGCTTGCTAGCTGTGGGCGGCGCCGAGTTCGTGGATGATTTGGCCGACGAAAGATTTGGCGTCGCCGAAGAGCATGAGAGTTTTGTCGAGGTAGTAGAGAGGATTGTCGATGCCGGCAAAGCCGGGGTTCATGCTGCGCTTGATGACCATCACGGTGCGCGCTCTGTCCACGTCGAGAATGGGCATGCCGTAGATGGGGCTGGAGGCATCGCTGCGCGCGGCGGGATTGGTGACGTCGTTGGCGCCGATGACGAGCGCGACATCGGTCTGCGGAAAGTCGCCGTTGATTTCGTCCATGTCGAGCAGCTTGTCGTAGGGCACATCGGCTTCGGCGAGCAGGACGTTCATGTGGCCGGGCATGCGGCCGGCGACGGGATGGATGCCGAATTTTACGTCGACGCCGCGGCGAGTGAGCGCGTCATACAGCTCGCGCACTTTGTGCTGCGCCTGCGCGACGGCCATGCCGTAGCCCGGGACGATCACGACTTTGTTTGCGGCAGCGAGAATCGAGGCGGCTTCTTCGGGGCTGGCGCTGCGGACCGGACGCGCTTCCTGTCCGGCGGCGGCAGTGGATTGTTCCTGGCCGAACGCGCCGAAGAGAACGTTGGTGAACGAGCGGTTCATGGCTTTCGACATGTTCACGGAGAGGATGAAGCCCGAAGCGCCGTCGAGAGCGCCGGCGATGATGAGCAGCTTGCTATCGAGGACAAAGCCCATCATGGCGGCGGAAAGTCCGGCGTAGGAATTGAGCAGCGAGATGACCGTGGGCATATCCGCGCCGCCGATGGGAACGATCATGAGCACGCCGAAAATCAGCGGCACGCCGATGATGAGCGGGAAAACGCGAGTCTGCTCGGGATGAATGACGAGGAACACGGCAACCACGACGGCGGCGGCGAGAATCGAGAGGTTGACGAAATTCTGGCCCTTGTAAGTGATCGGCCGCTGCGGCAGCCACTCTTCGAGTTTGCCGGCGGCCATGAGGCTGCCGGTGAGGGTGAGCGAGCCGAGAATTACTTCCATCGAAAGGACGGACATCATGAACGGCGGAATGTTCGGCGAGCGGAGATAAAACTCGGACGTGCCGACAAGCGTGACGCAGAGGGCGCCGCACGCGTGGCTCAGTGCGGTCCGCTGCGGCACGGCCGTCATTTGCACGAGGCCGAGCGGCACGCCGATGATCGAGCCGAGCACGAGGCCGATGGCGATGCCGCGGAAGTCGACGATGCCGTGATGCAACAAGGTGCCGCAGACGGCGAGAAGCATGCCGAGCTCGCCGGCCCAAACGCCGCGGCGCGCCGTCGTGGGCGAACTCAGCCACTTGAGCGAGAGAATGAAAAGCGCGGCAGCGGCAAGGTAGGTGATCTGGATGACGTGTTCGGTCGGCGGCATTGGGGGCTATTTTTGCGGACGGCTGGATTTGAACATCTTGAGCATTCGATCGGTGATCAGAAAGCCGCCGACCACGTTGCTGGTGGCGGCCACGATGGCGATCGTGCCGAGAATGGCGGAGAGCGTGCTTTTGTGTTCGCCCGTGAGAATGATGGCGCCGACGACGGCGATGGCGTCGAGCGCATTGGTGAGCGACATCAGCGGCGTGTGCAGCAGCGGCGAGACGCGGCGAATCACTTCGAAGCCGATGAAGGCGGCCAGCATGAAGACGTACAGACTGGTGATGAGATCTGCGTTCATTTTCTAGCGGCCCTCCGCGGCCTGCACCGTCAACGACGGCAACGAGAAAAATTCGCGCACATGCGGATTCACGATTTCTCCTGCGCGCGTGACGAGGGTGCTGGTGAGGATATCGTCCTTCAGATCGAGGGTGAGCTTGCCGCCCTGCACCAGATGCAGCAAGAACGCGCTGATATTGCGGGCGTACATCTGGCTGGCATGGTACGGGACGCTGCTGGCGAGGTTGATGCGGCCGATCACCGTCACGTTGTGCTCGACCACCGTTTCGCCCGGGCGGGTCAGCTCGCAATTGCCTCCGCGCTCCGCGGCGAGGTCTACGATGACGGAACCTGGCGCCATTCGTTGCACCATCTCGCGGGTCACCAGCACGGGAGATTTTTTTCCCGGAATCACAGCGGCGGTGATTACCACGTCGCTTTCCGCCACGGTGTTGCCGAGCAATTCGCGCTGCTTTTGGTAGAACGACTCATCCTGCGCTTTCCCGTAGCCGCCCGCATCTTGCGCATCCTTCGCTTCAATCGGCAGCTCGACGAACCGGCCGCCGAGGCTTTGCACCTGCTCTTTGGCCGCAGGCCGCATGTCGTAAGCGGAGGCGACTGCGCCGAGACGCCTGGCCGTCGAAATCGCTTGAAGTCCGGCAACGCCCGCGCCGATCACAAAGACGCGCGCGGGCGTAATCGTTCCGGCAGCGGTGGTGAGCATCGGGAACATTCGCGGGACCGTGTCCGCGGCGATGATCACCGCTTTGTAACCGCAAATCGTTCCCACCGAGGAAAGGGCGTCCATGCTCTGTGCGCGGGTGGTGCGCGGCATCAGCTCCACTGCAAAGGATGTGATGCCGGCGTCGGCAATTTCTTGCAAGGTTTTTACATCGCCGAGAGGACGGAGGAAACCGACGAGAACCTGATCGCGGCGGAAAAGCGGAAGATCGGCGCGGCCGGTTTTATCGTTCGAGCCGTAGCACAGCACCTGCACCACGAGATCGGCCGAGCCAAACACTTCGGAGCGCTGCGCAACGATTTTCGCTCCCTTTTCTGTGTAGGTGGAATCCGGATAGCCGGCTTCAACCCCCGCGCCCGCTTCGATGACGACTTCCATCCCGGCTTTCATCAGCCCGGGAATCACCATAGGGACCAGGCCTACGCGCCGCTCCCCTGGAAATGACTCTTTGGGGATGCCGACGATCATCTACTCGCCTCCATTATTTTCGGGTGGAATCGGTTTTCGCATTCTCAGGAGACCGCACCGGCAGATTCTCGTGCACGAGCCGTTCCAGAACCGAGCATTCTAGCCACAAATGCGCGAATCTCCAATCGAAGATAACTCTGAAGGAGCGGACATGACCCGGATTGAAACACCTCCTGTGCAACGTCCAGGATCTTGTGGCGCGCGACGCGTCCTGATTGAAAAACAAAGCGGAAGCCCCTCGGCTGCGCTCCCGCCTACGCCAAGGCTTCGGCGGGCAGGCAGGACAGGCAAGCTTCGGCACTCCAAAGGTCTTGGTGGGCAGCGCTCAAATAGATTGGATTCCAACAAAGCCAAGAAAGAACTAAGAGCTCGGGGGCGCGGTGCCGTCGTCCAAATACTTCACGAAGACGACCTCGTTCTGTGCTTCGTTGTAAAGCAGGTCGTCGACATTCGCTTTCGCGAGGAGCAGGCCGAAACCGCCGGGGCGGAGTCCTTTTTCCTGTCGAATCACGTCATGGGCCGTTGGCTCATCCGGCATGTGGGAGATGGCAGCGTGGTCGAGTTCGGCGAATTTGAAGCCGGGCCCCGGGTCGGCGATGCGGTAGAGCAGCATGCGCTTGGCGCGGAGATAGGAAATGCGCACCTTGCGGCTCGGGTCGAGCTTGCCTCCCCACTCGACCGCATTCAACAGCAGCTCGTGAAACGCCTGGCCGACAGCTCGCTGAGCATCTTCGGAGAGCCCTGCTTTGAGGTGAGCCATGAAGCCCTCGATTCGCTCGGCCGCCTCGAGCGAGCACGGCACGAGCAGCTCGACCCACGTGGGCCGCGCGGAGATCACTTCGATCGGGAGCGCGTCGGATTTCTTGGCCATGGATTCACGAATCTGCGCCACGAGTGTCTTCGGCTCGATCGGCTTGGTGATGTACTGGTAGGCCTGCTCGCGAATCGCGCTCAGGAGAGTTTCGGGCGTGTCGTCGGAGGTCATGACGATTACTTTCGGGCGCTTGGTGTTCTTGCGCAGAGCCGCGAGGACTTCGATGCCGTTCATGCGCGGCATCCATACGTCGAGCAAGATCAAGTCGAATTTGCTGGCCTTGAGTTTTTTAAGGACTGCCTCGCCATCGGCCACCGCCGCGACCTGGAATTTCGCCGCCCGCAGCGTTTCGGTCAAGAGCAGGCGAGTGGTGCGATCATCATCGGCCACCAGGATGCGTGTCATCTTTTCCTCCGCGTTGCCTTTGGCGGGCGGCTGCGCCGCTCGGGCGAGCTTTTCGAGTTGCCGATCACTTGCAGGGACGGCAAAAGGCCCGCGAGTTCATCCTCGAGAGCCGCGAACATTTCCCATGTGCCATCGAGTGTACCTCCGCGGGCGGCCATTTCCAGCCGCCGCGCGGTATCGAACGCCGGCGAGGGACCGAAGTTCCCTACCGACCCTTTCAGCGCATGCGCCGCGCCCGCAAGGCCCTGGGCATCCCGGGCGGTGAGGGCAGCCCGGATGCGAGCCATCATCTTAGGACAATCGTCGCGGAATGTCTTGATGAGCGAGCGAAGCAACTTGTGGCTGCCGTTGAAGCGCTCGAGCAGCTCTTTTTCTCCCCGAGCGCCAGCGGCTTCCGGCTGAACTGGTGCGGCGGGAATTGACGGGTTCGGTGAGCCGACTGACGCGATCGCCTGCCGAAACGTTCTTGGGTCGATCGGCTTCGCGAAATATCCGTCCATGCCCGCTGCGAGGCAGCGTTCGCGGTCGCCCGGCATGGCGTGAGCGGTCATGGCAATGATGGGGATGTGCCCGCCATTCGACGCCTCTTTTCCGCGAATGATCTGTGTGGCTTCGAGTCCGCCCAGCTCCGGCATCTGCACGTCCATCAAGACCAGGTCGAAATTGTGCCGCTCGACCGCCTCGATCGCTTGCAGGCCGGTCTCGGCAACAATCACTGAATGGCCGTCGCGCTCGAGCAAATGCAGCACAAGCTCCTGATTGACGGGATTGTCCTCGGCTACGAGAATCCGCAGCCGGCGGTGAGCCTCGCGAACGCGGCGCTGTCCCTCCAATGGGCGTTCTTTTTGCGGAGTGCCGACATGCAGTGTCGTAATAATTGCATCCCAAAGCTCCGACTGTTTCACGGGCTTGGCCACCGCCGCCACACCGAGCTTTTTCGCGCGAGCCAGGTCTTCCCTTTGCCCTGCAGAGGTAAGAACAATTACCGCCACGTGCCGTCCACGGGGACTCTTCCGAATCCGCCGCGCGACTTCGAAGCCATCCATCTCCGGCATGTGGCCATCGAGAATGACGAGCCGGATGGGGTTGCCGCTTTTTTGCGCGCGATCAAGAGCGGCCAGCGCCGCCAGGCCGCTTTCGGCGGGCACGGGCTTGAGCCGCCAGCTCGAGACCATTTCTTCGAGGATGCGGCGGTTCGTATCGTTGTCGTCCACCACGAGCGCGGGCAGGCCGCTCAATTTCACGGGAGACGCCTCGGGGAGTGTTTCCTCCACGGCGGGCTGGCGTTCAAAACGCGCGGTGAAATGGAATGTGCTTCCGACTCCGCCTTCGCTCTCCACCCAGAGGCGGCCGCCCATCAACTCGGCCAACTGCGCGGAAATCGAAAGGCCAAGCCCCGTGCCGCCGTATCGCCGGGTGGTGGAACTATCGGCCTGGGCGAACGCCTCGAAAATGCGCTTCTGCTTATCGGCGGGAATTCCGATGCCGGTGTCGGTGACGCACACATGAAGAAGACATTCTTCCTTCGATTGAGATTCGAGGCTCGTGCGCAGCACGATTTCGCCGTGTTCGGTGAATTTCACCGCGTTCCCCACGAGATTGACGACGATGCGGCGCAGCCGCTCAGGATCGCCCACGAGAGCGTCTGGCACGTCCTGCGCCACGTGGCAGGCGAGTTCGATGCCCTTCTGCTGGGCGCGCACGGCGAGCACCTTCAGCGTGTCTTCCAGCGTGTCGCGCAGGCCGAAGGCCACGCGGTCGAGCTCGATTTTTTTCGCCTCGGCTTTGGAGAAATCCAAAATGTCATTGATCAGGCTCAAAAGCGATGCGGCGGAACTTTTCACGGTGCGCAGATATTCGCGCTGTTCGGCGGTGAGCCGGGTGTCGAGGGCCAGATCCGTCATGCCGACGATGGCGTTCATCGGCGTGCGAATTTCGTGGCTCATATTGGCGAGGAATTCGCTTTTCGAGCGGGTGGCGTCTTCGGCCCGCTGCTTGGCCACTTCGAGCTCTCTCACAAGCTGGGCCAGCCTTTTGGCGTCCTGTTCCTGCGCCTGCCGGGCGGCTTCCAGATAATCGGCGTAAAGCTTCAATTCGTCGCTGGCGCGGCGCCGCTCGATGAACTGCCCGATTTGCGTGCCGATGGAATCGAACATCTGGAGGAGCTCGTCTTCGGGCTTGCGAATGTCGCGCCCGAAAAATTCCATCACGCCGACAACGTCTTCCCCGATGCGAATAGGGAACCCGAAGCAGGAGTGCAACCCCTCTTGGGCAGCCACCTCGGCGCGCGGATAGGGGACGCCTTGCGGAATTTCCGTGCGCAGCACGGGCTGGCCTGTGTCCCAGACCCTTCCGGGCAAGCCGATTCCCCGCTTGTACGTCATGGTCCGGGAGGCATTTTCGAATTTCGGGAAGGCGATTCCGGGCCGGTGCCAGAATTGAACGCAGCGCAGGACACCGGCGATCTTGTCGAGACGCCACATGGATCCCACTTCCCATCCGAGCCCTTCGCAAACCGACATGAGGAGCAAGGGCGACGCGGCATTCAACGAATCCGCTTCGGCGAGCACGCGCGTGATGGCATAGCCGGCAGCAAGCCGGCGCTCGGCGCGCTTGCGCAGGGTGATGTCGCGGGCCACGGCGAAAACCAATTCCTGCTCGCGGCTCGGCATGGCGTTCCAGAGGAGCCAGAGGTAGCTGCCGTCGGCACAGCGATAGCGATTTTCAAACGAGGTCAATGCGTTGCCTTCGCGGATGCGCTGTGCTTCGGCAATCGTCGCATTGCGATCGTCCGGATGGACAAAATCGAGGTAGGGATGCGCGAGCAGCTCTTTCGCGGGGATTCCCAGGGTCTTTTCCCACGCGGGGTTAATGTGCTTGAAATATCCGTCGAAGCCCGCCACGCAAATCATGTCCACAGAAAGATTGAAGAGCTGGTCGAGCTCGGATTCGGCGACGTGGCGATCGTGCATCGCGCGGGAAAGATCGGCGATGCTGCGGCGGAGTTCGAGTTGGGTCACCGCCTGGCGGCTCAGCGCTTTCAACGCTTCCATTTGACCGGGCGTCAGATCGCGCGGCACCCGGTCCATCACGCAAAGCGTGCCCAGCGCGAACCCCTCCTGGGTGAGCATCGGCGCGCCGGCGTAAAACCGCACGGGCGGCTCGCCGGTGACGAGCGGGTTTTCGCGGAAGCGTTCATCCTGGAGAGCGTCAGGGACGACGAAGACGTCGGGCTGGAGAATCGCGTGAGCGCAAAACGCAATGTCGCGCGGCGTTTCCTTTGAGTCCATCCCCACCTTCGCTTTGAACCACTGGCGGTCCGCGTCGACAAGGCTCACGAGCGCGATGGGAACGCCGCAAATGGCGCCGGCGAGGCGCGTAAGATCGTCGAACTCGCGCTCGGGAGGAGTGTCGAGGATCGCGTAGTTCCGGAGTGTGTCGAGCCGCGCGGCTTCGTTCTCGGGCAGAGGAGGCTTCATCGTGGCGGGATGAGACCCGGCGGGGAATCATCTTATGCGGACGCCGCGCGGCAAGTCAACGAAACGTAAACAAGCGGCCGTGCGTGCAGCCGCGGGCGAAGAAGTGGGCGCTCAGGAGGAGGCGGCGCGGGTGGTGCGGATGGGAGTCTCCGCGAGCCACTCCGAGATGCGCGCGAGCGCCAGGCGCAGGCGCTCCGGATCGCCGCCGAAGCCGATGCGAATGTGCGATTCCATCCCCAACTGCTCTCCCGGAACGATCAGGACGCCTTTTTTCTCGCGCAATTCCTCCGCCATTTGCGCAGAGTTTTCTCCGCCGTGCAGCGCGGCCCAGGCAATGGCTCCCGCGCGTGGGGAAACGTGCGCGAAGCGGCCCGCATGAGATGCGAACCAATCGCGCACGATCGAATAATTCCGGCAAATGATATTTCGCGTGCGAGAAAGAATCCATTCACGCCGCACCGGCTCGAGCGCCGCCGCAGCCAGCCGGTCGGTAAGCATTGTGGGCCCGATGCTCGTGTAATCGTGGTAGCCCCAGAGGCGCTCGATCATTTCGGCGGGACCTACAACCCATCCGGTGCGCAATCCGGGAAGGCTGTAAGCTTTCGAAAAGCCGGCGGTGCAAAGAACGCGGTCGTAGCTGCCCCAGAAACTTGGCGTCATCGGCCCGTCGAATTCCGCGCCGCGGTAAACTTCATCGGCCAGGATCCACGCGCCGACATGTGAAGCGGCGGCGACAATCGCATCGCGTTCCTCCTGCTTCAGGATGGCTCCCGTGGGATTATTCGGATTGCAGATGGCGATGAGTTTTGTGCTGGGAGTGAGGAGCCGCGGAAGCTCATCCGCGTCGATGCCCCAGTTGAGCTGCCGGCGCAGCCAGAGCGGCTTCACGCTGGCGCCAAACGCGCTGGCCAAGCCGCCGATTTGCATATAATTCGGCAGCATGAAGACGATTTCGTCGCCCCGGTCAAGCAGCGCCCACGTGGACACAAAATTCGCTTCGGAGCAGCCACAGGTGAGCAGCACATTCTCCGCGCGCGCGCCGGGATAGAGACCGGCGATCTTAGCGCGCAATTCTTCGCTGCCGTTTGTCTGCGGATAACCGAGCGGCACGTCCAAAATTTTTTTCAGGGTCTCGGGGTCGGGAACCAGTTCAGCCGTGGTGAGCGGGAGCACGCCGCTTTCGGAAATATTCAGCTCGATCCGATGCTCCCAAACCGATTGCCAGCGTTCCAGTTCGAAGGGTTGAATCTGCATGCGGCTCACCTCATGGATTGCAACTCCGGCGTCGTTTCAGAAATGTAAGCGAATCATGGCTCATTCCCCAAGCGATTTTGCAGGTCCCCGATTTGCTATCGGTCGCGCTCCGCGGGAAAATGGCGGCCGGGCCGGAAAATCTCAAGGAGGCGCGATGGGGATTCGAATATTTCGGGAAGCAATCCTGGTGCTTGCCGGCTTCGGCGCGCTTTCGGGGCCGTTGCTCGCGCAGAGCGGCGCCGTGAAATCCGTTCCGGCGGAGCAATCCGCAGCGAATTCTTGGAGATTCGCTGTCTCCGGCGACTCAAGGAATTGCGGGGACGTGGTGATGCCCGCCATCGCTGCGGGGGTGAAGAAATCCGGTGCGCAATTCTACTGGCACCTGGGCGACCTGCGCGCGATCTACGATTTTGATGAAGATATCGTGCATCAGCTCCGGTATATTTCGAAACCGCCGGCAATCAGCGATTATGAAGCGCTCGCCTGGCAGGATTTCATCGAGCACCAAATCAAGCCGTTCGAGGGCATCCCGTTTTTTCTCGGCATCGGCAACCACGAAACGATTTCGCCCAAGACGCGGGAGCAATTCATCATCCAGTTTGCCGATTGGCTCGATTCGTCTGTCTTGCAGGCCCAGCGGCTGGCCGACGATCCGAACGATCACCGGCTGAGCACTTTCTACCATTGGATCATTCCGCCCGTCGATTTCGTCTATCTGGACAATGCCACACTCGACCAGTTCGACGACGACCAAATCAAATGGTTCGAGAAGGTGCTGAATGCCGCCAGAACGAACCCGGGCGTCCGCAGCGTGGTGGTGGGAATGCA
Source organism: Candidatus Sulfotelmatobacter sp. (assembly GCA_035624115.1). GTDB lineage: Bacteria > Acidobacteriota > Terriglobia > Acidiferrales > UBA7541 > Palsa-295. Next base: position 115,847 of record DASPSD010000077.1, on the reverse strand, counting down.
CGAAGCGCTCCCGGAAAGCATTTCCGCGAGCCACAGCATGAATCAATCGGCAGAAGGAATCGAAAGCGGGCGGCGCGTGTATACCGACCTGCTGCGCCTGCAAAATGAAAATCAAAAGCGCGTGTACATTCTTTCGAGCCACTCGCACTACTTCATGGAGGGAATTTTCAATACCGATTACTGGCGCGTTCACGGCGGCATTCTGCCGGGATGGATCGTCGGCACCGCCGGAGCCGTGCGATACAAATTGCCGGAGGCACGGGCCGAAGCGCGTGTGGCCAAAAACAATATTTACGGGTACTTGCTCGGCACGGTCAAGGCGGACGGCGAGATCGAATTCCACTTTCACGAAGTGGGCGTCAGCGACGTTTCAAAGGAGACCGCCGCGCAGTTCGGAAGGAAACCAGGCGAGACGGAAGATTTCGTTCCGTGGTGCTTCGACCACAACACGCAGGATCCGAAGAAGGATTAAAGCCCGGGCGGTATCCGCTTAGGGCCGAGTGCAAAGCAGACGACACCGAAGCGAAAACAGAAGCCTGCCGGCAGGGCCGCAGAGCGTGATTATTTCGCGGAAATAGCGGCGGCAATCAGTTCTTGCGGGGACTGGCGAACGCCAGCGTCAGCAGCGTGTGCTGCTCCAATTCATGCGCCTTGTGCGATCCGGTGGCAGGGCTTGCACTCGCCGAGCGCTTCACGGAAAGGACAGGGCGCCCGCGTGCAAGGCGCTCGAGGCGCGGCAGCAGGAACGCGAACGCACCCATATTCGCCGGCTCTTCCTGCACCCACACAAATTCCCGCGCGCGCGAGTGGCGATCCATCTCGGCGGAAAGCTCGGCCTCGGGCAGGGGATAGAGCTGCTCGAGAAAAACGATTGCGGTCGAATCGTCCTTGCGGCGCTTACGCTCTGCAGCGAGTTCATGGCCGATTTTCCCCGTGCACAAGAGCACGCGGGAGGCCGAGCCGTCGCCGGTGTCGGGAATTACGGTGCGAAATCGCGGCGCAGATAATTCCGCGATGGAAGAAACAGCGGCGGGATGGCGCAACATGCTCTTTGGCGTGAACACGACGAGCGGCTTGCGCCAACTGCGGAGCGCCTGTCGGCGAAGCAGGTGAAAATACTGCGCCGCGGTCGAGGGCTGGCAAACCTGGATGTTGTCGCGCGCGGTGAGCTGAAGGAACCGTTCTATGCGCGCACTGGAATGTTCCGGCCCTTGACCTTCATATCCGTGCGGCAGCAAAAGCACGACTCCGGAGAGCAATCCCCACTTGGATTCGCCCGCGACGATGAATTGATCGATGATAATCTGCGCGCCGTTGGCGAAGTCGCCGAATTGCGCCTCCCACAGCACAAGCGCCTCCGGAAAATCCCGGCTGAAGCCGTATTCGAAACCGAGCACGGAAGCTTCGGAAAGCGTGGAATTGTAAATTTCAAACCATGCCTGTCCGGAAGCTAGGTGCTGGAGCGGCAGATAATCTTCTTCCGTCTCGATGTCAGTGAGTGCCGCGTGCCTTTGATTGAAAGTGCCGCGGCGCGAATCCTGGCCGCTCAAGCGGATGGGAACGCCCTGCTCGAGCAGAGAGCCAAACGCCAGCGCCTCCGCCATTCCAAAATCGACCGGGCGCTTTCCGCGCGCCATTTCTGCGCGCTGTTCGAGCAGCTTCTTCACCTTGGGGTGGACGTGGAATCCCTGCGGGTAGCTCGCAACTGCCTCGCCGATTTCGGCCAGCTCTTGTTGCGCGACGCCTGTGTCCACTTCGAGAGCCACGTCGTAGCGGCCGCCCTGATACGCGTTCCAATAGGCGGGCAGTTGCCGCATGGGCGGACTTTTTTCCAGCTCGAGAGCCTCTTTTTGCGCCGCGTCGAGCTCTTCGCGGACTTGCTGCACCAGCGGATCGGGGTTCGCTCCGATATCGCTGGCATAAATTTTCCATAGCGGAGGGTGCGCCTCGATTTTCCGGTAGCGGCGCGGCTGCGTGATGGTGGGGTCGTCCACTTCGCTGTGGCCGTGGCGGCGATAGCCGATGAGGTCGATCACGACCGGAGATTGGAAAGCGTAGCGGTAGTCGAGCGCGATGCGCCCCACGCGCACGACGGCTTCCGGGTCCTCAGCATTCACGTGAAAGATTGGGATGGGCAGCCGCTTCGCGAGGTCGGAGGAGAAGCGGGAAGAGTGGCAATCTCGCGGCACGGTGGTGAATCCGATCAAATTGTTGACGATGATGTGCACCGACCCGCCGACATTGAACCCCTCGACTCCCGCCATGTTCAGCGTCTCGGCCCACACGCCTTGTCCTGCGAATGCCGCATCACCATGCATCATCACGGCAAGCACAACGCGCCGGCCTTCCGCCCCGATGCGCTTCTGCTTGGCGCGGACGCGGCCATTTGCGACAGGATCGACGGCTTCGAGATGGCTCGGATTTGACGCGAGATGAATGGAGAGCGTGTGGCCATTCACCGCGGGGAAATCGCCGGTTGCGCCCATATGATATTTCACGTCGCCGCCACCAAGAACGCTGCGCGGGTCGACATCTTCGAAGTGCGCAAAGATTTCCGCCGCCGGCCGGCCGACGATGTGTGTCATCACGTTCAAGCGGCCGCGATGGCTCATCGCCAGCACCGATTGTTCGGCGCCTTGCTCGGCGGCAGCATTAAGAATCGCATCGAGGAGGGGAATGAGCGCGTCTTCGCCCTCGAGCGAGTAGCGTTTGGTGCCGAGATAGCGCGTTTGCAGAACTTGCTCGAAAATTTCCGCGCGCACCAGCCGGTCGAGAATCCGAGCGCGATCGGGCTCGGGCGCCGGCGATTCCAAGCGCTCCTCGACCCACGCCCGTCGCGCGCCATCGGGAATATGCATGAACTCGGCGCCGATTGTGCCGCAATAAACTCGGCATGCTGCTTCCGCGTCGGGGCCGCTTAATTCGAGCTCGGGGACTGCGACGGGTTCGAGCCCGCCGAGCGGATCGAGGTTGGCCTGAAGAAATCCCCAGCGGCGAAACAGATTCCAAATATGTTCGCGGGCTGCTGCGGGCGCGGTGGATTCGATGGCGGCTTGCTGGCGGCTCATGAGTTTGCTCTGCGGCGTTCCATTATAGCGGCTGCATAGCGGCAGTGGCGAGGAAGACGGCTCAGCTCGCGCTCCAGGAACCGAGGAGCCGGCGGAGCAGCACAATCTGGCCGAGGTGATAGGCATTGTGGTCCAGCGTCAACAACGCTTCACGCAAGATCGTCTGGCCGGAGCCGCCGGGAATCGGCGCGAGAAGATCCGACTTGGGGTCGGTGACCAACGCCTGCATCTCCGCAAGATCGCGGAAAAATGCTTTCACACTTTTGTCCCAGGCCGCGCTGCTCGACGGAGCGGCGGTCTTAGGCCAATAGCCCGAAGGAAAATCGGGAGAGACGTGCTTCGGGTTTCGGGAGAATTCCAGGATGTCCCATTGCGCGAGGCGGGCATGCTCGAGCAACTCCCAGGCGGAGTAAGGGGCGCCTTTCGGCTTGGCACCGCGCAGCTTGGCGGGAAATTCGTTGAGCGCAGCCTTCCAATCGGCGTGGGCGTCGCCCCAGCCTAAAGATTTTCGCAGCTGGTCCCGGAGTGAAGTTTCGTCCATGGTGGCCTCGCTTTCGGAACGAGACTTTGGATGCAATGTAGCCTAATTCAGATTCACGCCATTGATTGACGCGGGCACGGCATGCCGTGCCCCTACGGGAAAAACCCCTGCCGCGCGCACCCGACGGTAAGTAGCGTCCCGCGTCCATCCGCTGGGGCTCAGCCGGCTTGTCCGCTCTGAAAGCGGGGCGTATCATCCACGCGGAAATAGTTCGAGGAGACGCCTATGTCGCTATCGCTTTTTTCGCGGCGGGATTTTTCGCGCACCATCGGCCGGTCGTTCGCGCTGGCATTTGCGGGGCCACGCTTGAGCGCGCTGCTGGCGGCGGAACGGCCCGCAGAAGCTGCGGGCGGCGCTATCCGCCTCAACGCCAACGAGAATCCGTACGGTCCCTCGCCGAAAGCGCTCGAGGCTCTGGCGGGATGCGGCTCGACCGCCGGCCGATATCCGGATCCGGTGCTGCCGCGGATGCGCGAAGCGATCGCGCGATCGCACGGCGTCAAACCCGAGAACATTTTGCTCGGATGCGGGTCGAGTGAAATTCTGCGGGTCGCTGACCTTGCGTTTCTTGCACCGGGGCAGAACGTGGTTGCAGCGGAGCCGACCTTCGAGGCGGTGCTCTCCTACGCGCGGGTGACGCGCGCGGAAGCGGTGAAGGTTCCACTCACAGCCGATCATCGCCATGACTTGCCGCGGATGGCCGCAGCCTGCACATCGAAGACGGCGCTCGTGTATGTCTGCAATCCCAATAATCCTACGGGAACGGTCGTGCATCGCGAGGAAATGAAAGAATTCGTCGAGCGCGTCCCTCCCGCAACGCTCATTCTCGTGGACGAAGCCTATTATCATTTTCCGGATGATCCGGACTACTCGAGCGTGATCGATTGGATCGGGCAGCACCCGAACCTCGTGGTGGCGCGAACATTTTCCAAGGTCTACGGGCTCGCCGGCATGCGGCTGGGCTATGGCGTGGCGACAAAAGAAACTATCGAACGAATGGGACGGCACACAATTTGGGACAACTGCAACGCGGGCGTACTGCCGGCCGCTCTGGCGAGCCTGGGCGACGCGGATTACGTCGAATCGTGCCGCAGCCGCTTGAACGGCTCGCGCCGGTGGCTCGTGGACCAACTCCCAAAAGACGGCCGCCGCTGCACGGACTCGCAAACGAATTTCGTAATGATCGATTTGGGGAGCGACGTCGAGCCGGTAATCGAGCAATTCAAGAAGCGCAATATTCTGGTGGGCCGGCGGTTTCCGTCGATGAGCAATTTTCTGCGCGTCAGCATCGGCACACAGCCCGAGATGGAGACATTTCTCGCGGCGCTGCGGGAGATTGCTCCAGCGCGCGAATCAAGAGCCGCTTGAGCGCTTCGAAAAGCAGGCCCTTCCCGGTGCCTTTGAGTGGCGGCAGGAAGGGCTCTCGCGGATATGGATTTGGTCTCGGCAGGGATACTATCGGCAAGCCCGGGGAGAACCGGGGTATTTGCGTCGTTCTGAAGCTGACGTCCCGTTTCCGCCTGGCCGGCGTGCCCGCCGGCGTTATGCCTGAGCGGGCGCTCCCGGAGGAGCGCCCATCGAACGCCGCTGCTGAAAACATTCGCGGCAGTACACCGGGCGCCCCTGCGTCGGCTTGAACGGAACCGTCGTTTCTTTACCGCACTGCGAGCAGACCGTCTTGGTTTCGACCCTTTGAACGTTTCCCGAACCCGAGCCGTTGCCAGCCGCGCGGTTGGCCTTGCACGCTTTGCACCGCTTGGGCTCGTTTTTGAAGCCCTTGTCGGCAAAGAACATCTGCTCGCCGGCGGTGAATACGAACTCGGCCCCACATTCGGCGCACTTCAGGACCTTATCGTGGTATTCCATGCGCTGCTCCGAGACCATGCTGGGACACGACAGGCAGCGATACAGCCCGCGTCAGGCGACGAGAGGGAGGAACCCGCAACCGCAGCGGTTCCCGCCTGATGGCTGGCACGAGTCTGTTTGGATGGACCCAAGTATATTGGTCGCCTAATCCTGCTCACGCCGCTGCTTTTTCCGGAGGCGTTTACGCGAGAGGGCTTCCTTCGCACGGCGCTTCTCACCCGGCTTCATGTAGTAGCTGTGCTTTTTGATCTCCTTGATGATGTCCTCCGACTGCACCTTGCGCTTGAAACGCCGGAGGGCATTCTCCAAAGATTCGCCCTCTTGAATCACGACTTCTGCCACGCGTATTTCACCCCCGTTCCCCGTTGAATGTTGAGTTGGACTGCTGGATGCACTCCAGTGTAGCCGGTTCTCACCCAAACCGGCAATTGCCCACTTCTTCTAGCGAAGGCTACCTCCCAAGTCAAGCAGTAAATTGGAGTAATAGCGTCCTGCGGCCTTCTATAACTACTCAGTAATGGGAGCGCGACCTGAGCCGCTCTAAAATGGCCCCGACGGCTGCATGACTCCTACGCAACGCTGCCGCCTGCGCCTCCGGATTGCTGTAGAATGGCTGTTTTCCGTTCCCGGCTTGCCGGAGAATTATCTCTATGCCTATGAACAACGCGCTCGGTGTCCTTCTGGCCGGCGGCCAGGGCGAGCGGCTGTGGCCGCTGACGCGGGATCGCGCGAAACCTGCGGTTCCATTCGGAGGCGTCTACCGCATCATCGATATTACGCTTTCGAATTGCCTGAATAGCGACCTGCGGCGCGTCTTTGTTCTCACCCAGTACAAAGCGCTCAGCCTGAATCGCCACGTCCGGCGCGGCTGGTCGGTGCTGATGGGCCACGGCCAGTTCATCGAAGTACTTCCGCCGCAGATGCGCGTGTCGCAGCACTGGTATCAGGGCACGGCCGACGCGGTGTACCAGAACATCTACTCGATCGGGAGCGAGCAATCGAATTACGTCTTCATTCTCTCCGGCGATCACATTTACAAAATGAACTACCAGAAGATGATGGAGCAGCATCAGGATTCAGCCGCGGACGTGACCGTGGCAACGCTCCAGGTGGATGCCGACGCTGCTGCCGGAAGATTCGGCGTGATCGAGACCGACCGCGACTGGCGCATCACGGGCTTCGAAGAAAAGCCCCACCGGCCGAAAACTTCGCCCCATCGTCCCGGCAAAGTGAACGCTTCCATGGGCGTGTATCTGTTCAATACCCAGCTTCTGGTGCCGATTCTCATCAATGACGCGGAGGATGTGACTTCCACGCACGACTTCGGAAAAGACATTCTGCCGAAAATCATCGGGAAGTATCGCGTATTCGCCTACAATTTCGTGGACGAAAACAAAAAGGACACTTCCTACTGGCGCGACGTAGGAACAATCGAGGCTTACCACGAAGCGAACATGGATCTCGTTTCGGTAACGCCCGTCTTCAACTTGTATGACAAGAGCTGGCCTCTGCACACCTGGCAGCAGCAATACCCTCCCGCGAAATTTGTTTTCGCGGATCCGGACCGCATGGGCGTGGCGCTCGATTCGATCGTAGCCGGCGGCTCGATTGTTTCCGGCGGGCGCGTGGAACGCTGCGTGCTCGGATACGACGTGCGTGTCAACAGCTTCGCAGAAGTGCAGGACTCTATCATCTTCAACCATGTCAATGTCGGGCGCAGTTGCCGGATCCGCCGCGCGATCATCGACCGCCACGTCAGTCTCCCGGAGGGCACCGTGATCGGCTACGATCTGGCCGCCGATCGCGCGCGCTATGCCGTGACGGAAAACGGTGTTGTCGTCGTCGTGCGCGCCGAATCCATGCTCGAAGAGCCGGAATAATCACTCTCTATGCCTTCGCAATTCGAGCCCCGGTTCGGCCAGGCGGCCGAGGCTTACAACACCTACCGTCCCGAATACCCTTCCGCGGCTTTCCAATTGATCCTCGCTCATGTTTCGCCGGACCACCGTCATCTCGCGATGGATCTCGGCGCAGGAACGGGGAGAGCGACTCGGAATCTTGCCGATCACTTTAGCAAGGTGATTGCGGTCGAGCCGGATGCAAGGATGGCGGAAAAAATCCGCGGCTTAGGACCGCACGTTGTGGTGCGGATCGCGACGGCGGAGGATTGCCGGCAACAACCCGGCAGCGTTGACCTCATTCTCATCGCAAACGCTTTGCATTGGATGGATCCGCTGGTTGTTATGAAGAATGTAACGCGTTGGCTGCGCCCGGGCGGGATTTTAGCGTTGGTTGACCCGCCGTATCCTCGCACGCCGGAACCCATTGGCGGTATTGTCCGGCAGGAATTTCACGAACGCTGGGAATCTTTTCGTGACCCGCGTCTCGGCAAAGCCGGCGATCGAAGAGAACGCATTTGGCAAAAGCTGATCGTTTCGACTCCCGGGCTTTCTCTCATCGAAGAGAAAACCATTGCGAGCATCCTTCCTCTGACACCGCCGGAGTTTGTCGGGTTCTGGCAGTCCACATCGTACGGTAGCGCCTACGCCCGGTCACTCGACGACCCGGCGGCCTATTGGCAAGATCTTGAATCCAGGTTCAGAGGCGCTTGGCCGCAGGAAAAGATTCCCGTAGACTTCAGCCCAGCAGTCCTGCTGGCGAAAAAGGAATAAGAAATGTCCACAAAAATTGCAAGCGTGCGCGGCCGCGAAATTCTCGATTCGCGAGGCAATCCTACCGTCGAAGCGGAAGTTCATCTCGCCGGCGGCACCGTCGGCCGGGCTGCTGTTCCTTCCGGCGCTTCCACGGGCGAGCATGAAGCGATCGAATTGCGCGATGCGGATAAGTCGCGCTACCTCGGCAAGGGGGTGCTGAAAGCCGTTGCGCACGTGAACGGTGAAATTGCCAGGGCGGTAGCGGGCATGAACGCCTCCGATCAGCGCGCGCTCGATGAACGCATGATCGACGCCGATGGCACGCCGAATAAGTCGAAGCTGGGGGCAAACGCCATTCTAGCTGTCTCCATGGCCGCGGCGCGCGCGGCCGCTGCCGCCGCCTGCCAGCCGCTTTACAAATATCTTGCGCGCTATTCCGGCGACACATCTGCGAACACGCTTCCTGTCCCCATGATGAATATCCTCAATGGCGGCGCGCACGCGGACAACTCCGTGGACGTTCAGGAATTCATGGTGATGCCGCTTGGCGCGCCGAGTTTTCATGAAGGGCTGCGCTGGGGCGTCGAAGTGTTTCACAATCTCAAGTCGGTGCTGAAGAAGAACTGCTACTCGACTGCCGTCGGCGATGAAGGCGGCTTTGCGCCCAACTTGAAATCGAATGAGGAGGCGCTGGACCGCGTTCTCGAAGCCATCACGGCGGCGGGCTATAAGCCTGGCGAACAGATCGCCATCGCGCTCGATCCGGCCTCGAGCGAATTCTACGATCGAGCGTCGAAGAAGTACGTCTTCAAGAAATCCGACAAGTCGGCGCGCACTTCGGAACAGATGGTGGCCTTCTGGGAAAGCTGGGTGCGGCAGTATCCCATCGTGTCTATCGAGGACGGATTTTCAGAGGATGATTGGGACGGGTGGAAAATCTTCACCCGCGACCTCGGCAAAAAAATTCAATTGGTCGGCGACGACATCTTCGTCACGAATCCGAAGATTTTCGCTCGCGGCATCGCGGAAAAAATCGGCAACGCGATTCTCATCAAGCTGAACCAGATCGGCAGCGTTACCGAGACGATCGAGGCCGTCGCGATGGCCCGGAAAGCGGGCTACGCCGCGATCATTTCCCACCGGTCGGGCGAAACCGAAGACGCGTTTATTTCCGATTTCGTTGTCGCCATGGGCACGGGACAAATCAAGACCGGGTCCGCCTCGCGCACCGACCGCATCGCCAAGTACAATCAGCTCCTGCGAATCGAAGAAGAGCTGGGCGCCGCGGCGCGCTACCCCGGCCGCGAAGCGCTCGCGATCCATTAACACGCAATCCGATTCGCTCGAGGAGCGCGTCCATTCGGACATACAATCTTGCGCTGATCGGCTTCGGCAATGTGGGCAGGGCCTTCCTCCGTTTGCTTCTCGAGAAGCGGGAGACTCTTCAGCGCGACTACTCGATCGACTGGAAATTGACCGGAGTCGCAACGCGCCGGATCGGCTGGATTGCCGACGCGAAAGGCCTCGATCCCGCGGCGCTGCCGGAAAACCGGTCTCCGGAAATTCCCGCATGGGCCCGGCCGCAAAACGTGCGCCAGTGGCTGGAAGCAGCCGATCCCGAGGTGTTGTTCGAAGCTTCGTCACTCGATCGCCACAGCGGACACCCTGCCATCGAGCATCTCAAAGCCGCGCTGGAGTCGCGCGCGCACGCCATCAGCGCGAACAAGGGCCCCATTGTCCACGCCTACCACGAGCTCCGCGATCTGGCCCGGGTTCGAGACCGCAAGTTCTTGTTTGAATCCACGGTGATGGACGGCACGCCGATCCTCTCCATGTTCCCCTACTCGTTTCCCGCCGTCGATTTGCGCGGCTTTCGCGGGATCCTCAACTCCACAACCAATGTGGTGCTCACCGAGATGGAAAAGGGACTCAGCATGGAAGCGGCGGTAAAGTCGGCTCAGGAAATCGGCGTGGCGGAAACGGATCCCACGGACGATCTCGAAGGCTGGGATGCGGCTGTGAAAGTCGCAACGCTCGTGATTGTGCTGATGGGCGTGCCTATCAAATTGAGCGACGTGGAGCGCACGGGGATTCTCGGAATCACGCCGGAGCAGATTCATGCCGCGCGGGCTGCCGGCATGCGTTATAAATTGATCTGTTCCGCCGAACGGACCGACGGCGGCGTCCGCGCCCGCGTGCAACCGGAACTCCTGCCAGCCGCCGACTGGCTGGCTCAGCTCGAAGGAACCACGTCCGCTTTGCGCTTCGATATGGACGTTTTCGGCCTTTCGATCGTGGAGCACAAGCCGGGTGTGGTAGCCACGGCGTACGGGCTGCTTGCCGATTTCATTCGCGCGGTGAAATAGCACGGAGAGCTGCATGACTTCATCCGCCATCAGCCAGGAATCTCGCCAAGCTTTCGATGTGAATTGGGTCCGCGCCCAGTTCCCTTCCCTCCGGCAAGTGATCCATGGCCACCCCGCGGCTTTCCTCGATGCTCCCGCCGGAACGCAGGTTCCACAACGCGTGATCACCGCCGTGCGGGACTATTTCGAGCAATCGAATGCGAACACGCTCGGCGCATTTGCCACGAGCCGCCGCACCGATGCCATGATTCTCGGGGCGCGCGGCGCGATCGCCGATTTCCTGAATTGCGCCCCGGATGAAGTTTTCTTCGGCCCGAACATGACGACGATCACTTTCGCGCTCGCGCGCTCGATCGGCTGTGAACTTTCGCCCGGAGACGAAATTGTGGTCACGGCGCTCGACCACGACGCCAATGTCGCTCCGTGGCGCGCACTCGAAGAGCGCGGGATCGTGGTGCGCCAGGTGGACATCCGTGAGGCGGATTGCACGCTGGACCTCGAGGACCTGCGGCGCAAGACCACTCCTCGAACGCGCCTCGTCGCAGTCGGCTACGCCTCGAATGCAGTGGGCACGATCAACCCCGTCGAAGAGATTGTGCGGCTGGCTCACGAGGCCGGCGCTCTGGCGTTTATCGATGCGGTCCATTACTCGCCGCATGGATCGATCGACGTCCGCGCCCTCGATTGCGATTTCCTGGCGTGCTCACCCTACAAGTTTTTCGGCCCGCACATGGGCTGCATTTACGGCAAACGCGAGCATCTCGCGCGCTTCCGCCCGTACAAGGTGCGCCCGGCGCCCGACACAATCCCGGAGCGCTGGGAGACCGGAACGCTCGTACACGAGGGGCTTGCCGGCGTGACCGCCGCGATTGATTACCTTGCGGACCTGGGGCGGCATGCCGCTCCCGGATCGACCGGCACAACCCGCCGCTCGGCGCTCGTCAGCGCTTATCGAGCGATCCGGCCGTACGAGATGGCGCTCGCAGCAAAAATGATTTCAGGGCTCGTGGAAATCCCCGGCTTGCGGTTCTACGGAATCTCCGATCCTGCTCGCATCACGGAGCGCGTGCCGACCGTCGGCGTACGTCTAGCGAATCACTCACCGCTTCAAGCAGCCACGTTCCTGGGCGACCGCGGAATCTTCACCTGGGATGGAAACTATTACGCGTTGAACCTCACCGAGCGCCTTGGAGTGGAAAGAGGCGGCGGCCTGCTGCGCATCGGCCTGGTGCACTACAACACGGCAGAAGAAGTTGACCGCCTGCTCGAAGCTCTCCACGAGCTCGTTGCATCCGCCTGAGCCTCGCATGGAATGCAGACCGCCCGGCTTGCATGACAGCCTTCGCCGATTCCGTGTATCCTGACTCGCCATGAGCAAACGGCCCAAACCAATCGTGCTCACAATTCTCGACGGCTGGGGGTATCGAGCCGAAACGAAAGGCAACGCCATCGCGCTGGCGCGCAAGCCGAATTACGACCGTCTCCTCAAGGATTTCCCGAACACGCTCATCGGCACTTCCGGCCCCGCCGTCGGGCTCCCCGAAGGGCAAATGGGCAATAGCGAAGTGGGCCATCTGAATATCGGAGCGGGCCGCATCGTGCATATGGACATCACGCGCGTGGACCAGCTCATTGCGAGCGGCGAATTCGCGCGCCAGCCATTGCTGCTTGAAGCGATGGCGCGCGGGCGCGAGCGGCAGTTGCATCTGCTGGGTTTGTTGAGCGACGGCGGCGTTCATTCGCACATTCACCACTTATTTGCTTTGCTGCGCATGGCCCGCGAAAACCGCGTGGCGCGCGTGTTTGTCCACTGCTTCATGGACGGCCGCGACACGCCACCGGAGAGCGGCATCGATTTCATCCGGCAGCTCGAGCAGAAAATGCGCGGGTACGGCATGGGACAGATTGCCACGATCATCGGCCGCTACTACGCGATGGACCGCGACAATCGCTGGGAGCGCATCGAGAAAGCGTATCGCGCCATGGTCCATGGTGATGCAGAAACGAAGTCGAGCGACCCGGTGGCCGCCATCCGCGCGAGCTACGAGAAAGGCGTCACCGATGAATTTGTTGTCCCGGCGGTGATTACCACGGAATCGTCTCCCGGCAGTCCTGCCGTGCCCCGCGCGCTCATCCGCGACGACGATGCCGTGATTTTTTACAATTTCCGCGCCGACCGTGCCCGGCAGACCACGCGCGCGCTGGTCGAGCCCGGTTTCGACAAATTCACGGATTTAGCGCGGCCCAAAAATCTCTGCTTCGTCGCCATGACGCAATATGAAAAGACGTGGCCGTGGCTGCGCTACCTTCTGGCGCCGGAAAAGCTCGAGCACATTCTCGCCAATGTCTTTGCCGAGCTACAGTTCAAAAATCTGCGCGTGGCGGAAACAGAAAAATATGCGCACGTCACGTATTTTTTCAACGGCGGGGTAGAGAAGCCGTTTCCGGGCGAAGAACGGATTCTGGTGCCCTCGCCTAAGGTGGCCACATACGATTTGAAGCCCGAAATGTCCGCTGCGGGCGTAGCCGAAGCCGTAGTCCAGGCCATCAACAAGGGAGATTTCGACGCTATCATCATGAATTTTGCGAACGCGGATATGGTAGGCCACTCCGGCAAGCTCGAAGCCGCCATCAAGGCTTGCGAAACTGTGGACGAGTGCCTCGGGAGAATTTTTCAGGCGCTGCGCCCTCGCGGCGGGGCGTGGATTATCACTGCCGATCACGGCAACGCGGAAACGATGATCGATCCCGTCACAGGTGGCCCGCACACATACCACACCACAAATCCCGTACCCTTCATCCTCGTCACCGAGAACGGAGCTCTACAATTGCGGCTCGGCGGCTCGCTCCGCGATATCGCTCCCACGCTTCTGGGTGTCCTTGGCGTTCCTTCCCCGCAGGAAATGACCGGCCGCGACTTGCGTCAATTCCCCCGATGACGCGCACGAGTCCTGCGGAGACGAAACTTGTCATCTGCGTGAAGCACCCGTTTCCCTTGTGGAACCCGCCGCCGGAAATGGCCCAACGCATCCGGGGGAGGTGGCCGGAAATCCGCGTGGTTCACCTGCCCGATTACACCAATCTCGAACGCGAGTTGCCGGATACTCAGATTTTTGTCGGCTACTCGCTTCGTCCCGCGCAATTTGTGCTGGCTCGCGACTTGAGATGGATCCACTCCACCGCCGCCGGCGTGGGGCAATTGCTGTTTCCGGAGCTGCGCGAGAGCGGCGTCGAGGTTACCAATGCCAGTGGTGTTCACTCGATTCCAATCGCCGAACACGTGCTTGGAACGCTGCTGGCGCTTGCGCGGCGCTTCCCGGATTGTGTCCGCTACCAACTGCAATCGACGTGGGCGCAGCAGCAATTGTGGGCCGCGCCTGTACGTCCGCGCGAACTTCGCGGACAGGTGATGCTTTTTATCGGGTTCGGGCACATCGGCCGCGCTGTGGCGACGATCCTGAAGCCCATCGGTGCGCGCATTCAGGCAGTTACTCGCTCCGGACGCAGCGATGGCGAGCTGGCGGAAAAAATTTTTCCTGCGAGCAAACTTCACGACGCGCTCCCCGAGGCCGACTTCGTGATACTGGCTGCGCCGGAAACACCGGAGACGCGGCGCATGATTGGCGCGCGCGAATTCGCTCGGATGAAACCGACCGCCTATTTTCTCAACATGGCGCGCGGCGCGCTGGTCGATGAACCCGCGCTCATCGATGCCCTCGAGCGGAGCACGATTGCCGGAGCGGCACTGGATGTCGCGTCCGGGGAGCCTCTGCCGCCGGAAAGCCCTCTCTGGCGGCTCGACAACGCGTTCATCACGCCGCATATGAGCGCCGTGAGCGAACACCTGTGGGATCGGCAAGCTGATTTGTTGATGGAAAATCTGGAGCACTGGTTCAGCGGGCGCGAACTGCTGAACCGCGTGAATCTCGAGCGTGGTTACTAGGACTCAATCCGGATTGCGGAGGGCCGGGCCTCTTCGGTCTGTGACGCGCTAATTTCCTCCGGCGCTAAGCCGCGGGGAGGTGTAGCCATTGCGCGCGTACACCACCACTTTCTTCTTCTTGCCCTTGCGGTCTTCCAGCAGCAGTGGATTGCCTTGATCGTCCACAACCTCGACTTTCAGCCGGTGGAATTTTCCGTCGGCGGGAGTAGACGGTGAAAAGCCGAGCGAATACTGGCTGCGGAGGAATGCGGCCACGGCGTTGAAAATGTCCGGCATCTCGCCGTAGAAGCGCGGAAACCAGGCGTGCCCGCCGGTCATGTCTGCAAACGTGTTGAGCTCGTTTTTCATCTGCGCATACGCCACATCGGTTCTCGCGCTGCGGCTGTACAAATCAATTTCTTCTCCCATCCCGATGGGGAAAATAGTCACGTCAGTTTCCTTGATGCGCTTGTAGGTCTGGTCGAGCGTGTGTTTGCTGAAGCTGTTTCGGCCGGTGGAGAGCAGCAGAATGGACTTCTTTCCGTGGACGTCGCGCATCTCATCGAGCGTCTCAATCAACGAGTCAAACAGGTTCTCTTCGTGGAATCCGGGGACAAATAGCCCTGCGACCGCCTGCCGCACTTCCCTCTTGTCCTGGGTGAAGTCCACAAGCAAATCGGTCTTGATGTCATAAATCTTGAACGCCACCCAATCCTTCGGCGCCAGATGGCTCAGAAATCCCCACGCCCAGTCTCGCGATTTGTATCCGTAGAATCCATAATTTTCAGCGCTGAATTCCATCAAGATCACGATCGTGATCGGCGCATCGGTCGGAGCGAAAACGGTGATTTGCTGGGGCTTGTTTTCATCCAAGATTCGGAAATTTTCTTTTTTCAGGCCGGTCACCACATTTCCATCGTTGTCGGTCACCACGGCGTCGACATTCACAAGCGTGGACTCGACTGAAATTTCGGCTTTCGGTGCGTTTTCCTGGCCCGCCTGCTGTTGCGGCTGTTGCTGGCCCGTGGGAGGTTTGGGCTGTTCCGGCTGTTGCGCGGCGCCGGGCTTCGCCGGCCCGGGCTCTTGCGAGTGCGCGGGAACGGCGGCGGGCGGCACACCCAGCGCCACCACCAGGATTCCAAACAGCCCGGCGCGAATCCAATTGTTCAATCGCATGTTTTCCTCTCCCAGCTTGGATGCTGCCATGCCCGCCCGAGGATGGTCACTTGCAGTCCAGAAAACCCGCTCGTTGCCCGTCCGGGGTGCCCCTTGTGCACATGATAATATGAAACACTACTCTTGGGACGAATTGGTTTCACGTTCCCGCGGAGGAAATCGGATGGTGCGGACGCTTGCTCGAACGATCACTCTCTTCATGCTCTGTGCGCTGCCGGGCGCGGCGCAAACGGGTCCGCCCATCACGCCGGCGCATTCACAGCCGGCGGCGATCTCCGCGGCGGACCGTTCGAAACTCCAGAGCGACGCGCTGCTCTGGTTGCAGGACCTCATCCGCATCAACACTACGAATCCTCCCGGCAACGAGCTCGTGGCCGCGAAGTACATCGAGGATGTCCTGAAGCGCGAAGGCATCAATTCGGAGATTTTTGAGAGCGCGCCCGGCCGTGGATTCATTGTGGCGCGGCTTTCCGCCAGCGCCGTGCCGGATCCTTCGCGTGCGCTGCTGCTGATGGCGCATCTCGACGTCGTCGGCGTGGACAAGAGCAAGTGGAGCGTCGATCCCTTCGGAGCCGTCATCAAAGACGGCTACCTCTATGGCCGCGGCGCCATCGACGACAAAGGCATGCTCGCGGCCAATCTGGCTGTGTTCGTCCTGCTAAAACGTTCCGGCGCGAGGCTCAATCGCGACGTGATTTTTCTTGCCGAAGGCGACGAAGAAGCCGGCGGCACCCAGGGAATGGCTTTCGCCGTTGAAAAGCACTGGGACAAAATCGCCGCCGGGTACGCATTGAACGAAGGCGGCCACATCGCGGTGAAGGACGGGAAAATTCAGTACGTCGGCATTCAGGCCTCGGAAAAAGTGTCCGTGAATGTGGACCTCATCGCCACCGGCACTTCGGGGCACAGCTCGCTCCCGCGCAAAGACAACGCGGTGACGCATCTCGCGGCCGCCGCCGCAAAGATCGGCTCGTACGAAGCGCCGGCCGAGCTCAACGCCATTACCCGCGCCTATTTTTCCGGACTCGCGGCCGCCGAAGACGATGAGACCGCGAAATGGATGCGCGCGCTCGACACCTCCGATCGCGGCGAGCACGCAGCGCGCTGGCTTTCCAGCGCGAGCCCATACTGGAATGCCATGCTGCACGATACCGTTACTCCCACGATGCTCCAGGCCGGGATTCGCGCCAACGTGGTGCCTTCCGAGGCGCGCGGCGTGGTGAATGTCCGCCTACTTCCGGGCAATTCGATTGATGCCCTGATTGGAAAACTCCAAACGCTGGTCAACGATCCGCAGATCCGTTTTCAGGTACAGCCCGGCGGCGGGCAGGCGGCGCCGTCCACTTCCACGACTTCCGATCTATATGCCGCGATCGCGCGCGCGGCGGCTCGAGAATTTCCCGGAGCGACGGTGGTGCCGCTGATGTCCACCGGCGCTACCGATTCCATGCCGCTCCGGCTCCGCACCGTGCGAGCGTACGGCGTGCTTCCCTTTCCCCTGGCCGAAACCGATTCTATGCGCATGCATGCCGATGATGAACGCATTCCGCTCGATTCCTTTGGCAAAGGGGTCGATTTCCTGTGCGATGTTGTCGCCGATTTCGCCATCGCAAAGTAATTTCCATGATTCGTCGAAGGGCTAAGATCGTGTGCACTCTCGGGCCCAGCAGCTCCTCTCCCGAGATGATCGACCGGATGGTGGAAACCGGCATGGACGTGGCTCGGCTGAATTTTTCGCACGGGACGCACGAAGAGCACGCCGCGCGCGTGGCGGCAGTGAGAAAGGCGTCGGGCCATCACGAAAAATCGGTCGCGGTCCTCGCCGATCTTCAGGGGCCGAAAATTCGCACCGGCGCGCTCGTGCAGGGCAAGCCGGTCCGCCTCCGATTCGGCCAGCGCTTCGTGATTACGACAAAAAAGAAGCTGGGAACTTCGGAGGGCGTCAGCACTACGTTTCGCGAGCTGCCTCGCTCGGTTCACAAAGGTGACCGCATCCTCCTTCACGACGGCGAAATTGCCCTCCGGGTGCTTTCCACCCCCGCGAGCGAGGTAGTTTGCCAAGTGGAAAACGGCGGCGAACTCTCGGAGCACCAGGGCATCAATCTCCCCGGCGTGAAATTGAAAATTCCTTCGCTCACGCAAAAAGATCGCGCCGATCTCTCGTTCGCGCTGCGCGAGCTCGGCGCAAACTACGTGGCCCTCAGTTTCGTGCGCACCGCTGCCGACGTGCGCGAAGCGAAAGCCTTCATCAAGCGCCTGGGCAAGGATACGCCGGTGATTTCGAAACTCGAAAAACCGGAAGCCATCGACAATCTGGACGAGATTCTGCGCGTGACCAACGGCGTGATGGTCGCGCGCGGCGACCTGGGCGTGGAAATGAGCCTTGAACGCGTGCCCGTGGTGCAGAAACAGATCATCGCGCGGGCCCGCGACGCGCTGGTTCCCGTCATCACTGCCACCCAAATGCTCGACTCCATGGAAAACAATCCGCGGCCCACGCGCGCGGAAGCCTCCGACGTGGCCAACGCGATTTTCGACGGCAGCGACGCGCTGATGCTCTCCGGCGAATCCGCGGCTGGAAAATATCCGCTCGAGGCAGTGGCCACAATGGATCGCATCATCCGCGAAGCCGAATCGAGCGTCACGGAGATGCCGCGGCCTGCGCGCCTGGCCGAGCTTCACATCAGCGAAGCCATCGCCGAAGCCATCTGCCATGCCGCCGAAGAGCTGCGCATGAAAGTGATTGCTGTGTTCACGGAATCGGGCTCGTCGGCGCGGCTGGTTTCGAAATACCGCCCGCGCGCGCCGATTGTCGCGTTTTCGCCCGTGCAGGAAACGAGGCGGAGACTCAGCCTCCTCTGGGGTGTGTGGCCGCGCAGCATCGCGCCGCTTCATGATATTGACGAGCTCTCCCGCATCGCCGAAAAGCGGCTGAAGGAAGAACACATCGTGAGGAATGGCGACGTGGTCGGCGTCATCGCCGGCATGCCGCTCGGCACGCGCGGCTCAACGAACTTGATGCGTCTGATTCGCATCGGCTGCTAATCTGGCACGCGCCATTTTGGAAGTTGCGCTTCCGGCAGCCCTGGCTCAAACTCACCCGGCCGTGAGCGGATTCCCTTTCGAATACAGCGACGTGCTCGAGGCGCGCAAATTTCTTGCCGCGCGTCTCACGCCCACGCGACTGGTTCGCGCCTCCTCGCTCGGTGCAGCATCCGGCGCGGCTGTTTCGCTCAAGCTCGAATCGGAAAATCCCACAGGCTCATTCAAGGTCCGCGGAGCTTTGAACTCCCTTTGGCGGAGGTCCCAGCGCGGCCTCCTCGATGGTGTGGTAACAAGCAGCACCGGAAATCATGGCGCCGCCGTTGCCTACGCCGCCCGCGAGTTGGGAGTGCAGGCGAGAATTTATCTCCCGGAAAATCCCAACCCCGTGAAGCGCGCTCGAATCGCCGAGCTCGGGGCCGAAATTGTCGAGGCCGGACGCGACATCGTCGAGAGCCGAAAGAAAGCAGATGAATTTTCGCGGGGGCGCGGCTGGCCCCTGATTGTCGATGTGGACGACCCGGATATTTGTGCGGGCGCTGCCACAATCGCCTGCGAGATTCTGGATAAAGCTCCCGAAACGGATGTGCTCGTTGTTCCGGTGGGCGATAGCTGCCTTATTCGAGGAATGGCTTTCGCCGCCAGGCAAATCAAGCCGAAAATCCGTGTTGTCGGTGTACAGGCCGAAGGCGCGCCCGCATATTACCGTTCATGGAAGGAGCGCCGGTCGCTCGCAACCGACTCCATCAATACGATCGCCGATGGCTTGGCCACGCGCACCACAACAACGGAAAACGTCGAGCAGATTCTCGAGCTGGTGGATGAAATGCGGCTGGTCTCCGACGTGGAAATGCTTCGCGCGATCCATCATCTGCTGCTCGACGAGCATGTCGTTGCGGAACCTGCGGGCGCAGCCAGCACGGCGGCGCTGCTCAAAGGCGGGAGCGAATGGGAGGGACAGAACGTGGCGTTGGTGCTCAGCGGGGCGAACATCGCGCCGGAAATTCTCCGCCGCGCCGTTTGCTCCGAGTAGGGGCACGGCCTGCCGTGCCCGCATTGATGCAAGCCATTCAAAAGCGAGGGCTCAGTCCTTTTTTCTACAAGCCGCTAGTTCACCCAATTGTCCGGCTGGTCGGGCGGCCGATCGCGGTGCCGGCGGACATAGACATCGAATTTTTTCTTCAGCCGCCGCCGCTGCCAATCGGAAAAATAATTGCGGAAATTGTAGAGGAATGACCCGCGCCGCAGATAAATGTATCCCGCCAGCATTCCCCCGAGGTGGCAGATGTGGCTGACGCCGTCGCCCGGCGTTTCCAGCGTGAAATAGAACTCTACTGCTCCCATGATCAGCACGTACACGCGCATGGGCAGCGTCACGGGAAACGGAATGATCCACACCTGCTGGTGCGGAAAAAGGATGGCCATCGCCAGCAGAATTCCGAATATCGCTCCGGAAGCGCCGATCGTCGGCGGCACAATCGTGCTGCCGATTCCGTACGCAGCGAGCACGCCCTTCACTACCACGTTGACGACTCCCGCCCCGATTCCACAAACGAAGAAATACGTATAAAACTTCCGCGCCCCCCAGGTTCGCTCCAGGTCCCTGCCGAACATCCACAGGAACAACATATTGAAAAGGAGATGCCAGATGCTTCCATGAAGAAAGATATAGGTGCCGAGCTGCCAGATATAGCCGTGCAGTACCGCGTACGGCACGAGACCGAGGTAGCGATTGAATACGCCGTATGCCTCGCCGCCGGGGATCAACTTCAGCACCGTCTGGAGCGCGAAAACGGCCGCGCAAGCAATCAGCAACGTCTTGATTGCCGGCGGAACCATCCCACGCCACTGGTACCGGTAACCGTAGCTGCGAAACCCACCCATAGCTTTCCAGTCTAAAGGCAGGACGTGGCGGAGTCAAAGACCGCGCCGAAAGCGAATTCCGGCCGCACAATCGGACGTGACTGAGCAATGGCCTGAAGCTGCGCCGCGCACGTCGAGGACGCGACCCGTGTGCCGGAAAAACTCTGGAGGTCCGGCGGGCAGCGGGAGTAGAATCGCCGCGATTCCGACCCAGAGGCCCTCGTTGCCCCCGGTGAAAGGCTACACCGGCGGCTCAATCCACAGACCAAGACCCGACGGAGGTGTCCCATGGCAACAGCAAGTCCGGCTCAAGGTTTGCAAGGTCCATTGCAATTCGCGAAGAAACTTACCGGGTGGTACATCGCCGCGGCGGTTGTATTCATCGTGTTCGGGATCTTCGCGATCCTCGAACCCGCTGTGGCAGGACTCGGAGTGACGCTGCTGGTTGGGTGGCTGCTGGTTTTCGGAGGGGTGATGCATCTCATCACGGCTTTCCGCGGCGGCGGGGCCAAGCAGGTCCTCTCCCAGGTGCTGATCGGGATTCTCTACCTGGTTTGCGGAATTTACTTCCTGATGCATCCGCTGCTCGGCATCAGCGCGCTCACGCTGTTCCTCTCGGCCGTGTTCCTGGCTGAGGGCGTGCTCGAGCTCGTCGCTTATTTCCGCATGAAAAATGAAGCCGCATCCGGCTGGCTCCTCCTCAACGGAATCGTCACGCTCCTGCTGGGAGGGCTGATTTGGTTCCAATGGCCGTCGAGTTCGATCTGGGCCATTGGGATCCTCGTTGGCGTGAACCTGCTGATGACCGGTAGCACGCGGCTGATGTTCGGTCTGGCAGTGCGAAAGCTGGCAGCAAGTGCAAGCCCGTAATTCTTCCGAGCACGCATCGATTGGCGCTTTCTGATTCTCGAGTGGATCAGCTGAGCTTCTTGCGCGCGAAGTAGAAAAGCGACGCCGCCAGCAGCAAAAACATGATCAGCCCCACCAGATTGCTCGTGGCCAGCGAGCCGAGCAATCGGGGGCCGAAAGAGAAAAGATCCGCGCGCCACGGCAAGCGCAGCAGCAAAGTGAGCCAGTGCGGAACGCGCGTGGAAATTTCCGGGTCCTGCAACAGAGCAATCACGATACCGAGCAGGCCGAACACGCCGCCGGCCGCGATGAGCCCGCTCGAATAGAGCGCTCCTGGACTCGCTTCTCCCTCCTCTGTTTTTTTCGAAGTGGTTTCCACCAGCCAGCGCACCACTCCGCCCGCAAACATCGTCGCCGTGGTTCCGATGGAGAGATAGGCGCCCACGGCAAACGCGAGCGAACGCACTCCGAGAATTTCCACCGCCAGCACCAACGCCACGCCCATCAACACCAGCCGCCACGGCAGGCGCTGCGTGAGAATGCCGTTGATCACCGTGGCCATCAGCCGCGCTTGCGGCGCGGGAGCCTTGTCGCCGCCGATCCCCTGCACCCACTGAATCTCGATTTGCTTCGTGGCGGGATCGTAGAGATATTCGCCGTCGGCAATCACGCGCGAGCCGAGCGCATTGATCAGCACATAATTCTTGCCCTGATGCTGGATCGATTGGCGCTCGACTTTCACCCCCTGCGGCAGCGCCTGAATTTCCACGGGAATTTGTGCCGGGACGTACCTCTGAAGGCCAGTGTTCATCAGGTTCAGAGTGGCACCAATGGCGATCGTCGAAACCGTGACGCCGATAAGCAGCCCCATTTGCTGCCGTACCGGCGTCGAGCCCACCAGGTAGCCGGTTTTCAGGTCTTGAGATGTAGCTCCGGCGATGGCTGCGGCAGTGCACACCACGCCTCCGATCATCAATGCCAGCACCGCGTAATTCGGCGCCGTCCATCCGGCCAGCAAAAAGATGGCGCACGTGGCCATCAGCGTGGCGATGCTCATTCCGCTCACTGGATTCGACGAATTTCCCAGCAGCCCGCTGATCCGGGATGCCACCGTGACGAACAAGAATCCGAACACCACCACGAATACTCCGGCCAGCAGATTCTGATACCACGCCGTGCTCGCCCCTTTCATAGGGTGAAACGTCAGCAGAATCCAAATCATCACCACAATTGCCAGCGAGCCCATGAGCACCACGCGCATCGAAGCGTCCCGGTCGATGCGGCTCCTCGCGCCGGTCTCATTTCCGGCGCCTTCCGCGCGCACATCTTTCAACCCGGCTCGAAGCGCGGAAACAATCGTGGGCATCGTGCGGAGCAGGGTGATCAATCCTGCTGCGGCCACGGCGCCTGCGCCCATCGGCCGAATATACTGGCGCCACATGTCGTCCGGCGTCATCTGCGGAATCGGCACTGTGGACGGGTAAATCGGCGTGTTTCCGGAAAGCTGCCCGAAAAACTGGATTGCCGGCATGATCAGCAGCCAGGAGACCACGCCGCCCGCAAAGAGAATGCCCGCCACGCGCGGACCGATAATGTAGCCCACGCCGAGATATTCCGACGTAATGGTGGCGCGAAATGATGCGCCTGGAAACCACTTGGGGCGCGCTTCGGGCTGCCCGTTCCAGGCCTGCACCGTGTTCATCAGGAATGTGTAAACGCCGCCGAGACCCAGGCCCCAGAACACTCGCCCCGCGAATGAGCCGCCCCGCTCGCCTGCTACGAGAACGTCCGCGCACGCCGTGCCTTCCGGAAACGTGAGGTTGCCGTGCTCCTTGACGATGAGCTGGCGCCGCAGCGGAATCATGAACAACACGCCGAGCCAGCCGCCCAGCAGCGCCAGCGGAAAAATTCTCCAAAACGTAAATTCGGAGCCAAAGCCCAGGAAAATCAGCGCGGGAATCGTGAACATCACACCGGCAGCCAGCGATTCGCCCGCCGAGCCGGTGGTTTGCACGATGTTGTTTTCCAGAATCGTCGAGCGGCCAAACGCGCGCAGGATGCTGATCGAAAGCACGGCGATGGGAATGGACGCTGAAACCGTGAGCCCGGCGCGAAGCCCGACGTACACGGTCACGGCGCCGAACAGCAGCCCGAAAATCGAGCCGAGCACCACGGCGCGCAAAGTGAACTCGGCCAGCGATTCCTCCGCCGGAACGTACGGGTGAAAATCCCCCGGCGGCGCCGTCGAGCTCCACGGTTTTGTCGCCACGCTTCACCTCCCTCGATTGTTCGCGCCCGGTGCGCCCGCTTTCGGGCCAAATTGGCCGTACGAGCCGGGCAAGTTAGCATCAGACGCAACCCCAGGCAAGCCGGACCCCCTCGCGCGATTCTCGTTTCCACCGCCGCCACCCGTGGTGCGCTCGATTCGTGTGCTATTCTGGGCGCGGGGAAAGGCAGTCAATGGGCTACATCGATCGCATCCAGCGCGACCTCACGGCAGCGATGAAAGGCAAAGACGAGCTGCGCCTGAGCGTACTTCGCATGGTCAAGTCTGCGCTCAAAAACAAGGAAATAGAAAAAATGCATCCGCTCGACGATTTGGAGTCGCTTCAGGTGCTCCAAACACTCGTCAAGCAGCGCCGCGAATCGGTCGAGCAATTCACCAAAGGCGGCCGTAAGGACCTGGCAGATAAAGAGCGCCGGGAAATCACCATCATCGAAGAATACTTGCCCGCCGCTCCTTCAGACGATGAAATTCAGCGCGCCATCGAGACTGCGATCGCGGAAGAGGGGGCCAACTCCCTGAAACAAATGGGAGCTGTCATCAAAGCCGCTCGCGCCAAGCTCGAAGGCAAGACCATTGACGGCAAGGTCCTGAGCGACCGCGTCCGCGAGCGCCTCAGCGCCAAGACATGACTCCCGGCTGTGCTCTGGTGCCACTGCCGGAAACCATCTCCGTCAAATACACGGAAGAAGAAGCAGAATCCGTCAGCTTGCGTCCGGTGGTGCGCCAAACGTTTCGGTCTCCCGAGTTGGTGGACATGATTGTCAGCGTCGCGGGAAAGGATCCGGAGCGCGTGCGGCAAATCCTCCGCTCCGGCACGATTGTTTTCCATTCATACCGCTATTGGTGGCAGGGATTCGATCCGGACGCCGCCGCACTTTCAGCGTTGCTCGCGCGCTACCCCGATGCGGACCCCTCGCGCGTGTTTCACGCCGCCGATTGCACCGAAGCGATTCTCGAATCGAGCGGCGCATCGGCGCGACATTCCTTGCGCGTGCGCCGCGAAGACGCCACCCGCAGACGAATTTTCCGCGTCCGCAGCTTCTGGAATTCTCTGATGGACCTGGCGCGCGATTCCCCGCCCGTCTACCGCGAGTATTCTTACGCGCTGCGTGCGGACATCTTCGAATCGCCTCTCAGCACACCGCAGCTCGAATTCCTCGCGCGCGAAGCCGCCCGCTATGCCCCGCGCTCCCTTCGCGCGCAGTCGTCCGTTCTTCCGTCTATCAGCCGGATTGTTTTTATTTGCCCGCGCGCCGCGAAATAGCTGTTGGGGCGCAGCCGTAGTCCTGCCGCCGCAGGGGCGGGTCTTAGACCCGCCCGCATTTTTCGTTTCGTGCGTTTACCAACTCATCCGCCATGAATGGCTCGTAAGCGATCGGCTCAGTGAACCGGCTTGAGATAATTCTGCGCGGCCAGCTCGCCGATTTTCTTTCCCATTGCTGCGCCGACTACTGTTGAATTTCGATAGTGAATTCCGCCGTAAATCCTGGCCGCGGAAACCTCCTCGGCCCAGTCCTTGATGCTGCTCCATTTTCGCTCCACACCGGGAGCTGTCCGGCTTGTCATACTTAACGCCTGCGGTCCCGTTCCGAATTCCGACTCGAGGACCGCCCCAGCCGCCGCGGATGTGATGCAATGGGCGCACGGATATTCCGGGTGCATCGGCGTGTCGATCACCGGCTCCCATGCTGCATCTCGCTCCGTGGCGTCGTTGCCGTCCAGGTCTCCATTGCGGATCGCGGTGACGGGCCGCCAGAAATGAAAATGGTACTTTGCCTCGAAGACTGCGATGTATGCGTCCGCCGTTGCCGTCTCCAGCAAGGCAAACAGCCGCGCGTTTTGAATCAAACTCCGCCCGGGCGCCGCTGCCAATTGCCGCGCGATCGGATCCCAGCTGTCCGGCCCGGTGATGATCCAGAAGCGCGCAATCTCCGTTTGTTCTGGCGTGCGCGTGGTGCTTTTCTTTCCACCGATCTCTTTGCTCTCGTTGTAATCGTGCGCCCACGCGTCGCTGCTTAATGCGGGCGGTGCTCCCGGCCGGAATTGCGAAGTTCGTTCCATCACCCAGGGGCTCACATTGCCCCACTGCGAACCAATTGGCAGCGACGTCGGCACATATGCGCCCGGTGTTGTGAGGGGCCGATAGGTGTTCGGGGCGTCTGAGCCATCGGAAGCACGCAGCGAAAGAATTTTTGCCGCCACGGCCTCGCCCACCGCGATTCCGGAGCTCTTCCCCGGCCCATCTGCAATCCTGGCCAGCGATTCCTGGTACGCCGCGTCCAGTCCGGCTTTTTGCTCGGGATAGAGTTTCACGAGCGCCGCGTGCGCTGCCGCCACGCCCGCCGCCTCTGCGGAACTTCCAGCGGGTGCAGCTTCCTGGAATTTGTACGGCGCATACCGCCTGTCGATGGAGTT
This sequence comes from Candidatus Sulfotelmatobacter sp., assembly GCA_035624115.1. GTDB lineage: Bacteria > Acidobacteriota > Terriglobia > Acidiferrales > UBA7541 > Palsa-295. The sequence continues at coordinate 89,798 of DASPSD010000077.1, read as the reverse complement.
CACGGCGTCAAACATCGCCGTGTGTACAATCGCCATAGTCCGTGCAGCCTGAAACGGGTACTGCTTCGCTTCCGACGCCGCCGCAGCCGCCTTCTGGTTCCATTCGACGACCGCGTCTGCCACGGCCGCCGGCAAATGCGGCGCAAGTAATGCCAGTGCTAAAGCACATCCGCGAACTTGAAGCATGCGCATAATCACCTCCGAGAAATTGAGAATCGAAGCTACAGGCACAGGAAACGATGCGATCAACGCGCTCGGTGGCTGGGCGCGCGCCTCACAGGGCCGGCATTTTACAATGGAACGTGCACTTGGATGATGCCGAAAGCCTTTCCCGGCCGCCCTTCCGATCCGTCACCGCTGGACCGACCCGCACCGGCAGGAGATTCTTCGAAGCTAATTGGCGCGCCGCAGCACGGCGCTGGCGCGTTCGTCCGCAGCGATTTGATTGAGGAAGCCTTTCACTTCGTCGAGCTTTTCGGTGGGAACGTAGACGTCTTTGATTTCATACGTCCGCGTGTAGTGCAGCGTGTTTCCGCTCATCTGCACCTGGCTCTTGTACGAGCCGTACGGACATTCCACGTTGACAGGCTTCGGCAGCTCATCCACGACGTATCCATCGGGCAGCGTGATATCAAACACGTCGTCCTGCCGCGTCGCTTCAGGAAACTCGATCGGATACTTCCGCGGCTTTCCGCTCAGGATGCTCCACTGCTTGCTGCCCACAACGCGAGGGCGAAGGATCAGCAGATTGCCTGCTGCTTTGGCATACGAGTCCGCCACCACCCGGTATTCCAGCGTCAGGCTCTGGTCGTACAGTTCCAGGTTGCCGACGGAAGCCTTCGTAAGCGTGAAATCACTCAAGGAATTGCCCAGAAAGCTCTCAATTACCTTTCTTCGCTGCGCGGGCGGCGCGAGTAGCATTTGCGCCCGCTTGTCCTGCGCCGGTCCTCCCCAGCTTACCTCCTGAAAGGCGCCATCCAGTTTGCCGCTTGCCGTCAGCGTGACTGTTCCCGTGCGAAGCAGCCGGTTTGTCGGTGCAGGCAACAAAGGCAGCTTCATCAATTCCCCTCCCTTGGGCCCAAAAACCAGCCCGTAATTGTTTTGCAGCTCCCAGGGAAGATACCCAAGTGGAACATACTCCTCGGTCGGATCGAAGAACAGCAGCAGTCCTAACTCCGGGTCCTTTACAACCGCGTAGAGCACGTTGTCCGGCACGCTCTCCGGCAGGCGAATTGCCAGGATGACGTGATCGAATTGCATCGAAGGAAAATCGGGCTGCACCAAACCCCGCTCGGTATCGATCGACACGTAGTACGACTCGATCCCGATCACGTGCAGCATGGCGCTCAGCAATGTCGCCTTGTCTTTGCAGTCGCCATACCGGTGCACGAACACATCCGGCGCCGGGTGCGGCAGCACTCCGCCGATGCCGACCTCGATCGCCGCGTAGCGAATCTGTCGCTGCGTGAACTCAGCAAGCGCCTTCATCTTTGCGATTGGATCGGTAAGGCCCGCGGTCAGTTCCGAAGCTTTTTGTTGGATACCAGGTGATATGGTCCGGGTAGAAGCGGTGAGCTCGTTGTACCAAAGCCCGATGTCCTTCCAGGTCCCGGTTGTTCTTGAACGCATCGCCGGATCCCGCGGGTAATATTTGATTCCCATGTGTCCGGCAACAGCGTTCCATGGAGGCATGGCGGGCTCAATCTCAACCGCCGGACTGTCCGTCACCTCCCAGGCATACTGATTCACCCCGATCGTCTCTGGTTTTTGTTCGGGATGGTTGGCCCAGATTGTTCTGAACTCCCAGCCCGGCGGGAGTTGCAGCACCAGCCGGGATCGGCGGACCGGAACTGCTTTCTGAAAATACCATGCGTCCTCGAACACGTAGGGCCGCTGCTTTTGCACCGATTCAAAGCCGACCACGCTTCCAGGGTTGGCTTCCGGAAATTTGATGGCCTTCGTACGCAGGTCGCTATAGACCTCGAAGCTGGAAATCCCCACTTCCACGGCGTCCTTCTCTTTCACTTCGATTTCATGCCCGTTCGGCATGATGGTCCAGGCTTTGAAATAAGAAATCTTTGTGTCGTTGGAGAACTCCACATGGGCGACTGCGTATTCGGTGTCTCGCGCCTCGGGCCGCAGGATTCGATATGCGCGGCGAAGTCGAACCTCCACGTCACCCTTGTCTTTTATGGTGATCACCTGATCATCCAGCAGTACAACGGCGACCGCATTCTTCACGTCTGCCGGCGTTTTCTCCTGGGCCGCCGTCCGCAGCCAGTCCGGCGCGCTGTCCCCGCGCGCGTTTGGCATAATCCCCAGCATCAGCGCGGCTGCCACCGCGAAGCGCAGACGGTAAACGCTAGTTGTTGCCCGCATTTTGCCCGCTCTGGAAAACGACCTGGGCTTCGTCATTGGATTTCACCGTGTTGAAGAATTGCCGCAACGCTCCGTACGACGTCACCGGAATCAGGATCGCATTCACCACAAGCTGCCGGTTTACCTTTACCCCGTCCGCCTGCTTCGTCATCGTGATTTCGTATTTCACCGCGCCCGGGTTCACGTTCTGTGCGGCGGGAAGCGTCTCCACCGTGTAGCCCTCCGGCGGATGAAGTTTCATCTCGTCGCTGATCTCGAATGGGTACGAAAAATAAATCATGTTCACTCGACGCGCCGATTGAAACGCTTTTGCCTGTGGCACGACGAAGATCGTCGCAGGAACCAGCATTCGCCGGCCCACCGGGGATCCAAAACCGCTGATCTGGATCGTTCCTTCCACCTTCAGCGGCTGGTCTACATCCTCCCAATCCGCCACGCTCGTGAGCTTAAACGCCGCTCCCGACGGCAACCAATCTTGAACCTTCGTTTCCAGCATCTTCTTTCTGCCTGTTTCGTCCGCGCTGTACCCCTCCTCCCGATATTCGGCGGCCAGCTCCCCTGCGAACGCCACCCGGACCGTTCCACTCAGCGTCCCATCTTCGCTAAGATTCAGATCGGAGTGCCGTATGATCCGTGCCCCAGAACTCTTCGGCGCCGGCGTGTCCACCACATGCGCGCCATCCTTGCTGATTCGAATCCCGCCGGCGCCTGCTTCGTACCAGGGAAGCACGTCGAACGGGTATCGGGCCGCGGAGGGATCGACAAAGTATTCCTGATTCACCGCGCGAACCCAGACGATGTCCGTATCAAGCTGCGTGGCATCCTTTACTTGCGGCAGGAAGAAACTGTTGTTTCGCGCCGTGAGAAATATTTCCGTTGATTCAAAACCTGCGGCGCGTGCCAGCCCCACGAACAGATAATTGATCTGGCGGCCGTTCCCATAGCCCCGCTTCAAGACATCCTCCACGTTCGCATTCGGTTTCAGATTTTCCGCTTTCTCTTCCTTTTTGGATTTCGACTCCTCAAACGTGAGGTTCCGAATCTGCTGGGCGCGCGCATACAATTTGCGCAGCTTCACCTCCGGTAGGTCGGCCCCTCCGACCGTCCGTGAGACTTCCGCCTCCAATGCCCCTCGCTTGCCGATGAAATGTTCCATCCCGTCGTTGAAGTTTTTCCCGATCCGATTCCAATATTGGTCAACCGTCTCCTGCGCCGGGTCTGAATTCTGCCGGTAAAAGAACTTCACCCGCGCTTGGAGCGACTGCTCGGGGGGCATGTAAGCCTCGTCCTCGATTCCCTTCAGATCGTGCACCTCAAGTGCGTAGGAGCCATCCTTCTGCTCCTGTGGCACCAGGTTCGAAGGAAGCCCGTATTGCCGGAACATCAAAGCGGGAGCGTAGGAACTCGTATCCGGCTTGATCCAAAACCGGCCGTAGCGGGTGAATAGATCGCTGGTCAGCGTCCACGATGCATTGTAGTAGTAGTTCGAATCGTACTGGTCCCGGAACTTGTATTCGATAATGCTCCCCGGGCGGACGTCGGGCAGAGTCAGCGCTTTTGCCAGGAACTTGTAGCCGCTCGCTTTCACCACCGTCTTTTCGAAAGGTTTCCCCTCGAAATTCACGACCGTACCGTCGGGTTCGATCGTTCGGGCACGAAGATCCTCGATTGAGTCAGTCCCCTTCAGGAATGGAATCTCCACGGTCCCCCGTCCTGTCCCTGCCTGCGTGAAAATCTTGATTCTCTTGTACTCGTGAAATGCGGACTGTTTTGCATCGATCCAGCTTTCGCGGTAGAGAATCATCGCGTCGGCACCCGGGCTGGCGGGGTTGTCCTTCAGCGCCAAGTCCTCCGGCGAAATCGGCAACCACTCGTCCTTTGCCGGCACGGGCCGGCCTCCGGCGAGGCAGTAAACCAGCCACACCACAACTGCTCCCAGGAGGTATCGCCCCATTCGTTTCATGCCTGTCTTCCCCTTTTTCGCCAGCTGCTCGAACCGGGCGCGCACTCACTCAATCCGAGTTCGCTCGAACCGATCCATCAATTCTCAAGCAGTGAATTATCCGCAACGCTACCGCGTCTTTATCGGAGTGTCAATCATTTCGCCCCTAGTAAAGATGGTGCCAGGACGCCCCGCCTGCTGCACTGTCAATCGCCCCCTATGGTTAATGCGGGCCATCTTGGCGACCTTCGCTGCCGGATTTGACACCGCGCAGGCTCGTAGATAGGCTCGACGGCATGAAAATTGTGGTTGCGGACAAAATCAGCGAGCGCGGACTGGCACTGCTGCGGGATACGGGCTGGGAGGTTTCCACCCCGCCGGCAGCTTCGCTCACGAGCGAAATCGACGATGCCGACGGCCTCATCGTGCGCTCGGCCACGCGCGTCACGGCCGAGCTGCTCGACAAGGCGTCGAAGCTTCGCGTCGTGGGGCGCGCCGGCGTCGGCGTGGACAACGTGGATATGGACGCCGCCACGAATCGCGGCATCCTGGTGATGAACACGCCGGGAGGGAACGCCGTCAGCGTCGCCGAGCACACTCTGGCGCTGCTGCTCGCGCTGGCGCGTTCTGTGCCGCAATCAAATGCGTCAATCCACGCGGGGCGCTGGGAAAAATCTTCCTCCTCGGGCACGGAGCTGCGCGGTAAGACCATCGGACTCGTCGGGCTGGGCCGCGTCGGGACAGAAGTAGCGCGGCGGGCGCGTGCGCTCGAAATGAACGTGCTGGCGCACGATCCCTACGTCACGCCCGCGGCCGCGCGGGAAGTGGAAGTCGAGTTGGTGACACTCGAGGAATTGCTGCGGCGCTCGGACGTGATCTCACTGCACACTTCCCTCAGCGCCGCGACGGAGAAAATGATCGGCGCGGAAGCCATCGCAAAGATGAAACGCGGCGCGCGGCTGATCAATTGCGCCCGCGGCGAACTGGTGGACGAAGCCGCGCTCGCTGCCGCCCTGCGCTCGGGACAATTGGCCGGCGCCGCCGTGGACACATTCGCGCAGGAACCGCCGAAGAATTCTCCGCTGATCGGGCTGCCGAATCTGATTGCCACGCCGCACATTGCCGGCTCAACGGCCGAAGCGCAGGAGGAAGTGGGCACACTGATCGCGCAGCAGGTGCGCGATTATCTTGCGGAAGGATTGATCCGCAACGCCGTGAACATGCCCGCGCTTTCCGCCGAGCAGTATCGCCGGCTGCGGCCGTATCTCGAATTGGGCGAGCGGCTAGGAGCGCTCGTGGCGCAGGCCGCGCCAACGCGCACCTTCGGCCGGGTTCGCATTCGCTACGCGGGCGAGCCGGCGGATTTAGGCGCGCACGTGGTGCGCAGCTCGGTTCTCGCCGGCATTTTGAATTCGTTTCTCGATGAAAAAGTGAATCTCGTGAACGCCACCGCCGCGGCCGCCGCACGCGGCATGGTGGTGGAAGAAACCACGCGGCGCAGAGAGCGCGGCTACCCCAATACGGTGGAAGTCGCCTGTGCCGATTGCGACCACCAGTTCACCGTCGAAGGCACTGTGATGCAGGACGCCACGCCGCGCATTCTTTCGCTCGATGGCATCGAAATCGAAGCCCCACTTGAAGGGACGCTGCTTCTCACGCGCAACCGCGATGTTCCCGGCGTGATCGGGCAAATCGGGACGGCTCTCGGCAATCTCGGAGTCAACATCGCCACGTTTGCGCTTGGCCGCCGCGCGCCCGTTCCGGGTGCCGATGCCGCCGCGCTCGTGCGTGTCGATGGCACAGTGGGCGATTCCGTCTTGCAAGCGATCCGCGCGATTCCCTCGATCACGGAAGCACGCCTCATCCGCCTGCCCGAGGCCTCGAAGTCGAGCTGACCATGCGGCGGCAAATCGGGTCAACCCTTGATGACGCCCATCGGGCGCAGGCGGGCCACTTTGCGCGCGAGGCCCGCGTTGTGGACCACGTCGACCACTTCGTCCACGTCTTTGTACGCTTCCGGAATTTCCTCGAGGATGCCGTCGCGCGTTTCGGCGCGCAGGATGATTCCCTGCTCCTCGAGCTTCTTCGTTTCGATCCGCGCGTCGCGGCCGCGCTTCGCCGCCGTGCGCGACATCGCGCGCCCCGCGCCGTGGCACACGGTGCCGAAGGTTTCCTCCATCGCGCGCGCCGTGCCCACCAGCACCCAGCTCGCCGTGCCCATCGAGCCGGGAATCAGGACGGGCTGTCCCGCATCTTTGTACGCGGCAGGCAGCACAGGCGAGCCGGCGGGAAACGAGCGCGTCGCGCCTTTGCGGTGCACCACCACTTCGCGCTGCGATTCGCCGATCGAGTGGTGCTCGCGCTTCGCCATGTTGTGCGCCACGTCGTACACAACGCGCAGCTGCGCGCTCTCGCCGAAAATCCGGCGGAAGGCCGCGCGCGTAAAGTGCGTGATCGCCTGGCGGTTGGCCCAGGCAAAATTCGCAGCCGCCCCCATGGCGCCAAGATAGTCGCGCGCTTCGGCGGAACGCAGCGGCACGCAAGCAAGCTGGCGGTCCGGCAGCGAAATCGAATAGCGCGGCATGGCTTCGTTCATCACTTTCAGAAAATCGGTGCACACCTGGTGGCCGAGGCCGCGCGAGCCGCAATGGATCAGCACCACCACCTGATTCACGCGCAAGCCGAACGTGGACGCAATTTCCGGCTCGAGAATTTTTTCCACATACTGCACTTCGAGAAAATGATTGCCGCTGCCGAGCGTGCCGATCTGCGTGCGCCCGCGCTGCTTCGCGCGGTCCGACACTTTGCGCGCATCCGCGCCCGCCATCCCGCCGTTCTCTTCGCAGAATTCGAGGTCGGCCGGTTCACCATAGCCGCGTTCGACCACCCACTGCGCTCCGCGCTCGAGCACGTCGTCGAGTTCGGCAAAACTGCACGGCACAGTGCCCTCCGAGCCCGTGCCGGAAGGAACGTCGCGAAAAAGCTGGTTCACGAGTTCGCGCAGCTTGGGTGTCACCGCTTCGCGGTCGAGCGTGCTGGCCAGCAAGCGCACGCCGCAATTGATATCGAACCCGACGCCGCCCGGCGAAATCACTCCGCGCTGAATATCGGTCGCTGCGACGCCGCCGATGGGAAAGCCGTAGCCTTGATGAATATCCGGCATCGCCAGCGAGCGGCCCACGATTCCCGGCAGGCACGCGACGTTCATGGCTTGCTCGATGGAAAGGTCGCCGAGAATATTTTCCAGCAAATGTTCATCCGCGTAGATGAGCGCATCGGTTTGCATACCGGACTTGGCCGAGCGCGGCACGAGCCAGCGGTAGGGGTCGATTTTTCGAAGCTGATTTTTCTCCATGGCCGCCCGGATGATCTGCCCCATTTCGATTATACGCGCAGCCAGGCAGAGGCCGCGCAGCGGGCGGAATGCTTGAGGGTCAGCCGGGGTTTGGCCGCGTCCGCGCGGCTGTGTTACTCTGTTTCTTCCGCACGGAGCAGGCCTTCCTATCCGTGCGCGAATCGGTCGGGGCGTGGCTCAGCCTGGCTAGAGCGCCTGGTTCGGGACCAGGAGGTCGGTGGTTCAAATCCACTCGCCCCGACCACTATCCCAAGCAGGAGGAAGCCGCACAGCCCGATGAGCGCGACTGCTTGAATCCAACCTCTTGAAATCAATCACTCGCGTTTTGTCTGCATCGCGTCTTCCTGGATTTCCCACGCGCTCAGTCACTCCTTCAGATCCGCGAACCTGGCCTCAACCAGTCGTTGAATGACGGCAAATACCATGGCGGTGGAAACGCCGAACATGAGCACTCCGTTTGCTGCTTCCAAGGGACCAAGCAATCTCCACGAGGACGACATGACTATATCTCCGTAACCCAAGGTCGTGTAGTTGACGGCGGAATGGTAGTAGGCGGTTCCGAACTGATGAAATTCTCCGCAGATTACGAACAGCACCGCCCACAAGCCGATCTCCCCAAGATGCGCAGCCATGGCGAAGGTAATCGTTCGCGAAACGATGGCGATGTCGATCCAGAAACTGCGGCCCTCGGGCCTCGTTCCATTTCGCGGCGAATAAAATAGACGGTGGCACGCAAGGGCAGGGCGTGCACCACTATCGTGCATACGAACACGATTGCTCCAAGCAACAGTGGAATCAGTGTGGCGACCGGATTTTGCATACATGAGGCAAACGCGAGACGAGCGGCTATTTCTTCGCGAGTTTTCGCGTCACACGCTAGAGCTCACTGTCAATTGTTCGCTCGACGCGTCAGGAACCCCGGCCAGAGGCGGCGGGGACGCTAGACGGTGATAGACGACCCGCAGCGTGGCGATCACGGAAATTGAGAGGTAGATACCCACGATTCCACCAACCGCCCCGCCAACCATCACCGTGAAGATGGCAAGCAGTGGGTGAATCTCGAGTTGATGGCCCACGACGCGCGGCGAAATCCAATAGTCCATCAGCATCCGCCAAAGCCCCAGGAGCGCCGCCATCCAAATCCAGTGAGAATGAGTGAGAGCGCCGATCGTGACGATGGTCATCGCCGAAATCATCCACCCGGCCACCGGTATGAACTCCAGCACCCCCGCCATGACGCCCAGGGCCAGCCAATGTGGAAATCCCAGCGCCAGTGTCCCCACCGAACAATAAAAGAACGAGAGCCCTCCCAGGATCACTTTCGCCCGGATGTAGTGTTGGAACATGACGTTCAATTCGTCTGCAAAGGACTCCACTGCCGCCACGTTGTCTTTCGTAGAGACCATTTGGATCAATGAATGGGCGAGGAAGCCGCCGTCGCTCAGAAAGAAGAGCGCGAGTATGGGGATCAAGACCAGGCTGCCTATTGCCGTAGGTATGATTCGCTGTCCGTCTTCCACGACAGCTCGGATTCGCTCGTGGTGTTGAATCAGAAAGGACTTCAGCCGGGATTGCTGTTCGTCCGACCAGCCATACCGATCGCCAATCTTCGCCGCGATCTCGCCCGTCGCAATCTGGTCGGAAACGGCCGGCAGATCGCGAATGAGATTGCCGGCGTGCCGGAAAAAGCGCGGGTCAACGCCGTGGATGGAGACGGCGATGAGAATCAGAAAAGCGAGATACGCCTCCAAGATGTGCGGGCCTCTCAGATTCCTGAAGAAGAGTGAATGCCGCTGCAAAAATCGCACGAATGGGTCAATCAAGTAGGCAAAAAGAATTGAAAAAACAAAGATGATGACCACCGAACGCGCGACGTACACGATCGCCAGCACCAGTGCGAAGACCAGGATCGTCGTCAATATTCTTGCCGTGCGGTGATCAAAAATTGCCATAACTCACCTTCAGCGAATCCGCTCCCTTCAACGTCAATCTCCCTGACTTTCCAGCTTTTGTTTGATCGATCCGAGCGCACGCTCCAGGGAAGAGCGGCTTTTGTCCACGGCTACTTTGCGGACGATACCGCCTTTGAAGCCGGTCAGGCCCGCTTGGGATGAGCCTTTGAGGGTGATCACATACATTCCGGAACGCTCCTGGTCCGGGACGCACACCGTCAGGTCAAGGGCAGTTTCAAAGTAGTGGCTCGCGTACAGTTGCTTGACTGCAATCGCGTACGCCGGATTTGCGGAATTCTTATGGCGGTACACGATCGCCTGCACCATCCGAAGCGTGGGCTTCAACCCGAAGTTGACCTTCTCCCAATAAAATTGGGATTCGATCCCGTCCGAATTCGCCTTCGGATACTCGAGCAGGTAATGGTCGAGCGCCGGCAGGTACACGGGAATGGCCTTCGACCGGCCAATCAGCGTCTGAAAAGTGTCCGCCACGACTGCCGGGTGGTGCTTGTCGCGGTACGTCCCAAGGGCCTCGTTTCCTCCATGGATGTATCCCAACAGAGCCTCCAGTGCCATTTTCTGCGCCAGCCGATTCACGCGATCGGCCACATCCGGCGCAGACCAATCCACCGACCGCTTGAACTCATCCATCGCTTCGGAGGGAAGTTGAATCTCGCAGCGGCCCGGTTCGCAACTCTTCAAATGTTTGATGTCTTCGTCGTCGAGTGTGAAGCCAGTGAGATCAGCGAGCTGAGGAGGATCGCTGAACTTTTGGATCGCCAGATAGCTGGGAAGCTTGCGGAGTGCGCCAATATCGGAGGCGAATTTGAGATACCGCTCCGGCGTCGAGTCCACATACACCGAGCCGAATACGTACACCTCATCCGGGGTCGGTGACTCGACTATTTTCGCGACCGCGTTCCCGCTTCGAATCCGGCCGATCTCGTCGTCGTTCAAACCGACATACTCACTGAAGAATTTTTCGGGTTCCTTCTCCTTTTCGTTCGCAGCCGGGACGCCCATCAGTGGCAGGGCTGCCGCGAGAACGGACAGCGCGAACAACATGCCGGCTCGGAATCGATTCTTCACGGTGTCTCCAATCCCGGCGCCCGGCCTACAGTGCGCTCCAGTTCCGCGCGCGCCAGCAAGTACCCGAGGCTCGCTTGCAGAAGATCCGCTTTGGCTTTGTAGTTTGCCGCAGCCGCGTTCCTGACGTCAGAAATGAGAACTACACCCTGCGCCGCCTGGTCGGTGGTGAGCCGCTCGCTTTCCGCGCGGAGCTTGGCCACCTGCGTCGCCACGTCAACCATGCTCTTGGTCCGCTCGAGCTTGTTGTAGCTGCGCTCCACCTCCACCGCCACATGTTCCTTCAGCCGTTCCAGATTTTCTTCGGCCTCCGCCAGTTGCGTCTCCCTCTCGTTCACGGCCGCGTGGCGTTTGCCGAAGTCCCAGAGCGTGTAACTCAGATTTACTCCGAATGTCCCGAAGTTTTTGACGAAGAAGGGCACACCATCCTGATAGCTGTACCGCGCGTAAGCTATCACGTCCGGAATGTACGCCGTCTTGGCTGCGGACACGCCGGCGCGCGCCTTTTCTACGGCCTGTTGAGCCGAGCGGATTTCCGGGTTGCCCTCCCAGGCTGCCTTCACATAATCCTCTTTTGTCACTGCCTCAAACCTGGTCGCAACATCCGGGTCCAGCTCCAACTGCGTGTCCAGCGGCAGCCCGAGCAAGTCATCTAGCTCCGTCATGTAGTCGTCGATCTGAAGCTCCGCGGTCAGTACTTCCTGTTTTCCCTGAAGGAATTGCGCGCGGCTCTGCATCTCCGCCACCTGTAGGGCGCTCCCGTTGCGGATGCCGTTCTCATTTTCACGCAGGGATTCCGCGGCGAACGAAGTCTCCTGCTCCGCCGCTTGCTTCTGGAGCTGCGCCACCAGAATCCCGAAGTACAGCGCGTGCACCTTCAGCGCGACCTCATTTTCGGCATTCTTCAATTCGTCCCGCGACGTGGCCACTTCCGCCGCGGCCACGCGATTCTCCGCGTGCACGCGGAGCAGCTGGGTAATCGGCTGGGCGATCATCGTCCCGCTGGAATACAGGTTCTGCTTGCCCTGTTGCACGGAGATGGGCTGAGTGGGGATGGCTGTTCCGGAGACAACGCCCAGCGAGCCTGCGGGAATGACGATATTTTGCAGCTCGCTGATGTACAGCGCGTTCGACTGGTTCGTAATCACCGGGAAGTAATCGGAGCGCGCCGCCGATTTGCGGTCCTGGTTTTCGGTCACTTTGAGCCGCGCGATCTTGAGCGCCCGATTCTTCTCCATCGCCAGCCGGACCGCCTCCTCCAGCTTCAGATGGCGCACTTCCTTTGTGAGCGTGGAGGTTACACAGAACAGAAAAGCTCCTGCGATTGCCGGTATCCGAAGAAATTTTCCGACGGTCATTGCCATCTCCTGAAAAACTGATCAATGCGTTTGTCCGTCTCTCGAGCAACTCGTCTGGCCGTTGCGCTCATCCTCTTTTCTCATGAGGTTCGGATAACTGCTGCTGCACGGCGCTGAGATCGGCGTAGTTGAGCGGCGCCTCGCGCAACAGAGCTACAAGGAGCAAACTGACGACGCACGCCCAGATCACCAGATAAAATCCATCAATCAGGCTCAGCGTGTAGGCCTGAAGACGGAGCCGCCCGCCAATCACGCCCGCCGCGCGGCCGGCCGCCTCCGCCACGCCGGCAGAATGTGAATAAAGCTTCGCCGTGAGCCCGTGAATATTCCCATCCGCGATCCAGTTGCCTTTCTCCACGTGCAGCCCGAGCAGGTTGGAATGCAGCTTCTCGCGCTGCGCGATAAAATGCCCCATCGCGATCGCACCGATCGTTCCGCCAAAGATCCTGATGGTGTGAAAAAAGGCGGAAAAAGTCAGAATCCACTGCGGCTTCGATAATCCCCCCGAAAAAACTCCTTGAAGGATAATCGTCGCCACTAGACCGATGAACGCGAACGCCTGGCCGGCGCCGGTGAGCAGTTCCGTGCGGTAGTAGTTCGAAGCGGACCAGGCGCTGGTGAGACCCGCGTTCAGGTAGCAGGCAAAACCGATGAAGACAAATCCGATCGCCAGCAGCAGGCGCGGGTCGATTCGCTCCAATAACAGCAGGCCTGCAATGATAGCGACGACCAGCAGCGGCACCGCGCTCCAGATCACCGCCGGTCCAATCTGATCCGCTTCCAATCCGTGAATCGCCAGCGACTGCGGAATCAGAATGATAGTTCCAACCAGACAGAATCGAAACCAAAACAACAGGATTCCCAGCAATTGCGTGTTCCACTGGCGAATGTAAGGCATGTCCACCAGCTGATTGGGGCCGCGAAACCGCCGGATCAGCGAGCACAGCACCAGGAACGAGCCGCTGAAGAATAACGCGTTGTAGACCCCGGAGCGCCACCAGTCCAGCCTTTCTCCCTGCTCGCAGGCCGCGAGGATCAACGCCAGCCCCGCGCTGAAGTACAAAAACCCCGCAAAACTGGGAGCTTCCGAGGCTTTCTTCGCAGCAGGCGCTCGCGGAATCCCGAAATAAATGCAGGCGATCATCAGCGGCGTAATCACCGCGGAATTCCAGAACATCCACTGCCACGAAAGGTGGTCCCTGTACCAGCCGTAGAGCGACGGCGCGATGTTCACCGCCCCGTCGACGAACGTGGCGTAAAGCGCGAGCGTGAAAGGCAGATACCGCAGTGGAATATTGCGCAAAGCAAAAGTCAGGGTGAGCGGATAAAAAGTGCCTGAACTCAGCCCGGCCAGGGCCATCGCGAATAGCAGCAGGCTGTAGTTGTGGATCAACGGCAACGCTGTGCAGGTCAGTGTGAAAACGGTCGCGGCAAAAAACAGAATTCGCCGCGCGCCCATCAAGCCGCCCAGGTACACGGTGAAGGGCCCGATGAAAATCAACGCCATGTCGAAGGCCGTGCCGATCCAGGCGCCGTCGTCGAATCCGATTCCCAGGTGGCCTTTCATGTCGGCAAGGCCGAGAGAAATCATGCGGCTGGTGAGTGTGACGATCCCCGCGCCGGTGATCACACGCAGAATCCCCAGCAAAGGGCTCTGGGAGAGCTCGGCGGGTTCTACGCTCGCGATCGCGCGGGCGAGTTGTGCCGGTGGCGGTAGTGCCCCGGCTGTGCTGGAAGCTGCCATCATCAGCTCCCCGTCACTGCCGCGTGCGCACCGTGGCAATCACCGACAGCCCGGGACGCAAGCTGGCTGCTGCACTTGAATCGTCGAACGCGATTTTCACGGGAATGCGCTGCACCACCTTTGTGTAGTTGCCGGTGGCGTTGTCGGGCGGCAGCAGCGCGAATTGCGAACCGCTGGCGGGCGCGATCTCGATTACTTTGCCCCGGAAGACTTTTCCCGGGTATTCATCGATGCGAATCGCCGCCGTGTCGCCAACCTTTACGTTGGTCAGTTGCGTCTCGCGATAGTTCGCCTGCACCCATTTGATGGTGCTGACGAATGTAATCACCTGGGTTCCCGGAGAAACCAGCTGTCCAGGGCGCACCTGCCTCTCACCGACGCTGCCGTCGCCGGGAGCATCAATTTTTGTGTATCCCAGATTCACCTGGGCGACGGTCAGCGCCGCTTCTTTGGCGTGCAGGTCTGCAACAAGTTGCAGGTCCTGCGATTCCAGAACCGCTTTTGTGCGCTGCTCCGCTACGACCGCGAGCTCATTGCTGCGCAGCAGCGTCTTTGCCTGCTGGAGATCAGCCTCGCGGCTTGCCGATTGAGCCGCAGACCGCTGTTCATCGGCCACCACCTGTTCCACCTTCTGAGGTGTGCTCGAATTTGTTTGCAGCAAAGCTTCCTGCCGCTTGCGCTCCTTCTGCGTGCGCACCACGTCGGCTTGCGTGGCCTCAATCCCGGCCTGCGCCGCTGCGATCTGCGAGTTGGCCTGGTCCACGCCCGCAAGCGCCCGCGCGATGCGCGCATCCTGAAGTTCGCGCTGGCGCCGGTTATTCTCGATGGCAGCCTTCGCCGCTTCCACGGCGGCGGTTGCTTGCGCCACTTGTGCGCGGAAGTCGCTGTCCTCCAGTTCGACGAGCAGGTCTCCCTTCCGCACCTGCTGGTAGTCGGACACCTTGACGTCGCTGACGATGCCGGCCACCTTCGTGCTGAGCGGCGTAAGGTCGCCGCGCACATACGCATCGTCCGTAGCCTGCTCAACATGTCCACCTTCCCAAGCATTCCAATTCCAAGTGATCGTCGCCACCAGCGCGGCTGCCAGCAAAACCACGAGTATCGGGGTCCCGTATTTCTGCCATTTCGGTTTTGCGGGAGCCGGCGCATGCTCCGGCGGGGCTGCGGGTGTCGGGGTCGGCGTCGAAGCATGGGTCGATGGCGATGGTGCCATGCTAGGTGAACTCATTGGGCCTCCTTGGAAATACTGGTTTGCTCAAATCCCTGCGGACTTCCTTGGGCGCAGAGTCTAACGCAGGCCTGCGCGAGAAATATGATTTTCTTCAAATTCTCTCCTTTCCTGGCTCATGGACGCGGAGTAGCGCGGGCATGTTCCCAGGGGCCGGCAACCCGCTGCGTTGCAACCGCTCTGCCATGGAGCTATCAGCGACACGACCGTAACTCATTGACCGAGCGAGGATTTATGGGAGGGAGCGATGAGGGACGCAGGCCGACAGTGGGGGCCTGCCTACAGTTCATCATTGCTGTCAGGCGATTGACACTTTTTCCTGCGGAGACGGTGAAATGGGCTGAGCCGTGATGGCAACGGACCTGGCAACCAGCGGTGTGGACCGTCATTGCCAGAGTTGGGCGTCCCCAATGTTTTTGTGATTCGGGCTTGCAACTACCCTCAGAATGCCACATATAATCCCACCGGCACATTAGGCGCCCTGATCTGCTGGACACCGGACGCGCTCAAGACAAAGTACCTAAAAAATCCCGGACCTTTGGCTTAAGCGATGACTCGAAACACGACTCTGCGAATTGCGGTCTCGTCCGCGCCGATTTTTGTCGCGTCGCTGAGCAGCTATGCGACTTCTCCCGCTGACAATGACCAAACTGCTGCGCAAATCGTGGCGCAAGGCAATAAGAATGGAGTTGTCGCTTGCGCTCGCTGCCACGGCTTCGATGGAGCCGCGGACGCCAGCGGCGCTTCCAAGTAACCGGCGGGGAGGAATGGGATGGCGGAGGAACACCACTACACATCGGCCGGCCATCCCGAGCGCGTTGATCCGGCGATTACCCATGCTCAAGCTGCCGAGGCTCTGAAAAACGGCCCGCGAGGCGCGCTGGTGATCGCGGTCTCCGCCGTGGCACTGCTCTTCGTTGGCTGGTTGCTTTTCTATTTTTTGTTGTTCCTCTCGAGGGGGGCCGTTGGCTGATCCACTCAATAACGCCGCTGCCGCGGGTGTCGTTCTCGAACCCGTTATCGTCCGGACGGAAAGGCGCTGGCTCTTCGCCATGGCCGCGATGCTCGGACTGATGCTGGCGGTGGTTGTGCTTACGGGCATCACGCAAATGCTCAATCCCCTGAGCGACGTCGAGACCATCAATCCGGCAACCCTCCATCTTCAAGGCGAATTTGTCGAAAGCAACCTCGGCACGGCCGTGGAACCCGACGGTTCGATTACGGTTCGCATCCTCGCCGAGCAGTACATGTTCGTTCCTCAATGCGCCATCGTTCCGGCCTCGACGCCGGTTCGCTTTCGCCTCACCAGCCCCGACGTGACACATGGTTTCTTCGTGGCCGGCACGAACACCAACGCCATGGTGGTTCCAGGCTACGTCACGAATGTCCGAACACGCTTTGACCAGCCGGGAAATTATGGAATGCCCTGTGACGAATATTGCGGGTTCGGCCATCACGACATGGCGGCTCGCATCGTTGTCGTGCCGAAGGAGCAGTTCAAGAAACTGCCGCCGAATGAAAGGATGAATTGTGGAACGCAGTAGAACACTTGCGCTGGCTCACCTTTCGGTCGCGTTCCTGAGCATCCTCCCGGCGATCCTACTCGGCCTCTGGCAAATGGTGATGCGCAGCCCGCTGCGCGCGCCCCTTGACGACCCGAATGCCTACTACCTCTCCGTCACCGCCCACGGCTCGATCATGGCCTACGTTTTCCCGACGTTTTTCATCATGGGTTTCGGCTACGCGATTATCAC
Source organism: Candidatus Sulfotelmatobacter sp. (assembly GCA_035624115.1). Taxonomy (GTDB): domain Bacteria; phylum Acidobacteriota; class Terriglobia; order Acidiferrales; family UBA7541; genus Palsa-295. The sequence goes on along the minus strand of DASPSD010000077.1, from coordinate 73,000 downwards.
CTCAGCGCTCGCAAGCCCGCTGCGGGCGGAAAAATGGGCCTGGGTGGGATTTTATCTTTCGCTCACCGGAACAATCATGGCGGTCATCGCCGTGCTTTCCGGCCGCTCCTCGGTGTTGTACACCTTCTATCCGCCGCTGATCGGAAGCAGGTGGTATTACCTCGGCGTCGCGCTCGTCATCGTCGGATCCTACTTCTGGATTGCCGTGACCATCATCAACTTCCGCGCCTGGAAAAAGGAAAATCCAGGCAAGCCCGTCCCGCTCGCCATGTTTGCAATCACGGCGTGCGCCTTCTTGTGGTTTTGGACGGCCATGGGCGCAACCGCCGAAGTGCTCTTCCAGCTCCTGCCGGTCAGCCTCGGATGGCGCCATACCATCGACGCGGGGCTGGCGCGGACGCTCTTTTCCATCACACTGCACGCGATTGTGTATTTCTGGCTCATTCCCGCCTACATCGGCTTCTACACGTTAATGCCCCAAGCGGCGGGCGGGCGCCTCTACAGCGACACGATGGGGCGGATCACCTTCATCTTGTTTCTCGTCTTTTCCATTCCTGTGGGCATGCACCATCTCTTCATGGATCCGGAGCATGGCTCGGGCTTCAAATTCCTTCAGGCCGTTTTGACGTTCATGGTCGCCCTGCCCACCCTGCTCACCGTCTTCACCATCACGGCTTCCCTCGAGATCGCAGGGCGCGCCCGAGGAGGAAAGGGCCTGCTCGGCTGGATTCGCGCGTTGCCGTGGGACGAGCCGATGGTGCTCGGTACCGGGCTTTCGTTGCTGATACTTGCTCCGGGCGGGTTCGGCGGCCTCGTTAATATGAGCTATTCGATGAACGCGATGATCCACAACACGTCGTGGGTGCCTGCCCATTTCCACCTCATCTTCGGCGGCACGGTTGTAATCATGTATTTCACGATCGCCTACGAATTATGGCCGCGCCTCACCGGCCGTCCCCTCGTCACCAAGCGCATGGCGCGCCTTCAACAATGGCTTTGGTTCTGGGGAATGATGATCATGACCGTCCCCTGGCACATCGCCGGCCTGATGGGCCAGCCGCGGCGTTACGCCATGTTCGATTACTCCGATCCCGCGGCCGCCAAGACCGCCTCGCTGGATGTCCTGTCGGTCGTTGGAGGATTGATTCTCGCGCTTTCCGTGCTGACGTTCTTCTATGTGATCGTTCGGTCGAGCTTGGCTCCTCCGTCGGAATCGATCTCTCCCATTCGCTACGCATTGTCCGTGAATCCGCCGGCCACAGTGCCCCCGCTCCTGAACGGCTTTGCTCTGTGGAATGCCATCCTGATTTTGCTGGTGTTCATCACCTATGGCTACCCCATCGGCCAGTTCTTTTTCCTTCACAATCAAGACGCTCCGGCACATTCATTGACGCGGGTGATCGGGAGATGAGTGAAGCACCCAGTCCTTTGAACCATCACCAGCCATGGATCTTCATCATGGTCGCGATTGTTGTCGCCGCGGTCGCCATCGGACTTGTGGCTGGCTTCCTGATTTTGCCGCGCTATGCGGGTGCGCAAGCGCCATACTCCGCCAAAGACTCGGTGTATCACGCTCTGGGTTTGCATATGCACGACAAGAGTTTCGGCACGGTCCAGCCTCCCTTGAGGGTCCCGACCCACATCGCCTGGACGGAAGCAACCGTTCGACAAGCGACCAGCGGCGATCCGAAGCGCGGCGGATTCGTTGCCTTCAACTGCGTCGCTTGCCACGCGGAAGAGGCGCCGGCATCGGAACCCTGGATTCCAAAATTGGCGGGCCTCGATCCGCTCGTGACCTTCAAGCAACTCGACGACTTTCGTTCCGAGACGCGCCTGTCGGGGCCGATGTCGGCGATTGCCCAGTCGTTGACTTCGCAGGATTTCGCAGATGTCGCTGCCTACTATTCATCCAGACCGGGCTTGCCCAAGGACGGTGGCCAGCGCCCGCTGCGCTCCAACAGCGGCTACCACAATGGCGACTCGATTCAACGGCTCATTTACGCCGGTGATCCCAAGCGAGGCATTGCCGCCTGCGCCGCATGTCACGGTCCCGGCGGCTATTTGATCGGCGCGCCATCTCTGACCCATCAAAACGCGCTCTATCTCGAACAGCAGCTCCAGGCCTTTGCCCAGGGCACACGCGCAAACGACATGAACATGCCCATGCGCACAATCGCCGCCCAGCTCACTCCCGCCGAGATGAAATCTCTCGCTGCCGCCTATTCGAATGGACTTGAGGGGCTGAAGTAACACATGACCGTTCCTCCGAAATCCGGACTTTGCTCGGTCGAGATGAAAATTCACGAAGCCGTACGCCAGGAAGACAATGCCGGTTGAGACGACGGCGGAGCGCGCTGGAATGTCGTGGTGCGTTCCGTGCCGACGGCCCTGGCGGCTGTACTTTCCCTCCTGGCAGCGAAACTATTCCGGCTGCCGGAAGCCTATTGGGTTCCGATTACGTAGCTGCGCAGCGAGGCGCCCGCATTGCGATTGACTGCTTTCCCGGCAAGCCCTGTGCGGGCAGATCCAAAGGCGGCAAGCAAGGTTCAAGAATTTACTCCCCCAGAACTAGCGGCAAGAAACGGGGGCCAGAGCGGCACCATCCTTCAGGAAAAAGACCGGTGCCTGCGCACCGGTCTTCCTCTCGAATCGGCCCTTCTCCCTGTCAGGCGGCTCTCCTGCGGCGCAGGAAGAACAACCCGGGCACCGCGCCTGCCAACATCAATAGGGCAGAGGGTTCGGGCACTTGAACGGAGGCATCGTCAAATGACCAGAAACTGTCGTCGTTGACGAAGGCGAAGGAGATCGTGTTGGAAGTCTGCGAGGCGTCGAAGGCGAAGCTGTATACAGTGTATCCGGGCGCAACGTCGTTGAAGCTTATCAGCGGAACCCCGTTGAGGGCCGCCTCGAAAAAATGATTCTCGCCAAGCACGGCACCCTCGTCATCGTTCAGGGCAAAGCTGATCTCGAGGGTTTCGCCGGGCGCCGCGGTAAAGTTTTGGCTGAGGATTACAGGAGCTTCACCGCCATCGATTGCGTCTTGGCTCATATACGCCCCGAAGTTTCCGGTGTACGCGTCGAATGCATCCACTCCGTAATAAAAGCCGCCCGGGTTCGCCGTGTTGCCTGAAATCGTCCATCCCGTAAAGTCACCCGTCTCGAATCCCCCGTTGACGAGGACTTCCGTTCCGTTTGCCGAGGCCGGGGAAGCCCACGATAGGCTCAACAGAACCAGCGTCAGCCCTGCAAGAAACATTCGCATAGGTCACCTCGTTTCCCAAGTTCAGGGTTCGTTTCCGGCCCTGTCGTGCGACTTCTTCCCCTCAGCAGCCAAAGCAATCACCCCCGGTTGCGGGGTCCGATGTTGCCAGAGTGTGAACTTCTTCTCCGCACAGGGAACGCGCAGGAGCTCCCTGTGCGGAGCCTGTTTCCAAACCTTACGGCTACCACTCCGAAGCCATCACCAGGTTATAGGCGTTCACTGTGCCAATACCCGTAGCGAAGTCCCAGCCGAGTGCGGCGGGGTAGGCTTGGGGCGCCAGAGTCGTCACGCCATTAATGATCGAAGTACAAGTTGCGGCCGGCACGCCGCCGCCGTCCGAGAGCGTGCAGGTTGGATCAGAGGTATATCCCGACCCACCCGTGAGGAGCGTAATTTGGGTCACGCCCACCTGCACCGTTGCCGAGCAAGTTGCCCCTGTCCCCGAGCCGCCCACCAGTAGGCAGGTGGGAGTCGAGGTATATCCGCTGCCGCCGTTTTCCGTGACCACGCTGACAACGCCGCTGGAGTTCACGCTGGCGTTACAAGTGGCGCCAACACCGCCGCCTCCGACCACGAAGCAAGAGGGCGGAGCGGTAGTGGTGTACCCGGTGCCGCTGGAGGTTACCGCCGCCGTAACGTAGCCGGAAATGGAGGCAGAACAAGTAGCGCCGCTGCCCGCATCTCCGGTAATCGTGCACGTGGGAGCCGAACCGTAGCCGGTGGTCCCGCCGCCCGGCGCAGTCACGTTGAGGGCTGTTACCGGGCCCGGCCCGCCCAATCCGGGGAAGGTCATTGGCGCGGCAGACATCACGCCAATATCCGTGGGACTGTCGGTGGTCGACGGCCGGTAGCAGTTGTAGAGCCTGGCGGCCGTGCCGGCGCCCAAAGTCGAGCAAGGGAGATAGATGGAACCCTGAGTCACATCGTTGAAGACGCAACTCGTGCCGATTCCCGTTCCGAGGCTGGAATTGCAGGAGGGATTGCCAGCGGAGCCGTACTCGTCGTTGGCGATCTGATAGTAAACGACGTTGGCGTTACCCCATCGCTGACCAGTATATTGATTCACAAGGGCTTGCATGGCAGCAACGATCGGGGATGAAACGGAGGTGCCGCCGAACCCCGGCCAGTCGGATGGGGGAAGCGTGCAAGGCGCCGCAAACCCCTCGCTGACTTCAGCCGGGTTGGACATGCAGATGATGTAGAAATGGTCCCACAGACCGTTGGCGGCCATGAGCGACACGTCGGGGATATCGCGCACGCCGTCGCTCGGGTTGCCAAAGACAGATTGCCAGGCTGGCTTGGCATATCCCGCGCATGTTCCGCCGGATGCCGGCGCCCCGCGGGTTGTCGGTGCGCCGGTGGCGCAGTTGCTGGGTCCGCCGCTGCCGGAGCCGGTGGACAACAAAACCGAGGTGGTATTCAGCGGAAACGTATTGCAAGTCCCAATTCCACTGGGGCCGTAGCCGTTGGTCAAGGTAGCCAGGAAATAGCTCTGCGTGAAGTTGACGATGAGCGAATCGGCGCAGGAGTCGTTCCAGGGAATCTCTGGAATGTAGGACTTCGCTGACCCGTAGGCGGGTGTGTTCGTCCAATTCCAGTAGGTGGACTCCGTGCCGAGGTATGAATCGGCGAAGTCGGTTCCACCCACCGAGATGTTGTAAGGAGTCGAGGTGAAACCGCTCACCGTGATGCCGTGAGTGGAGTCGGCGCGATCGGCGTCCGAGCTGGCGGGGCCTTCGTCACCGGAGGAGACGAAAATCGAGACGCCCTCGGCGACGCCCTGCTGGTAGGTGGTGTTAAAGGCGGCGTTTTGGGTGGCTCCGTTATCGGATTCCGACTCGCCATAGCTGATGCTCACGACGGCAGGGCCAGTGGTGTTGGCTCCGGGGAGATTGAGCAGGTTCTGGAGAGCGATTAGGCCGCCGAACGTCGTCCTGGTATCGGAACAGACCGCCACCTGAATCGCGGCGTTTGGCGCCGTGGCGCTGGCCCATTCCATGTCGATGGCCACTTCGTCGTCGGTCGTGTCGTTGAGATCGCCCGGATCCGTGCAGTTATTCACCGGACTGCTCGGCGGGTGAGTTAAGCTGAGAGAGCCATAGGGGTAAGCTCGGGCCAGTCCGCCAACTTTGCGAAACGTGTTCCAGTCACCGGCCGTGTAGTAGTCTTCGTCCTCGATCACCACAATCGTCTGGCCCTTCCCACTGATGCCGGCGCTGTAGAGCGGGTTGAGGTTGTAAATCGTCTCCAAATCCTGGGGCATCAGAGCCAGGCAATGGGTATTGGCCCCGTCGCGCAGGCTGGTAAGGAACCCGCAAGTGTCAAAAGTGAAGGCCGAATGCACCTTGCGATTCATGGCGCGCGGCCGGAAGTCGTGCAGCGAGACGACGCCTTGCACGGCTCCCGCAAGCGCCGCCGGGATCGAGGGATCGCTCATGTTGGCGATATGGGCCACACCGTCCACGTCCAGATTGTGGATCTCGGTGTCGAATGTCTCGCGGATTTGCCCGGCCGTGCCGGAAAAGTCGATCATCATGCCGCTGGGATACACGGCGTTGACGGCAAACCCGTGGGATTTGAGCCAACCCGTGACGGCGCTGATGTCCTCTTCCGCCGGGCCGTAGGTCTTGCCGAACTCCGTGGGGGAGAGCCACTTGTGGAAGTTCGGGGAGCGCTTGTCGTGGAGCTGGTCGATGTACTTTTCCAGCGCCGTCTCAGATTCCGGGGAGCGCTTCATCAGGAGCTGCATGTGGGGAATCAGCGTGCTATCAGCTACGCGCTCCCGATCGTTCAGGGAGTTGGCCTCGCGGCGAGTATTCCCCTGGAGGACGACGCGATTGCTCTCGTCGATGCGCTCGGTGACCATAGCGCGACGATTTTGGGCCCTTGTGGTGGATGGCGCGAAACAGATGGCTGCGAAAGCCAGAGCGAAACTACACAAACTTGCGAGACTTGCGACCTTCCTCATTCAACCCTCCCTCTCAGATTGATGTGGACGTAGTTCGCAGTGCTAGGGTCTTCTACTATGGAACGGGAGCCCCTCGCTCCCTCTGAGTCTCGAAATTTTCGGTGCTAGTAGGGGTGCCTACCGGCTAGGACACAAGGACCCCCCGTCCCTTTGCTGCAATTTCCTGTCCAGTCGCGCGATCCGGACTCTCGGCCGCTTGATTCAGCTGCGACGTTAGAATAGTTCCAGTTAATCAAAACTGTGGGACTAGAACTCCTACTTCTATCCGAGCGAGAGTGTGATGTTCACTTGCACAGTTGGAGAAAATTTCTTCCGCAAATATTTTTCCACATCTTTTGCCGTCGTCTCCCAGAGCACTTCCGAAGAAGGCGGGGCCACCATTTCAACCGGAATGCTGCCTCCCAAGTCCGGGTTCTCGCAGCTGGGCCCGCCTTTGCGTCCAGATTCCCTGGAATCCGCATTCCGCGCGGCGCACTCTTCGACGACGACGGAGAAGGGCGCAGGGGTCGACGTTGACTTTACGATTTTGAGCCTGCCGTGCGGCTGCGGGCCTGGCCTCGCCGGCCACTGACCTCCATAGGGATTGCTTCTTGCAATCTCTTCCCTGCCATGCCAGGTTAGCAGTGAGGACTTGTGTCATGGCGCGGTGCGAGAAGTTGCCTAGGGAAATAAGCGACCGGGCTGCGCTCGGCCCGGTGGCGCAGCCACTCTTGGCTGCGCTCCGACGATCACCAGCCGCGCTCCCTGCACATTCGCGCTCGGCCCGGAATCGTCTTTTGATTGCGAATTCCATCCCACCTGCTGGTAAGTCATTTTGTTGCAATGCGGGTGATCCTTACACTTCTTGTGAATCTTCCATTTCTAATCGTCACTCAATTCGAGTAGAAATCGCTGTAAGCCTATGAAAACAAAGGGGCGGGACCATTTCTAATCGTCAAAAAATAAGGGGCGTGAAATCGCACAAAAAGGGCATCGAGCGGCGTTCCCCGCACCCAAGGGCTGCCTTCAGGGCGATAATCAATGTCAGACTGATTTCCTCGTAAGTCCAGGAAAACAAAGGATGGGCCTCATTTCATCCCGATAATTTTTTCGCTTTTTCCCCAAGAGCTGGGCCGATCCCTCCGCGGCTCGGCGGAGGAGATTTTTGGGAGACGAAGTCAGTTTCCGAAACAATCCCCGGACGCTCAACTCCAGCCCGACTCTGTTGCGCCGGGGATGAAGCTCATGGCGCGCTCGGCGAGGGCGGTGATGGTCAGGCTGGGGTTGACGCCGAGGTTGGCCGCAACGACGGAGCCGTCGCAGATGTACATGTTCCGGTAGCCGAAAACGCGGTGGCGATGGTCCACCACACCGCGCGAGGGAGAATCGGCAATCACGCAGCCCCCGATACAGTGGGCCGTGCCGGGAACATCGAAGAGGATCTCCGGAAGCGTGCTCATGGCCGTGCCACCGGCGACTTGCGCGAACTTCTTGGCGAACTCATTGGCCTGGGGAATGTAGGTCGGCATTTTTTCTCCGCGGCTGACCAGAAATTTCCGGAAGGGCCAGAACCAGGGCCGTTTCCAGCACATCTGGATTTGGCCTTCGAGAGCCTGCATGCACAGCAGGATGACCGTTTCGCACGCCCATTTGGGAGGCTGGAGCAGGCGAAGCGTGCGGAGCGGATGGCGCAGGAAAGAGACCGCGACGTTCTTCAGCCATCGCCCGAGGCGGCGGCGTCCGGGTGGGCCCTCGGTGAGAATCGTGCTGAGAAAGCTCATCGCGTTCGAGCCGCGCGGATAGCGAAGCGCTTCGATGTGGGTGTGCTCGTCAATGTAAACGCCGGAGCCGATGGCGATGCCCTGGGAGAAATCGTCGCGGCTGCCGGGCACGCGCGCGCCAATGAGCGATTCGGAATTCGTGCGCACGTGCCGGCCAAGTTGATCGCTGACGGCGGGAAGCGAGCCTTTGTCTTTCAGATGAAACAGCAGCTCCATGGTGCCGAGCGAAGAGGCGGAGAAAACTACGCCGCGGCAGGTGAGTCGCTGCGGCCGGCGGCGAATCCAGGCGGTGGAACGGACGGTGCGCACTTCGTAACCGCCGCTGCCGTCGCTCTCGCCCGCGAGCGGCTTGACGCTCAAGACTTTTGTTTCCGGGAAGACGCGCGCGCCCAGTTTTTCGGCGAGGTAGAGGTAGTTGAGGTCGAGGGAATTTTTCGCGCCGTGGCGGCAACCGATGATGCAGCCGCCGCAGCCCGTGCAGGTGGTGCGGCCGGGACCCTCGCCGCCGAAGTAGGGATCGGCGAAAGTCTGGCCGCCGGGGTCGCCGTTTGCGGGCTGAAAGATGGCCACATGAGTGCGATAAAAAGTGTGGCCGCAGCCGGCGGCTTCGGCGGCGCGTTGGAGCAGCCGGTCCGCGGGGCCCAGGATTTTATTTTCCGCCACGCCGAGCATCCGCGAGGCCGTACCGTAATGGCTCGGCATTTCCGATTTCCAGTCGGCCAAGCCGGCCCAAGAGCCGGATTCCCAGATTTTTTCGGCGGGTTGAAGCAAAGTGGCGGCGTAGGTGATCGAGCCGCCCCCGACAGCGCAGCCATGAAAGATCGTGGCGTGGCCGAACAGGCGCATGTTGAAGAAGCCGCGCAGGCCGAGTTTGGGACGCCAGAAATAGCGGCGGATCGACCAGCTCGTGCGCGGGAAATCGTCGGGCTTCCACCGGCGGCCCATTTCCATCACCGCAACTTTGTAGCCCTTTTCAGCCAACCGCAAAGCGGAAACGCTGCCGCCGAAGCCGGAGCCGATGACGATGAAGTCAAAATCGAATTGGCCGTTGTGGGACGGCATACACGGCACGAGCCATTCGTGCGCTTTTCAGAATCATCCCGACCTAACCAGAAATCTGGAGCCAGGTTCGCAGGGCACGCTGCCGGGAACTCCGGCAGCTACTTGCAAAAGAATCGGCCGAGCCGGTGGCGGAGCGGCGGCAATGGTTCGCACAAAGTCACCGGCAACCTGCCACCAGCCGTGGAAGACCTTCTCTCCCGAGTGGCGCACAATGAGCGGCTTCCACTCCTGCGGGTCGAAAGGTGTCTCCAACGGATCAACCACCACGCTGCGCGTGTCGAGCCGCAGCCCTGCATGGAGCGCTTTGAGCGCGCTTTCTTTTGCGCTCCACAGGAGCGCCACAAGCCGCGGCCGGTCGGCGGCGGGCTGCCCCGCAAGGAGCGCTCGTTCTTCCGCGGTGAAATAATCGCCGACGAAACCGTTGCTGCGCGGCTCAATCAGTTCCAGGTCGCAGCCCAATTCGACGGCGTCCGGCGCGAGGGCGCAAAGCGCCTTGCCATTCCGGTGACTGAGAGATGCTGAAATCGCAGCAAGCTGAGCGTCAAAAAAAACTTGTGGCGCCCCCGTGGGGGCAGGGCGGATTTCAATCCTTGCGAGTGCTGGAGCGGAATCCGGCAGGTTCAAGTATGCGGCTACAGTGCGTTTGGCTGTCCAGCGGCCCAATCGCCACGACGTGCGCCGTGGCACAAAGCGGAGGCGGTCTATGAACTTGACTTCGCCTTCGCTTAGCCAATCAATCCCCTCCGGCACTTCGGATTCAGTTTGTTCCAGCCAATACACATCCATTGAATTAGTCCGATCAAACGTCCTGATCTCTCAGGCAACCTGTCCACCGGCCGAAAGCGCTTTCCGCGCAGACGCGACGCGGACACCAACGGCCCCTGGCGGCGTGACAGATGCTGTGATGCCTTCGGCCGCCGCCGCCGACTCGAGTCCCAGCCTACTAGAATGAAATTTTTCCTCCGCACTCGCGATCCCGCGTTCCACCGCGTCGATGAGATAGGGCCGCAAGTTCGCAGGTGGAAGAATGCAATGCAGGGCGCCCACGTCGAGAGCGCGTTGCACGCTGTGCACGCGATCAAACTCCGCTGCCATCTCACCCAGCTTTTCCGAGTGCACGATTTTGAACAGTTCATCCCATTGAGCGCGCAGACGGCCTTTTTCTGCGCCTTCCGCCTTGGCCATCGCCTCGCTCAACGGTTGCAGGCGCGCGTCTTTGCGGGCTCGGGCCTCCACTTCGCTCGCAAAAACAACCGCCGCCGCGGGCGCGCCGCCGATGACGGATGCGTAGGTTCCTTCCAAGGCCGCCACTTCGAGACTCGGGTTCAGCGCCCGCGAGAAAACCACGTACGCGCCACCGTGATAACGCGAGATCACGCAAAACACGATGGGCCCTTTGAAATTCACGACGGCCCGGCCGATTTCGGCGCCATATTCGAGCTGCAGCCTGCGCATGGACTCCGGAGATCCGTCGAAACCCGACAGGTTGGCCAGGACCACAACCGGCCGGTTATTGCTTGCCGCGTTGATCGCGCGCGCAACTTTTTTGGAGGATTCCGGGAAGAGAGTTCCCGCGCACCATTGGTCGGGCCCGTCGGCCGGGACAAATCCGAAGCGCGGCACCGGCTGGGATTCGAAGCCGATGAGGCAGACAGGATGTCCTCCGAGATGAGCATCCCAAATCACCCCGGTTTCTGCCGCGCGCATGCCCGCCCAGCGTTCCAGAGGTGCGTGGTCCTGATCGATGGCGGCCATCATCACTTTGCGGATATCAAAGGATTTCTTGCGTCCGGGGTTGGTCTGGTCCGAGAGAATCTCGCCCACCAACTCGAACCCGTCTTCGCCGAGCTTTCCGTGGGGGTAGGTTCGGACATCCCGATCGATCGGATCCGATGTTGCGGCCCGCCGGGGGAAGCGCTCGCCGGGTGCGACGTAAGTGTGCTCGTAATGGCGGAACAAAATGTGACACGCCTCATCGATATCCCGGGCCCAGTATTGCGCCTGGCCGTTGATGCCCATAATGCGGTCGTAGCCGCCGATACCTTGATTGTCCTCGGCCGAGATTTCGCCCGAATAATCCAGGGCGCGCTTGCCTGTCAGGACCATCGCCGCTTTCGGGGTCATGACCAAGATGCCGCGCGTGTGCATCAGCATAGTGGCCTCGGCGTTCCAGTAGGGCTGCGCGCCGACGTTGATCCCATTGATGAGGAGGTTCACTTCCCCGCCCTTTTGGGTGAATTCCACCAGGCGGCGCAGGACGTGGGCAATCCAATCCATGTTTTCAACGCCGCTGTCCATCGAAATCTTTGCGCCGGCCGACACGGGGAACCATTCCAACGGCACACCCATTTCCTCGGCCAGACTCACTCCGGCAATGATGCGCCGGCACTCCGGTTCCGCGAGCGCGCCCAGGTCCCTGCTCGGATCGCCCAGAAGAATCACGCGCGCCATCCCTTCGGGATATCTCGCGGTGAAATTGCGAATGACGCCGGCGATGATGTTTGCCTTGTTTTGGCCATACGGCCGGGTTACCGGAACCAAGCGGCCTTCCGCGTCGAGATCATGCTCGACAAAATCCCCTGGCGGAAATTCTGCGCGCGCATGTTCCCGCGGGGGTGTGAGCATCTTGATGATTTCGTAGGGATAGACGAATCCGCGCTGGCGCATGCGGACCACTTTCTGGTCATATTCCGTCAGAGGTTCGATGGGCTGGACTGTTTCCGCGAGCCGGTAGGATATGAGCATCTCTCTGCCTGCCGGGCTCGAGATGCTCACCATCATCTCGCGCAATTGCCCAGTAGCAGGACCGGGAATGCGAACGCGCATCACCACTTGTTCCAATCCCAATCCTTCGGTCGCAGGTGTGAGCCTGCGCACAAGATCCCTCAACTCATCGCGCTCCAGCCTCAGCGGCGGCCAAATGTAAAGGAAAATCCTGTTCCAATGGAGGCGTTGATTGGCCGGCCGGCGCGACTGGAAGAGGCGAATGCTGGCGAGGGCTTCGGTCAGCATGCGCTCCAGATGAGGCAATTGCACGATGCGGCCGGTTTCGTCGCGCACCGGGGTGACGTCGCGCACTTCCACGCACGCAATCAGGCGCTCGTCCTTTGGGTTGGCGCGGGCAACGGCGTGAAGCACGTACACGTCTTCGACCGAGGGGAGGCGCTCGATATTGAAATTGCTGAGCTGCCACAGGTGAAGCCGCTCCGCCATCATCGGATGGATGCCGCGGAAGAGCGTTTCCTCTTCGTACTTGTTTTCGCTGGAGCGATACGTGAAATGCTGCATGCCGCCCGCCCCCTGGGCGTATTCCGGGCCGGCGACTTCCACAACCATGCGGCGAATCGAGCGCGGGAAACCGGCTTGATTGAGCGCCGTTTGGACTTCTTGCTGAGTGGCTTCCGGATCGCCGAGCGGGTTCGAATGCCATGCGTAGAAATCGATGAGGATGTCGTGATCGGCGGGCACCTCCGCAATCAACGGAAACAGCACCCGCGCCGCCTGAGAGAGCCGGGAGTAATCCGTGTGCGTGGTGAACACGTGGATTCGCTTGCCCTCATAGTCGAATTCCGCCGTCGAGCAACAATGCCCGTCGATCTGCGCAGTGCGGAAGTCCTCCAGTTTTCGAATCCGGTAGTATCGCCACGTGATTGCCTCCAGGAGCAATTGGCGCAAACCAGGATCGGCGCCGGCGAACCGGCTCGAGAGAAGCCTTACGAGCGGTTGCGGACATTCGACCAGGGCCCGAACCCGTTCGTGGCGGTCTGCGGCGCCGGGATTCGCGGCCAAATAGGCAAGCTGGTCTTCGATTTGGTCGTAAACTTTCTTTCGCGCTTGCTCAAAAAGCGGCTGATCGAAATAGCGATACCGCACTTCGCGCGCCAGGTCGCTGATGGCGGGATAAAGCCCATTGCTGACCGAAATCAAACGGTCGAGGAGCGTGCGAAAAGATTCTTCACCATGAGGAACAAGGGGCTGGGCGCGCCGCAGCCGGCGTTCGAGTGCGTGCACAACCGGCGCAATTTGTTGTTCCACGCGTTGATGAGCTTTGTAAATCCAAAGCAGGCTCTCTTCCAGCCGTGGCGAGCGATCCAAACTTTGCACGCCATAATGAGCGAGCGCGCGGCGGAGGGCGCCAATGAAAGCGGGGGGAAGGTCTTCGCCGCGCGTATCCAGCATCCGCAAGTAGGAAAACAATTGGGCCTCGGCGCTGGGCTGTTCCGCACTGGACCGCTGACTTACGTTTGGTTCGCGCTGGAACAGAGAGCAGATGTCCACGAAGATGTCCAGAATCTCGTCCTCGCAGCGGACGATCTCATCGCCGCCCATGGATTCCTCGCCGCGGTTCCATTCGGCGAGCAACTGCGCCGCATGTTTCGGATCGACATCAAATCCCAGCATGAGCTGGCGGATTCCTTCCCAGCTCGCCCGGCAGCCGGAACTGGAAGGCTCGCCACTCGGATGCAAAGCGGACGATGCCCCGAAAACCACACGCTCGGCTGCGGCGGCCGTATCCTCTCTTGTGGCCGGTTCGATCTTCAGGAGCGGAGCTCCCGTATCCACCTGCACGTTTGGAATCGTCATCACTTGCCGCACATTTCCGGCGAATGGCGCGACGACGTGCATTTCCATTTTCATGGCTTCCAGCACCGCAAGGCGTTCGCCGGCGGCGACGGTGTCGCCCGGCTTGACAGCGATGGAAACGACAACCGCCGGCGCGGGAGCGTGCACGATTCCACCGTCGTCGCGATCAATCCTGTGAGACACGCCGTTCACTTCGATCCGGTAACTCAGGCCCTGAGCGACCGAGACGACATGGAAGCGCCGTCCGAAGACGGTGAGCCAATACTCAAACTGGCCTAGACGGTTGGTTTCAGCGTTGATCCGCGATCCATTTATATCCACGTGGTATTGCTGGGGGCCGACTCGACAGACCTTGGGCGAATAGGAATTGCCTCGATAACGGAGTTCCGCCGTCTGACCTACCTCACTCCGGACGTGGGGTCTTCCGCGCACGGCGGACGCGTAAAACTGCGCTTGTTCCACCGCGAATTGCGCGTCATAGGCCTCGATTGCGGCCTGCACCAAAGCCACATCGGCGAACTGATGCGATACGTGTTCGCCGTCTGCCGCCAGGTGGTCCAGCCAGCCCGTATGCGTTTCGCCGCGCTGCACCTCCTCGCGGCTCAGCAATTCAAGAAGGAACGCTTTGTTGCTGGCTCCGCCTTTGATCACCACAACGCTTTGGCGCAGCGCACGCCGCAGGCGCGAAAGCGCTTCCTCGCGGTTCCGGCCGTAACCGATGATTTTGGCAATCATCGAGTCGAACTCAGCCGGTACAGCGTCGCCTTCGGCCACCCCCGTGTCCACGCGGATCCCCGGCCCGGTCGGAATCCTGAAACGCTCGATCTGCCCTGGTGCGGGCGCGAAGTTGTTTTCCGGGTCTTCGGCATTCAGCCGGACCTCGACGGCGTGACCGGTGGAGCGCGGTTGTTGTCCTTCCAGATGGCCGCCGCGTGCGATATGAATTTGAAGTTTGACCAAATCCAGCCCCGTCGTGCATTCGGTGACCGGATGTTCCACCTGGAGCCGCGTGTTCATCTCCATGAACGAAAAGGCCCGGCTTTCCGGCTGGTACAGGAACTCCACTGTGCCGGCATTGTGGTAGCCCGCCGCCCGGCTCAATCGCACAGCCGCTTCGCGCAGCGCCTCGTCCTGCGCAGGAGAAAGCGATGGGGAGGGAGCTTCTTCCAGAATCTTCTGATGGCGCCGCTGAATCGTGCAGTCGCGCACACCGACGGCCCAGGTTGTTCCGTAATTATCGGCGATTATCTGAACTTCGACGTGGCGGGCTGTCGGGACGATATGCTCGAGGAAGACGGTGGAGTCGCCAAAGGCTTTAAACGCTTCGCATCGGGCGCTCTCATATGCCTGCGGGAGTTGGCTCGCCGAAGAAACTCGGCGGATGCCATGGCCTCCACCGCCCGCGCTAGCTTTGATAAGGACTGGATAACCCAGGCGTTCCGCTTGCCACCGAGCATCTGAAACCGTTCGCACGGGTCCGCCGCTCCAGGGTACAACCGGGACCTGCGCTTGTTCGGCCAACAGTTTCGAAGCGATCTTGTCGCCCACGCGCCGCATCGCCTGCGCATCCGGGCCGATGAAGATGATCCCCAGTTCCCGGCAGAGGTCGGCGAACTCGGCATGTTCGGCCACAAAGCCCCATCCCACCCAGGCAGCCTCAGCCGAAGCCGCCCGTAATGCCGTTCGGAGGATGCCATAATTGACGTAGCTGCTTTTGGTTTGCAGAGTGTCCGGGTCGAGGGTCAGGGCCGGGCCGATGCACACTGCTTCGTCTGCCTCACGAACAAACATGGCATGGCGGTCGGGTTCGGTGAAAAGCGCAATCGTGCGCAGCGACGTGCCCTGTTCTTGATTGAATTCGCGCACGGCATGAATGAAACGCATCGCGGCTTCCCCGCGATTGATGATCGCCACGCGTTTGAAATCATGCTGCATAAGGCACCTCAGTCACCCGCCCGAGCGATCTCCGGATCCATTCCCTATGCCGCTGCGAGTGCCCCAACTGGGAAAAGAGCCTGGAGCGGTTTCAGCCGCTCGGCTTCGATCGCGTTGGGGAGCGCAACGGTGCGGTAACCGCTGAGCTGCACGTAACAAG
The DNA here is from genome assembly GCA_035624115.1 of Candidatus Sulfotelmatobacter sp. Taxonomy (GTDB): domain Bacteria; phylum Acidobacteriota; class Terriglobia; order Acidiferrales; family UBA7541; genus Palsa-295. Next base: position 57,269 of record DASPSD010000077.1, on the reverse strand, counting down.
TCCCGGATGCATCCACAACTTCGGCATCGAAGCTTCCCCGCCCGGGATCGGGAGTGACCACGGCGTACAATCTGCCTTCGGCTTGCTCGGTAGCGCGCAACGCGCAGACGCGATCGATGTGCTGGGGCAGACCCATCCGACCCTGCACGCCCATCTCCCAGAGTCCGGCGGCTTGGAAGCAAAGTTCAATCACCCGCGGCCCCATCAACGCAGGCAAGTCGGCCGGGTGGTGATTACTGGGCAAATCTTTCGCCATCAGCGCGACAATCCGGCTTCCGTCCCACCAGGCCCGTTCGACAACCTGATACGCCGGCCCGTGGAAGTAGAGACGGTAGATGTCGGCAGCCTCGACGGCAGCTCCAATCAGCGAGCTTGGGATTTTCGCCGCAACAGCTTGAGATGGCTGCTTCGACAATCGAACCCGCGCCGTAAAGTGCGTCGTCGTTTGCGGCTCGGACTGATTGGGGAGTGGCCGGCGGCCGATCAGACGGCAATCAGCCTCCAGACATTCGCCCTTCGGGTGAATCTGCATCTCAACCGTCAATGTGCGCGGCTCGCTCCGATAAAACTTGAACGGCGCCAAGAAGTTGACGTCCTCGATGGCTGCAACGTGCCAGGCCGGGAGCAAGCACTTGGCCGCTTCGGCAAATGCTTCGATCCCCATGACTCCGGGCAAAACCGGAGTGCCGTCGATCTGATGGTCATACAGGAATGGCTGAATCTTTGGGTCCAGCGAGGTTTCAATCGTCAAGGGGTTGAACAGCCCGGCACTCATAATCTTTCCAAGGACCGGACCTTGTGCCTGCGTTTGCTTTTCACCGGAAATTTCAGCAACAGAACGATCCAGCCCGCCGGTTTCGTCCCATTCCTTTTGCAGAAGACCGAGGCGCTGACCGATCACAATTTCGCCGCGAGTGCCGCCCAGAGTCAGCTCGCGCCGGATCAAAGGAACACCCGCTTCGGGCGGCAGCATATCGATGCCGGCCATCTCCATCACTTTCGGAATCGATCCGCGCGTGGCCATACCGATTCCGCCCCATGCTGTCCAATCGATGGCTATGCCGCGCGTCGCCGGACGAGTCGAGCGGAAGTTCGAAGTGATCTTGCAGAGGAGATCGTTGGCGGAACTGTAGTCGGTCTGCCCTGGATTCCCGAAACGCGCGGCAATCGAGCTGAACGCCACGGCGGCTTGCAAAGGCATATCGCCTATGGCGTGGAGAAGATTGAAGAAGCCGTCGCTCTTTACGTCGAACACGATATCGAACTCACGCGGATCTTTGTCCGGGAGGAAATGGCTGCGTTCGATGCCGGCTGCGTGCAAGAGCACGTCAATCCGCCCGTACTTCTCCCTGACCTGGCTGATTACGTTGGCCACCGCGTCCGCGTCGGTGAGGTTCACGCTGAAATAGTTGGCCGTGCCTCCGGCCGCTCGAACCGCGTCGATCGCTGCACGGGCCGCTTGCGCGCGTTCAAGAGCGGCGAGTTCCTTCTCCACTAGCGCAGGCGTGGCTCGCTCGCCCCGCGCCTGTATGCGCGCGAATAGGTCGCGCTTGAGTCCGTCTTTGTCGCTCAGGAAGCGGTTGAGGTCGGGATCGTTCGGCGCGGGCTCGGGCACCAGGTCGAGCAGGTAAAATGTGCCGCCCGATGCGGCTGCCAAATCGGCGGTGATTGCGGAAACGATGCTTCCTGCCGCGCCGGTGACGACGAAGACCGTGTTCCCGTTCAGAGTGAGGCCGGGCTGGCCATCCACTGCGGGCTGTTCTTGCAGGCCGATTGTCCACCGCAGCCCTGACTTGTAGCCGATCTCGATGGCTCCGGGATCGCGCAACGTCTCTTCAACGAGGAGTTGGGCAATTTCTGACGCGCTGCCCCCGGATTCAAAGTCGATTGCTTTTGCGAGGATGTCCCAATGTTCGCGCTTATACGTTTTGGTGAAACCCACCACAGCGCCGCCGAGCGGCGCCACCGCGCCGTTCTCGTCGTAACCATGTTGGCCGCCAAGCCGCGTGGCGGACACGAGGAACGTGCCGGGCGCGGCAATCTGTTCGTACAAAGTTCGCATGGCCGCATAAAGCGATTTGATGCGCACCTGAACGGCTTTACGCCAGGAAGCCTGGTCCAAATCGGTGATGCGTCCTTCGTCGTCCAACGCGGGGAGCCAATAGACTCCGTGAATCGGGCCGGCGGCAATCCATTGCTTCAACCGATCCGTTAGAGCATCTGAACCCGGCGTGCCGTCCGTGCGGAGAACTTCGACTCCTTTCGTTTCAAGGAGTTGACCCAGGGCGCCGCCAACACCGCCCGTATCGGCGACAATCACGACGCGGCTGCCGCGGCCCAGTGAAACTCCGGTCGCCTTGCACATGCTCAACGGGGGCCGAAGGACCGGCAGCGGCACGCGACGCGGAATACTGTTGGCCGCATCCAGACTTGCCAGGGCCGGGCGCGCCGCCGGACTGGCTTTCGCTGCCGGCTCTTGCTGTCGCGGCGCGGGTGCGACGGCAGCAGGCGCCGTTAGCCCTGACCTTTCGCGGGCGAACTGAATCACGTGCGCCAGAGTCGGAAAGTCGCGCAGCTTCAGATTTTCATCCCGGGGAATGTTGTAGGCGGCTCGGATGGCGGCGAACATTTCCGCTTGTTTGACGGTGTCAATGCCGAGATCGGCTTCGAGATCGAGGTCCAAGTCCAGCATGTCTTTCGGGTAGCCGGTCTTTTCCACCACTAGATTGAGAATTCGCTCCTTGATTGGATCGTCGGCGGCTTGCGGAGGGACTTCCGGAACTGCCGGTGCGGTCGGCTTCGGCTCTTCGGGAGTTACTGCCGTGGGTTTAGGCGCAGCCGTGCCGGCCAGGTCGGGCCGCTTCTCGAGCACGAATCGAATGACATGCGCCAATGTCGGGTAGTCGCGCAGCTTGCGATTTTCGTCGCGCGGGATGTTGTAAATCTCGCGGATCGCCGCGAACATTTCCGCCTGCTTGACGGTGTCAATGCCGAGGTCGGCTTCGAGGTCGAGATCCAGATCCAGCATGTCTTTTGGATAGCCGGTCTTCTCGACAACCAGCGCGAGAATGCGATCTTTCACCTCCTCGGAACCGAGACTCGCGGAGGAAACTGTAGCAACGGCCAGTGGTTCCACAGGGACTGGCTCGGCGAGCTTGATTTCCTCTTGCGGCGCCGGTATGGCAGGAGGCGGAGGTGAGCCGGCGAGGTCGGGCCGCTTCTCGAGCACAAATCGAATGACATGCGCCAATGTCGGGTAGTCGCGCAGCTTGCGATTTTCGTCGCGCGGGATGTTGTAAATCTCGCGGATCGCCGCGAACATTTCCGCTTGCTTGACGGTGTCAATGCCGAGATCGGCTTCGAGGTCGAGATCCAGATCCAGCATGTCTTTTGGATAGCCCGTCTTCTCCACGACGAGGGCCAGGATGCGATCCTTCACTGAATCGCCGGCGCTCTCTTTGCCGGAAATTACCGCGGGAACTGCCTGCGGAGGAGCTGGCTGAGCTGGCTTGATTTCTTGCTTCGGCGCCGGTGCAACGGGAGGCGCAGCCGTGATGGCTGGGATCTTTTGTTTCGGTTCCGGGACTTCGAGAAATACCGGTGCCGGCGCTGGTGTTGGTTTCGAAGCGATGACCGGTGTTGGCGGCGCTACTTGTGGTGTAGATGTTGTCGCCGCTGCTTGCACTTTCGGAGCGGTTTCGGCGACGCGTGCCGCAGGCCCTTGGTCGTGCACGCGCAACGTGCGGCTGATAACTTCCAAATCCACGGACGGGCGGCCGGAGATGCTGCTGAGCCAGGAATTCCAAGCGTCCGCGTCAACGACGCGATACTCGTAGCCGAGCGCATTCGGGTTCCTGCGTACGCCGTCCTTCGTCGCGATCCAATGCAACAGCGTCATGCTGATCTGCGAGCCGAAGCCGGCCCCCAATCGCAGCGCGTACTCGACGGGGTAGGCGCCACCCCTCGACAGGTTCAGAGTGCCGAGCTCCGGATCAACCTCTTTGAAGTTGGCAACCGGCGGCACGACCCCTGTCTCCAACGCTTTCACTGCAAGAACATCTTCCACCCCGGCGCCCATGGCATGGCCGGTGAAACCTTTGGTGTTGGCGATCACGATCTTGTCGGCATCGTTCCCGAAGACGCGGCGCAGCGCATGGATTTCCGCAGCGGCGCTTCCTCCACGAGCCGGGGTGTAGGTTTCGTGCGAAACGAAGACCGTGCGGGGCGCAATCTGATGGCGGCCGATCCCGCTGCGGGCTTCCGCTCTGGCGATCAGGCCTTCCATCACCTGGCAGATGTGCTGGACATCGAGACGCGTGCCGTGAAACGCGCTGTTGGCCGTAACCGCGCTCAACATTTCGCAAATCGGCTGAATTCCGCGTTCGCGCGCCGCCTCGGCGCTCTCAATCACGAGGCCGGCGGCGCCCATCCCAATGATCATGCCGTGACGCCGGCGATCGAATGGCGTGGCAGCTTCTTCCACCACCTCATCGGTGGCGGCCGCACCGCTGGCCAGGAAGCCCGCACCCATCCAATCGATGAGATTGTCGGTCGTGACGTCATCGGCGGAAACCACAATCACGCGGCGGCAGCGCCCTGTGCGGATCCAATCTTCCGCCAGTGATACGGCTTGCGTGGTGCTCGCGCAGGCGGCGTTAATCGCCGTGTTGGGCCCGCGCGCGCCGATATACTCGGCAAATTGCGAATGGCCCATCGACAACACCCGGAAGAGATAGCGCCGGTCGAAGACGTACGGCTCTTTCTCGATGAGGTCGCACACTTCGTCGATCCGCCGGTCGATTTCGCGCGCCAGGATGGAGTCGCCGTTTGCCTCTGCCGCGCGCGTATGCAAGATTTGGAGCAAGGCAAGTTGTTCACGGCGCGCATGGTCGGTGTAGTAGCGCGACATTTCCTGGGCGAAGGAGTCGTAGCCCGGGAAAGCGGAAGCGAAGATCACGCCGGTATCGTCGCGCAGAGCATCGGGCAAGCCCCAGCGGTCCGGCAACTGCGTGCCCTTGCTCGTGGGTTTGTAGCGCAGGACCAACGGAATACCGGCATCGCGCAAGGCGTCGAGGCCCACTGCGATGGCCATCTGGGTAACGTGATCGAGCGCGGCCAGGCGTTCGGCGGTAATCCCAAATTCCTTTTCCATATCGAAAGCGCCCGCGCGGCCCGCGAGTTTGATCACGTCGGCAACGTTGTTGATCGTCTCGAATGTGCTGCCGCTGTCACTTTTCACCAGCCGAGTGATGTGCTTGTCGAGCATGCCGCGGCGGAAGCGCGCAGGGATCGTGTCGATGAATTGATCGCCCCGCAGGAGACGCCCGATGTTGGCATCGTCGAAGATGTGTTCCGTTCCCGGCAGGCCCAAAGCCGCGCCCGTGATCACGACAGGCACATCATTCGGCGCGCCGTCTTTCCCGTGGGTCATCTGCCAGCCACGCTCGAGAACCTCGGCGAACATCCGGCCCAGTTCGACGTAATGCTCAGGCTTCCATGGCGCCGTTGGTAAAGCGGGAGCGCTCGGGACCGGCGCGGCTGTAGAGACTCGAGGAGCGAACTCTTTCTGAGCCGGAGCAATCGTCACGGACGCGGGCGCTTCCGCAGTTCCGGCGACGCCGCTGCCAAGCCCCGCGGCATAGAGGCAGCACAACGCCTGATTGAACGCAGGGATATCGCCGACTTTGGGATGGTTGGTGAACACCGAAACCACGCTGGAGTCCTGGCCGAGTACATCCTCCGCAAATCCCTGCAAAGCCTTCTTCGGTCCCACTTCCACAAACATCCGCGCGCCGGCGTTATACAGCGTGCGCAGGCCTTTGATGAACTGCACGGGAGAAGCAACTTGCTGCGCCAAAATGTCCAACATTTGCGGCACGACATCTGTCCCGCTGGGATAAAACTCGCCGTTGGTGTTCGCGACAATCGGCAGCTTTGGTGGCTGGAGATGCAGGCGCTCGAGCACCCGCCGAAGCGGTTCGCTTGCCGGCGCCACAATCGAAGTGTGGAAAGCGTGACTGACCGCCAAGGCTGCCACCTCGTAGCCGGCTTTCTGAAGCGCCGCCATCGCTTGTTCGACCGGCTTGCTGGCTCCGCCGATCACGGACTGGTGCTCGCTATTGATATTAGCGATCACCACGTAGCCGTCGATGCTCTTCAGGATTTTCTCGATTTCCTCCAGCGGAGCAAACACTGCGGCCATCAGACCCTTGTCCTCAGGCGAAAAACGAGTCATCTCCCGGCCGCGCGCGCTGACAGCCTCGAGTGCGTCCGCGAAGGGAAGGCCACCCGCGGCAACAAGGGCGCCGTATTCTCCGAGGCTGTGTCCCACGGCGAAGTCAGGACTGATGCCATAGGCGGCCAGCAGGCGAGTCAGCGCCAGATCGGCGGCCAATACGGCGGGCTGAGTAATTGCAGTCTGGCGAAGCGCATCTTCCGCTTGGGCGATCGCGTTCGAGTCGGCGGCGTCAACAAAGATGAACTCGCTCAGCGGTTTGCCGAGAAGCGGGGTCATCACGCGATCGGCTTCGGCAAAAATTTCGGCCACAATCGGCTCGGTCTCGCGCAGGGGCTTGAGCATGTTCACATACTGCGAACCCTGGCCGGGATACAGGAACGCCACTTTGGGTGCAGGTCCGTGACCGCGAAAGATGCCTTGCGCGCGAAGAGCTTTCCACATGGCAGGTTGGTTGGCTGCGAGCGCTTTGAGCGCGGCGGCCGACTTCTGGGCGAGATCTGAGGCGTTCGTAAAGTCGATCGCGATGCGTTCCGCGGCACGGAGGTCTGCTTCGGCGGGCGCGCTTGGCGCCGGCGCGCGTCCGGCTTTGGCGTCTTTCTCCACTTCGCGGAGACGCTCGGCCAGGGCGGATTCTGAAGCAGCCCCGATCACAAGCGCGCCGCGAAATGGCGGTTTGGAACTAGATGGAGAAATGGGGGAAAGTTCTTTCGCTGTCATGGTTGTCTCTCTCGTTCCGGGCGCCGACTGGCTCACCGCCACGGTTCGTTTGCCGTTTCCGTTTCCATTCAACCGATGTGGGATGTACTCCTCCAGCACGGCATGGAAGTTCGTCCCGCCAAAACCAAACGCACTCAGGCCGGCACGCCGTATGCCGTCCGGAGGAACGGTCCACGGCTTCAGCCCGGTGTTGACGTACACGGGAGCGTGCGCGAAATCGATTTCCGGGTTGGGATGCTCGCAGTGAACGCTCGGCGGGAGAACCTTGTCGCGAAGCGCCAGCGCCGCCTTCAGCAGTCCCGCGGCGCCAGCCGCTCCCTTAAGGTGGCCAAAGTTCGACTTGACGGAACCGATGGCTACGGAGTGGATCGGCAGATGAGATCCACCGAGCACATCCACCATGCTCTGGACCTCCACCACATCGCCGACGCGGGTGGACGTGCCGTGACCTTCGATGTACGTCACCGTCGCAGGCGATAATCCGGCATTCTGCCAGGCGCGCTCGATTGCCAGTTTCTGGCCAATTGGATTCGGCGCGGTGATGCCCTTTCCTTTTCCGTCGCTGGATCCGCCGATGCCTCGGAGAAGCGCATAAATTTTGTCGCCGTCGCGCTCAGCGTCGGCCAGGCGCTTGAGGAGGAAAATCGCTGCGCCTTCGCCCATCACGAACCCGTCGGCTCCTTCCGCGTAAGGACGCGTGCCGGTGGCGGACAGTGCGCCGATTTTGCAGAACTTGACGAAAGTCGAGGCGCCCATGTTGCGGTCAATCCCGCCCGTAATCACGGCGTCAAAATCTTTTTCGACCAGCCCTTCGATTGCCGCGCTGATTGCCGCCATGGCGGACGCGCAGGCGGCGTCGCAAATGAAATTCGGGCCGTGGAAATTGAAAATGTTGGCGATCCGGCCGGCAATGCAATTGGCCAGTTCGCCGGGCATGCTGTCTTCGGTAATTTCGGGCAGATGCTTGCCGATGCGGTCGTGAAGTTCGATCGTGATCTCGCGGCGCAGCGATTCCGGCAGAGCTGCAAAACTGGCAGTCTCCGCCAATTCACGGGCATACTCGGGAAAATAGATCCGCAACGCGGTGAGGTAATGTTTTTCCCCGGCCATCGCGTTCCCGAGAATTACCGCGGTGCGGTCCGGGTCAAGCGGGCGCTTCGGGTAACCGTAGTCTTCGAGCGCTTCGCGCGTGCAGGCGATGGCCCACCTCTGGGCGCCGTCCATCGCATCCACCACACGCGGCGGAATCGCCAGGCGCCACTTCATGGGGTCCCAGGAGAAGTCCCGGACCCAGCCGCCGATCTTCGAGTAGGTTTTATCCGGGGCTGCCGGATCGGCATCGTAGTAAAGCGCCGGATCCCAGCGCGCGGGATCTACGTCGGTGACGCTGTAGCGGCCGCTCTTGATGTTGTCCCAGAATGCCGGCACATTCGGTGCATCCGGCAGGATCGCCCCCGTTCCAACGATTGCAATGGCTCGATATGAGGTGTCTTCCATGGCCTCGCTCCTGCTTGCTATGCGGCCTGTTCAGCGCGCTTGGCGGCGCGGCCGTAAAGAACATCCGCGACATAATCCATGTCTGAAATCAAATCTGCTTGCGCCCGGTGGATCGCAGGCAGCCCAAGGCTCGCTTCCAATGCCGGAGCATCCGCCACGCTCACGCCTTCCGCTCCAATCACCCAGCGCAGTCCTTCCTCGCCGACCTTCAGCGCCGCTTCGCGCGCAAAGATGCGGCTGATGGCCGCGAGTGCGATAGCATCAAAGCGCTGATTGGCTTTCTCGTTCAGCTTGTTTTCAGCTTTGCGCGCAGCACGCTTGGCTAACGCGCCGGCGCTCTCGGCGTAGGCAATCAGTTCGCCCAGCCGCAGAAGAATGTGCTGATGGCGCGTGAGCCTGGCGGTGCGAGCCTTCTCCATGACTTCCGCCAGAGCGTGAAAAGCGAGGGCGGCAATGTCCGCGCCCACGTTTGGATGGCGGGCATGCAGGGCTTCGAATTCTTTGGCGCTTTCGTGATAGTGCTGTCCCCGCGTCTTCAGATGGAGCTGCCAGCGATCGCGGCTGATGGTCATCTCCATGATTTCGGAGGTGCCTTCGTAAATCGTGGTGATGCGCACGTCGCGCTTGATCTTTTCCACCATGTACTCATGCGTGTAGCCGTAGCCGCCCAGGGCCTGGATGCTGGCGTCGGCGGCCAGATTGCCGGCTTCGGTCGCCATGTACTTGGCGATCGCGCCTTCGGTGTTCAAGCTGCCTTCGCCCGCGTCGATGCGCTCGGCGGATTCCTCGATATAAGCGCGCGCGGCTTCGAGCCGGGCCACGTTGGGCACGATCAGCTTGTGCGTGTACCCTTGCTTTTCCGAAAGCGGCCCTCCCGCCTGAATGCGTTTGGTGGAATACGGAATCGCGCGATCGAGGGCGGCCCAGCCGGACCCGAGGCCAAATGCCGCCACCATCAGCCGCGTATAACCGAACACCGCCTGCGCTTGATTGAGCCCCTGACCCTCGACTCCGCCAACGAGCCGGTCGGCGTCGACATACACATTGTCGAGCGCGAGCGCTGCGGTATTGCTGAGGCGGATGCCATGCTTATCCTCCGGCTCGTCATGCGTAAAACCCTTCACGCCTTTTTCCACGATGAACCAACTCGGGCCACTCGGCGTATTGGCCAGAATCGTGTAAGCGTCGGCGACTCCGCCATTGCTGATCCATTGCTTGTTCCCGCTGATTTTGAACCCCACAACCTTGCCGTTTTCGCTGACTCTCTCTGCCGTCGTGCGAAGAGCCCCCAGATCGCTGCCGGCTTCCGGTTCCGTCGCGCCGTAGGCAAACAGCAATCCTTCCTCCGCGATGCGCGTAAGCCAGAGCTTCTTCTGCTCCGGTGTGGCGCCGACCGTGATTGGATCGCTCCCCAGGAAAGTAGCCAGCACGGCAGTGGCGACGCCGAGATCGACCCGCGCCATCTCTTCGCAGATGCAATAGACATCAAAGGCGCCGCCTCCCAAACCGCCGAATTCTTCCGGGATGAACAGGAGTTGAATCCCCAATTTGTCCGGGCTGCACATGTGCCGCACGATCTCCAGCGGGCATTCGTCGCGGGCATCGAGATCGATCAACACCTCGTCCGGCAATCGCTTCTTTGCAAATTCCCGGAGTGATTTCAGGCTCAGCTTCAGGGTTTTGCTCGGAATCATGGCGCTATCACCTCACTTTGCCGGGATGCCGCGAACTTCGCGGACTTTGCTGGTAAGTTCTGGGAGAAATTCGAGAATGTCGTCGACGATTCCGACGTCCGCCACCTGAAAAATCGGGGCCTTCGGGTTTTTGTTGATCGCCACGATAAACGGGTTTCCCTTAATGCCCGCCAGGTGCTGGAATGAGCCGCTGATGCCGCAAGCCAGATACACCTTGGGCTTGACCGTCTTGCCGGAAGACCCCACCTGGCGGGATTTTTCGAGCCACTTGGCATCAACAACCGGCCGCGAGCAGCTCACCGCCGCGTCCAGAGCGTCCGCTAAGTCTTGGGCGATGCCGACGTTGTCTTTCTCCTGGATGCCGCGGCCGATGGAGACGAGGATGGCGTGCTTGGTGATGTCCACGTCGCCCGCTTCTGCGGCGATTGTTTGCAGATAACGCCGCCCCGCAGTCAGCGAGCCAATTTCCCCGGACTTGTCGAGGATATTGCCGTTCAGCGCGGCGTTTTGCTGCGGCCGGAAGGCACCCGGGCGAATCGTGAGCACCGCGCCGGAGGAAATATCGCAACGGACGTGGCTGCTCACTTGTCCTCCGAATTCCTGGCGGACGATCTTAAGGTGGTTGCCCTCGATGGCATCCGTCCCCAACACATCGGAGACGTAAGCAGCATTCAGCTTGACGGAGAGCCCCGGCGCTAAATCAATTCCGAAATGTTCGTGAGCCACCAACACAATGCTCCCGGGCGGCAGGACCTTCACCAGCGCCTTCCGGATTAGCTCCGCATTCAGATGAGCCAGGGCATCATTCGCGATCTTCCACACTTCGGCGAACGATGAACGAACAGCAGAGCAGACATTATCGAGATCCGGACCTTGACCGGTGACGATGGCAGTCGTCTGTGCCGTTGCATCAATCTTCTTTGCTGCCGCGGCGAGTTCCGCGGCGGAGTCGTCGGGCACGCCGCTCCGGTGCACGATGTAAGCGAAGATTCGAGCCATTATTTCAGCCCCCCTTTGGCAGCCAACAACTCCGCCAGTCTCTCGACGTTCTCTTCCCTGCTTCCCGCGAGCATTTCGGCGCCCTTGCTCAGCGCAGGCACGAAATAGTCCAGGCGCTTCACTTTTGCGGCCGCTGCTCCGACTGCGCCGGCATCCAGGCTGAGTTCTGCGACGCCGTAATTCGAAATCGGCACCGACGCTACGGCGCGAATTCCGCGCATCCCGACGTACCGGGGCTCATTGATGCCCGTCTGGATCGAAAGCACGCACGGAAGATCGATCTCGCTGATTTCCTTGTTGCCCCCTTCGATTTCGCGGCTGATCTTCAGCTTCTTGCCGTCCAGGACCTCGATGGAATTCACAAGCGAAGCGAACGGATAATCGAGCATGGCCGCCAGCATTCCGCCGACCTGCGCGCCTCCGTCCTCCGCCTGCACACCGGTCAGGACCAGGTCATAGTTTCCCTTTTGCACGAAAGCTTTCAGGATGGAGGCGATGCCGCGCCCATCGGATCCTTCGAATGCGGCGTCGGTGATCAGCGCGCCTTCGTTCGCACCCATGGCCATCTCGCGGCGCAGAATCTCCTCGTCCTCTTCGCCGCCGACCGTGACGACGGTGACCTTCCCACCGACGCGCGCGGCCACCTGGAGCGCTTCCTCGACCGCGTAGTTGTCCGGCTCGTTGATGGAATAGACGAGCTCGTCGCGTTCGATGTCGTTTCCGGCGCCATTCAGCGTGATCTCGTTTTCCGAGGTGTCCGGCACTCTTCTTACACAGACTAGAATCTCCATAATTACCCTCCGGCGACGGATTCTTGTTGGGCCTCGGCAACGCTTGCAGCTTCCGCAACGGCGCCTTCGCGGGCAATCTGCTTGTCCGCGAGTTCCGCCAGGTCAATTGCGGTCATCTTTCCTTCGAGCCCGGCCACCTTGATGGCATCTTCGATGTTGACCATGCAGAACGGGCATGCCGTGACAATCACATTTGCTCCCGCTTCCGCGGCCATCTGCACTCTCTTGACCCCCATTCTCTGGTCCTCTTTTGGCTCGTAGAAGAGCATGAGTCCCCCACCGCCACAGCAGAACGAGCGGTCACGCGACCGCTTCATTTCCACTCTCTTCAATCCGGGGATCGCGTCGAGTACGGCGCGCGGATCGTCGTAAATCCCATTGTGCCGGCCGAGGTAGCAGGGATCGTGGTAGGTGTAAACGCTGTCGCGGTTTTCCGCCGGATTGAATTGGATCTTGCCGGACTTCACTCCGCGCGCGATCACCTGGCTGATGTGCTCGACCGGCGGAACATCTTTATAGTCGTGCTTCAACGCGTTGTAGGCGTGCGGGTCGGCGGTGACGATTCGCTTTGCGCCGCAGGAGCGGATGGCGTCCGCGTTGTGATCGCGCAGGGCCGTGAAGAGCGTCTCTTCGCCAAACCGGCGGACTTCATGGCCGCTGTCTTTTTCAGCGGCTCCGAGGATTCCAAAGTCCTCGCCGACATGATCGAGAATCCTCGCTGTGGCCCGCCCGATGGACTGCATCCGGTCATCGTAGGAAGTGATGCTGTCCACGAAATACAAATTCTCGGCGCCACCCTTTCCGTCGAGCGTCTTGACTGGGCAGATCTTTTGAAACTCCTTTGTGCTGGCCCAGTCGGCTCTCTTTTTTTCCAACTTCCCGTAGGGATTGCCGCGGCTCTCCAGCGCCTTCAAAGGTTTTTGCAGGGACTGCGGGACGTTTCCGTCGTCCACCATTCCTCGCCGCATGTCCACGATCTTGTCGATGTATTCGAGCAGCAACGGGCACTCGGCTTCGCAAGCGCCACAGGTGGTGCACGACCAGATTTCGTCCGGCGAATAAATGGAGCCGACCAGCGGCTGCCCATTTCCGGTGTGGCCAAACATCGGATAGTGCCGAAAGGCGTAGTCGCGCGCTTTGATGCTGATGAACCGCGGCGAAAGCGGCCGCCCCACGGCGTTGGCCGGGCAGTTATCGGAGCAGCGCCCGCAGTCGGCGCAGGAATAAAAATCCAGAATGTGCTTCCAGGTGAAATCTTCGAACGTCTTTACTCCGAAAGATTTGAGATCGCCTAACTGCTCGTCGCTCACGCCCCACTTCACGGGCTTCAGCGTGCTTTTGTCCAATTTCGAGAAGTAGATGTTGAATAGCGATGTCTCTACGTGGAACTGAATTCCAAAAGGCCGGTAGCACAGCAAGAAGTAAAAGGTGACCTCGTGGAGCAGGTAGGCGCTGAAGTAGAGAGTTCCAAGCAACGGAATCGAGGAATTAGCCAAAGCAGTTTTAAACATCCAGGGGAGCGATAACACAGTTGTCAATTCGGCGAGCTGGCCTTGTTGCGCCTGCGCGGCTGCTTTTGCGCCCTCGAACAGACTGTCCGCCACCATCAGGATGGCGATCAGCGCCAGCAGAAAGATTGCGTCCGCCGTGTGAGCCTTTCCGAATTGTGCCGGCACGCCGTAGCGCGCGGGCTTGAAGACCAGCCGGCGCACAATGGCGAATATCATGCAGAGGAACACGACCGTTGCTGCGTAATCCGTCGCAGCTTCGTACCAGCGGCCAGAATTTCCCGCGAAGCCCGGCATCACAAAATTGGGAGAGACGCCGATAATCAGCACGCTGAAGGCGCGCGCGGCCAGCAGTATGAATCCCGCAAAAATCAGGATGTGAAGGGTTCCAGCGACTTTATAACGCGGGTGTTTCCACTGGCCCAGCCAGAACTTCAGAACTTTTCCTGCCCGGGCGAGAGGCCGATCAAATCGCGGGTCGCGCTGCGACCGAATCAGCGGCACCAGCCGCCTGGCAACAATGTAAGCAAAACAGACGACGCCAAGGAGATGAATGAAGAGGAATAGCGTTCGTCCTGGAGTCAACCAGGACGAGAGCGGAACAACGGATTCGATGCTTTCCCACATGACCTCGGACGACTCCTCCGACAACCGGCTGAGCTACTTCCCAATGCCGTGTGCCCTGCCACCTTTAAGCGATCAACTCCGCCAGGGCTTTTGCCTCCTCCCCGACTGGCTGCGGCGCTTGAGCGGGTTTCAGGCGAGGAGGAATTGATCGTGTGGCCCGCGCGCGAAGCGGCGCTGGAGCGGCTTTCGAGGCAGCGCGCGGCTTTGCCGCCGCTTCCTTCGGCCGCGCCGATTTCTTTTGCCGCGGCCTCGTTGCATCACGCAGCTCCAGGTAGCTTGCCTTTAGAAACTGCTCCAATCGCCGCAGGTCGGGGGCGGCATGCGTGTCGCCGCTAAAACCGAAATACACTGTCCCGTCGTAGCTCAAGATGGCGCAGTTGACCGCCATTTCGCCGCCCACCGGGACGTACGGATACCACCTCAGCATCTTGTGGCCCAGCAGGTAGAGCGGATACTGGGGTCCCGGCACGTTGGTGCACACCATATTGAACGGGGTAATCGGCAGCTGACTCATGATCGGGCCGGCGAAGGCTTGCAAGGCGCTCGGCAGAATCCCAATCAGACCGCCGGCCAGGCTCACCAGTTCAGCAGTATGGGCCTGCTTGAGAAACTCGGTGGTTCGGTGGACTGTCGCGAGAAGCTTCCGAGGATTGCGGATATCGAGAGGCACGGTGACCGGCACGATCGAGATGCGGTTGCCCAATTCGTTGGGACTGGAGTTGCCGCGCAGGTTGACAGGAACCATCATGCGCAGCAGCCGGCCCTTCACCCGGTCGCCGTGCAATTCCGAATAGCGCCGAATCGTCGAGGTCACCAAAGTGAGGAGCACGTCATTCACACTGGCCCCGCAGGTCTTCCGGATGGCTTTAATTTCTGACAGCGGGATTCTTGCCCAGGCGAACTTTTGCGGGCCGCGGTAGATGACATTGAATCGCAGCCGTTCTGTGGTCGATGTAATTTCGGGAAGGAGTTGGGAAACCTCTTCGGCGGTCACCTTGCTGCCGTCGGCGGCCACGCGCTCTGCAATATTCAAGACGTCCGCCCAGGCAGAGAGCATCCGCGTGACGAGTTCGGAATACGAATCCAGCAGGCCGCTCGCCAGCGTATTCAAAGGATCGCGCGGCGCGGATGGCACGCGAAATCGCAGTTTCTTTTTTGGCAGGCGCGGCGCATTTGGATTGGCGTCGAAGAGCACATTCATCAGGCCCACCCCCGCAATGCCATCCGACAGGCAATGGTGCATTCGGATAATCAACCCGGTGCGATCGCCCTTCAGCCCGTGCGCCAGGGTTATTTCCCACAAAGGGTGGCGGCGGTCCATTACCTGGCTGAAAAGTTTGGCGGCAACCCCTTTGAGCTCTGTTTCTGTGCCGTGCTTGAGAGTGATCTGACGCAGGTGGCGGCGCAGATCGAATTCCGGGTCGTATTCCCAACTGGGAAGGCCGAGGCCCAGCGGCTCCGGCACCACTCGCTTCAGATAACGAGGAATCGCGTGCAGCTTCGATTCCACGAACTGAACGCAGTCTTTGAAGGAGAGCTTTCCTTCGAACACGCAGACACTCGCCACATTCAGCGGCATGCCTTCGCGTTCCAAATGCAGGAAAACGGTGTCGCCCCAGGAAAGGCGGTCACCTGGTTGGTGATTCCGCATGGCTGCCCTCCCGATTCGTCGCCCGGCCATCACCATCGCTGTTCACGAAGGTGAACCGCGGCGCCAGTTTCACGAGTTTAAGGACCTTGTAAACATCCACATTCACGCCGCGCAACATCACCTTGAGAGATTTCTGGTCCGCGATGCCGGCCAGTCCCTCGATGGCTCGAAGCACATTCTGGTCGATTCGGCGCACGGCAGCGAAATCCACAATCAATTCATCCTCGGCGCCGGCCAGCTTTTCCGCGGCCTCTCGCAGGGCGTGAACGATGCCCTTTTCCTCCATGTTGAGCCAGACGTTGATCATTGCCATGGCAGCACCATTCCCTACGTTGTTTGCGCGCGAGCCTCACCCGCTGGCTTCGCCAGTCCGCGCCCCTCGTAGGCCTTCCAAAGCAGCTCTTCCAATTCGCTCATCAGCGGCATGCGCGGATTCGACCGCCAGGACGGATCGTCGAACGCGATTTTGGCCAGCTCCGGCACGGCCCGCTCGAACTCTTCTCGGGAAATCCCGAGCTCGGCAATCGACCGAGGAATCTCAAGGCGGTCGAGAAGTTGCTCGGTCGCAGCGATGAGCCGTTTCACTTTTTCCTCCACCGTTTGGCCGCCGAGACCCAGCAAGTCCGCCATCGTCGCGTACTTTTTGTGAGCCAAGTACCCGCGCTGGTAGGGCGAGGGCATGAATTTGGCGGGCACCGCCGCGTTGTAGGCGATGACGTGCGGCAGCATGAGCGCGTTGGCGCGGCCGTGAGCCAGATTGAAGCGCGCTCCGAAGGCGTGCGCCAGGGCGTGGTTCACTCCCACCGACGCGTTGGAAAACGCCATCGCGGCGATGCAGGCGGCGTTGTGCATCATCGTGCGCGCCTCTTCATTGCGCGGATCCTCAAAAGCTACCGGCAGGTACTTGAATACGAGCCGGATCGCCTGCATGGCATTCGAGTCGGTGTACGGGGAAGCGTAATTCGAGACGCCCGCCTCCAGCGCGTGTGTCAGGCAATCGATGCCCGTGTCCGCAGTCAATTTTTTGGGCATGGACATCACAAACTGCGGGTCGACAATTGCAACGTCCGGATTCAGCGAATAGTCGGCGAGCGTCACCTTGCGCCCTTGCTTTTTGTCGGTCAGCACCGCAAACGGAGTGACTTCGCTTCCTGTTCCGCTGGTCGTGGAGATGGCAATCAGCCGCGCTCCGTGGTTCTTGCCGGTGGGGTATTGCACCACTCGCTTGCGCAGGTCCAGAAAAGGCGCCGCCAGCTCTTCGAGGTCCGCCTGCGGGGATTCGTACTTGAGTTTCATGATCTTGGCCGCGTCGATTACCGAGCCGCCGCCGAGCGCAACGATCTGGTCCGCGTTGTAGGCATTCAGCGCCTCCACTCCGCTCAGGACGACACTGATTTCGGGTTCCGCATCCGGAATGAAGAGGACATGGACGTGCGTCTGCGGAGAAATGTAGCGCCGGACGATGTCCACGTGCCCCATGTGCTCCAACAGAGGCGTGGAGATGATCACGGTGGATTGCGACGGGAATTGGCGCAAATTCTCTACCGCGTTCATGTTGAAATAAATTTGGTTCGGCACTCGGAACCACATGTGGGCTTGCGTTCTCCGGGCTACCCGCTTGATATTCAAGTAGTGGTAGACGTTGACGTTGTCGGTCGTGCTGTTGCCTCCGCCGGTCCCGCATCCGAAGGAAAATGTCGGCACCAGATCGTTGTACACGGCGCCGAGCGCGCCGATGGCGCCGGGCGAATTCACGATGATTCGCCCCGCGTTGATCACCTCGGCGAACTTTCGGATGATTTCGTCGTTGCGCGAGAAAATCACCGCCGTGTGTCCCAGCCCGCCGGCATGATTCACGTCCAGGCAGACCTTCAGCGCCTCTTCGGCGGACTTCGCACGATAGACCGCCAGCACGGGAAACAGCTTTTCCACGGAAAGTGGATGTTCACGGCCGACGCCCTGGATCGGTGCAACGAGCAACTTGGTGTTCGGTTCTACGGAAAGGCCGATGAAACTCGCGATATCCGAAGCTTTTTGCCCGACCGCCATGGGCTGCATGCATCCGGTCTGGGGATCAATCACGGAGCGTTCCAGCAGCTTCGTTTCCCTCTCGTTGCAGACGTGGGCGCCCAGGCCGGAGAATTTCTTCAACGCGGCGTCATAAATCTCATCGTCAATCACCAGCGTCTGTTCCGAGGCGCAAATCGTGCCGTTATCGAAGGTCTTGGAGATGAGGATGTCCACGATCGAGGCATTCAAGTCCGCCGTTTTTTCCAGGTACACGGGCGTATTGCCTGGTCCCACGCCCAGCGCGGGTTTGCCCGAACTATAGGCGGCCTTCACCGCACCTCGCCCGCCGGTGGCGTCGATCAGGCTGACGTCCCTGTGTTTCATCAAGTAGGCGTTATCCGGGATGGTGGGTGATTCCAGGCAGGTGAAAACGCCTTCCGGCGCACCGTGTTTCACGGCTGCTTCGTACATGATCTTTACCGCTTCGAACCCGCAGCGCCAGGCTTTCGGGTGGGGACCGAAAATCACCGCATTCCGAGTCTTAATCGCCATGATGCATTTGAAGAGCACCGTCGAAGTGGGGTTCGTGATCGGAACTACGGAAAAGATGACGCCGATCGGTTCCGCCACTTCCACCAGGTTGCGTTCCGGATACTCGCGGATGATTCCGACCGTCCGCTTATCCTTGACGTAGTCGTAGGCGAACTCCGTGGCCACCATGTTCTTGATGACTTTGTCTTCCATCACTCCGAGCTTGGTCTCTTCCACGGCCAGCCGCGCCAGATGCTGCGCTTGCTCCAGTCCAGCCAGCACGATCGCCTTGACGATCCGGTCCACGTCCTCCTGGTTGAATTGCGTGAAGACGGCCGCGGCAACTTTGGCTTGGCTGACTAGACTTTCGAGGTAGGCAATCCGCTCTTCGCTGAGAGTTTCGGGGGCAGACAGGGCCCGGGCCCGTTGGTCAACAAGATCGCTCGTTTCCATTACTTCCTCCCACACCGAGTGTCGGGGCCCTAAACCCTGCAAATCGAATTGTCAATCCAGACCTTTTTGACCTCCCAAGGCCATGATTCATCCCGATCAGTTCGCTGCAGGAATTCGTTCCAATGTTTAAGCGTAGGCGATCGGGTGCTTTTCCACCCAATGCTCATCGCGCAACCTGTGAGTGTTTCGCAAAGCACCCTTCGCTGCGCTCGCAGTCAGACGGCGGGTCTGCCAGGCGATACCTGCGCCAAAACCGATTGTGCCACCCACCAATCCGAACAAAAGCGCCTTTCCGATCGAACTGCTTTCTTTTCCCAGGCGGCTCCCCAGCACTCCCAAACAGGCGCCAAGAGCGGCGGGCTTCAAGGCCTCCAAAGCTGACTCGCTAAGAAACTGGTCAAGAGTCCTTCCCTTGAGAAATTCCGCTTCTCCTGCGCGGGCTCCTTCCAGACCAGAGCCCAAAATCTTCCGCCCGTATTCGACCTCAGATTTGGACCAATCTCGCAAGTCCATGTGAATTGCCTCACTGTCCGGCCGGGGAAAATCACCAACCGCCCCTAATAAACTCCTAGTAGAAGATGAATACTGTGCAAGTTGTCACCCTCCCTTGTGACGCTGGTCACACAGAGATTGACGGTTAGTGAGGCAGCAAAGGATTGCGCGGGAAGTACCCAGCGAGGGGATCTACTCAGTTTTAGCTAGCAGTGCTTGGCGTGTGCACTCTAACGTGTGGATCAGCGACTCCTTGGGCAACTTCTGGATAATCGGCTCAATGAGCCAACCCAGCCCGAAGGGCACGTTTCGAGAAAGCGAGATGGCTCGACATTCCAGATCGACACCGCCATCGCGCTCACGGAATTGCCAGTAGGAATTCAACCGCCATAGGAATCCGTGGCCGGTATCGGGCGGCAGGACCCTTTCGTTAGATTCCCCCGCATTTTGCACTTCCGCGATGCGCGTGCTGTGAGACCAGCATGCCCAGTGGGTTCGGCTGAGGGGCCGATATATCACGCGATGGTCCGTTTCAAGGACCACCGTCAGGATCTTCTTCTTGAGAAGGCGCAAGTAGATTTGGAAATCGTTGCCCCGGCGCTTTACCAGCTTGGACGCAAGCACTTCGGGCGTATAGACTTTCCAGTGATTGTCGTAGTCCTGAATCAGGGCTAGCGTGGCTGCGAGTGTTGTTTTCGGCGCCCACGCTGCGCCGATCCAGTCATGGATCAGACCATCGGGCACCTTGATGGGCCCATGGCCTGACCAAAACTCGGCTGCGATTTGCCCTTCGCGGACCTCCTGCGCCCTCTCCGCGCTTGCCTCCGCCCACAGGAATGGCTCCTGGCCGCGAGTGTTACGCTCCATGGCGGCCTCGGCGTCGCGAATGTAGGCACTAAAGCTCTCCAGGGTCGCTTTCTTGAGCTGGACATCGCTTGCAGTTTGCGCCATAGGACTGAGCTCGTTTTCTATCACGATCTGCAGGTACTGGCGCCTCAGAGGGGGGTGGGGCAAATTCCGCGCCCCGCAATGAGAATCCGGCTCACGGGTATTGCTCTCCCAGATGCCCGCGATGGACGTGGCTGATTTTTCTGACGCAACATGGTTGGAAGGGCACGGGTCCTGCCCGCGCCCTTCCTTTTTTTGTGTCAAGCAGCCGCCACTTCTACATGATGCTTCTTGGCCTGGTGCCGCGGCTTCCGAGCATGCCTGACTGGTTTCCCTGCATGCTTGTGCTCGCCCGCCGGCTTCACCACCGCCTCCATCAGCGCCTTTTGGGCGTCCACGTAGCTCTTCACTCCTTCCCGAGTGAGTTCGGCCAATGGAACGAAGGGGAATGGCCGCAGCAATTCGAGCGTGGTGCCCGCGGTCTTTACGTTGGCGTTCATCTGCTTGCCGGCTACGGCGACGAGCTTTTTCTGGGCGTCAATGAACGACTCGGTCGCCTGACGCGCCAATTCGGCCAGTTCGGTCTTCTTGATCTTCTTGACCTTTTCGGCGCGCTTCCCGCCTGCTAGCCTCCCGGCTTCCTCGCCGATGATATCCAGGAACTGTTTCTGCGCATTCACGAAGTTCTCCATACTCTCGCGTGCCAGTTCCACCAGATGCTTGGATTCATACGGTTTTCCGTTTTTGGCGGCTTCCATCCAGGAGTGAGTCTGCTTGTCCGCCACTTTCAGGAATTCCTGTTGCATATGGATGAAGGTCTCCACACTGCGCCGCAACAGGTCCGTCAGGGTCTGCGCCGGGAGCCAATCCCCGACGTGCTCCTTCACCCCGTTCATCAGGATGTGATTCTGTTGCTTGCCCAGATCCAGAAGAATTTTTTGTCCCTCCAGAAAATTGCTCACGCCCTCCCCGGCGGCTTGGCTGAGGATGGCTGTCGGTGAATGTTGCGGGTCGGCCAGCTGCTTGCGCAAAGCATGCATCGCGTTTGCGTTCTGCTTCATGGCGAGGTCAAGCAGGATCCGCTGTGTGGCGAAGAAGCTTTGCACCCCTTGCTGCGCCCAGCCCGATAGGATCGAAACAAAGGAGGACTCCCGAGGGTGGACCCGGGAAGTCTCGGCCCTTGTCGCCGTTCTCATAGCACACCTCCGATTGCTGCATTGCAGCATCAACTACAAAATAGACCTTGACAAACCCTTTGTCAAGCACTATTTTTAAATTGTGCAGAGCAGCATGGAAGGTGCCCCGTGACCCCCTCCGCCGTCGTCATCAAGAAATACGGCAACCGCCGCCTCTACGACACCACCCACAGCCGTTATGTAAATCTCGATGACATCGCTGCGTTCATTCGGCAAGGGAAAGACGTCAAGGTCTTGGATGCCAAAAGCGGCCGAGACCTCACCCGCCTCACCCTGACTCAAATCATCACCGAAGATGCCAAGGAAAAACCAACGGGGCTGCCCCTTGAGCTGCTCCGGGAACTCATCGTCGCCTCCGACGAGGTGCGGCAGGAGTTCATCATGTGGTATTTGAAGTCCGCTTTTGATGCGTACCAAAAGGTGCAAGACGCCGTGCAGAGCCGGTTGGGTGAAGTTCAATCCGCCATTGTCTCCCCCGTGGAGATGATGAAGAAATTCCTGGGCTCCACCCCATCCCGGCCGCAAGGCGGGGAGACAGAGCTGGAAGCCTTGCACAAGCGGGTCGAAGAATTGGAGGCACAGTTGAAGGGCGGCGCGGGTCGAAATCGGCGAAAGTCAGCCGTGCGCCAGAATTAGCATCGCGTAAAGCCATGATGGAGCCCCGGGCAGTTTAGCGGTATGATTCATCATGGAAAGTGTCGTCGACGGGAAAGTGCCCGCGCCGAGGGGCGCACATCTGGAAGAGGCGAAACATGACACAGGGCTCGCGAAAAAAGTCAGGCACTGAATCGAAGCGGAAATCCCGAACGCAATCGCCGCCCCCCGAAACTGACAATGGCTCCTCCCTTTGGACTGAAGCGCTTTTCGGGGCGGAAGTTCTCCTCTTGCATGCAAGTCCGGTTTACTACGGTTTCGGTGTTCCGCCCGGCAACGGCTCCGGCGTAGTCCTTATTCCCGGTTTTCTCGCCACCGATCTTTATCTTACCGAACTCCACGGCTGGCTCGGCCGCATCGGGTACCGGCCGTATTTTTCCGGCATCGGCATCAACGCCGACTGCCCCAATCTCCTCATTCGGCGTCATCTGGCCGAGACCATCGAACGCGCTCTGGACGAAACCGGGCAGAAGATTCATCTGATTGGCCACAGCCTGGGAGGCGTGATCGCACGGTCGATAGCCGGCCAGCGCCCGAAGGACGTCGCTTCCGTCATCACCCTGGCCTCCCCATTTCGCGCTACCGTTATGAGCCGAAGCGTGTTCCACGCCGCCGAAGCAGTGCGGCTGCGCATCCTCGAGGAACACGGGCAAGGAGTTTTGCCGAACTGCTATACCGGCCGCTGCACGTGCAATTTCATAGATTCGCTGAGGCGCGACGTCCCCGACTCCATGCTCCAGACCGCCATCTACACCCGCCATGACGGCATCGTCGACTGGCGCTATTGCATGACTCGGAATCCGAAACTAGACTTCGAAGTTGCAGGGACTCACATCGGAATGGCGTTTAATGCTACGGCCTACTCCATCGTCGGCGACCGCCTGGCAATGACGCATTCCTCCCAATAAGCCACCTGCTCGCCATCGCCACCTCAGAATAGCGTCCTAACCGAAATGCCGAGGCTATCCTGCGCAAAAGTCTGAATGCCCAATTGCACCTGGCATCGCAAGCGCAAAATCCGTATGGGGCGACACTGCGCATCGAATTCGGGGTATTATTCGCCGGACGAAATAGGCGATTGGAGCTTCCGATTCCGCGCCAGTTGCAAATTGCGAGCGGGCCAACTTGATGCAAATGCCGCCCAGCAAAGAGACCGCGAACGATTGTGAGTGCCTGCTCGAGACGCGCGGTCTCGTTAAGGAGTTCCGAGGATTTGTCGCCGTCAGCGACGTCAATCTGAAAATAAGCCGTGGGTCGATTCACGCGCTGATCGGGCCCAATGGCGCCGGGAAGACAACCGTATTCAATTTGCTGACAAAGTTCTTGAGCCCCTCCTGCGGAACAATCCATTTCCGGGGCGAGGACATCACGAAAGAAAAACCGGCGGAAATTGCGCGCCGCGGCGTCGTGCGATCTTTTCAGATCTCCGCCGTCTTCCCGCATCTGACCGTCCTCGAAAACGTCCGCATCGGGCTCCAGCGGGGCTTGAAAAATTCGTTTCACTTCTGGCAAGGGGAAGCCTCGCTGAAGCAGTTGAACGACCGCTCGATGGAACTGCTCGCGAGTGTGGGACTCGAAGCACACGCGCGCGTCGTGGCCGTCGAGTTGCCGTACGGACGCAAACGCGCGCTCGAAATCGCCACGACGCTGGCCCTCGAGCCGGAGCTGCTGCTGCTGGATGAGCCGACGCAAGGCATGGCGCATGAGGACGTGGACCGCGTGAAGGACTTGATCCGGCGCGTGGCCGCGCACCGGACGGTCCTCATGGTGGAGCACAACATGGGCGTGGTGGCGGACCTGTGCAGTAAGATCACCGTGCTGCAACGAGGCAGCATGATTGCCGAAGGAAGTTACGCGGAGGTCTCCACGAACCCGCAGGTGAAGGAAGCCTACATGGGGATCGCCGATGAATAGCACGCCGCCGAACGAATATCTGAGAGTGACGCGGCTGCATGCGTTTTACGGCGAGTCGCACATCCTCCACGGAATGGATTTCACCGTGAATCGAGGAGAACTGGTGACGCTGCTGGGCCGCAACGGCGCCGGCCGCACGACGGCATTGAAGTCGATTCTGGGGCTGGTGGGAAAGCGCAGCGGGTCCATCATGGTCAATGGCCGCGAAGTGATCGGCCACGCGGCGCATCGGATCGCGCGGCTCGGTGTAGGATATTGCCCCGAGGAACGCGGCATTTTCGCCAGCTTGAACGCCGAGGAAAATCTCTTGCTCCCTCCCAAGCTCACAAGCGAGGGCATGAGTCTCGACGAGATTTACGATATGTTTCCCAATCTAAAGGAGCGGCGGAGAAGCCGGGGCACGCACCTATCGGGCGGAGAGCAGCAAATGCTGGCGATGGCGCGCATTCTGCGCACGGGAGCGCGGCTGCTGCTGCTCGATGAAATCACGGAGGGACTCGCGCCGGTGATCGTCAAGAAGTTGAGCCAGGTGATTCTGGCGCTCAAGGTGAGGGGCTTCACGATCGTGATGGCGGAGCAGAATTTCCGTTTTGCTTCTCGGCTGGCCGACCGGATGTACGTGGTGGAGCGAGGGCGGATTGCGGTGGAAATCGCCAAGCACGAAATCCCGGCCAAGCAGGAATTGCTGCAAGAGCTGCTGGGTGTTTGATTCTTACGTGACGCGGAGCGGAACGCGCGCGGACTCGGCGCATCGCCCGGCGGCACACCAAAAGGAGAAGCTGCCATGAAACGGAAATGGGTGCTCGTTCTCGTTACCTTTTCTCTCGTGCTTGCCGCCGCTGGCGGCTTCGCCCCGGCCAAATTCGCCGCCGGAAAAGTTTCCGACGTGGTGAAGATCGCCGTGTTGAACGACATGTCGGGCCTTTACTCGGACCTCGCGGGGCCGGGATCGGTGGTGGCAGCGCAAATGGCGGTGGACGAATTCGGCGGGAAGGTGCTGGGGAAACCCATTCAAATTGTTTCCGCCGACCACCAGAACAAGGCGGACATCGGAGCGGACAAAGCGCGCGAATGGTACGACAAGGACGGCGTGGATGTGATCCTGGACGTGCCCACCTCCGGCGTGGCGCTAGCCGTGAGCAAAGTGGCGAATGAGAAGCATCGCATCTTCATCGTCTCGGGCGCCGGGTCCACACGGCTAACCAACGAAGATTGCAATCCGTATACGATCCACTACACCTACGACACGTACGCAACCGGCACGGCCACCGGAAGAGCGGTGGTGAAAAACGGCGGCAACACCTGGTTTTTTGTTACCGCCGATTACGCCTTCGGGCACTCGCTGTACGACGACACCTCCAATGCCGTAAAAGCCGCCGGCGGACAGGTGCTAGGGCAGGTGCTTCACCCGCTGAATGCTTCCGATTTCTCCTCGGTTCTTTTGCAGGCGCAATCCTCCGGGGCCAAGGTGATCGGACTGGCCAACGCGGGCGGCGACATGATCAATTCGATCAAGACCGCCGCCGAATTTGGAATCAGCAAGAAGCAGACGCTGGCAGGACTGCTCGTGTTTATTTCCGATATCCACGCGCTGGGCCTGCAAGCCACGCAAGGAATGTACGCGGCCACCGCTTTTTATTGGGACAAGGACGACGAATCGCGAAAATTCGGCCGGGCGTTTGAATCGAAAACGAAAAAGATGCCTACGATGGTCCACGCCGGAGTGTATTCCGCGACGCTTTCCTACCTGAAGGCCGTTCAGGCTGCGGGAACCGATGACGCGGATGCCGTGATGAAAAAGCTCAAGGAAATGCCCATTCATGACGCGGTATTCAAGGATGGCAAGATCCGCGCCGACGGCCGGATGGTCCACGACTTTTATTTGTTTCAGGTGAAGTCGCCGGCCGAATCGAAGTATCCCTGGGACTATTACAAGCTCATCAGCACGATTCCGGCCGATCAAGCTTTCCAGCCATTGTCGGCATCGCGGTGTCCGCTGATAAAAAAGTAGGCCCGGAAGCGGCCGGAGTGGCTTCGAGCGCCATTGTGAAATGAGAGAAATCGTCAGCATCCCGACGGCAGCGCTGTTCGGACAGCTCGTGCTGGGGCTCGTGAACGGCTGCTTCTACGCCATGCTCAGCCTCGGCCTCTCGATCATTTTCGGGATGCTCAACATCATCAATTTCGCGCACGGCGCGATGTACATGATGGGCGCGGTGTTCACCTGGATCGCGCTCGACCAATTCGGCCTGGGATATTGGTGGGCACTCCTGCTGGTGCCCCTGGTGATTGGGCTCCTTGGAATCATCCTCGAGCGGACTCTCTTGCGGCCGCTCTACAAGCTCGACAATCTCTATGGATTGCTTTTGACGTTCGGCCTGGCGCTTGTGATCGAGGGGCTTTTCCGTTATCGCTACGGCGTTTCAGGATTGCCGTACTCGATTCCGGAAAGTTTTCAGGGAGCCTTGAACCTGGGCTTCATGTACCTTCCGAAATACCGCGCGTGGGTGGTTGTGGCATCGCTGCTCGTTTGCATCTCCACCTGGCTTGTGATCGAGCGGACGCCGCTCGGCGCGTACTTGCGCGCCGGAACGGAAAACCCTGCGCTCGTCCAGGCTTTCGGCATCAATGTTCCCGTGATGGTCACGATCACGTACGGAGTGGGCGTCGGATTGGCGGGTCTCGCCGGCGTGCTCGCTGCGCCCGCCACGCAAATCAGCCCGCTGATGGGCTCGAACCTGATCATCGTGGTGTTCGCCGTGGTGGTGATCGGGGGCATGAGTTCGATTCTCGGTTCGATTGTGACGGGGCTGGGTCTCGGTTTGATTGAAGGCATGACGAAAGTGTTCTATTCGCAGGCTTCCGATACCGTGGTTTTTTTCATCATGGCAGTCGTGTTGCTCGTCCGGCCGGCGGGACTTTTCGGAAAGGAAAGATGAAGCGACGTGAAACGCCGCTGGATCGGAGAAGGCGCATTGCTGGTGCTGGGGCTGGTGGCCCCCTTCTTCGTTTATCCCATTTTTCTGATGAAGGCGCTGTGCCTGGCGCTCTTCGCGTGCGCCTTCAATCTCCTGCTTGGATACGCCGGACTGCTTTCATTCGGCCACGCGGCATTTTTGGGAGCGGCAGGCTACGTGACAGCCTATGCCGTCAAGGTGATGGGTGTGGGTCCCGGCCTTGGAATTCTTGCAGGGACGCTCGCGGCTGTGGCACTCGGATTTATTTTCGGCAACCTCGTGATCCGGCGGCAAGGAATCTACTTCGCGATGATTACGCTGGCGCTCGCGCAGTTGATGTATTTCCTTTTCCTGGAGGCCAAGTTCACGGGCGGGGAGGACGGGATTCAGGGAATCCCGCGCGGACGGCTCTTGTGGGTGATCGACTTACAGGATGACCGCCAGATGTACTATGTCGTTTTTGCGATTTTTATGTTCGGGTTCCTGCTCATTCGGCGGACGATTCATTCGCCCTTCGGCCAGGTCCTGAAAGCCATCCGTGAAAACGAATCGCGGGCGCTCTCGCTCGGCTACGATGTCAACAAGTACAAGACGCTCGCGTTCATCCTTTCGGCCGGACTGGCGGGGCTGGCAGGGTCGACGAAGGTGATCGTCTTCAGCTTTGTCACGCTGACCGACGCCGACTGGCACACATCGGGTGAAGTGGTGCTGATGACGCTGCTGGGCGGAATGGGCACGGTGTTCGGGCCGATTGCGGGCGCGTTTTCGATTGTGACTTTGCAGAATCAGCTTGCCGACAAGGTGGGATCGTTCGTTACCGTGATCATGGGTGCGATTTTCATCGTGTGCGTGCTGGTGTTTCGCCGCGGGATCGTCGGTGAGCTCAGCGCTTTGTACGATCGGGTCGTAGGAGCTCGGGGAGGCTTGCCATCTTAAAGGGACGCGCGGCCATCGTGACCGGCTCGACCAGCGGGATCGGACTCGGGATTGCCCGCGCGCTTGCTCGAGAAGGCTGCGCGGTGATGCTGAACGGATTTGGCGATGCCGGCGAAATCGAACGGCAGCGCAGCGAGATGGGCCGGGAGTTCACAGCGGAAATCCTCTACAACGGGGCCGACCTCTCGCGGGGAGAGGCTTGTGTCGAGCTGGTGAGAGACGCGGAGAAGAGGCTCGGGAGCGTCGACGTGCTCGTCAACAATGCGGGATGCCAGCATGTCGCGCCCGTGGAAGATTTTCCACCGGACCGCTGGGACGCCATCCTGGCCGTCAATCTTTCGGCGGCATTTCACACCATCCGAGCCGCCCTGCCGGGGATGAAACGCCGCGGCTGGGGGCGGTTGATCAATGTTGCCTCCACGCACGGCCTGGTAGCTTCCGTGAATAAAGTTGCTTACGTGGCGTCGAAGCACGGGCTGGTGGGCCTCACGAAAGTGGTGGCGCTGGAAACCGCGAAGTCCGGCATCACTTGCAACGCGATCTGCCCCGGCTGGGTGCACACATCTCTTGTGCAAAAACAGATTGAGGCCCGGGCGAAGAAGGAGGGCATCTCGATCGAGCAGGCGGAGTACGAGCTCCTTGCCGAAAAGCAGCCCACGGAACGGTTTACGACGGTCGAGCAGATTGCAGCGCTTGCGGTTTTCCTGGCGAGCCCGGCTGCGGACAACTTGACCGGGGCAGCGCTTCCGGTGGACGGCGGCTGGCTCGCGAGATAATTCGATTCGAGCGCCGCGCAGATGGTTGCGGATCTTGCCAAACCCACGCGAGATGCTTGCTACGCGGAGACGAGGCTCTCGAGCGCCGCGCGATCCGATATCATCAGCGTGGAGCCCTTGCGCTTCACCAGTTGGCGGTTCTTGAATTCGCTCAGCGTACGCGTGACCGTTTCCCGCGAGCTGCCGATGAACTCCGCAATCTCTTCGTGCGTCAGGTGCAGCTTCACGCGGCTCCCGGATTTGGTTTCTTCATCTTCCGTGGACCACTCGAGGAGCAGACGCGCGAGTTTCCCCGGGGCGGAGGTGGAAAGAGCGACCGTGCGCAACTGCTCGCAAGCCCCGTGGTAGTTTGAGCTGAGTTGCTTGACCACGCCCTGCAAGGCCTCCGGATGCTCCGCCATGAATTGCTGGAAATCTTCGCGCCGGACGAACGCGATCTGGCAGGGATGAAGAGTTTCCGCGGTCACTTCGTAAGGCTTACCCGAGAGAACGGACATCAAGCCCAGAATCTCACCCGCCTGCGCGATCCTCAGGATGAGCGTCTTTCCTTCGCTCGAACTGATGGTCAGTTTCACTTCTCCTTCGCAAACGATAAACACGCCGCGCGGATCCTGGCATTCCATGAACAGCACCGCGCCTTCCGGATACGCGGAGATGGACTTGAGAGAATTGAAGTCATCGGCGGCTTTCGCCGTGAGCCGGCCGAAGGAGCAGCTCATGCGCCCTTTGCAAGCCAGGCAGCTTTCGCTCATATCGAAACCGTACGGTCCTCGCATGTCACTCTCCCTTCGCGTCCTTTTTCCTGCGCTTTGCTTCCGCGGCGAAGTACTCGCCCATCGGGGTGTTGGCTTGGAATTCCGCGCCGGTTGCCTGGTGGATTTCGGCGAGAACCTGTCTTCCATCCGAGTCCGCATAAGTGACTCCACCAAGGTCGATGAGCAGCTTCTTCGATCCCAGCGACCCCGTCAGCGACCGCCAGGCACGATCCAACTCCTGCACCCAGGGCCCAACGATCCTCCCGTCAAGCCGGAGGATGGTCATCTTAGGTTGCTCCTGAATCGTGATTCTCAGCGTAACTTCGGTCCGTCCTTCGCCTTGACATGATGTATTGGCACGCGCTTGGCCAATGTGAGCAGTAAGGGGAAGTTTCTCCGAATCGATTGAAAAGGAATGGCTTATCTAGGAGAAAATTGTGACGTCATTTGCGACCAATAGGATCGTGACGATTGATACTGACGAAATATCGTCGGCTGTGACTAGCTAAAGTCACTGCGCTCTATGCCCAGTTTCTTCAGCTTCGAGTTGAGGGTTGTTCGCTTGAGTCCCAGCCGGGCGGCTGCACCATCGCGGCCTGCAATCACGCCTTTGCATTCCCGAAGAACAGCGAGGATGTGGTCCCGCTCGGCGCTCTCAAGCGTGGCGTCAGTCTTTGGGGATGATTCCAGCGGGAGGTCGAGCTCCCCCAGAGGCGCGCGCAAGGCGGGCCCTTTTGAGAGGATGACGGCGCGCTCGACGAAATTCTCCAGCTCGCGGATATTTCCCGGCCAGTCCCACCGCGTGAGCACCTTCATTATTCCGTCCGGGATCGTCTCGATTTGCTTGTCCATGCGGCGCGCGTGCTTGGAGACAAAATACCGGACCAGCAAGGGAATGTCTCCGCGGCGTTCTCGCAGCGGCGGCAAAGTGACGGGGAAAACGCGCAGGCGATAGTAAAGATCGCTTCGAAATTCACGATCCGCGACCATCTTTTCCAGGTTGCGGTTGGTGGCGGCGATCAGGCGCACGTCGATCGGAATCGTGCGCGTGCTGCCCAGCCGTTCGAATTCCTTTTCCTGCAAGGCGCGCAGGAGTTTCGGCTGCAGCTCCGGTGGAAGGTCTCCGACCTCGTCGAGAAACAACGTCCCTTGATGAGCGAGCTCGAGCCGGCCAATCTTTTGCATGATGGCGCCTGTGAACGCGCCTTTTTCGTGGCCGAAAAGTTCGCTCTCGAGCAGGCCGGTGGGGATGGCGGCGCAATTCAGCTTCACGAGCGTGCGTTCCCGCCGGGAACTGAGTTGATGAATCGCCCGGGCGATGAGATCTTTCCCGGTGCCGGTTTCGCCGAGAATGAGAACCGTCACGTCGGTTGCCGCGACGGTTTCCACCTGTTGCAGTAATTTTCTTAAGCCCGTGCTCTCCCCGATGATGTCTTCAAACCGGTGCTCGGTGTTAAGCTCCTCTTCGAGATAGCGCTTTTCGCGCTCTTTTCGCTCGAGCTCTTCTTGAATCCGCATCTTCTCGGAAATATCGCGGATGACGCTGAGCACCATTCTCCCCCCATCGGTTTCCATCGCGCTGAGCATGATGTCCACGGGAAATTCGGAGCCATCCTTGCGCCGGCCATAAAGCTCGAGCCCGATTCCCATCGGGCGAATTCGCGGACTTGCCGTGTAATCGTTGCGGTGGCCCGGATGCGACTTGCGGAATCGTTCCGGAACCAGGATTTCCACCGGCTGGCCCGCCAGTTCCGCGCGGGTGTACCCAAAAAATTTCTCCACCTGGGGATTCACGTCGATGATCAGTCCGGCTGCGTCGGTGACCAGTAGCGCGTCGGGTGAGAATTCGAAGAGTTTTTCGGCGAGCGCCTGGGGCGAAAGTGTCTTGTGCGGGGAAGGGCCGCTCATTCTCGTCCTTGACGGGACGAATTGTATCTCAGCAGGGATGATGCGGAAAACCAGCGAGGCAGGCTAATTCCTAAAAAGCCATCCCGGCTGAGCGGGCGCCCCCATCCCCTGCGTCGCCCGCTCAGCCTTGCATCGTCACTTCACTTCGCCGCTCTCATCACTCCTGAGCGGCTAGGCAACCATTATTTTCTTCTCGCGGACCAGTTCCGGCAGCTCCGGCCGGTACAGTCTCTTCAGCG
This sequence comes from Candidatus Sulfotelmatobacter sp., assembly GCA_035624115.1. GTDB lineage: Bacteria > Acidobacteriota > Terriglobia > Acidiferrales > UBA7541 > Palsa-295. The sequence continues at coordinate 25,838 of DASPSD010000077.1, read as the reverse complement.
CCGCGGCGGCTTCGTCGAAGGAAAGTTCCGGAGCCCTGCCGAACCTTCCGGTCTCGGAGTGGAGCAGCACATCGTCCATCGAGAGAATGCCCTCGATCACGCCCTTATCGTTGATCACCGGCAGGCGCCGCACTTTCCCTTCGGCCATCAGCGCGAGCACAGAATGAATTTCATCATCCGGCCGGCAGAAAATCAGCTTGCCCGTAGCCACTTCGCCCACGGAAATGTCTCCCGGCAAACGATTCCGCGTTCCCAGCGCGATGCAGATGTCGCGGTCCGTCACCACGCCGACGGCCTTGTTTTCCTTGTTGACCACGGGAAGAATCCCGACGTTGCGATTCCACAGGATTTCGACGGCTTGGCCCAGAGTCATCTCCGGGCGGACCGTCGCCACCGACCTCGTCATGATCGCTTTCACTAGCATGGTCTCTCTCCTCCCAGCGCCGCAATCCGCTCCTGCCTCTCCGCTCGGTCTCGGCGAAATCCCCGGCACACACTTCGGCGCCATCAAATCAAGTCAACCCCACAACAAGGTGGCTCGCGAGACAACTTCGCGCCGTGATAGATGTCACCGGACGACGTGATTTGGATCGGCGGGAGCAGCCCTGAGAGGAAGGCAAAGCAGCAGGGTCGCTGTTGGCTGGAGCTCCAGGCCAGCGGCTATTTTTCTGCCGCGGATTTGCTGACTTTCTCCGGGGGAACCTCTGCGAGCACGATGGCAGCCCCGTCCACTTTATTATCGGTGGTCCGGCACGGCGTGACGTAGAGCTCAAAGCGCATGCCATCCCGGCCCTTCACTCCATCGAGTTGTGAGGAGGAGCCTTCGATCGCCTGCTCAACCATTTTCTTGAGCTCGGGAATTTCGATATTGGGGTTGATATTCATCAGCGGACGCCCCACGTCGCTGGGAATTACGCCGAACGCTTTTTCCGCCTTCGGCGTGAATCGCCGGATGGTGAGATCGGGGCCGACGATCAGGACCGCGAAGTCGAGCGTGGAGAAGAGATTTTCCCAGTCGATATTGGCGTGTGTAATCTCCACATTGCGGTTGCGCAGCTCTTCATTGACGGTGCTGAGCTCCTCATTGGCCGACTGCAATTCTTCCTTGGAAGTTTCGAGCTCTTCGTTGGTGCTTTGCAGTTCCTCGTTGCTGGAGAGCACTTCCTCATTGGCCGATTGCAGCTCTTCGTTGGTGGCCTCCTGCGTCTCGATCACGGACTGGAGGTACTCCTTCGTGGCCGCCAGCTCCTGCTCGAGGTTCACGAGGCGGCGATCGGCGGCTTTTGCATCCGCGGCCGCTTTGGCGGATTTACCCGGCTCAGCTTTGGCAGCCGGTTCCGGCGGCACCTCGTCGAAAATGATCATGAAGTAAGACTCTTTCAAATTGCCAAGCTGCACTGGGACCACTTCGAGGTTCACATGGCGGACGCCCTCGCCATTTCCGTTCTTGATGGGAATTCTCTGCCGTTTCACCGGTCCGCCGTCCTTTTTCGCCCGGCCAATGGCGGCGCGGAGAGCCAGCAGCAAGCCGTCGCGCGCCATCTTCAGCAGGCTCAGGCTGGCGCGGCCGGGCGCCAGCTTCAAATACCGGCTCACGTTGCCGCGCGAGTGCACGATCTCCATGTCTTCGTTCACGAACACGGCCGCGGGCACGAACTGCGTGAGCAGCCGCCGGTCGAACTCCTTCTGGGATTCGAGGTAATTCAAGTTGGAGTCGATCATCCGCGCGGGCGCGCGGGCCGGCCCCACACCCATCCTTTCCTGTCGCCGGTCCAAGGAAAAGGTAACAAATTGCCGGCTGGCAGTGGCTTTCTTCGAGAAGATCTTGAAGATCCTGTCTTCGGTGGCAAACAAGTTGGTCGAGCCGCCGATGCCTTCGGAAGTTCCCAGCATGAGATAGCCGCCCGGCAGAAGAGCAAAGTGAAATAGAGAGATGACTTTCTTTTGTGCCGCCGGCTCGAGGTAAATGAGCAGATTGCGGCAAGTGACCAAGTCCAATTGCGAAAACGGAGGATCGTTGAGCACATCCTGCTGCGCGAAAATGCACATTTCCCGGATGCTTTTGCTGATGCGGTAGCCGGTCTCTACTTTGGTGAAGAAGCGGCGCAGCCGCTCGGGCGAGACATCGGTGCGGATGTTTTCAGGATAAATGCCGTTGCGGGCCCGCACGACACTCGCTTCGTTCACGTCCGTGCCGAAAAACTGGACGGGATAGTCCGGCGCCTTATCGCCCAGAAACTCCAGCAGAACGATGGCTACCGAGTACGTCTCTTCCCCGGTGGCGCATCCGGCCGTCCAGATGCGGATCGGGCCTTCGTGAGTGCGGGTTTTCAAAATGTGCGGAAAGACTTCCGACTTCAGAGCTTCGAAAACTTTCGGGTTACGGAAAAAGCTGGTGACGCCGATCAGCATATCGCGGTACAGCGCCTTCACTTCCGCGGGGTTCGCCTGCATGAACCTCACGTAGTCTTCGAGCTGATCGATTTTATGAACGACCATTCGGCGCTGAATGCGCCGGAGAATGGTGGTTTGCCGGTAGTTGGTGAAGTCCACACCCGTCGATCGGCGCAGCAACTGATAAATCGTGGCCAGGCCGGCCTGGTGCGATGGCACGATTTCGGGCGGTGCGGGAGGCTCGGGACGCGCGACGTAAGGGTGATGCGCCAGCCGCGCGAGTTCGCGCGCGATTCCCTTGGGCGGAAGGACGTAATCCACGCAACCCGCGGCAATCGCGCTTCGCGGCATGCCGTCATATTTGGCCGAAGTCTCGTCCTGTACGAACGTCACTCCGCCCGCCGCCTGAATCTCCGCAATTCCCAGCGTCCCATCGGTGCCGGAGCCCGAGAGGATCACGCCGATAGCCCGATCGCCCTGCTCCTCGGCCAGCGACCGCATGAAGTAGTCAATGGGCATGTTCACGCCCTGGGTTTCCGGACGGGGGGTGAGCTGCAAAGTGTGGTCGGAAATCGACATCATCGAGTTGGGGGGAATCACGTACACGTGATTGGGCTCCACGCTCAGCCCGTTGGTCACTTCGCTCACGCGCATCGGCGTTTCTTTGGCCACAAGCTCGGTGAGGATACTGTGGTGTTTCGGGTCGAGGTGCTGGATGAGGACAAACGCCATTCCCGTATCCACCGGCAGATGGCGTAAGAGTTCGGTGAACGCTTCGATTCCGCCCGCCGAAGCGCCGATGGCTGCCACCAGCAGACCGCTGCTCCGCGCACGTACCTCGGATGGCTTCGCGGGAACCGCCTTGTTTCCACTGCGCCGTGGAGGGGATTTGGACTTCATCGTTGTCCTCGACCCTGCGCCGAATCTGCGTCGTGGCCGGGGGGACGAACAACCCTTGCGGGCGTCGCATCGGTGGGCCGCAGGCGCCAAGTCTTGCCAGGCTCTCAGGACGCCCCTACTGACGCCATTCTAGTCCTTCCCTCGCGCCAGCGGTAGCGGATTTGTCATTCGAGCGGGGCAGAAACAAGGCGGCCGCGGCGCGAATTCAAACTCTTCGCCCCTCGCAGTTTGAATCGGGGCAACGAGCCGCGAGACGCCGGCGGCGCTGCCAAACTTCTCGCGGGTCGCCGGCTTGTCGAACATTCTGTGCGTCACAATTCTACCCATGGCGTTCGCCGCGAATCCGCCGCGGGCTTCAGCCCCGCTGAACGCTTTGTAGTTCGCGGTTTCAACCACGACATTAAGGTCGAGAGCGACCGGGGGCTTCAGAGTCTGTGTGACGTCTCCCGTTCTTCGTCAGGGCATGGCTTCAGCCGTGCCGTAAGTGTTGTAAATTCAGTGCGGCTTTAGCCGCTGAGGGGCTGACTCCAGAGTTCTCACGCAGACTCTTCAGCCCCTGAAGCTCCCTTCAACGTCCGGAATGCTCCCACAGGGCCGGACGAACGCGACATCCACGCGCAAACCTGTTGCGGGCTTCAGCCCCGCCGAACGCTTTGTAGGTCGCGGTTTCAACCGCGACATTACATCCCGCCGGCAGCCCGGGCTTTAGCCCCTGAAGCTCCCTTAAGCATCCACCATCGCTTCACCGGCTTAATCGAGAGCCTTCTAGCCCACCCGCTCCATTCACCCGTAATTCCGCCGCGGGCTTCAGCCCCGCCGAACGCTTTGTAGGTCGCGGTTTCAACCCCGACATCACAGTCCGCCAGCACCCCGGGCTTTAGCCCCTGAAGCTCCCTCCTCAAACCCACATGGATCCATTCGAAACTTTCCACACGCCGACCCCAGAGGATAGTCCGCTGCTTTTTCGACCGACCGAGCCCTCACAGGATTCAACTCAATATATTGCTTGCGCATCCGAAATTCATGAACATCGCGGATCCAGCGATCGTGATACCCCGCCTGCCATACTTGGAACGGGTACATCAATTCTTTTCGAATCCGGAATGAGGACCCGCCTTTGATCATCTGCACGGCCTTTTCGAGCGACGTCTCGGTCCCCCGGGGTGATGAGGGCATGGATGTGTTCCGGCATAAGGGCGAACGAATGCAGAAGATAAAAATGCCTGTCGCGGCAATCGAGGAGTTGCTCCAGCACGATTCTGGCGGGATCAGGCTTTAGGAATATCTGGCGTTGGTCCCAAGAGGAAGTCGTGACGAAGTAGACCCCTGCTTGATGGACGCGTCTCTCGATTCTGCTCATCAGGGAGCTTCAGGGGCTGAAGCCCCGCTCCTTTCCCGACCTTAACGTCGCGGTTGAAACCGCGACCTACAAAACGTTTGGAGGCGCTGAAGCGCCCTCTCCTTCCGCAACTCAACTTCGCGGTTGGCCTTCGCCCCTGCTCCCGCCTGCGCCAAGGCTTCCGCGGGCAGGCTGGGTGAAAAATCGCGAGCTGCAAAACTTCCGGAGCGGCTGAAGCCCCCGCTGCTTACCACAGCTCAACGTCACGGTTGCGCTTCGACACTCCACAGCCTGAAACACTGCGCCTTACGAAACTCCCGCCGCTGCCCGGAGACGGAGCGCCCCCCAACAACTCTCACGCCTTGGCCGCGCGCGATCGGCCGCGCTCCGGCACCGGCTCATCGGCGCGCATGGCGGCGCCATCTCCGTGCGGAATCTCGGCCCGCACCTTCATTCCCTTGCCGTTCGAGGTGACCTGGAATTTTCCCCGCAGCTCGTGGACACGCTCGCGCGTCTTCAGCAAGCCGATACCCCCGACCGTGGTTCCGCGCTCGAGCCGCTCGAGCAGTCCCGGGGCCACCCCGACTTCGCAATCTTCGACCTCGAGCACCATGTTCCCGTTTTCGCGTGCCAGGCGCAGGCGCGCCGATTTCGCCTCGGAGTGCCTCTCTACGTTCGTCAGGCACTGCTGCGCCACGCGGAAAAAAGCAATCTCCGTATCCGGCGCCAACCGCCGCGTCTCCTCCTGTAAGTCCAGCTCCAAGCGGATCCCCGTGCGCTTCGAAAACCACTCCCCATAATTGCGCAGCGCCGGAGCGAGCCCGAGCAAATCCACCAGCGGCGGATGCAGCATGTAGGAAACCGACCGGATCTCCTTCATGCATGTGCGCACCAGTTCGGCACATTCTGTCAGCTTCCGCTCCGTCCCGGGATCGAGAGATTCGCGGTCTTGCAAAGAGCCCAGGGTGAAATTGACCGCCGTCAGGTACTGCCCGATGCTGTCGTGCAGCTCCCGGCTGATGCGCTTGCGTTCCTGCTCCTGTGCTCGAATCACCCGCGCGGAAAGATCCCGGGCCGCTTGTTCCACTTCCTTCTGGTCGGTGATATCCACCATCACGCCGGTCAATTCCGCCGGAAAGCCGGGCTTCTCCAGCCGGTTCACGTACACGCGAAACCAGCGAAAGCTTCCCCGCGCGGAAATCATTCGGCAATCACACTGAGTTGTCCCTCCGCTCGAAGTTGCCTCCCGGCACCGGGCTTTCACCAGCTCCCAGTCGTCCCGGTGCGTGTGGTTTTGCCAGAAATTGCTCTCATTGCGCCAGCGTTCGATCCAGTATCCGAGCACGTCCTTGGCCTGCGGATTCACGTAGGTGAATTCGAGCGTCTCCGGGTCGGCGCGCCAAAGAATCGCCCGCGCCGTGCCGCACATCTGCGTGAGCTGCCTTTCCGATTCTTCCCATTCCCGGTTCGCGCGGGAGAGCTGGGATTCGTCCTTAAAGAAAACCCCGACGCAATTCGAGGGCAAGGGACTCGCCGTCACCAGGAACCACCAGGCCTGGTCGAGTCCCGATTCAATTCGAACGTGCCCGAGTATAATCGCCCGTTTTTGGTTGAGCGCACTCCGGCAGCGATCTTGAAGCTTTGTTGAGGCGCCCGGGCCTGGATCGTCCACGAACCGCAGCTCTAACAAATCGCCTAAGGTTGGACCGGCTGCCAGGACGGCTTTCGCATTGCTCGCAACGAGCGTCCAGGTGCTGGGCCTCTCCGGATCGCGCAGTCGCAGCACCGCCATGCCGATCGGGAAATGCTTTACCAGTTGCCGATAGAAAGCGACTTCAGATGCAGACAGACGTTGAACCATGTGCCCAAGCTGGGAGGCATCCTGCGCCCGTGGGCGAGGAACGCAGGAAGGGGTGTTGCCTCTTTGTACATAATAATGGGCTGTGTTGTCTGTGTCAATGCCCGCCGGCGGAACCGGGCTCGGCCGGCTTCCACCCGGTCAGGCGCCGGAACGACCGCGCCAGTTGCACCGGGTGGTCGAGCGGAAGGATCACTCCGGCGACGGCGTAAAGGCCGTCGGCATTCTGCGAAGCCGGGCCTTTCCCGAAATTTCGCCCGATCCGCACCGCCAATCGCGGCCCGTTCTTCACGATGGCGCGCTCGATCATCGGCCCCATGAGCCATTGCCGCCGTGTTCATTGTCGCCGTCGCGATAGAGATCGCCGTCGGCGAGCCGCATGGCGAAGCGTTCGTGGTTGTTCTGGTAGCCCACCTGGGCGAAGGGAGAAATCACGAAGCCTTTCATTGCCGGCGCGTGCGCCGTTACGCAAAACCCGCTGGAAAAATCCCAATCGTCCGCCACTCCTCCGGCTTCGCTCGAGGTAGATTGCGACTGAGCCGCAACCGCGCACACTCCGAGCCAGCGCAGCGGATTCACTTCTACATAAAGCGTCGGCCCAATCGCGCTTCCGCTCCGGCCCAGGAAGACGCCGGCGCGCACGAAAGAAATTTTATCCGTTCCAGTTGCGGCCGGGGCCTGCGCCCGGACGCGCGGGGCCATCGCAATCAAACACGCCAATAGCAACAGAAACTGAAAAATTCGTCTTTTCACGAGAGGATCCCGGTCGGCGGGTGATCACCGGGCTCGAGGAAGGCGTGCTGACTGTGGAAGTTCGCCTGGGGACGTGCGTGCTCCAAATTTCCATGGGCCCGTTAATCGTTCGAAGCGCAGCTATGATGGACGCCCAGGCAAATCTCCCAAGCCTGCGGCGTCAAGAGAGGTGTGGCGCTTCGGCCAGATTTGAAAAATGAGGCGCGGATTCTGCCTTGCGGCGCTGCGCGAGTCAACACGAAAGTGAATCGCTTTCGCCATTTTCAGCCAAGCATTTCTCGCGCCAAGCAGCCGCACGGCGTCGCGCATGCTAACCGTATGACTTGCGTCAGATGCGCAGCCGCGCCGCAGCCTTTCGCGGGCGCGCGTGCGTAAACATATTCCACGCATGTCCTGTCTGATTCCTCACGCCCAGCGAGAAAGCTGTTCCGCTCCGGCACACCGCCGCTTAGACGTTTGGATCCTCTCGTAGGGGCATCCGCCAGAAGCCGGGCGGACCGTGCCCGCCGCTCAAGTTCCGTCCCCCTGCCGGTATTCTGCGCGCGCCCCGATGCAACATATGCAGGTCGTGGTTTCTTGCCCTGGCCGCCGTCGAGAGCTGACCGCAACGTTGGGTTGAGGAAGGAGCGGGCTTCAGCCCCGCTGAATGTCTTGTAGGTCGCGGTTTCAACCGCGACATTAATGTACCTGGATAAAATGGGCTTCAGCCCCTGAAGTTCCCGCACCCGTGTCCCTCTGGCCTTTGCGAGAGGAATTCATATACCCTCAGTCTACGCGGACACGATCGGCGGCAGGACGGAGTCAGCGCCGCAGGCACGGCTTGCCGCGCCCCTACAAGAAAAAACTCACTGCGCGCCCGGCGAATGACAGCGAGATTTTGGCGCGAAGCCCCGCTCTTCCTTCTTCCCAATGTGGCGGCGACCAATCGGCCATTCTCGGAGCAAGAACCGCGCAGCGTTTTCCTCATCAGCCTCAAATCATGGAGCCTCCCCTCGGCTGCTCTGAGTATCACGGGGTTTATAGTTGACTATGAAGTATCGGCGGAGATATCCTCCGCGCGAAATGGGCCCCAGACGTCCCGCTTTCCGCGGCGTGCACCTCGGCTCCCCCCACGTAACGCGCGCCGGCGGATGGCAGAAAGCTGGACCACTGTGTCCACTCCTCCGGAAAAGTCCGGCGCCTGCCAAAAGGCGTTTTGTTTCAGCGAAGTCTTGAATGACGAGCTGGACCAGATCGCGCTCCTCCGCCACAAGCGCGGCCAACCCACCAAGGAATCCAAGCAGACCGGGAACGGCCCCGCAGCCATTTTTCGCCGCGCGCACGAAATGAATTTGGTTGGACTTGCCTTCTCCGGCGGCGGCATCCGCAGCGCTACGTTCAATCTCGGCGTCTTGCAGGGCCTGGCCAAGTACGGCTGCTTGGCGATATTCGATTATCTCTCTACAGTTTCCGGAGGCGGCTACATCGGCAGTTGGTTCGAAGCCTGGATCTTTCGCGCCGGCATGAAAGCAAAGCAGGATTTTGAGAAAGCCCATGGAAAAGCTGATTTTCCCGAATCCATGGAAGGCGACGGGTTCCGGACGGTGGCAGCGCAACTCAGGCCGGAGCGGACTTTGCGCGAGCAGGTCACACGAGAGGTCCGCCAGGAGAAAGAAACCGGCAAGGGGGAAAAAGAGCAGACCGAACCTCCGCAAATCCGGTTTCTGCGCGAGTACAGCAACTATTTGACACCGCGAGTTGGAATCCTAGGCGCGGATACCTGGACGATGCTCACGATTTATCTCCGCAATCTTCTGCTGAACCAGGCGATTCTCACATTTTTTCTTTTCTTCCTGCTGCTTCTTCCACAGATCGCCGTTTGGATCACCAAGAACGTGACGGATTGGAAGTGCCTCGGTACGACCTGGCTCGCTCCTGCGATCGTGATTCTGCTGACCACCTTGGGCCTCTTGCTGGCGGCCGCCAACCTCGAGGATTTGGGCGAGTGCGCGTGCCGGCAAAAGGAGGCGCAGAAATGGTGGCGGCTCCAGTCTCAGGGAGCGGTCATATTCTGGGTAGCCCTGCCGCATTTTCTGGCCGCGTGGATCCTCACCGGCTGGATCTGGTGCCACCCTGAATTCTGGAACGCAAACGAACATTTGCGGCACTGGGCAGTCGGAGGGTTCCTCGCCATCGGCGTGCCGTGGTGTGTTGCCCGTCTCTTCGCGCGCAAGCCAACAGGGCCGAGCCCGCTCGAAGGAGCCTCGAAGATTCCGTGGCTCGCCTGGATGCTCCCCACCGTAGTCTCGGGGCCGGTGGGCGGGCTGCTTCTTTACTTTGTGGCGTACAAAATATTCGCTTGGCTACATCAAATGAACGGACAGCGGTGGCATGAGTTGGCTCTGGGCGTTCCGTTGGTCCTGATTGTGTATCTGGTTTCCGCATCGCTTCAAATGGGACTGATGGGGAAAGAGTTTGTCGACCCGTTCCGCGAATGGTGGAGCCGCCTGGCGGGATGGCTTTTCATACTCACCATCGTTTGGGCGATTGGATTCGGTCTGGCCATCTATGCCCCGCTCGGAGTGATGTGGCTCCGGAATTGGGTGATAACGGCGGGATTCACTTGGATCGGCACAACGGCAGTAGGCGTCTTGGGCGGCAAGAGCGGGAAAACGGGCGACGATACCGGCAAGAGCGGCGACGCCAGCAGACAGGCGAAGCTCAGCCTCGCCCTTTCTGTGACTCCCTACGTATTCATCATTGGGCTGGCATCTCTGCTGGCGCTTTCGCTCGAACTGATCCTGGTGAGGCTTAATTGGGGTGTTACTCTCCAGGGCCCATGGTGCGAGTTTTTGTCGAAAAATCCCGCGGTCGAAAAAGTGGTCAACTGGGTCGTGACCCTGACCGGGTCAATAAGTTCGTCGGGGATTTTGCTCAGCGGGACGACGCACTCCCAAGCGGCGAAAGCAGGGCTCCCTTCGTATGTGGCGGCGCACTGGCAATTGCTGGATGCGACGCAGAACGTCTGGTTGTGGCTGTATTGCGGGACCGCGCTCGCTGCCGCGGTGCTGCTCTCCTGGCGCGTGAACCTCAACGAATTTTCGTTGAACTACTTTTATCGCAACCGGCTGGTGCGCTGTTACCTGGGCGCGAGCCACGAAGGCCGCACGCCCAACCCTTTTTCGGGCTTCGACCATTGCGACGATTTTTATCTAACAAACCTGCAACCCTCGGAGTGCTACGCCGGGCCCTATCCGATTTTCAATGCCACGCTGAACCTCGTCAGCGGGAGCAATTTGGCCTGGCAGGAGCGCAAGGCGGAATCGTTTGCCATGACTCCCCGGCGCTGCGGGTACGACACCTGGCTGGAACGAGTGGCCCTTTTCGATGATGAAGCGCAGGGCCAGCTCGGCGAAGGGATGGAGCTGTTCGCTTATCGCCCGACACAGGATTTCGCCTACAGCAACGGCGGCCCATTCGTCGGCACCACCGTCAGCATCTCCGGCGCGGCCCTCAGCCCCAACATGGGCTACCACTCGAGCCCGTCGCTCGCCATGCTCATGACTTTTTTCAACGTTCGTTTGGGTTTCTGGGCGGGCAATCCTCGCCACTCCGATGCGTGGAAGAATCCGGGGCCGCAGCTTGGTCTGCGGCACCTGCTCGTGGAGCTGTTTGGCCTTACGAGTGACGAGGCGAAATATGTGTACCTCTCCGACGGAGGCCATTTCGAGAATCTCGGAATCTACGAACTCGTAAAGCGCCGCTGCAAATACATCATTGCCTGCGATGCCGGCGCTGATCCCGATTATTCTCTCGACGATCTCGGCAGCGCCATTCGCAAATGCCGTGAGGATCTCGGCGTCGAAATCGAGCTGAACACTCAGCCCGTCGTCCTGAGCGGCTCCGGCGGCGGGAATGGCAATGGAAAAGACGGCGGCAAAACCCAGGGCCAGAAGCGGAAACTCACGAAGTGGCACTGTGCCTTCGGCACGATTCGTTACGACATGATCGATACGCTTCCCCTAACAGAGGGCGAGAAGAAGACGGAAGACCTGAAGGGAGTCTTCGTCTATCTGAAGGCTTCGCTCACAGGAGATGAGCCCGCCGACGTGCTGAATTACCAGACCACCCACAAGGACTTCCCGCATGAGACGACCGCCGACCAGTGGTTCACGGAATCCCAATTCGAAAGCTACCGCCGGCTCGGTCAGCACGTGGTCGAAACTCTCCTGGACCCGCAGGAGGACAAGACCGCCCCGCCGGAGGGCACCCCGCTCAGCCCTGAGCCGCTTAAGGGCAAAGTTTCAGGCATCGATGACTTATTCACTCAGTTAAAAGAGCGTTGGCAGCCGACGAAGAAAACAGAAGCGGCCCCCAATCATAGCTTCTGGGACGAATTTTTGAAGAAATTCTCATCTCAAGCGATCCAGGAACTCTTCGACTGGATGAAGAAGAAGTTCACACCTGGAAAAAAAGAGCCCTCATAGGCACAGCTTGCCCTGCATGAAGCTGCTGCAATCGCCGGGGTGCTTCAAAACGACGCCGCCGGAAGATTCGCCGCGCGCTCGAGCAGCCCCTGCGCTTCCTTGCGCGCCGCGGCTGCCTTCTTGCCCAATTCGCTTTCCACTTCGTGGCGAGCTGCTTGCACCGTTTGGAATTCGCCGGCGCGCGCATCCGCCAGCAGCCGCTCCGCCTCGAGAAAACAGGCGTACGCCAGTTCCTCAGGCAATTTGTGCCGTCGCAGGAATTGCCCGTAGTTGAACCAATCGGATGCGGCGCTGCGCGCGTCTCCGCTTGTTTCATCGAGCGCCAGCCCGCGCTGGAATGCGCGCGCCGCCGCCTGCGCGTCGCCTTTCTTCTCTTCGAGATCTCCCAGGTGCGCGAGCGCCAGGCTTTCCAGTTTTGCGTTGCCGGCTTTTTCGCCCAGCGCGACCGCGGAAAGATACGCGGCGAGCGCTGCATCGGTGCGGTTGGCGCGCGCCTGATCTTCGGCCATCCGGATCGCCGCGGAAATCAACTGCTCGGGCGCGGCCGCGGGATCGTCCGGATGCGCCGGCGCGAGCCGCAGAAACGCATCCCAGTGCCGGGCGGCAGCGGCGGGCTCGCCGCGCTGGTCGAGCGCCTCGGCGGTGTAAAGCTGCGCGTTCGGCAAACCGGGATTCACGTCGATCGCGCGTCTCCACGAATCGAGCGCTTCTTCCGGCCGGCCGAGCTGCGCCGCGAGGACGCCGAAATTCACCAGCGCATCCGTATCGCGCGGAAAAATTTCCAGCATTTTGCGGTAATGCTCGTAAGCATCGGCGTAGCGGCCGTCTTCGAGCAGGGCGCGAGCGCAGGCGTGTTGCAGCGCGGCATTGTGCGGACTGATGGCGATGGCGCTAGAGAGAGCCGCCACGGCTTCTCCGCGCCGGCCCGCTTTCGTTTCGGCCGAAGCGATCCGCGCTTCGAGCGCGCTATCGTAGGGATTCATCCGCGACGCGCGTGCCAGCGACGCGAGATTTCCTTCATCCGTCCCGAGCGCGAAATGAATCTGGTCGAACCCGCCCCACAAAAATAGAACGGCAGCAAGCGCCACGCGGAAAGCATGCGCTTGAAAAAGCCTGCCTGCGAAATTGCGCGCGCGCCCGGCGCTGTGCTCTCTGATTCCGCGCTCGCCCGCGCTGCGGTCAATCAGCAGGTTCGCAATCCGCGAGTCGCGCAGTTTCCACAGCGCTCCATCCAGAATGAAATGATGGATATTCACCACCGCCGTGAAGATCAGAAAGCTCGTGGTGAAATCGTAGTGAAATAGAAAGCTCACAAGCCACGGCCCGGGAATAAAGAGCGCAATTCCTCCGGCGACAAGCGTGAGGAAATATCCTGCGAGCCGCCAGCCGGATTGGCCCGCGGCGCGCGCTTCGCGCTGCTGGTAATAGCTGGTGATCCAGATGTATTGCGCCGAATGCAGCACGGCAAGAATTCCGCTGCTGTAGCGCGTTTGCGGGATTTGCGAGGAAGCGCGCAATTCCAAAAGTGTCGGCAGAACGAACCACAGAAATTGCGTCACCGCGAGCGTCAACGGCGCGGCCATCGCTCGCAAGCCCATGCGCCGCACGATCGGCCGGAACGCAAGAAATGAGAATGCGGCAAACGCCGCGCCCAGCCCCACGCGCATCGGCAGAGTCAGTTTCGCCGGCAAACCGAGAGAAAGAATCAGCGGATCGCTTGAGCCGCCCGTCTCGAAACTCGCGAGCAGCATCAAGTACGACGCCCAAAACGCCGCATGCAGCCATTGCCGCTCGCCGGGAGTCACTTGCGCGCCCGCTCGCCGCGCAAACATCATCAGCAATCCGAAATTCTGGCCCGTGTAATGCCACGGGCTCCAGCAGATGTAGAGCGTGAAGACCCAGGGAAAAATTCGCGGCGACGCGTGCAGAAGAATGCCCGTCACGGCGAGCAGCAGCGTGACGTGCAGCGTGAAAAATTTGTAGCGCGTGAAATCTTCGCGCGTGTGATAGGCCCGGTAAATCGTGGCCATGAAGTGCGGATAGTTGAAGACGAGCGCGAGCACGTAAAACGCCATGCCCCACTCGTGCTTGTGCGTCGGCGGCACCCAGGCCGCGATGGCCAATAGCGGAGCGGACCACGCGCCGCACCCGACAAGCAAGTCGAGCCACGGGCTGTAAATCCACGGACCCGCGGCGGGCTTCGGCGGCGAAAGGGAAATCGGTTCGGCTACTGTGCTCAAACGGAACGCCCCTCAATGAGCCTAATGAGCCAGTTTACGTCGAGCGCTCGCTGCGCTTTTTTCGAACCGCGGGCGGTCATGGCCAAAGCGTCAATCGCCGCATGTGACCGGCGTCACGTGCCTGCGTGACACGCTTTACGGTCTCCGGCCGGCGCGCTGTCTAAACTGCATTCGAAGTTAGACGATCGATGTCTGCGGCCAGAGGAGGCGCGCCATGGAAGGTTCTTCATTCGTTCCGCCAAATCCTGTCGAGGAAACCGAAGTATTGATTTGCGCCGAGTGCGGCAGGCCCTTCCATTCCCATGAAGCCGGCGACGCGCTCGAGCAAGTCTGCAACGTCTGCTTCGAAGCCGATATGAGCCCGGCGACGCCGGCGCACCTCTCGCTGCTGGAAAGCGACGAAATCGAAGCCGACATCGAATCGGAGCTCGTCGGCGTCTGAGCCTGCACGCGCTGCCATCGGCGTTTATTCGACCCACAAATTGTAATCTGCCCGCCAATTCGGTTTTTCTTCGTAGGAGCATCCGCCGGAATTCCGGCGGACCGTGCCCGAAGCCGCTGACGAACCGCTTGCGGCTGCCCAAGTGCTATGATTCCGCCGCTGCTCAACGGATGCTCGAATGAATCTTCGCGCGCTGCTGCTCACGATCCTCGCGGCCACAACCCTGACGCAAGCGCCTGCATTCCTCCCCGCTCAAAATACGCCCAAGTCCGGCAAGGACACGCTTGAGGAAGACGCCTTCAACATCGGCCTCCAAGCCTACATTTACGGGTTTCCGCTCGTCCTCACCGAAGTCAGCCGCGAAGAAATGCTCGCGAACCCTGCGATCCGTGTGAACCAGTTCTACCATTTCCCCGGGCTGGCTACGCCTGCGATGAAATCCGCTGTCAGCGCGAATACCGACACGCTGATGAGCGTCGCCTGGCTCGATTTCTCGAACGGCCCGCTCCTGCTGAATATCCCGGCGATGCACGGCCGCTACTGGGTGATCGAGTTCAACGACTTCTACACGAATTCCTTCGCCTACGCGGGCCTGCGCACAACCGGCTCGGACGAACAATATTATTTGCTCGCCGGGCCCGACTGGAAAGACACCGGCGAAGTGGGCATGAAAGTCATCCGCTGCCCGGCGAATGTCGTGTTCCTCGTAGGCCGCGTGTTTGTTGCCGGCGAGCGCGATCTGGCCGAAGCACAGAATCTGCAACACGGAATCAGCCTGACTTCTTTCGGGCCGGCGGCGAGCCTGAATCCGAGAGGCGCGGACGTCTTGCCGGATTCCTTCCACGCCGATTTCGCCGCCGAACTTACCCCGCCAGAAATCGTGGCGCAGATGGACACGCCCACTTTTTTCGCGGCGATGACGCGCTTGATGCAGCTCTATCCGCCTCCCCCGCAAGACGAGGCCGCAGTGAAAGAATTTGCGCGCGTGGGAATCGATCTCAATCCGGGCTTTGATCCCAAGCGGCTGGACGCCGCCACGCTTCGCGGGCTCACACGAGCAGTCGATGCCGCGATTCCGTTTCTTGCTGCGGCGCAACCGAAACTCGGCGGCCGAACCGTGAACGGATGGTGGACGCCTCCCGACGCCGGAGAATTCGGAACGAATTACCTCTTGCGAGCTTACATGGCGCTCAATTTTATCTGGCCGAACGTGGCGGCCGAAGCTGTTTACCCGATGACGTCCGTTGATGGAGGCGGGCGCTCGCTTGATGGCGCGCACCGCTACGTGCTGCACTTCGCAAAAGGAGGAACCCCGCCGGTGGATGCATTCTGGTCCGTGACAATGTTCAATCCGAAGCGCGCGCTGGTGGAGAACCCGATTCACCGCTACGCCCTCGGCAGCCGCTCCGAAGGCCTGCAATACAATCCAGACGGCTCGCTCGACATTTTCATTCAAGCCGATCCGCCGCGCGGCCACGAATCGAATTGGCTGCCCGCGCCCGCCGGGCGATTTCTCCTGACGATGCGCTTGTACATTCCGAAGCCGCCGATTCTGAATGGCACTTATGCAATTCCCGCGGTGCAGTGCACTGACTGCTCTGGCCCCGGATCGAAACCATAGGCACTTGGCGTGAACAAGATTTGTAGGTCGCGGTTTCAACCGCGACACTAAGCTGCGCAGCTCACAGGGCTTCAGCCCCTGAAGTTCCCTGCTCTCTTCGCCATGCACACTCAGGCGGCCATGAAGTGTGGGTGCCGAGGATTTCTCCCGCCTTCGCCGCAAAATCGCTGGCCTCAAGTGCCCAAGATGAGGAAGAATTCCTCTGCCGGCCCTGAGGGTGGCGCGGAGAAACATCGCGTGGACCCGACTCTCCAAGAAATCCTTGCCTCCTACAACGCCTCGGCGCCGCTCTCGGAGGCGTACACGCTGCCCGCCGCGTGGTACACCGATGCGCGCGTCGCTGATCTCGAGCTTCGCAATATTTTTTCCCGCACGTGGCAGGCGATCGGGCGCACCGATCAGGTCGAAAAGCCGGGGCAATACATCACCGCCGCGGTTGCCGGCGAACCTGTTGTCGCCGTCCGCGGCAGCGACTTGAAACTTCGCGCGTTTTTCAACGTTTGCCGCCATCACGCCATGACCGTGATGAACGAACCCTGCGGCACGGCGCAGCACATGCGCTGCCCCTATCACGGCTGGACCTACAACCTCGAAGGCGAGCTGCGCGGGATGACGGAATTCGAAGGCGTGCAGAATTTCGACCGTGCGAAAAACGGGCTCGTGCCGGTTCGCGTGGACACGTGGGAAAAATTCGCCTTCGTGAATCTCGATCCCGAAGCCGCGCCGCTCGAAGAATTTCTCGGCACGCTCGTCGAGCGGGCGCGTCCGCTTGGATTTTCTGGATTGAATTTTGTCGAACGCCGCAGCTACACGCTCGATTGCAATTGGAAAGTGTACATAGATAACTATCTCGACGGCGGCTACCACGTCCCGCACATGCACAAGGGACTCAACAGCGTGCTCGATTATGCGAACTACACCATCGAAAATGTGGACCGCCTCTGCATTCAGTCAAGCCCCGTCACCGTGGACGCAAGCTCCGAAGCCAAGGCTGCGGCCACGCGCAAAGGCGACCGCGCTTTTTATTTCTGGCAGTATCCGAATTTCATGTTGAATTGGTACGAAGGCTATCTGGATACGAACCTAGTGATTCCGCTCGGCGTGGACCGCTGCGAAGTGATTTTTGATTTTTATTTTGCGAATACTGCCGCTTCCGAAATGCCCTACATCCGGGAAAGCATCGAAGTGAGCGAGCGCGTTCAGCAGGAGGACATCGCGATCTGCGATGGAGTCCAGCGCGGCCTGCGCTCCCGCGCCTACCAGGCCGGCCGCCTCTCCGTCCGCCGCGAAGCCGGCGAGCATTTGTTTCACCGCTTGCTCGCGGCCGATTTGCGCAACCCCCGCGCGGTTGCGGCCCGCTGAAGCCGCCGCATCAAATGAAGCATTTGTGCCTTACTCCGGATCATCCGGGCAGGTTTGGAAATCCATCCACAAGTCGACGGTTCCAGCCTTCACGTTTTTGTGAAGGATAACGTCTTCAGGCGACATGTCTGAGGGCAACGCCGACTTATTTTCCTGGAGAACTCTATCGAGCTTGATTGAATCAAAGACCTCCCCGGATTTGAATTGGGACTTCAAGACATCTTCGATCTTCCGGTTGGGCCCAAACACTTCAATCTTTCCGAGGCGATACTGCTTTTCTTGCGCAAATACAAACGTGAGATTGATGCGTTGCGTCGAATCGTCTATGTCTGTTTGCGGCTCGGGTGTGAAGTCAATGTAGCCTTGGGAGGCGTAAAATTTTCTCAGCCGCTCGAGATAAAGCCGAATTATCGTGACGTTAAAGATGTCCCCTTCCCCAAGAGCCAGCTGTGCTCGCAGGACCTCCTTCGGGAACGCCAGAGTCTCCTCAGGGTCCGCGGTGCGAAATCGAACTTTCCCCAGCCGGTATTGCGGGCCCTCTTCCGCATGAATCGTGACAGCCACATGATCGTATTCCGCATCGCTCCGGATCGAGCGGACTTCCGCTGTTGCCAATACTTTGAAGTAGCCTCGATCCTGAAACGCGCCGCGGACGCCTGCCTCTTCGAACTCGGAACTCCCCCCAGGCTTCTTGTCGTAGCTTCTTGGGCTTAAAGGATCGGCCTTCAAGTCCGCTGCGATCTCGGCGCGCGTTGATTCCGGCAGCGACGTCGGCGGTGCAAATTCCACGTCATCAATAATCACTTTCCGCTCGGGCGGCGCCGACGTATGCGTGTCCGCATAGCCGGCCATGATTGCCGCTCTCCGCTCTTTCTCTTCGACCTCTGCATTCATTTCAGCGATTTCTTCCTGGAGAGTCGGATAGGGCAGACACCGCTCAAGTCTTCGTTTCAATTGCGCCCGCGCAGGGGACGCAAAAATCAGCGCAAAGGTCGTGCAAAGGAGAGCACACGCCACTGCGCTGCGAGTTTGCATACGAAAGAATATAGGCCCGCGGATAACCGGATGCAATATTGCGGGATGGTTTAACGGCGAGAGAGGGGGCCACAGCATCGTGGCCCCGTGACCCGAGAGAGAACTTCGGTAGTGGGCCAGTTTGGATTTGGTTCGAAAGTGCGGGCCAATGAATAGCCCACACGAACACTCTGTCCGGGAGTACCGTTATGACCCGGAGGAGATACCGATGACGCTGCAATTGGCATTAATCGGACAAGATGGAATTATATTGGCAAGCGATCGCCAGCTAAATAGGACTTTAAACAACGTAAGCTATGGTTCGCTTACCAGCAAAATTCGACTTAATCATCCGCGAGGCATGGCGGCCTGTTGGAGTGGTTATGACGTTGCCGATGAACTGGCAAAGCAAGTTCTGAATCTGGACGACGAAAAGCTCAAGATTCCAAATCTTGCCATGGAGGAACTTGCCCAGAATGTTTTCGGGGAGGCACGTCGCACGACTGATGCGCCTCACGGAGAAATCATCCTAGTCATGACTAGGGATTTGAACAAAGTACACCTAGTCACCGTGCGGGGTAATAGCTACATTTGTCATCAGATTACGAATTGGGCCGTTTCTGGACATGATGCAAACTCTGCCCTTTTTTTCATTCAAGCGTTTTACCAAAAACTCCCGATCAAAGAACTGATCCCACTTGCAGCGCACACGATCTTCCGCGCCGGACAACTTAATCCAGCTGGGGTTAGTGGCCTCGAAATTTTCCGTTGCACCGAAGAAGGATTTGATCTTCTCAAAGAGGAAGAGATCGCCAATCTAAAGGAGTGGTCAAAAAAACTTGATTCCAAAATTAAGCGGCTACTTTTTCGCTTTTCTTGAGCAACGACATAATTTCAGCAATCTCCCAAACATGGTCAGTGACGTTAGCGGCCATTGCAGGGGTAATGCGGAGGGTTTGGTGTATCCGACAAAAGTTATAATACATAAAATAAAGCGCCAGTGCGTGCGCGTGGTTCTCAACTTTCTTCGAGAACGCATTGGTCAGCCGCGTAAATCTTCGCATCTGCATCCGCATGGAGAGATTCTGACGCTCGGCATAGCTTGTCGAAACGTGTTCCCGCTTCGGGTTTCCGACTATAGTGGTCGCAAGCGCGCCAATGCACTGCGCAGGGCTGTACCGCGCTTCCGTATCCCGGCGGTCAGGGCCATAGAGCTTGACGAGCATCGCGTAGTCAATGTCATTCCCGAACGCCAGATCAACAGCTTCCAAATAAACCTTATGGCCGTCAGTGGTCAATTGCACTCGATTGGTGAGACGCGCTGCCAAATCGTACATGAAGTGTTGCGCGTCCCATGCGCTCCGGCGTCCCAAGCGCCAGCAAGGAACGAGTTTCGTATCCGCGCAGAGAGCCGTCCAAGTCCACACATCACCGTAACCGAACTTGCCGCGAAGTTCTTGCGGGACGTTCTTTTCCTTCGCGTAGCAAAACGACCAAATTTCATCGCATTGAATCCGCTTGCACGTCAGGTTGCGAAGCGCCTTGTCTTGATACTCAGCACAAGCTGTTCCTACGCGAGCGAGCAATTTCGTAACTGTGTCTTTTGCTACCTCTGTCATGCGAACAGTAGCGCGAATCGAATTGCCCTCGACGAGGGCCGAAATCACTGCAATTTGCCGTTCAATCGGGAGGTTGTTCATGCCTAAAGTATGCACGACCGCTCAAGCATTGTCAAGAACTATTTCTTATCCGCTCAAGCATATGGTAGACTTTCCGACACGGAGACCGCAACTTATTGACAGGCCAGCATTTGAGCGGCTTCCGGCGAGGAAGGCAATGACGATTGGTCTTGGATTCACTTCTAGAAATGGCGTTATTTTGGCTGCCGATAGGCAAGTTACCGTTCAAGGGTACTTCAAGGACCACGAACCCAAACTGGTGATTAACGATCATCCAGAGTGCCGTGTCGTTTCCACATATGCATACCTTCCAAGCTTGGCCAATATTCTGAACGACAAAGTAGATTTAATTCTGAAAACCATTGCGAAGCCCCATGGCGAAGAAATAGTCGAGATCATTACCACTGAAGCAAAAAAGCTAAAAAAACAATATCCAAGTGAAATGCGGTCCCAACAGTTCTTGTGGGCAGTTTCGACGCCAAGCGAACGCGCACGCCTCATCCGAATATCTGCAGGAATCAATGATGAACCACAATGGGCCTGCATAGGAATTGGAGACTCATCGCTAGTCAGATATTTTGTGTCTCAGATTCCAGCAATCCCGCCTGCCTATCTTCCAGCAAAGGAGGTATCAAGGCTCGCCATATATATCGTGCAGCAAGCGAAGAACTTTGTAGACGGCTGCGGAGGAGAAACCGATGCTGTCATTGTTTACGATGACACTGAGCAGCAAATAGAGCGGGTGGAATACAAGGAAGTTGAACAAGACTCCGAATCTTTACAGTTCGCTTTCCGATACCTCTACAACATTTGGACGAATGTCGACGTTTCCGAAGAGGAAAGGTACAAACTAATGGATGATCTAAGTAATTTCGTCAAGCTCAAGCGAGGTGCTTCTTCCCCCAACGAGCCTGAGCCGCCACCTGAGCAATCTGGCGGCGCTGCTCTGGGGTCAGGTTCTTAGCACGCGCAATGCCGCCCTTTAGACCACCTTTGCGGCCCAGAGCCACCGCATGTGGATTCTTGCTACGTTTTCGGGGCTTCCGAGTTAGCGGGCCGCCTGTGGCTATCTCAACGACGCGCAGCGCGTTCTTGATAGGGTCCGATGTCTTGCTTGAGCGTTTTTGCATGATAGAGACAGAGTTGCATAATCAGGACGCCAAATCAAGGGGGCTAAAAGACCAAACTAGCCCACTACCAGAACTTCCGCTTACGAGGACCGCTTTTTGCTCGCGCGGTATTCGGCGGCGATTTCGCCGAGCGTCTTCGGCTTCGCTTGTGCAGCGACTACTGCATTGCCGAACTTCACCGCGTCGTCGTATTCCATGTAGGACGACGGATTGAAATCGCAGGTGGTGCCGTGCGCGTAGCCGAAATCGAACTGCGTGACGGGCGCATGGAACATGGCGTGCGAGCCTGATGCGCCGCCCGCTGCACCGCCGCCTCCGCCCGTGTAAGCCGCGGCGGTCGATCCACCGCCCATCGCCGTGTGCGACTGCGCATCCGCCGGCACCGCAAACAAAATCACGAGGGCTGCAAGAATGGCAATCCTCATTGCCGCTATCCTTCCCCCTCAGCGACACGGCGCACCTGCCCGCGTTTCTCGCGCGAGAGGGCGCCACATCATGGAGTCGGCAATCCGTGTTCCATGTCATCGTATTGGAACCAAAGCACTTATCACTGGGCAAATGAATTTCCCGAGGCCCCCCATACCATCTATGTGCAAGAGTTTACCGGCCAAAATTGCCCCCGAAATCTAGCCCCCAAGGGGCGGCGGGACCGACGAGGATCCCAGAAGGAAGATGCCGCCGACAACGACGCTGTAGCCCGCAGTCAAAAGCGTCACAAAGCGCGCAAACTGCGGCCGATGCGCGCCCGCGCGAAATACTCCCACCATCGACGCGCACATCACCGTGTTCATCACCACCAACCCGACGAGAAAAATCCCCAGGCCCAGAAAGCCTCGCGCGACTCCGCCGAGATTCGCGGCCAGCAGGAACAGCAGCAGTTGGCTGGGCGTCTCGGCGCCGAGGCCGTGGATCACGCCGACAAAAAATGCGGGCGTTTTCGAGGAAGTCCAGGTGATTTGTTCCGGCTTTTGAATCGGCTGGCGGCGGAAAACTTGCTGCACGCGCCAGATGAGCCAGCGCGCGCCATTGGCAAGCAAGAGGAACCGCGAGACCGGCACTTCGCCCGAGTGCGAGTGTACGCGCGAAAGCGTGGCGAGCACATAAATTCCCAGAACCAGCAGCGTCACGCCGACCAGCCGCTCGGTCCAGCGATCGATTCCCGCCGGGAGCGAGCGCTGAAAGAAAATCACCGCGGCGGCCAGCACGCTCACCGTGGCGGCGTGGCCGAGCACGTAAAACATTCCCAGACGCATCGCGCGGCGCGGCGAAATTTCCAGGCGCGAGAGATCGGAAATCGCCGCGATGTGGTCGTAATCGATTCCGTGGCGCAGGCCCATCATGAGCGCCGCTGTCAGAGCGAGGCCGAGGTCCACGGAGTGAGGAGGCGTCACGCGCGATATCCTCGCATGCGGGCGCAGCGGAGACAAGAGCGGCGCCGCTCAAGAAAATGTTTCAGATGGGAGGCCATTTCGTTCAGCGTTTCGCGGAGGCTTCGAGCCGCTTGGCCCAGTGCGAGAGATGATTGAGCGAAGCAGCGTGCGTGTGGTCGAGCTCGAGCGGCGTGATGGAAATCGCGCCGTCGCGAACGGCGGCGATGTCCGTATCCGGCTCGATGCCTTCGACAAGCTGCTGCTCGTGGAGCCAAAAATAATTGCGGCCGCGGGGATCCGTGCCGGGCTTGAGCAGGTTGCGCGTGATTTTCGAGGATTGCCGCGTGAAGCGCACGCTGCCGGTCCACGGCTGCGGCACGTTCACATTGAGGATCACGCCCGGCGGCAGCCCTTCCTTCATGATCAGGGGCGCGAGCGAGCGCGTGAACCGCGCCGCGGGCTCAAAATCGTATTCTTTGCCGCGCAACGCGACCGACACGGCAATCGCCGGCACGTGATTGATCGCCGCTTCCATCGCCGCGCCCACGGTGCCCGAGTAATAGACGTTTTCGCCCATGTTGCCGCCGCGATTGATTCCGGAGATGACCAGGTCCGGCTTTTCGCCAAGCAGCGTGTGAAAAGCGAGAATCATCGCGTCGGCCGGAGTGCCGTCCACGGCATATTCGCGTTCGGCCACCTGCTCGTAATAAATCGGCTGGCGCAGCGTGAGCGACTGCGCGGCGGCGCTGCGTTCGTGCAGTGGCGCGACCACGGTCACCTCGGCAATTTCCTTGATCGACTCCGCCAGCGCGCGGAGGCCGGGGGCCTGAATGCCGTCATCATTCGTAATCAGAATATTGGGCATGAAAAATTCCTACGTGGGCGAGCCGATGTCCTGAACGCTTTCGGGGCACCCTCAAAGAGGAGAATGGTCGGGACGACTGGATTTGAACCAGCGACCTCACGCACCCCAAGCGTGCGCGCTACCAGGCTGCGCCACGTCCCGACTCTTTCAGCCGCTAACGAGCGTATCACTCGCGTTTGAGGAGGGTCAATACGGCGGTGAGCTCGTCGTGCAGATCGAGCAGGAATTTGCGCTGGGCGCGGGAGACGGCCTCCTGCCGCGGCGGCGTAGCGGCGGCGGCTCGCGCGGCGCTCTTGCCGCCGTTTTCGCGCGCTAATTGTTTCCTCGCGCCCCGGATGGTGAGCTCTTCCTCGTAGAGCAGCCGCTTGATTTCGAACACCATCTCGATATCTTCGCGCCGGTAAAGACGCTGCCCGCTCGGGGCCTTCACCGGCTGGAGCATGGGAAATTCCGTTTCCCAGTAGCGCAGGACGAAGGGTTTCGTAGCCGTCAGGCGGCTTACCTCGCCAATTTTGAAGAGCGTTTGCCCGGGGGCTCCCAAGGGCGCGTGCGCAGCACTGGCCATCGCTTTTGGTTATCGTAAGCCGATTTCGAGCAGTGTCAAGCGGGTGCCGCTGTGGAATTCGAGGTAGGTGTGAGTGGTGGGTGGTGAGTAGTGAGTGGTGCGTAGACCCCCAAGCGGCACCCCCTGTTTTGAGCCGATTAGAAAGTGCTTCTCTCGTTTGTTTTGATGGAGTTACAGCGAATTCTAATCGCGGATCCGCGATTAGAGCAGTGACTGGTGACTGGTGAGTCGTGGCTAGTACGGAGTTCCACAGCCGCGCCGGAGCGCTGGCACTGCGCCCAAACATGGCATTTTTGTCGCGGTTAGAAATTTGTCTTGTCGTTTGTTTTGAGCAAGTTGACTCAAATTCTGAATTGGCGAATGTTGCGATTAGAACTTGCAGCTGGAAGCTCGCAGCTGGAGGCTGGATTGTGCCGCGGGCAAAAGTGAAGCGAAGCGAAAAAGGTGAGGTGATTATCCCTTGACATCAAGTAAGGCTCTCTGGTAGTATTTGGGTGTGAGGAACACCATGAGAGTCAAACAAAGCATCCCCAAGGAACTGCGATTCACCGTCAAGGACTTCCACAAAAAGTTCCCAAATGACGATGCCTGTCTCGAATACCTCAAAGAAAAACGGTATCCGGGCGGAATCTGCTATTGCGATGAAGCAGAGTGCAAGATCGAGCGGAAGCATCATCGCGTCACTGGCCGCCCAGCTTACGCTTGCGATTACTGCGGCAAGATGATTTCGCCAATGGCGGGAACTATTTTCGAGAAGTCGAGCACTCCGCTCAAGACTTGGTTCTACGCGATGTACCTCATGGGTTCTACTCGCTGCGGTATCTCCGCAAAGCAAATTCAGCGCGAGACCGGCGTCACCTACAAGACCGCATGGCGCATGTTCCGGCAGATTCGCTCGTTGCTCTCGGATGATGACCTGAAATTGGAGGGACCAACGGTCGAGATAGACGAGACTTACTACGGTGGAGTCCGCAAGTTCGGGCGTGGCCGTCCAATGCGCGGCGACAAGAAAAAGACCCCCGTGGTTGCCATCGTTCAGCGCAAGGGCAAGGTGATTGCACGGGCTGTGCGAGACGTGAGCGGAAAGAGCATCTATCCTCTCATCCGCAAACACGTTGCTCCGGGGAGTGTGATCTACACCGATGAATTCGCCGTGTACGATGGAATCTCGAAGATTCGTACTGTCGGTGGACCGGGCGGAACTCCTGCGAACTTCAAGCACTTCCGAATCAAGCACGCCGATGGAGTCTATGTTCGCGGCGACGTTCACACCAATTCTGTAGAGGGACTGTGGAGCCTAATCAAGCGCGGAATCGGCGGCGTGTATCACTCAGTTTCTCCTGCCTACTTGCAGACCTACCTAAACGAATACACCTTCCGGTACAATCGCAGGCACGAAGGGAATCAGCAGTTCAACGCGATTTTGGAGAGGGTTTGCGAGAGGGCGAGTTAATCGCCCTCTCTAGAAGTCTGTTAAAATCACCAATCGTAAAGGGCTGCATCCGCTTCTTCGTCTCTGCCCGAGGCCGAAGCTGTTTGCGCCGCTTTTTCGTGGCACTTTCCACGCGTAGTCGTAGTGTATCACGACTACGACGGGAGAGCCATGCGTGAGTGAAATCATTATGTACTGCGCCTATGGAGACGAAAGCCGCGACGAGACTGGCAAGCGCGTGTATGCAGTCTCCGGTGTCTTTGGACATTGACCGGACCGACTTTTTGTGCCACGGCGAGTGAGAGAGTTTACATCACAACCTCATCGGACAGGGATCCAAATGGCGGCGCGCAGGGAGCCGTAGGCGACCGGAGAGCCGCCATTTGGGGCGCGAATGCCGCCGGCGCC
>DASPSD010000074.1:0-28473 GCA_035624115.1 Candidatus Sulfotelmatobacter sp. | reverse complement strand
GGCGAGCGTTAGTCCTAGGACTATCTATTGCGGCCTATGGAACAACATTGAGGATGTTCACTTTACTCGGTAGTTCCCCCACAGGATAATTTCGCCGGTCGCTCCTGTTCAGCGGCGCCGGCGACCGATGGATGTGCGGGGGAGCTGCCATCTGCATCCGAGGGCGCAAGTCTGAAGGCACCCCAAGCGTTTCCCAGCCTCGCTGGCGCGTGAACCTGGCAGTTTCAAAGCGGAACAGAGCAACTTGGGTTTATACTCCTGGGCAGTTGGGCCAGGAAGCATATCCCCACGTCGGGTCGGATAACACAATCTGCGTGCTGCTGCCGGCGAGAATCATTCGGCCTGAAATGGCCGGTTGGCTGTGTGAAAGTCGGCGGAAAAGCACGGCGGGGTGAATGACACATGAGGCGTTCTGACTTGGTGCGCAACCCGGGGAAGGGGAAGACCGTGCGGACATCACAGATCGTTTTCGGCGAACGCCAGCATCTGCTTCGCGTTTTAGATTCGGTCGAGCGCAGCGCCTTGCCGGCTCCGCGGCTCGACCAGGAGCGCCGCGTAATCGAGCAATTGATTCACGCGCGCACGCAGGAGCTGAATCGCATCAACGCGGGCTGGGACGAAAAAGTTGGCACGGTGCTGAGCGCGGAGGTAAAGCCCGAGGCCCTGGATCAGCTCTCGCGCCAGGCTCCCCGGGAAGATTATTATTTGCTGCGTCTCATCAGTGAGCACCCGAAAGTTACGGCCAAGACCTTGAGCCGGCTTTCGCACCATCCGTATTCCGCGATTCGCGAGAATATCGCGCGCCATCCGAATAGCGATGCGGACACGCTCTCCCGCCTCAGCCGCGATCGCACTCAGCCGCTTTGGTACCTTGTCGCTTTCAACCCCAACGCTCCGATCAACTTGCGCAAGAAGCTCCAGGAGCGCATGCGCCGGCTAGGCGAAAAATCCGCCACACAATAAGCATCAACCGCTCGATTTTCAATGGGTGGCTTCGCGGGCCCAAGTCAGGTCATCCCGGGATACAAATTCAGTATTGATGTACAGCCCACGCCGCGAGAATTTCCTTAACAGACTCTCTCGATCGGCTTAACGGGGAATCCCTCTGCCAATGTGGCGCGGGAAAGGTGGCCTGGGTCTTCGGGTAATTTTGTGGAACAGCGCGTCGCTGTATTGCTGTCCCGCGCATGGTCCGGCGAGAACATCGGCAGTTACGTAGACGTCTTGCCAAGTCGTATCACCGGCGGCATCCGCTGTTCCGCCGGTGTTGGCGATGAAACCGGCGAGGTCCCCTTGGGCGTCGCTTCCCACGAACTCGAGCACATTTCCGGAGGCAACGCTCGGGAGTATGTTGCTGTTGATGCTGAGACTCGCGAAACACGAGTTGCCGGTTCCCGTAAGGGTTCCCGTGAGATTGAAGTTGCCGTCTTCAATCAGGACGAGAGTGGCGTTAAACGCTTCTCCCGTGGAATCCGGCGTGAAGGAGCCGGCGTAAGTTCCCGTCGCCGGTTTGTAAAGCGTTGCCGTAAAGCCGCTTCCAACATCATTGGCGCCGCAATCTGTTCCAGTGGAGTTGTACTGAACGTTCGTTCCCGTCACGGTCACCCCGTCGGCGGACAACGTTCCGGTCATGGAGTAGGATTCGCCGTTGTCGACGAAGATCTGAAACGTCACGGAAGTGCCGGAGCTGCTGCTCGCGCTCATGGTGACATTGTTTCCGGTTCCGCTGGCAACGCAGGCAGAATTCGAGAAAGTATTGTCTTGCAGTCCCGAGTTCGACAGCGCTTCCGCCGTGGCAGAAATGGTTTGGAGATCCACGTCGAACGTAAATTCGGTTTCGCCGACCTGGCCCGCGGGGGGATTCGTGGTGTTGGAAAGGCGGAGGTCCCACATGCCCGCCAGGTTGGGCATCGTGGAGGGCCAATCGTTCACCAAGTTGGCCACGTTGACGCTGCCGATCCCCGTAGCGAAGTCCCAGCCGGTAGCGGTCCCGTAGGCCAGCTGATCCGCGCTGTCGGAGGTGGAAAGCACGCCATTGGTCCCCGAAGGCAGGAAACAATTCGCGGCGCCCGTACAGTTGACGTCCATGTCGCCGAGGGTGACGTCGTAAAAAATGCAAGAGCTTCCCACCGTGTTGCCGTTCGAGGAATTGCACGTGCTGCTGCCAGTGCTTCCGTACTCGCCGGCGGCAAGCGCGTAGTAAACGTAATTCGGATTGCCCTGGCGCGAACCGGTCTTTTGGTTTACCAGTGCCTGGATGCCGGCCCAGATCGGCGAGGCAAACGACGTTCCGCCTGCGCCAGACCAGCTGCTCGGAGCGCCGGTGCAGGGCGTTCCGCCATTCATCTCATCCGACCAGCAAAAGATGTAAAAGTGGCCCCAAACACCGTTGGCCGCGAACAAAGAAACGTCCGGCAAGTCGCGCACGCCGTCGCTCGGGTTACCCAGGAGCGACTGCCAGAAAGGCTTCGCCCAGCCCTGACACGTGCCGCCCACGATTCCACCCGACGTTGCCCCGGTGGCGCAGCCGCTCGGGCCACCGCTGCCTGATGCCGTGGTGAGAAAATCATCGTGGCGGGTAGCAGTCGAGCTATTGCAAAAGCCGCTCGAGCCGTAAGTGGTGGCATAACCTTCGATCGTGGCAATGAGCACGCTGGCGCAAGAGTCGTTCCACGGAATTTCCGGGATGTAGGACTTCGCCGAGCCGAACGTGGACGTATTCGTGGAATTCCAATATGTAGCGTTCGTGCGCGAGAAGGTGTCGCTGAAATCCGTACCGCCCACCGCGACGTTATACGGCGTGGAAGCGAAGCCACTGACGCCGATCCCGTGCGTCGCGATGTTCTGGTCGGCGTCGCAACTGGCGGCGCCCTCGTCGCCCGCGGCAACGAAAATCGAAACGCCCTCAAGCACGGCCTGCTGGTAGGCGCTGCCGTATGCCGAGTTGGCCGCGGCGCCGTTCAGCGCCTCGCACTCGCCGTAGCTGATGCTCATGATGGCCGGCGGCTGGCTGCTCGAGTTGATCAGGTTCTCGATGGCAATCAGGCCGCCGAACGTCGTTGCGGTGTCGGCGCAGGACGCCAGCTCGATGGCCGCGCTCGGTGCGGCGGCGCTGGCATACTCCGCGTCCAGGATTGCTTCTCCATCATCGCCATTCGCGCCCGGATACGTGCAATTGTTCGAGCCTGTCGGCGGCGCCGGCTGAACCTGCGTAAAACTTCCGGAGGTGAAGCTCGAGAGGCCGAACGTCGAGCGGAAAGTGGTCCAGTCCGACGTGCTGAAGACGTTGGTGTCTTCGATGACCACGATGGTTTGGCCTTGGCCGGAAGTGCCTGCGGTGAAGAGCGAATTCAAATCATAGATCGTGGCGAGATCGGCGGGAACAACTGCGTACTCCTTCTCGCCATCCAGAGTGAACGTATAGTCCGGCTGCGATGTACGCATTCGGGACATCGGGTGCGGCCGGAAGTCATGCAGCGAAACGATGCCGGCGACGGCGGGGGCCAGCGCGGCCGGAATCTGGGGATCCCGCATATTGGCGATGTGCTTTTCGCCTTTTACCTCGAGCGCGTGAATCTCGGTGCGGAAGGCAGCGCGTATCTGCCCGGCCGTGCCGGAAAAATCGATGACCATCCGGCTGGGATACACCAAGTTGATTTGAAACCCGTGTGATTCCAGCCATCGAGTGATGGCGTCGATATCCTGCTGCGCCAGGCCGAACAGTTGCCCGAACTGCCGCGCCCTCATCCATCGGTGGAAGTTCGGCGAGCCTTGCTTGTGGACCTGATCGATCAACTGCTCGAGCGCGTCTTCCTGTTCGGGAGGGCGCCGCAACTGAAGGAGCATGTGCTCCATCGGGAGGGCATCGGCTACCGCGCCGCGATCGTTCTGCGCGTTCGCCTCCGCTCGAGTATTCCCCTTGAGCGCAACCATTTGGGCTTCATCGATGGGCTGGGTAACGAGGGCGCGCGGGGGCGGTCCGGCTCGGGTCTGCGCCGGCAGGGAAGGAGCGTTCAATGCAAATGCCAGAATCCCGGGCCAGGCCGCCGCCAACGCAGACTTCCAAAAATTGGCCCGGTTTTTAGCCCTTGCATTCGGCCTCGGGTCCAGGCAGGAACAAACCTCAACGCGGCCGCGCAGCGACGGCATCTCTCGATCCTCGGCGTGAGCGCCCGGGGCTTTCATATTTCGCAACGGAAGAACGCTGAGAGAACTTGGGGAAAAGTCTAACATGGAGGCGGCTGGCCCAGAAACCGGAATTTCCGCTTGGTGACTCTTGCCGGCGGCATCCCGGGCTTCCGCTGGACACAAACGGCGGCGCAAACCCAAAGGTGCGTTGGCGCCGCCGCATTGGAATCCCGCGGGCGAGCTCAAGACAAATTGGCTCTTTACACTTATAATTCTGGGTGGATAATGGCCTACAGGAAAGAGCCAATGTTGCCACTTCATTTGCAGCCCGAAAGCCACATCCCGCTGTACGTGCAATTGCGCGATCAACTGCGCGCCCTGGTCCATTCCGGCGAGCTGCGCTCCGGCGACCGCATCCCCGCCAGCCGCGAACTCGCCACCCAGCTCGGCGTCCATCGCACCACCGTCGCCAACGCTTACGCCGAGTTGGAATCGGAAGGCCTGATTCAGGGCCATGTGGGCCGCGGCACCTTCATCTGCGGCGCTCCGGTGAAGCAATTCACTCCGCCCCCGCGCACGAATGGAAATGGCGGCTCCATGCGCTGGGAAGCCTTGTTTGCCGACGAGCGCGGCGAAGAGGGGCTCAGCCGGCTGATGCCCGTGATTCCGCCGGACGCGATCGCGTTTGTTTCTGCGCGGCCCTCGGAGGAGTTTTTCCCGGTGGAAGACATCCGGCGCTGCTGCAACGCGGTGCTGCGCAGCGAAGGCCGGCGCGTGCTGCAACAGGGCTCCACCGACGGATATGAGCCGCTCAAGCGCGTCCTGATCGAAATGCTGCGGGAAGAAGGCGTCAACGTTCGTCCCGAGCAGATGCTGATCACCGACGGCTGCCAGCAAGCACTCGACCTGCTCTGCAAAGCGTTCTTGCGGCCGGGGGATTCGCTGGCGCTCGAGAATCCGGCCTATCCGGGAGCGATCGCCATTTTTGCGGGCGCGCGAATCCGCATGCTGGCCGTGGGAGTGGAAACGGACCCGAAGCGCACGGGCCATCAGGGCCTCGATGTCGAAGCGCTCGAATCCGCCTTGATGCAGAATCGAGTGAAGCTGATTCTCGTCACTCCGGATTTTCACAATCCGACGGGCACGACTCTTCCACTGGCCGAGCGCCGCCGCCTGCTCGAGATCGCCGTTCGCTATCAGGTCCCTGTGGTGGAAGACGGAATTTACGCGCGCTTGCGGTTGCGCGGCAATCCGGTGCCGTCGCTCAAGTCGCTCGATCGCACAGGGAACGTGATTCAGATCGACAGCTTTTCCAAGATTGCGTTTCCCGGGCTGCGCGTCGGCTGGTGCATCGGCCCGGAAAGCGCCATCGAGCGGCTGCGCCTGGTGAAGCAGGCCACCGACCTGCACACCGATCAGCTCGCGCAAGCGACGCTTGCGGAGTTTGTCAGGCGCGGCCTTCTGGCGCGGCATCTGGCGAGAATGAAAAAGGTCTATCGCTCGCGCCTGGAAGCGATTGAGGAAGCGTTTGAGAAGCACATGCCGGTGGAAACCACCTGGACGCGCCCCGAAGGAGGGATGTCCATCTGGGTCACGCTGCCGGCGGGATTCGATGCGGCGGAACTGCTGATTCACGTGCGCGAGCGCGGAGTGCTTTTCGTGCCGGGACGTTATTTCTACATTCAAAATCCGCAGCCCAACACTTTGCGGCTGGGATTTGCGGGGCTCGACGAAAAGCAAATCGCCCGCGGCGTGCAGATGCTGGGCGAGATGCTGAAAGTGGAGTTCCGCAAGCGGCAAAGGGGAGCGCGCGGCGAATTGCCCTCGCGCGTGGCGCTGATTTAGGGGCCGCGCTGCGGTCAGGACGAAGAATGCTTTTGGAACCGAATCCGGCGAACTGGTGCTTCGTTTGCGGCGGCGCGAATCCTCGCGGAATGAAGCTCGCCTTCGAGCAGGATGATGCGCGTCGCAAGATTCGCGGCCGCTTCCAGCTCGCCGCCGAGTATCAGGGCGGCAAAGGATATCTGCACGGCGGGATCATCGCTCTGCTGCTCGATGAAGCGATGGGCAAACTCAATCGCTTTCGCGATGTTCGGGCCGTGACAGCCGAGCTCACCATCGAGTACGTGAAGCCCGTCCCGGTCGAGCTGGAGATTTTTATCGAGGCAGGCGAAATAGAGCAAAGGGGCCGCAGCTTGTTTCATGCCGCGGAGATTCGCGACGCGGAGGGCCAAGTGCTGGCGCGGGGCAAAGGCCGCTTCGTAGTCATCAACCGGCCGGAAGCCGTCGGCGCCGATGCGGCGAACTCGCCGGGCGCCGCGTGAGATTCGAAATCTTGGGATTCAAAAAGGGAGAATGACGATGGACTTGATGAACAACAATCTCTGGCGCGTGAAGGTCGGCCTGGCCGAAATGCTGAAGGGCGGCGTGATCATGGACGTCACGAATGCCACCCAGGCCAAAATTGCCGAGGACGCGGGTGCCTGCGCCGTGATGGCGCTCGAACGCGTGCCGGCGGACATTCGAAAAGAGGGCGGAGTGGCGCGCATGGCTGCGCCCCGCGTGATCCGCGAAATCATGGAGGTAGTATCGATTCCGGTGATGGCCAAAGTGCGCATCGGGCATTTCGCCGAAGCGCAGGTGCTCGAAGCGCTCGAAGTGGATTACATCGACGAGAGCGAAGTGCTCACCCCCGCCGATGAAGAGCACCACGTGTGGAAGCACGGCTTTAAAGTTCCGTTCGTCTGCGGCGCGCGAAATCTTGGCGAGGCTCTGCGACGTATCGCGGAAGGCGCTGCGATGATCCGCACGAAGGGCGAGGCGGGCTCCGGAAATATCGTCGAAGCGGTGCGGCACATGCGCGCGATCGTGGGCCAGATGAAAAAGCTCACCACGATGGGCGAAGAAGAGCTTGTGCACGAATCGAAAGAGCTGGGCGCGCCGTTCGAGCTCGTCGCCTGGGTGGCCAAGCACGGGAAACTGCCGGTGCCGAATTTTTCGGCGGGCGGAATCGCCACGCCGGCGGATGCTTCGCTGGTGATGCAGCTTGGCGCGGAGGCGGTGTTCGTCGGCTCGGGCATTTTCAAGTCGAGCGACCCGGCGCAGCGCGCCCGCGCCATCGTGAAGGCGACCACGCATTACAAGGACGCGAAGACCGTTCTCGAAGCCTCCGAAGAGCTGGGCGAAGCCATGAAAGGCCTCGACGTCCGCCAGCTCGAAGAAAAGGATTTGCTCCAGACGCGCGGCTGGTAGGACAGGCCTCCCGGCCTGTCCGCCTTTCGCAGCCTGAAGCGAAACGGAATTTCGAAAATGAGCGCCAGTCCCACAAAAATCGGCATTCTAGCCATCCAAGGCGACTACGAAGCCCACGCCAAGGTTCTCGACCGGCTCGGCGTCCCGTACAGTTTTGTCCGCCGCCCCGAGGATCTTTCCGGTCTCACGGGGGTAATCCTTCCGGGTGGCGAAAGCACCACGCACCTGAAGGTGATGACGGAAGAGGGCCTGTTCGAAGCGCTGAAGAAATTTGCCGCGAACGGCGGAGCTTTTTTCGGCACTTGCGCCGGAGCCATCCTGCTCGCGCGGGAAGTTCACGGCCCTTCGCAAGCGTCGCTCGGCCTGCTGGATATCTCCGTGCAACGCAATGGGTACGGCCGCCAGCTCGCGAGCGACGTTCATTCCACGCCGACAAGTCTGCGCGCCGAGCCGGTCGAGATGGTTTTCATCCGCGCGCCCATTATTGAATCGACGGGCGAACGCGTCGAAGTCCTCGCGCGGGATGACGGCCACCCGGTGCTTGTGCGGCAGGGAAGGATTCTCGCCTCCACATTTCATCCGGAATTGACGAATGATTCCGCCGTGCACGAATATTTCCTGAAGATCGCCCGCAACGGCCACTCCTAAGTGCGCAAAAAGAAAAACGTCCTGTTCGTTTGCTGGGGGAATTCCTGCCGCAGCCAGATTGCGGAGGCGGTTGCGCGCCATTCGGCTTCGGACGTGATCGAGGCCTCCAGCGCCGGGATCGCGCCGCTCGGCGTGGTTGCCAATCGCACGCACGCCGTCCTCCGCGAGCGGGGGGTCCGCTCCGACGGCCAATTCTCCAAAGGGCTTCACGACGATTCGATTCCTCAGCCTCCGGATATGGTCGTCAACATGTCCGGAATCCCCGGTAACACACTCTTCGGGAATTTGAATTACGAAGACTGGCGCGTGGAAGACCCCTACGGCGAAGATATGGAAACCTACCGCCGCATTTGCGATGATATCGAAGCGCGAGTCGCGGAATTGGCGGCGCGGCTCCGCTCCGCAGGCTGAGCGACACGGGGTAGCGGCTCAGCAGCCAGGTACTCGCCCGCCGCGCAAGAAGCAGCGCAACGATGCGACGCGAAAAAACCAGCGTCTCCCAGGAAGACTACCTCAAAGCCATTTGGGAAATTGTCCAGGAAGAACAGGTGCCCATCAGCGCGCGCCTGGCCGAGGACCTGGGAGTAACTCCGCCCGCGGTGACCGCTGCGCTCAAGCGCATGACCCGCAGCGGATATCTGCGCGTACGCCGCGGCGGCCGGATCGAGCTTTCCTCGAAGGGCGAAGAAATCGCGCAGCACCTCGTCTTGCGCCATCGGCTCGCCGAAAAATTGCTCACCGAAGTGATCGGCGTCGATTGGTCGCGCGCGCACGAAGAGGCCGAGCGGCTCGAGCACGGCATCTCGCCGGAAGTGGAGGAACTGCTGCTCCAGCGCTTCGGCCGCGACAGTCGCTGCCCGCACGGCGTGCCGCTCTTCGGCGGCATGTCCAAATTGCGCCGCAAACACGGGGCTGTCCGGCTGTCTGATGCGGATGTCGCGCGATCGTATGAAGTTCTGCGCGTGTATGAAAAGGATCCGAAGTTCCTCGATTTTCTCGAGAATTTTCAACTCCGCCCCGGCGCTCGCCTGCGCGTGCATGACCGCGAATACGACCAGACCATGGAGATTTCGGTTGCGGGGCGCCGCCGCCAGAAAGTCTATCTCGGCAAGCCTGCAACCGAACGAGTGTGGGTCCGCCAGATTTCCTAGGCCGGGAAAATGACTCCACCCGCGAGGAAATAGCTGATATGAAAAATCTGTCTTGCGCTTTTTCGGAGTGCGGCGGCTTGACGCCGCTTTGGGCCCGTGTTCGCCTGCCAAAAGCCACGCACTCGACCGAGGCTTGACTCGGTCGGCGCGATTGACGCGTTCGAGATGGTGGATGTGAAGAAAGCCAGATGGGGTTTTGGCGGTCGCCCGACTCTCCCCGGTTGGTGTTCCTCCGGCACGAGTTGACTCCGTGCCAATAGTTCAGCCTTTCAGCCCTCCTGTGACGCCCATCACCACTATGTGTGGTTTCCCGCACGGATGCAGCAGCCGAATGGGTCTAAATCTGGCTCGATAGTGCACCCGGCTGCTCGGGAGAGGTGATGTCCGGTCCTCACGGGAGCCTTTCCGGGAAGGACGCCGGGGGGAGGTATCAATGGCAACGCCAGTAACGAAGCCAATACCGGGAAAGAAGGTTTCCTTTGCCAATATCCTCGTGGCGACGGATTTCTCCCCGGTATCAAACACAGCCTTGGATTATGCCCTGGCCATCGCACGGCGCTACGATTCGCACATCTTCTTGACCCACGTGGTCAATGTGGACGCGTATCCCATGGTGGCGCCGGAGCTGGCGATCTCGTCGATCCAAAAACTCCGCAACAAGGCCGAGCTCGAATTCGGCTACTTGCTCGAATCGGGCAAGCTTCGGGGCATCCCTCATGAGGAGATCGTGGAAGAGGGAACGCTCTGGCCGACGATCGAGAAGCTCGTCGAGCAGAACAACATTGACCTCGTGGTGGTCGGCACGCATGGGGCGGGGGGAATCAAGAAACTGGTGATCGGATCGGGCGCGGAGGAGATTTTCCGCCACGCGCGGCTTCCGGTTTTGACCGTCGGCCCCTCAGCCAAGGCCGAAGTTCCCAGAGAAGAGGAGTTCAAGAACATTCTCTTCGCCACGGACTTCGGGCCCGGCGCCGAGCGCGAAGCCGCCTTTGCCTTCTCGCTCGCACAGGAGAACGGCGCGCGCCTGACGCTCTTCAACGTGGTTCCTTACCTAGAGGGGTATTCCACCGAAGCCGTCGCGCGAAAGCGAGAGCATGTGGTGCGCCAGTTGAATGAACTTCTGCCGGTCGAGGCCGACCTCTGGTGCAAGCCGGAGTTCTTGTTGGCCATCGGCGAGCCGGTGGAGGAAATCCTCAAGCTGGCGAAGAAGATCGACGCGGATTTGATCGTCATGGGCGCAAAGCCGCGGAAGAACCTGGCGGGCAACATTCCGCACACGAAGGCGTCGCGAATCGTTGCCGGGGCAGCTTGCCCGGTGTTGACGATCAAGTCGTAGCGCGGGCGGGATAGTGAGAGAATTCAGCGGGTGCGTTCGGGCTTCCAGGGCTCGAGCCAGAAATCAAGGCTGAGCCATAGGCTGTAGCCGAAGGGCATCAACAGCAGCATCACGGGTATGCCGAGCGCGACCCAGAGGCCGAATTGTCCCCAGTGTGAAATTGCCGGGGGATTCGGAATCAGCAGCCCGAGAAGGAACGCAGCGAGCAACACCGCTGCCGTGAGCCCGTAGGTGAAGATCATCCCGCCGATGAAGTAACCCTGTTCGCGGAAATACCCGAGCCCGCAGTGCGGGCACTTTTCCAGCATTTTGTTCGGCCAACGCTGGAAGATCGGGCCGATCCGGCAATTCGGGCACCGGCGGCGCGCGGCATTCCGCAGCATTTCAGCGAGCGGCGGCCGAGCCGGGGGCGCCCGCTCTTTTCCTCTCCATTCAGGATCGTCTTGCATCATCGCTCATTCCTTGGGCTTCCTGCCAGGAGACCAGTATTGCATGATGATTATTTCGCCGACTTGAATTTCTTTCCGCGAAGGGTTAACTTGCTGCGGCTCTCGCAGTGCTTTCCAGGCGAGTTCACCGCAGGCCCACTGCGTCCGGAGGCAATCATGGCCGTCGATGTGGAAGTCCGTGTGAACCGAAAAGAACATCGCTCGAGCATCGAGCCGCGGCTGCTTCTGGTCCATTACTTGCGCGATACGCTGGGACTCACGGGCACGCATATCGGCTGCGAGACGTCGGTGTGCGGCGCGTGCACGGTGCTTCTCGACGGGAAAGCCGTGAAATCCTGCACGATGCTGGCGGCGCAGGCGGATGGTTCCGAAATCACCACGATTGAAGGGCTCGCCGCCACTTACACGGGCAACGGCAATCTCCATCCGGTGCAGGAAGGTTTCTGGGAAAAACATGGGTTCCAATGCGGATACTGCACGCCGGGAATGATTCTTGCCGGCGCGGCTCTGCTCGCGCGCAACTCCCGTCCGAGCGAAAGCGAAATCCGGGAAGCGATTTCCGGGAATCTCTGCCGCTGCACCGGTTATCAGCACATTGTGGACGCAATCGATTACGCCGCGAAGAAAATGAAAAAGTCGAAGCGCTAGCCTTTTGGGATTCGCAGGGCGGGGAGGAGCTCGATGGCCCCGGCATCGCCATACATCGGCCGGCCGATGACGCGCAAAGAGGACCCGCGCTTGATCCAAGGCCTCTCGCACTACGTGGACGACATTCAATTGCCCGGCACGCACTTCATGGCCGTCGTTCGCAGTCCTTATGCGCATGCCCGCATCGGCTCGATCGATACTTCCAAGGCCAAATCGGCGCCGGGAGCCGTCGCCGTGGTCACCGGCCCCGAACTTCACGGCGTGATTGGCGTGATCCCCTGCGCGGCGCAAATTCCGGATATGAAGCCGGCGTTTCGCGAAGTGCTGGCAACGGACAAGGTGCGATTTGTGGGCGAGCCGGTGGCCGTGGTGGTGGCCAGCGACCGCTACGCGGCCGGCGACGCCGTTGACCTGGTCGAAGTGGAGTACGAGCCGCTGCCCGTAGTGGTCGATCCCGAAAAAGCGATTGCCAAGGGCGCGCCGCGCCTCTACGACCAATTTGAAGACAACGTTTCGTATCGCTGGGAGCTCGAAGGCGGCGACGTGGCCGGCGCATTCAAAGCGGCGGAGAAAATCGTTTCGCAACGCATGGTGAATCAGAGGCTGATTCCCGTCCCGATGGAGCCGCGCGGCGTGGTGGCCGAATATATTCCCGGCGAAAACCAGCTCAACATTTGGACTTCGACGCAAATTCCTCATCTGGCGCGAACGCAGATCGCCGCCATGCTGAATTTCCCGGAGGATGGCGTCCGCGTGATCGCGCCCGAAGTGGGCGGCGGATTCGGCGCCAAGCTCAATGTCTATGGAGAAGAAGCATTGACCGCGCACCTCGCGATTC
The DNA here is from genome assembly GCA_035624115.1 of Candidatus Sulfotelmatobacter sp. GTDB lineage: Bacteria > Acidobacteriota > Terriglobia > Acidiferrales > UBA7541 > Palsa-295. Next base: position 16,023 of record DASPSD010000074.1, on the reverse strand, counting down.
GCCTCGAGCGCCCCGTGAAATGGATCGAGGGGCGCCGCGAACATTTCCAGTGCACCATCCACGGCCGCGACGAAATCAATTACATGGACGTGGCTGCGAAAAGCGACGGCACCGTTCTCGGCATTCGTTGCCGCGTGATCGCCGACCTCGGCGCTTACTATCAGTTGCTTACTCCCATGATTCCCACGCTCACCGGGCTGATGATCTGCGGCAGCTACAAAATTCCCGCAGTGCGCATGGAAATTATCGGCGCGCTCACGAACAAAATGGCCACCGACGCGTACCGCGGCGCGGGGCGTCCGGAGGCGACGTATTTTATCGAGCGCGCCATGGACCTCGTGGCCCACGACCTGAAGAAAGACGTGGTCGAAGTCCGCCGCATCAATTTCCCGAAGCCCAAAGATTTTCCCTACGCGGTTCCCACGGGCCTCACGTACGACAGCGCAAATTATCAGAAGTCGCTCGCCGTCGTCCTCAAGATGTCCGGCTACACGAAGCTGCGCGCCGAGCAGGCTGCGCTCCGGCGGAAGGGCCGCTACATCGGGATCGGGCTTTCGACCTACGTCGAAATTTGCGCCATGGGTCCGTCGAGCGCGATGCCCGCCGGTGGATGGGAATCGGCCACCGTGCGCATCGAGCCGACCGGCAAAGTGAATATTCTCACGGGCTCATCGACGCACGGGCAGGGCCAGGAAACCACGCACTTTTTCGAGCCGGCGAATTTCACGTTTCCCTTCGGCGCGCACGTTTGCGTCGTGGAAGTCGATCCCGAAACCGGCGACGTGAAACTCGAGAAATATTTCGCCGTGGACGATTGCGGCAACGCCATCAATCCGCTCCTCATCGACGGCCAGGTGCACGGCGGCATCGTTCAATCGGTGGGCCAGGCGCTGTTCGAGGAAGCGGTGTACGACAGCGAAGGCCAGCTCATCACCGGCGAATTCACCGACTACGCCATCCCGCGCGCGCACGATATCCCGCGCATCAGGACCAACCGCACCGTCACTCCCTCGCCTGTAAATCCGATGGGAGTGAAGGGAGTGGGCGAGGCCGGCACGATCGGCGCGACTCCTGCTCTCGTCAACGCCGTCGTGGACGCGCTCGCTCCCTTCGGCGTCCGCCACGTGGATCTCCCGATCAAGCGCGAGAAAATCTGGCGGCTGATTCACGAAGCCTCGAAATCCGCAAAACCCCCGGAGAAAGCGGCCGCGAAGAAATCCGCTAAAGCGCCGCCGAAAGCCGCCTCGCGAAAAAGTTCCAAGGCGAAGGCCCGGAGGAAGTGATGATTCCCGCGCCCTTTGAATACTCGGCGCCGAAAAGTCTCGAAGAAGCTTTACGCCTGGTGGAGCGCCACGGCGACGAAGCCAAAATCCTAGCAGGAGGCCAGAGCCTCTTGCCGCTGATGAAGCTTCGGCTCGCTTCGCCTCGCTACATCGTTTCGCTTGGCCGCTTGCGTGGGTTGAACTACATCCGCGAGGAATCGGGTGAAATCCTCATCGGCGGGCTCACCACACACGCCGAAGTGGTCGCTTCCGCGCTCCTGCGCGAAAAGTGCCCGCTGCTTCCGGAGAGCGCCGGCGAGATCGGCGACGTCCAGGTGCGCAATCGAGGGACGCTCGGCGGGTCGCTTGCCCACGCCGATCCGGCCGCGGACTATCCTGCAGCGATCCTCGCGCTCGACGTCGAAATCATCGCCACTTCCTCGAGCGGCAAACGCAAAATTCCCGCGCGGGAATTTTTCGTTGATTTGCTCACCACACAGTTGCGCCCGGGCGAAATTCTCACGGAGGTCCGCGTCCCGGTGCTCGCCGCGCGCGAAGGCACCGCTTACTGCAAGATGTATCAGCCGGCTTCTGGCTTCGCCATCGTGGGCGCAGCCGCGCGCGTTGCCGTGAGCGCGAAGGGAAAAATCGAACAGGCTGCCCTGGGGATCACAGGTCTTGCTGCGAAAGCCTATCGCGCAGGCGGAGTCGAAAAATCGCTGCGCGGCGCACCGGCGAATGAAAAAACTTTGGCTGCCGCGGTTCACGGCGTCGCTCACGGCGTCGAGCCGCTTTCGGATCTTCACGCCAGCGCCGAGTATCGCCGCGAAATGGCCGGCGTGTATGCCCGCCGCGCGCTCAACCTGGCGATCGAGCGAGCGATGGCCAGGTAGGGCAATCGATGCAGGCGCACCCGATGAGCCGTTTGCCATGAAAATCGAGGGCCACTCCCATTTGCCCGGCACGCCCGAGGAGGTCTGGCTCCTGCTTACCGACCCGGAGCGCCTGCAAAAGCTGCTCCCCGGTGCCGAATCTCTTGTCGCCGACGGCCCCCATCGCGTCGGTGGGACAACGAATGATGGAGGCCGCCGCGAAAGAAATCACCTGCCAATTCTTCACTTCTGCCGCCGCCGAGTTGAAACTCCCGAAAACTTGACCGCCGGAAGCCGCGAATTTTCCTGACGCAAGTTCCCGCGCCTGCCATATACTCGATTTCCCCGCGGAGGCTCACATGACCCAGCAAGCCGCGACCGCCGGCCCCGAAGCCGCGAAGCGTCTCCAGCTTTACATCAACGGCGAATGGACTAACGCTGCCGCGGGCGCCAGCTATGAAAAGCTGAACCCTTATACCGGCAAGCCTGCCTCGAATGTCGCCGCCGCCAAGAGGGAAGACGCGCGCCGCGCCATCGAAGCCGCCGCCGCGGCTTTCCCCGCGTGGAGTTCCACTCCTCCCGCTGCCCGCCGCCGATTGCTCCTCAAAGCTGCCGACGTCCTCGACGCCCGCCAGGCCGAGATCGCCCGCACCACTGCGGCCGAAACCGGCGAAACCTTCGGCTGGGGCATGTTCAATTGCATATTTGCCGCGGGCCTGCTGCGCGAAGCCGCCGCACAGGCTTACGGCCTGGTTGGTGAAGTGATCCCTTCGGATTTGCCGGACACGGTCGCCATGGCCACGCGCCAGGCCGTCGGCGTCGTGGTCGGCATCGCTCCTTGGAATGCGCCCATGATTCTCGGCATGCGCGCCGTCGCGCTGCCGGCGGCCTACGGCAATACCGTCGTGTTGAAGGCTTCCGAAGAATCTCCCGGGACGCATCTCTCGATCGCGCAGGTATTCGAAGAAGCCGGCTTTCCCCCGGGAGTGCTGAACGTCCTCACCAACGCGCCCGCCGATGCCGCCGAAGTCGTCGACGAGCTCATCGCCCATCCGGAAACCCGCCGCGTGAATTTCACGGGCTCCACAAAAGTGGGCCGCATCATCGCCGAAAAAGCCGGCCGGCATCTCAAGCGCGTTCTGCTCGAGCTCGGCGGCAAAGCCCCCATGATCGTTCTCGAAGACGCCGATCTCGACGCTGCTGCGGCCGCCGCGAATTTCGGCGCCTTCTTGAACGCCGGCCAGATCTGCATGTCGACCGAGCGCATCGTGGCCGAAAGGCCCGTGGCCCAGGCATTCGCGCAAAAACTCGCCACCAAAGCGGCTGCCCTCAAAGTGGGCGATCCGCTCGAGCCCACCACGCAGATTGGGCCGATGATCAACCGCACCGCCATGGCGCGCGTCGAAGAGCTCGTCGCCGACGCGGTCGCGAAGGGCGCGAAAGTCCTCTGCGGCGGAAAGGCCGAAGCCGGGTGCTACGCGCCCACGGTCCTCTATGGCGTCACTCCCGCCATGCGCATCTACGCCGAGGAATCGTTCGGCCCGGTGGTCTCCGTGGTGGTTGCAGAAAACGCCGCCGACGCTCTGCGCATCGGCAACGACACCGAGTACGGGCTTTCCAGCGCCGTCTTCAGCTGCGACGTCAACAAAGCTCTCCGCCTTGCCGAACATCTCCAAACCGGCATCTGCCACATCAACGGCGCAACCGTTCATGACGAGCCCCAGATGCCTTTCGGCGGAGTCAAGGCCAGCGGGTACGGCCGCTTCGGCGGCAAAGCCGCGCTCGAAGAGTTTACCGAGCTCCGCTGGATCACCATCCGCCGAACCCCCACGCCGTATCCGATCTAGCGCTCGCGCAGCTCTCTCCGGCCTGACACACTTTTCCCGGCTCTTGCCAGAGTCCACCCGGCGGGCCTATCATCCGAGGTGGCCGCGCAGGCGCATCACTTGGGGTGACGGCATGATTCCTTCGCAGTTCCTTTGCCGGCAGCATTCGACCCCCAATTCGTCACCCATCGCGAACCCGAATGACAATTTTCTTGCGTGAATCTCCCAAGAAGGAGGAACCACCATGGCAACTGCAACTTCCGCAATCCAGCCGGAGCCGTCCGTAGCCACTTTCGTCGCCCGCAAGCAGAAAATGTTGATCAATGGCAAGTGGGTCGAAGCGGCTTCCGGAAAAACGTTTCCGACTTTTAATCCCGCCACCGGCGAAATTCTTTCTCATGTAGCCGAAGGCGATCGCGAAGATATCGATCGCGCCGTGAAGGCCGCCCGCGCTGCGTTTGAATCCGGCGCCTGGTCCCGCATTTCCCCTTCCGAGCGCGGCCGCCTGATCTGGAAGCTCGCCGACCTGATCGAAAAGCACCTCGAAGAATTCGCGCAGCTCGAATCGCTCGATAACGGCAAGCCTCTTTGCGTCGCGCGTGCCGCGGATGTGCCGCTCACCGTCGAGCATTTCCGCTACTACGCCGGCTGGGCCACCAAAATCGAAGGCAACACGATTCCGATGTCCTTCGCCCGGCCCGGAACCTATCACGCTTACACCGTGCGCGAGCCGATCGGCGTTGTCGGCCAGATCATTCCCTGGAATTTCCCGCTGCTGATGGCCGCTTGGAAACTCGGCGCCGCACTGGCCACCGGCTGCACCGTTGTCTTGAAGCCCGCCGAGCAGACTCCGCTCACCGCGTTGCGCCTCGGCGAACTTATCCTCGAAGCCGGCTTCCCCGACGGCGTGGTCAATATCGTTCCCGGTTACGGCGAGACCGCCGGAGCCGCGCTCGCCGCCCATATGGACGTTGACAAAGTCGCCTTCACCGGCTCCACCGAAGTCGGCAAGCTCATCCTCCAGGCCGCCGCCGGAAACCTGAAAAAAGTTTCGCTCGAGCTCGGCGGAAAATCGCCCAACATCATTTTCGACGATGCCGACCTCGACGCCGCGATTCCCGGCTCCTCGATGGCCATCTTCTTCAACCAGGGCCAGTGCTGCTGCGCCGGCTCGCGGCTCTTCGTGGAAAAGAAAGTGTTCGACCGGGTCGTTGACGGCGTCGCTCAAACCGCCGCGAAAATCCGCGTCGGCCCGGGCTTCGATCCCGCCACCGAACTCGGCCCGCTCGTCTCCGAAGAGCAGCTCCGCCGCGTCTGCGGCTATCTCGATTCCGGATTCAAAGAGGGAGCGAAGGCCGTGGTCGGCGGTTCGCGCCACGGCGACAAAGGCTACTTCGTCAAGCCCACTGTGCTCGTCGACACCCGGGACAACATGAAAGTGGTCCAGGAAGAAATCTTCGGCCCCGTGGTCACCGCCATTCCCTTCAGCGAGGCCGGCGAAATCATCCCCCGCGCCAACGACACGATGTACGGACTCGCCGCGGGCGTTTGGACCCGCGACGTCAAAAAAGCGCATTCCATTGCCTCGAAGATCAAGGCCGGCACCATCTGGATCAATTGCTACAACGTTTTCGACGCCGCGCTTCCTTTCGGGGGATACAAACAGTCAGGCTGGGGCCGCGAAATGGGCCACGAAGTACTGAAAAATTACACCGAAGTCAAATCCGTTTGCAGCGCTCTCTAACCGCGCTGCACTCGCAAGCTCAGCGCAAAGGGCCGGATCGTTTCTCCGGCCCTTTCCGTTTCATCCGCCGCCACCTTCCGGTTTCGCCTTCTGCTCGCGCAACTGCTGTTTCCATCCGAGGATGCGCGCTTTGTTTCCCGCCTCTTCGGCTTCCGGCACCATGCCCTTGTGTTGATAGGCGCGTGAAATCGAAGTCCACGCCAGAATGTCCTCGGGATCGAGATCGAGAATCTTCCGCGCCGTTTCGATCGCGCGGTCAAACTCCTGGCGGGCGTAGTATGCTTGCGCCAGCCCATGCAACGCATCGGCGAATTTCGGATCGAGTTCCAGCGCGGCCGCATACTCCGCAATCGCTTCTTCCAGTTTCCCTTCGCCGAAGAAGTCGACTCCGGCAAAGTAGTGGTCTTCCGCGCTGGCTGGTTCGGTCATTTCCGCGCCGCTCTTTCACCCGGAATTTTATCACCCCAGAGTGGCACAGCCTTGGCTTTGAGTGGCACAGACTTCAGGCTGTGCTCCTGCGACCTCCGCGACGGGTACCGGCGAAAGCCGCCCTCGCGACGGGCCCCTCAATCCAGGATGCAGGTGTTCCGGTTTTCATTCCTCCCATGCTGAACGCCCTCCACTACTACTGGATCATCTCCCGAGGCTATCGCCTCTGCCCCTGGCGTTCTCCTTACATCCAATGGCGCCTGGAAACGTTCTTCGGTCCGGAAGCCGCCGATCTCACGGCCAGGAAATTCTTCCGGCTGCTCTGGCGCGAGCGCGCTCGCCTGGAACGCTTCCTCGAATGGGTCGCCATCCGCCGCTCGCAGCAGTCGTAGTTGAACCGTTATTGAGATCTGGTGGGACCGAATTTCTCGATGTGCCGCCAGCGAGAACTTTGGAGTGCGGGAGCTTGCTCCCGCTTTGTTTTCAATGTGAGGAAACGCCGCCCACAATCTCGACCGAGCCTCAAGCCAATGTTCTGCTCGGGTTGTCCTGATTTAGGCTCCAAATTGCCGCAAATGGTGGTCGGCGTGAAGGTAGGCCAGCCGCATCCATTCCTGTTCCGATAGCTGCCCAAAATGCGGGTGAGGCTGGAAGGTGTAGTCCTTCGGAGTCCGCGTGAAGCGCTCGATCAAACCGCGCAATTGTCGTTTATCCGCCTCGAATTCAGCCGGGCGCGTGCCGCCTTTCTGTTGATCCAGTTCCGGGGCCGCGCGGAAGCCCTTGGGCCAGCGCAACGGAACCCAGATCGCCACGAACCGAAGGAGTGACCGGGGGATCGGCGTCCGCTGCGGCGCCACTTTCTTGTCGCCCATGAACATGCGAAAGCCGTCGCTCAAGTGGCAAATCATTTGATGCGGTGTCATCTTGCCCCATTGCCGGGGGCTATCGGGATGAATGTCTTCGAGGCGTTGAAGAATCTCCCGTTTTCCGGCCGGCTCATTGAGTCCCTTCATTCGAATCCTCCCCGAACAGCAGTTTTCCGCTTTAGATGCAACCGGCGAGTCCCGGATTCGTCTGCAACGCCCGCGCCTCGGCCGATTGCGCGAGGCTTTCAGGCCTGATTTGCAGGCGTAATCTCCGTTGCAGTACACTCGTGGGCTCGCTGTCTCTCAGAGGAGAGCCCATGCTGGTGGTGATGCAATCTCACGCGACCGAACAGGAGATCCGCAATGTGTGCCAGCGGATCGAGTCGCTGGGATTGAAAGCCCACCCGATTCCAGGCTCGCTCCGCACCGCGATCGGAATTACCGGCAACACCGGCGCAATCGATATCGGCTCGCTCGAAGCCATGGCCGGGGTGGTCGAATGTATCCCGGTCAGCAAGCCTTACAAGCTGGTGAGCCGCGACGCCAAAGCAGAGAACACTGTCGTCCGGATCAAGACTCCGCTCGGCGATGTCACTTTCGGCGGGCCCGCCGTGGCCATGGTCGCCGGGCCGTGCGCGATCGAGTCGCAGCAGCAAGCCTTTACCGTGGCCGAGCGCGTGAAAGCCGCCGGCGCTCGCCTGTTTCGCGGAGGCGCCTACAAGCCGCGGACGTCGCCCTATAGCTTCCAGGGACTCGGCGAGCCCGGCTTGAAAATTCTGGCGGAAGTGCGCGACCGGTTCGGCCTCGGCATCGTCACCGAAGCGATCGACAATGAATCCGTGGACCTGGTGGAAAAATATGCGGACGTAATCCAAATCGGCGCGCGCAATATGCAAAATTTTTCGCTGCTTAAGCGCGCGGGGCGCTCGCCCAAGCCGGCGCTTCTGAAGCGGGGAATGTCCGCCACGCTCGACGAATTCCTGATGGCCGCCGAATACCTATTGTCCGAAGGGAACTACAACGTGATTTTGTGCGAGCGCGGCGTGCGCACATTTTCCGACCACACGCGCAACACTCTCGATTTGAGCATGATCCCCGCGGTGCAGCGCCGCAGCCACTTGCCGATCGTGGTGGACCCGAGCCACGGCACCGGCCGCCGCCAGAAAGTGTTGCCGCTTTCGCGGGCGGCAGTGGCTGCGGGCGCCGATGGACTGCTGGTGGAAGTTCACAATGATCCCGACCGCGCGCTTTCCGACGGCATGCAATCCATCCTTCCTGATGAACTCGACCAACTGATCCGCGAAGTCCGGCAAATTGCCGCAGTCCTGAATCGCACTCTCAACTGAATGAAGCTGCGCCTCAACCGGCGGCTCTCCTTCCTCCTCGTACTTCTGGGAGCGCTGGCGACGCGCGAACTGGCGCTCGAGCTGCGCCCGTCGTTCCTGCGGCCGGGCTTGCATCTGATGGCCTACGTGGGCAACACCGGCGATGGCACTTTGACGGTCGTCGACCTCGTGAAGCTCGCGCCGGTTACGACTGTGTTCGTGGGGCAAGGGCCGAGCGGCGTTCGCGCGCACCCCGCGAGGAACGAAATCTGGGGGCTGAGTTCGGCGGGCGGATACCTGTGGATTCTCGATGCCAAATCCAATCAAATTGCCGCGCGCATCCCCGTTGGCGCCGCGCCGTATGCGCTGGATTTTTCGCCGGATGGCCGGCGCGCGTACGTGGCTTCTTCGGGCGCAAACGCGATTGTGGCGATCGACTGCGCTTCCCGCGCCGTGGTTGCGCGCGGGCCCGCGGAACGCCATCCGTGGATCGCGCGAGTCACGCCCGATGGAAAGACCGTCGTGGTCACCAACCGCGACGACAATTCGCTCTCGCTGCTCGATGCCGCGTCGCTCGCCTCGCGCGGAGTTGTCGGCGTGGTTTCGCAGCCCGAGCAAATCGCGATTCTGCCCGACGGTTCGAAGGCGTTCGTCACCTCCGGAAGTTCGAATCAGATTTCTGTGGTGGATTTGCGTCGCACCGAACTCCTCGCAAATCTCGCGATTGGAGGCGCGCCCGACGATTTGATTCTGAAGCCGGATGGAGGCGAGCTTTACATCCCCTCGAGCAGCGCGCACGGGCTTCTTGTGGTGAATACGCAGACCAACGAAGTCGGGGATTTCATGGTTGTGGGAATGTCGCCGGTGGCGGGAACCACGACGCCGGATGCCCAGCGTCTTTACGTTTCGGATTCAGCGGCTGCCCATATCGTGCCCATTGCGATCGAGACTCGCCAGGTCGGCCGCCCGATCACGGTCGGTCAGGAGCCCCGCACCAGCCGGCTCACTCCCGGCGGCGACATTTTGCTCGTCGTGGATGCAGCCTCGAATGATCTCGCCGTAATTCGCGCCAACGCGCCCACCCCACGCCTCATCACGTTAATTCAAGTAGGCCCGCGCCCGCGCGACCTCGCCGTCAAAATCTTCTAGCTCGAAGCGATGTAGGGATTCGAGGAAGGCAGGTCTTGTTGCAGCGCAGGGTCCGCCCGGCTGTTTGGTAGGGGCACGGCACGCCGTGCCCGCGCTGCCAGTGTCCGCGGCGCAGTCCAAATTCGCTGCACGGCCTCTGAGAACTTTGGAGTGCGGGAGCTTGCTCCCGCTTTGTTTTCAATACACGCACAAAGCCTGCGTACTACTCGCGGGTCCCCGTGGAGATCAGCGCCTAACAAACTGCTCAGGGCTTCGGCTTGGGCTTCGCAGCAGGAGCATGCTGTGCGGCCGCAGGAGTTCCTTGTGCGCCCAGCTCGTATTCAATGTATTGCTGCAGCGTGTTCGGATCGCCGCCAATCACCGGCCGGCCGTTCACGAAGACCGTCGGCGTGCTGCCGACCTGAAGCGCCTTGCCATCGGCAATATTGGCATCGACAGCTTTCTGCGCCTCGGGTGAGGCCAGGCACGCTTTAAACGCGTCCTTGTCGAGCGACGCGGCCCCCGCGTATTCCAGCAGCTTCTCCCACACATTCGCTGCCGAAATCACCTCCTGATTTTCGAAGATCAGGTTGTGCACAGTCCAAAACGCATCGGGAGATTGCATGTACGCACACCGTGCGCCGAGTGCCGCGGTCATGGCCCAGGGATGAATCGAGGTGATGGGAAAATCCTTGAACACCACGCGAATCTGCGGGTACTTCGGCTCGAACGTTCTCATGGCGCCGTAGAGTTGCCGGCAGTGCGGGCATTGAAAATCGCTGAATTCCACTACCGTGACGCGCGCATCCGCCGGGCCTTTCGAAGGATTGCCCCCCGGATGTTCCTTCGCGCGGGTCTCGGCAAACGGGTCGGCATCGGTCGGGAACATCTCGCCGCGCAGCAATGTCTTGCCATCTTTGCTGATGTAGATCACTCCGGAATCGGATTGTCCGTTGAAGCTCACCTGCAACGGCACGCTGTAAAAATCTGCGGACGCCGACGGCGCGAGCGGTCCGAGCTTCACCTGGAATGCAGGCCCCCAGGCAAAAAGTTTGCGGATGAATTCCTCGGACGATTTCAGGAATTGCGCCTCCTCAGGTGAAACCGCTGCGGCGGGGGGCGCCGCGGACGCAGGCGCCTGTGCAAAGACGGGCGCCGCGGCGAAGAGCATTGCCATCATCCCGCCCACATGAATTTGTTTCCGCATCTGGTTGGTTCCTCCCTCCGCTCCTGGCGGACGGTTCAGGCAAAGTGCGCAGCCGGCTCCGCGATCAGACTTCGAATTTCTGCGCGAGCGGAAAACGGCGTCCCACGCTAAACGCTTTCGACGTGATTTTCAATCCGGGCGGCGCCTGCTTGCGCTTGTACTCGTTTTGATCGACGCGCCGCGCCACCGAGCGCACCAGCTCGAGCGGAAACTCGTAGTGATCGGCGATTTCTTCCGGGCTGTGCAAATCCTCCACGTACGCCTTCAAAATCTTGTCGAGCACTTCATAGGGAGGCAGGGAATCGGAGTCCAGTTGATTCGGGCGCAATTCCGCCGACGGAGCCTTTTCGATCGTCGAGAGCGGGATGCGCGGCCGCGCGCGATTCGCATAGTTCGCGAGCGCATAGACCATCGACTTCGGCACATCGGAAATGACCGCGAGCCCGCCGGCCATATCTCCGTACAGCGTGCAGTAGCCTACGGCCATCTCCGACTTGTTGCCGGTGCTCAACACCAGCGACCCGAACTTATTCGAAATGGCCATCAGCACGTTTCCGCGGATGCGCGCCTGAAGGTTCTCTTCGGTGGCGTCTTCGGCCCGGCCCGCAAAAATCGGGGCCATCGCCTGGCGGTAGCTCTCAAACGTCTCCGAGATGGGAATCTCCAAAAATTGAATGCCCAGATTTTTTGTCAGGCAGCGCGCATCGCGCAGGCTGCCTTCGGACGAATAGGGGCCCGGCATGCCCACGCCCCACACATTTTCCGCGCCCACCGCATCGGCGGCGATGGTCGCCACCAGCGCGGAATCGACCCCGCCGCTCAGTCCAATCACCACTTTTCGAAAGCCGCATTTGCGCACGTAATCGCGCGTCCCGATCACCAGCGCCTGATACGCCGCGGCCAATTCATCGTCCGGCTGCGGCCGGATGTCGCCCTCGCCCGTCTCCGCATCGAACAGCGCGAGGTCTTCCTCGAAGGATTTGCAAAGCGCGCCCATGCGGCCGTCCGGCATGAAGGCCACGCTGGATCCGTCGAAAACCAGGCTGTCGTTTCCGCCCACCTGATTCACGTAAACCACGGGCCGCTTGTGCCGGAAGGCAAGACTCCTCAGCATGTCGTGCCGCAGCGCGCGCTTATCGATCGTGTAGGGAGAGGACGAAAGATTCAGCAGCACGGTGCTGCCCTTGCTCACGAGCTCCGCCACGGGATCGCGCTCATACAGCCGCTGCGCCCAGAAATTTTTGTCGTTCCAACAATCTTCGCAAATCGTGATTCCCAGCATTTCGGGCTTGAGCGGGAAGACGTATTGGGTGTGCGCCGGCTGAAAGTAGCGCGACTCGTCGAACACATCGTAGGTCGGCAGCAGCATCTTGCGCTGCTCGAACTGGACGTGGCCGCTGGCAATGAGCGCCGCGGAATTGGCGACGGGCTTTCCTGTGTCGTCCTGCGCGCGGCCGACAAAGCCGACCACCGAAGGCAGCGCGATCTGCTTGGCCAGCGCCGCCAGTGAGTCGAGATTGCGCCGCAAAAACGTTGGCCGCTCGATCAAGTCTTGCGGCGGATAGCCGCACAAACAGAGCTCGGAAAACACCGCCAAATCCGCGCCGCGGGATTTCGCCTCGGCGGCCATTTCCAAAATGCGGGCTGAATTCCCTTCGAAATCGCCGATGGTGGGGTTGAACTGCGCCAGCGCGATCTTCATGAGCGCGATCTAGCATACGAGAATCGGCAGAGCGGTGACAAGTCGCGCGCAAAAATTCGCCGTCGCAGCACCGCTTCACTTCAACGGGCAAATGCTCCCGGAGGCGGCGGCCTCCGGGAGGATATTCGCCGAGCGAACTACATCTGGCCTTCGTCCGCTGACGGGCCGTAAATCGCGGGCACCGCAATGTTGTTGAGCCGCAAGTACACGTTGAGTTGCGCGCGATGATGGATCAGATGATTCATCACCCAGGTTCGCAGGCAGGCGATTCGCGGCATGGTGAACATCGCTTTCCCATTATTCAAGAACGACCACGGCTTCAGCAGATGCGCATCGCTCGCGGCGGCCAACGATTTCTGCGCGCTCGCGACGCCTTTGTCGAATTCGGCGAGCATTTCTTTCACCGTTTTCGGCGGCGGAGGCGGCACGAACTGCACTCCGCCCGGCGCCATGTCGAAGCCGTCCTTGTCGATCGTCTCGACCGCCCACGAGGGCACGCTTGCAATGTGCCAAGCCAGCCAGCCCATCGAGCCGGATTTCGGGTGCGGCTTCCAATCGAATTTTCCTTCGGGAACTCTTTCCAGCGTCTTGCGCGTGTTGGCCATTTCCCGGTCGAACTCGGGGAGAAGCGCTTCGCTCAGACTCATGTTTGCCTCCAAGAGGATGTCGCTGCAACGCGGCGGGGAAGTGTAGGCGAACAAAAAGCGAAAGTCAATAGCCCGCTTCGACTCACTATAGGGGCCATCTCTTCATCTCTGAAACGCAAAAAGGCTCCTCGAAGCATTCGCCTCGGGGAGCCTCGGACTCATGGAGAGAAATCCTTAGACGCTGAACGAGCTGCCGCAGCCGCAGGTGCTCTTCACGTTGGGGTTATTGAACTTGAAGCCCGAGCCCTCGATCGTCTCGATGTAATCGATCGAAACGCCGTCGAGGTACATCTCGCTCATCTGGTCGATCAGCACTTTCAGGCCGTCGAATTCGTACACGTTGTCGCTGGCTTCGTTCACTTGGTTTTCGAAAGCCATGTGATAACTGAAGCCCGAGCAGCCGCCGCCGACCACCGCCACGCGCAAGCCCGTCGGCACCGGGGTTTGCTGCGCCAGAATTTCTTTCACCTTCGTTACTGCCACCGGGGTTAGTTGAACCATTTCGCGTTCCTCCGCCTTTATGCGGCCAAGCCGCCTAAAATTCCAAATCCATTATACCAGATAGGCGCAAGCCCACCGGTTGACACGCCGTGCTTTTTCCTAATCAGAAGGCCGCCAAGCCGGCCACATTCCCGAATTGGAACTAGGGGCAATCCCCATATCCGCCCTTGCACCCCATTCCTAGAACCAGAAACCATGTACAATTTTTGACGTACCGCGCCCAGCCCGCCCCCGGCGCCTGTTCCCGCGAATTGGAGGTTGAATTGCCTCAAGCCGATCCCATGCAAACGCAAGAAAGCTCTTCCCAGGAAACGCCGCCACGCGGCTGGTCTCCGCGCGTCGCAATTGTCGGCACCGGCTTCGTCGGTTCCACCGCCGCTTACGCGCTGCTGATGTCCGGAGTGGCCACCGAAATCGTCATGGTGGATCGCGACAAGCGCCTCGCCGAAGGGCACGTCCAGGACCTGCGCGACGCCGAAGTGTTCACGCATGGCACGCGCGTCTTCGCGGGCGATTTCGGCGAGTGCAGCACCGCCGACGTCATCATCATCACCGCCGGCGCCAGCCAGGCGGGCCTGAAATCGCGTCTGGACGATTTGAAAACGAGCGCCGCGATGCTTCACGACATCGTCCGCGAAATCATGAGCCACAATCCCCAGGGCATCCTCCTGATTGCCTCGAATCCGGTCGACGTGCTCACCTACGCCGTCTGGAAGTGGTCCGGACTCCCCACCAGCCGCGTGATCGGCTCGGGCACTTCGCTCGATACCGCGCGCTTCCGCAGGCGCCTCGCCTATAGCTTCGGCGTGGCCTCGGACAACGTCCACGCCTACATCATCGGCGAACACGGCGACAGCCAGATTCCGGTCGCCTCTTCGGCGCGCATCGCCGGCGTCCCTCTCGACCAACTGTGCCGCCAACTCGGCCTCCCCTACGACGAGCACGCGCTCGAAAAAATTGCCGCCGAGACGCGCACCGCCGGCATCGACATCATCGGCGCCAAGGGCGCCACTTACTATGGCATCGGCGCCGCGCTCACGCGCATCGTCCGCGCGATTTTCCGCGACGAGCATGCCGTGATCACCGTTTCGAGCCGCGTCCCCGAATCCACGGGGCTCGGCGAAGTCTCGCTTTCGCTTCCCGCGATCATCAATCGCCAGGGCATCGCGCGAGTGCTCGAAATCCCGCTCAGCCTCTTCGAGCGCAGAGCTCTCGAAGCCTCCGCCGCAACTCTCAAGTCCCACATCGCCGCCCTCGACACCCTGAAAGCCCCCGTCGCCTGATTTTCCCCGGGAACGCCAACTTGCCCTGAGCTTCGCCGAAGGGTCTCCCGATCGGCGTCTTGGCTCCGTGCCTTTGTAGCAGCCACAATCTGTGGCTGTCCCGAGCAGTGCCGAGGGGCGCCGGCATCTTGCCGGCTCTTGCCCTCGCCGTTGCCTTCCCTGGGAGCGCCAATCCCCGCCTGCCGGACGGGCAAGTCCCGATTGGCGCCCTTGCACTTCCGTCGTCATTCTGAGGCCGCCTCCGCGGCCGAAGAATCTCTCTTCGCCTTTGCCTTTCTGGAGTGCGGCTTGTCCTGAGCGAAGTCGAAGGGCGGCTTGCGTGTCCCGAGCAAAGCCGAAGGGACGCCGCTTTGTTAGGGCGAGGCTCGACTCGCCCGCCTTTGACCTGCTCTTGGCCGTCGTAGCGCCGGCATCCTGCCGGCTCTTCGCTTTCTCTTTGCTTTTGCGCTGCTGCACCCCCCTGTTTTGAGCCGATTAGAAATTTTGAAGTGGTTGGTTGCAAATGGCTTAGATCGAATTCTAATCGCGGATTCGCGATTAGAAAGGCGATGATCAGTGAGTAGTGAGTGGTGATCAGTGAACATCCAACGACGAAAACCTGCGCGGGTAAACAGGTTGCGGAAAAAGCCCCTCCGATAGGGGGTCGGAGCTTCAGCTCCGACATAAGCATCGTCTGATCAGTGGGCTTCAGCCCCTGAGGAAGGTGGTTTGGCACTTTTTCCGCAAACTGTAAAGCTGCGCAATCGGAAGTGGGCTCGCCGACGCTCTTTTCGGCGGGGTTAAAACCCCGCCCTCCTACGGTTATGCAGCGGCGCGTTTCTTGCGTCCCGACCGCTTTGCCGGCGCCGCCTTCAGGCGGGCCAGCGCAACCGGTGGATTGCGCCAGGCCTCTCTGCTTCGCCGGAGGCGAAGCCAGGCCCAACAGATTCCATTTTCGGGAGGGCGGAAGATCTGCAATTGCAATCCACCGTCTGGCTGTTGCGATTGGAAATGGTTTGCACGCTGAGAGGAAAGGACTTAGGCGAATTTTCAATTTCCGAGTGTTGCGATTGAAAAAATCATAGGTGAATCCGTTCACCGCGGCTCGCCCCTGACCGGACCGACTTTTTGTGCCACGGCGAGTGAGAGAGTTTACATCACAACCTCATCGGACAGGGATCCAAATGGCGGCGCGCAGGGAGCCGTAGGCGACCGGAGAGCCGCCATTTGGGGCGCGAATGCCGCCGGCGCC
>DASPSD010000062.1:0-71786 GCA_035624115.1 Candidatus Sulfotelmatobacter sp. | reverse complement strand
CTCAGGGGTTACAACCCCTGAGGAGCCAGCCCTTTTCGGCACGGCTGAAGCCGTGCCCTTCCGAAACCAAATTTCGAGGTTACACCCTCATACTTTCTTCTCTTCGATGGATTATAGCAGGGTGTCGTCGATGCGTTCGGTTTCAGATGCGGGCTCGCCACTGGCTTGGCTCACCGGCGTGGAGCGCACAGGCGATGCGATCGCCGCGGCTGGCGGCGCCGAGGGGGCAGGCGCGGCGGCACTGGCGGCTGCGGCGCGGGCGCGGGGCGAAGAAGCTGTGCTCACGCTGGGCGACGATGACGGTGCAAGTCCGCCGGCCAACTGGGCGCGCAGTGCTTCCACCGAGCCGCCGAAGAAATTTTCGACAACCTGGGAGAGCGCATGAGCGCGCGCGTCTTCGGCGGAAAGGTTTGGGCGGTAGCGATACGCGCGGCCCACTTTTTGGCGCTCCACGACTCCTTTGCGCGCGAGGCGGTCCATGATGGTCATGATTGTTGTGTAGGCGCGAGGGCGGCGCGCTGCCAGCGCGTCGCGGATTTCGCGCACGGTGCCTTCGCCCATGGGCCAGAGCGTGTTGAGGCAGTCGAGTTCGAGCGGGGCGAGATCGAGCACGGCGCGGCGAGGCGAAGGCATTTTCCAGACTCACCTTTTTTGAGCGGTTTTTGCGGCGCCGCCCGTTACATTGGGCCCGTTCGAGCTTGCTCGGGCCGGGATTTCGCCGGCAAGGAACACATCCTCGCGGAGAAGCTGGCGCCGCAGCGAGGGGTTGCGCTCGGTCCATTCATCGGCGCCCGCCGGAGCATCGAGAGTCGCGCGCATGGCGGCCATCTTCGAATCGATATCGTCGAGAAAATGCAGCGCGACCGCCTCGCGGGTTTGCGGCAGCGCGGGCGAGCCGAATTCGTGAGATCCGTGATGGCTCAAAATCAAATGCTCGACGAGCACGGCGAGCGGCGCAGGGAAATCCGGGATCGCCTTGATTTTGTCGCGCACGAGCATGAGGCCGAGCGAGATGTGGCCGAGCAGGCGGCCCTCGGTGGTGTAGTCGATCGCGCGCGTGTAGCGGAGCTCGTCGATCTTCCCGATATCGTGAAGGACAATGCCGGCGAGGAGCAAATCGGCATCGAGCTCGGGATAGTGCGCGGCGAGGTCGCGCGAGAGTCCGAGGAGGCTGACGACGTGCTCGAGCAATCCGCCGAGGTAGGAGTGATGCATCGTCATGGCCGCGGGCGCGCGCTTGAGCTTCGGCGCGATCGCGGAGTCATCCACTACGCTCGCAAGCAATCGCTGAAGCCAGGGGCTTTTCATTGCGCTGATCGCAGCGCGCAGTTCCGCGTACAGTTTTTCGACATCGTATTTCGTGTGCGGGAGAAAATCCGCGAGGTCGTAATCGCGCTCGGCGGCGGGAATCACCTGCTCGAGCGTGAGCTCTCGTTGTCCGTTGAACACCTTCACGCGCCCGCGAATCTGGATGACGTCGTCGGCCTCAAACGTTTTCGAGATGGCGTCGAAGTTGTCCCACATTTTCGCGGGGATCGTCCCTGTTCGATCGGCGAGCTCGAGCTGAAGCCAGGACGTGCCCGTGCGCGCCGACGTGCGAATCTCCTTTTCGCGCACGAGGAAAAGCGATGTGACGGGCTGGCCGTCGCGCAAATCCGACACGTAGTGCGTTTTCATCAACTGCTGACTTTCGGCTTCGGCAGTTTCTTCTTGGATTTTTGGGGCGCGTCGGGCGTGGGCGCAACTTCCTGAATCAGGCTCGCGCCGGGCACGGCCGCTGTATCGGTGAAACCGGCACGCACCATCACGTAACTTTGCTCGCGCAATTGGGCGAGGTAGTCGCGCATGGCCGGCTGCATTTTTTGCATGTAGATGCGGTTCATGATTTCTTCGCGGACTTTGTCGTACGGCTGCTGGCCGGATTGAAAGTGGTCCAGCACTTTCAGGATCAGAAAAGCGGTCTTGGTCTGGATCGGCTCAGTGATCCCGCCCTTTTCCAGGCTGAAGGTGGCGTCTTCGAGCTGCTTGGAAAGCTCGCCGCGCTTGAACGTGCCGATTTCTCCGCCTTGCTTTCCGGTGACGCCTTCGGAGTAGCGCTTGGCGATCTCGAAGAAGTCTTCGCCCTTCACGATGCGGTTGTAGTAGTCCTCCGCTTTCTTTTGAACTGCGGCAATTTCTTCAGGCGTTTTGTTTTCGGTGCTGAGAGAAATTTCCGCAAGAACCACTTGCTCGGGCCGGACGAATTCCTGCTTGTGTTCGTCGTAATATTTCTGCGCTTCGTCATTTCCGATGATGATCCGGCTGTTCATCTCCTGCTGGATCACCTTTTGTGTAAGCAGGCTATTGCGAATTTGCGCCTTGTAATCTTCCCAGGAGAGCCCTTCGCCCTCGACCGCTTTCTCTAGGTCATCGAGGCTCGGGAGATTGTTCTGCTTGCGGACGTCGTCCAGGCGCTTGATGACCTCCGCTTCGACGCTGATGCCTTCGTCCTTGCCGCGCTGGATGAGCAGTTGCTGGTCAATCAGATCGCGCAAAAGATCTTTGGCGCGCTCGCGGTACAGTGCCTCCAGCTTGTCCTGGGGACAGTTCTGGCAGTCTTGCGAGATTTCTTGGTGCAGAGTGGCATCCGCCTTCTGGAAGTCGGAAAAAGTGATGATGTCGTTGTTCACGCGGGCGACGATTTCTTCCACGACGACCGATTTATCCGATTTGGACTGAGCCGAAAGGCCCGGAGCCGCAAGGAGAGCCGGGCTAAGGGCCAGGAGAAGTGTAAAGCGCAACGCGGTTGTGTTGTTCATCAGCATCCTTCGCAGGGAATGTTAACGCTACGATTGTAGTTGGAGCAATACGTTTCTCGCCGCCGCCATTGCCCCGCCATCTTCGCCCTTCCAATCGACCCAGAGCACGCCGGTGGGATCGAGGCTGAGGCCGCGGCGCTTGCGGATCAATTTCACCAACCGCTCGGGGCCGAGGGGCGTATCGTCGTAGAACTTGATAGCCACCTGGTCGCCGCGGCGGTCGATCGAAGCCACAAAAAGCTTCTCCGCGAGGCCTTTCAATACGGCATATTCAAGCAAGCGTCCGACAGCCGGAGGCGGCGGGCCGAAACGGTCTTGGAGTTCGCGGCGGGCTTCCTCGCGCTCGGCGTCGGAAGTGACCGCCGCAATTCGCTTGTAAATGCGCAGACGCAAATTCTCGCTTTCGATGTATTCGGGCGGGATGCGGATTTCCTGGCCCAGGTTGAGAGTAGCGCGTCGCTCGGGCTGGACGGCTTCGCCTTTGCGTTCGGCCACGGCGCGCTCCATCATCTGGCAGTACATGTCGAAGCCGACGGCTTCGATGTGGCCGTGCTGCTCGCGGCCAAGAAGATTGCCGGCGCCGCGCAATTCGAGGTCGAGGGCGGCAATACGGAATCCGGCGCCGAGGTCGCTGAACTCTTTCAGAGCCGCGAGGCGCTGCCGGGCGACCGGAGAAAGCGAGCCTTCCGGCGGGACGAGCAGGTAAGCATAGGCGCGCTGGTTCGAGCGCCCGACGCGGCCGCGCAACTGATAGAGCTCCGAAAGACCCATGCGATCGGCGCGGTTGATGAGGATCGTGTTGGCTCGCGGGATATCCAGCCCGTTCTCGATGATCGTGGTGGAGACGAGGACGTCCGCTTCGTCGCGGATGATTTTCAGCATTACTTTTTCGAGCTCGCTCTCGCGCATCTGGCCGTGGCCTACCACCACCCGCGCCCGGGGAACCAGCTTCTTGATCATCGAGGCGAGCGAAGCGATGGATTCCACGCGGTTGTGTACGAAAAACACCTGTCCCTGGCGGGCCATTTCTTCTTCGATTACGCGCTGGATGAGAGTTTCGCTGAAAGGCGCCACGGTGGTCTGGATCGCCAGGCGATCTTTCGGCGGCGTTTCGATCACGCTCATATCGCGCAGACCGACGAGCGACATGTGCAGCGTGCGCGGAATCGGAGTGGCGGACATCATCAGCACGTCCACGTTTTTGCGCAGCTCTTTCAATCGTTCTTTGTGCGCCACGCCGAAGCGCTGCTCTTCATCCACCACGAGCAGGCCGAGATCGTGGAACTTCACATCGCGGGAAAGCAGCCGGTGAGTGCCGATGGCGATATCCACTTTTCCCGATTCGATCTCCTCGATGATTTTTTTCTGCTCTCTTTCGCTGCGGAAGCGGCTGAGCATTTCGATGCGCACGGGGAACGCTGCAAACCGGCTGCGGAAAGTCTGATAGTGCTGGAAGGCGAGGACGGTGGTGGGCGCGAGTACGGCGGCTTGCTTCGAATCTTCGAGCGCCTTGAACGCAGCGCGCATGGCGACTTCCGTCTTGCCGTAGCCGACGTCGCCGCAAAGCAAGCGGTCCATGGGCAGGGGCGATTCCATATCGCGCTTGACGTCCACGATGGCGCGGTCCTGATCCGGCGTCTCTTCGAATTCGAAGGCGTCTTCAAATTCGCGCTGCCAATTCGTATCAACCGGGAAAGCGTGGCCGGGAGTGGTTTTGCGCTCGGCATAAAGCGCGAGAAGCTTTTCGGCCATGTCGCTGACGGATTTTCGCACGCGCGTTTTTCGCGCTTCCCACAGGCCGGCGCCGAGGCGGTCGAGCGAAGGCTTGGCGCCGCCAAGCGACTGGTATTTCTGGACGAGGTCGAGCCGCGCGAGCGGAACATAAAGCCTCGCTTCTTCGGCGTAATGCAGCAGCATGAATTCACCGCTCGCGCCTTCGACCGACACCTGGCGCAGGCCGTCGAATTGGCCGATCCCGTGGTCCACGTGGACAACGAAATCGCCCGGCTTAAGATCGGAAAAATCGCTGAAGAAACTCGCGGTTTTCGGGCGCGCGCGCGGGCGCTGTGCCGGAAGCGTTTCGAAGAGGTCGGCGTTGCCGTAGAGCGCCAGCTTCGATTCCGGGAAAACGACGCCCTCATCGAGCGGGGCTTTTACCAGGACCATTGCTGCCAGGCTGCCGCCGCTCGCTTCTTCGGCAAGCCGTGCGACGGTGACGTTTTCTTCCAGCTCGCCCATGCGATAGGGCAATTCGTACTCGTGGCAGATGTCCGCGAAGCGTTCGAGTTCGCCCGTGCTGGCGGCCGAGACCATCACCTGTTCGCCGGCGGCGAGCCGGCCGCGGACTTCGGCCATGAAGGCCGGCACATTGCCGTGATAGCGCGTAGTCGGCAGGCTTTGCATCACCCGCTCGGGCGTTGCGGCGCCACCGAGAGGAAGATGCTCGAGGCCCAGGCGCTGGACTTTCGCGACGGCTCGCTCCCATTCCTCCGGCGCGAAAACGTAGCGTGCGGGAGGCTCCGCACTTGATTCCTCAGCGTTTTCAAATGCGCTGTGAAGCTTTTCCATAAATTTTTTGGCCGCGACGGCGAGCTGCGAGGGCTCGTCTGCAATCACGATCGGCTCGGAGGCCAGACCGAGCAAATTGGAATTGCGCTCTTCCGAGAGAAACGCACGAAATTCCCAGCCGGGATAAAAGCCCGGGGCAGGGGAGCCGTCCTCGCGGCCGGAATCGGAAGGCACACGCATGCGCTCGAGCACGGCGGCGCGGCGGGGAAATTCAGCGAGCGGCAGAAGCGTCCAGCGTTCGACGGGATTGGTCGAGCGCTGCGTGTTCGGGTCGAAGGCGCGGATGGACTCGATGGTGTCGCCGAGAAGCTCGAGGCGGACGGGCTGCGCTGCTTCGGGAGAAAAGACATCGATAATTCCGCCGCGGACGGAAAACTGGCCGGGCATTTCGCAGGTCACCTGGCGGTCGTAACCGGCGGCGGCAAGGAATTCGAGAAGATCTTCGTGGGCGATGGATTGATCGCGTTCGATCGTGCGCGCGAGGCGGCGATAGAACTCGGGCTCGCACATGCGCCAGAGGGCGGCTTGCACGGGTGCGAGGATTAAATCGGCTTCCCCGGCAGCGAAGCGCCACAGCGCGACGGCGCGATCCTCGAGAATCTCCGCGTGAGGCGAGCGGTCTTCGTACGGCAGCACATCGAGCGCGGGAAGATAGGCGACGCGCCGGCCGGGCTTGCCGGTGACCGCGCGATAGAACCATCGCAGGGGCTCTAGAAGAGCCTCGGCGCGCTGATTCGAATCAACGAGAAAAATCGCCGGGCGGCCCAGCGCCGCCGCCGCGATGGGTGCGAGCAGCGCTTTGGCGGGGTCCGTCAGGCCCGCGAGGCGCACTTCACCGCCCGCGGACCGCAGCGTATCAATCGCTTCCTCCACCGAGGGACGATGCCCGACCCGCGCGAGAAGCTCAGATACGAGCGGAAGGATCATGCGTGGAGTTGTTTGATGCGCTTGATGAGTTCGGAGGTTGAGTAGCCGGGCTCGAGCGGAATGGGGCGGCGCGAATCGCCGGTAGCGGCCGGCTCCATTCGTGTTGATGAAGAAACGGAGGTGGGCGCAGCGCCCTCGGCAATCACGTCCGGCTCGAGCCGGGACGCGAGCTTCGACGGGACTGGCTCCTCGTATTCCACAACGAAATCAACGGCGGCCAGCGCAGCCAGGATTTCCATTCGTTCCGCTGCGGGCGTCACGGGTCTTGCCGGCTCGTTCGGAGACGCGTTTTCCGCATTCCATAGCCGGCGGACCGCGGCGTCGCTGGCGACACCGACGACAAGCACGTCGCCAAGCTCGCGTGCCTGTTCGAGAAGGCGCACGTGGCCCGGATGGAGCAAGTCGAAAGCACCGCTGACAAAGACAACGCGCTTTCCATTGCGTTTCCACTGGCTTCTATGGAGAATCAGGTCGCTTTGCGAAACCACTTTGCCCACCTTCGTTGCCTCCGCAAAGGCTGCGCGCTCGTCCACAAACGCACAATTCTACCACGCAGGCTCAGCGCTCCGCGGAGAGCGCGATGAAGCGCTGGGAGATATTTCTGGCCGTTGCGGGAGTCGCTTGCCTCCTTTTCGGCGCGAATTCCATCCGCCGCGGAATGCAGCGCGTTTCGCGAGAAGACACGGTGATCACCGCAGGCGGATGCCGCACTCCGGCGACAATCCTGGCGCCCATGGAAAGGCAGCCGGATGGCGCGGCGATTGTGTTCCACGGGCTTTCCGCGAACCGGCGGATCATGCAGCCGCTCGGCAGGCAATTCGCGATGAGCGGGCGGCGCGTTTTCCTGTTCGATCTTCCCGGCCACGGCGAGAGCACGGATGCATATTCCTTCGCGCACGCCGAACACTGCGCCGAGGCCGCCACGGAATCGCTCGAGCACAGCGGGCAGATCGATCCCAAGAAAACAATTTACGTGGGCCATTCGATGGGTGGAGCGCTCGCGATTCGCAGCGCCGACCGCGATCCGATGGCCGCGACCATCGCGATTTCGCCCGGGCCTTTGATCATGCCGCAGCGCATGCCTGCCAACCTGCTCGTGTTCAGCGCGCAGTTTGATCTCGGGCTCCTGAAGCAAGTGGCGCGCGACCTTGCGCAAGTCGCGGGCGGCACACGGATTCAGCCCGAGGATTTCGTTCAGTTGCGCGCGTTTGAACTGGATCACACCCCGCACGCGACGCACACGAGTTTGCTGGCGAATCCGCATGTGATCGCGCTTTCCACCACGTGGGCGGCGGAAGCGATTCATCCCGGCGCGGCGGACGTGAGGACGTCCGTGGGGACACGGAGGCCGCCGGATCCCGCCGCAACCGGCTCCGCGCTTGGTTTGCTGGGACTTTTTTTTCTATTTCCCTTTTGCGCCAGTCTTGCGGCGAAATTGGCAGGGATGCATTGGGCGGAAATCGACGACCCGCGGCCTTCGCGCTGGCTGGCGATCGTGGAGGTTGCCGCTGCGGCGCTGGCCAGCGTGTTGATTCTCACGCAAGTGATGCCGCTGCGATTTATTCATCTGCTGCATGCCGACTACCTCGCTGCGCTGCTTTTCATGATGGGCGCGATGCTGCTTGTCTTGAATGGGCGCGACGCAGCGGCGAGCTACAGCTTCCGGCTGGAGCGGTTGATCGGCACGCTGGCGTTGGGATTTGCGACGATTCTCGCCATCGGCGGGTGGCTCAACTGGCAAATCGACGACGCCTGGCTCAACGCGGCGCGCTGGTGGCGCTTCGCGGTACTGTTTCCGTTTCTGTGGATTTACAGCTACGCGGAAGAAGTGGTGCTCGGACCGGTGGGCATCCGGGGCCGGCGGGCGCTGCGCTTCGGGATCTTCCTGTTGTTCCGGCTGGAGGTATGGGGTGCGTGTGCTTTTGAGGTTTACAAACTCGCGAGCGGCGAAATCCTGGTCGTGATCCTGGCCACATTCCTGGCGATCTTCTCGATCCTGCAACGCCTGGCGACCGATGCGTTACGCTTACGCACCGGGTCGGCCACGGCCGCCGCAACGTTTGGTGCTATACTCGCTTGTTGGTTCATTGCAGCCGTGTTTCCGCTCACCTGACCCTGTCCACTGAAGGGGCCATGAAAGAAATTGCCATTGTGGGAGGCGGTCCTGCCGGTGCGCTGTGCGGCGAGCGCCTCGCGAGCGCCGGGTTCCAAGTCACCATTTTCGACGAGCACCTCGCCTGGGAAAAACCCTGCGGCGGCGGACTCACGCACAAGGCCATCGAAGCGTATCCCTACCTGCTGGATTCTCCGCATCCGAAGAAAATCGTGCGAACGGCGGAGCTGATCTCGAGCCGCGGGCATCGCGCGCGCTTCGACATGAGCCATCCCATCGTGATTTACGCGCGCAAAGTGCTGAATGGGCTGCTGCTCGACCGGGCGGTGGCGGCCGGTTGCACGGCGATTCGCACGCGCGTGACGAGCGTGGATACGAAGCGGCCGCGCGCCGCTCTCACGGCTGCCGGCGAATCGCGCGAGGCGGATTTTGTGGTGCTCGCCGCCGGAGCGCGCAATCAACTGCTCCCGGAAACGACGGCGCTCGGCTGCGGCGACCTCGAGATGACGCTCGGATATTTCGTGCCGACCGAAGAAGACATTATCAAGATTAAATTCCTGCGGAAATTTGAAGGGTATCTGTGGTCGTTCCCGCGAGCCGATCATCTTTCGGTGGGCATCTGCGCGAAGATGGGGCAATCGTCGAGCCAGCAACTCCATCGGCATCTCGAGGATTTCGTGAGAGAAGAAAAAATTCCGATGGAGGGTGCGCGGCTTTACAGCCACGTGCTGCCGTCGCCGCAGGCGCAAACGCTCCGCGGGCGGCGCATCGTGGGGCAGAACTGGGCGCTGGCCGGCGATGCGGCTGCTTGCGTGGATCCCATCACGGGCGAGGGGCTTTTCTACGCGCTGCGGTCGGGCGAATTGCTCGCGCAGGCGTTGATCGACGGCCAGCCGCAGGCGTATCCCGAGCGGCTGCGAGCCGCGTTTTCGCAGGATTTGGAGTTTGCGGCGCACATTGCGCGGAAACTTTTTCGCGGCACGTTTCTGGGCGGCGCGATCACCACGCGGATGGTGCAGCTGCTCAATTACTCGCCGGCATTTCGCGACCTGATCCGCGACGTTTTCAGCGGCTCGCAGGATTACCGCAGCTTGAAGCAACGGCTGTGGAATCAGCTCGGTATCACCATGGCGGAATTCTCGCGGAGCTTCTTTGATCCGCGCCGGCTGCGCATCCTTCCTCGGACGGCGGGGCGCGAGCCATCGAGATGAAGCGCCGCGCGCCTTCCCGGAAGCGCCATACAAAAGTGCGCGCCCCGCGAGAGAAGAAACTTTCCGCTTCTCCCGCCCGCAGCCCAGTCCAAGACCATCGGCCGAGCCTCGGACTCCAGGCAACTGTCGAAAGAGTCGTTCCCCACGAGTGGACACTTGCGCACTTCGATCCGCGCCTGCCCGCGGTTTTTTCGACGCCCGCAATGATCGGAATGATGGAGCATGCGGCAGCCCAGGCGGTTCTTCCCGATTTGCCAGCCGGTGCGATCACTGTCGGCACGCGAATTGAAGTGGATCATTTGAAGGCGCTCACTGCAGGCGCCACTGTGCGCGCTACGGCGCGCCTGGTGGAGCAGAGAGGGCGCTTTCTTGTTTTCGAGGTAGAAGCGAGTGCGGGAGATATCGTCATCGGCCGCGGCTATGTGTACCGCGCGATCGTCCAGCCGGAAGAATTTCACACCAAAGCCCGAAGCCGCGCGTCTTGAGCGCAAGCGCGGGGCCATGCTACGCTGAAATCTCTCTCCACGCCGGAGTGGCGGAACTGGCAGACGCGCCGGACTCAAAATCCGGTGGCCGCAAGGCCGTGTGGGTTCAAGTCCCTCCTCCGGCACCAGCTTCGATTGGTTTCGCCTGTCCCTCCGGGCAGGGTTCCTGAGTGGGCAAATCCCGCTGAATTCAGCGTTGCCTGGATTTGCTGCCAATCCTAAAGTGAACACACGGCGGTCATCCAGACAAGAAACCAGGCTTTCGCTCAACCGAGGGAGGGACCATGTGGAATAAGCAGCAAAATGATTTGCCCGGCGCTGCATCGCAGGGGCCGGGATCGACGGTGGCAACATTCAATTCACCGGCCGGCCAGCGCGTGAGCCCGAGCGCGCCCGCATCCCGCAGCACAGCCTGCCTGGGCGCGAGCATCCAGATCAACGGCAAAATCAGCGGCGAGGAAGATCTACAGATCGACGGCAAAGTGGAAGGCCCGATTTCGCTGCAAGGGCAGCGGCTCACCGTGGGGCGCACGGGGCAACTGAATTCGGAAATCATCGCGCGCGAAGTGGTGGTGTACGGCAAAGTGAGCGGCAATTTGCGCGCGCGCGACCGCGTGGAGATCAAGAAGGACGGCTCGGTGGTAGGCGACATCACCACGGCGCGGATCAGCATCGAGGACGGCGCCTACTTCAAAGGCCGGATCGAAATCGAGCGCGCGAAATCAGCGGCGGAAGAGGCGCCGGCATCGAGCGCCGTCGCCGTGGGCGCCGAAGCGAATTGATTTCGCGGCTCGGCGAGCCGGCTCGAACCAGGTCAAGCTTCGACGGGGCAGGCGGGAATTCTTCGCCTGTCCTTTTTTATTTATGCCTACGCCTCTGATCCACGGGCAGCCCATAGGCACAAAGCTCAGCCCTATAGAACTTTGGAGTGCGGGAGCTTGCTCCCGCTTTGTTTTGAATCGGCACGCACTGCTTGCCAAGTGCTCGGCCGAGCCCCTCCTGAGACGGCTGGGTGCGAACAACGCAGCCTGAAATTGGAAGCTTCAAATGAAGCATAAGACGCGGGTTCGGAATTGCGGCAGTAGCATTCGGGCGAGTTGCGGACGTATTGAGAACAAAGCGGGAGCAAGCTCCCGCACTCCAAAAGTCTCGGTGGCGGCGCTGAGGAATGAATGGCCGCGCCCACGAATCGGCGGCGCTGGCACGGCATGCCGTGCCCCTACGGGAAACGGCGGCGGCTACGCGTCGCGGCCGCGGATCAGGCGAATGGCGTCCGAAAGATCGGGATTGGCGGCGGCGCCGGCAGGCTGCTCGGGTTCGCCCTCGGAAGATTCGGCGGGCTCGAGAACGCCCTCGCCGGGGGCCAGGAAGAGATTCGATTCAAGGCCGTGCTGTTTGGTGTAGAGCTCGTAATAGCGGCCGCCGGCGGCGTAGAGCGAGTCATGCGTGCCGCGCTCGATTATCCGGCCGGCTTCGACGACAAGAATTTGATCGGCGCGGCGGACGGTGGAAAGGCGGTGGGCGATGACAAACGTGGTGCGGCCTCGCATCAGGTACCGCAGCCCCTCTTGAATCAAGGCTTCCGATTCGGAATCAAGGCTCGAAGTGGCCTCGTCGAGTATGAGAATGCGCGGATCGGCCAGAATCGCGCGGGCGATCGAGACACGCTGCTTTTGTCCCCCCGAAAGCTTCACGCCGCGCTCCCCCACGACCGTGTCGTATTTTTCAGGGAATGTCTCCGCGAATTCGTCCACGCGGGCGATGCGGCAGGCAGCCAGGATTTCCTCTTCACTTGCATCAGGGCGAGCGAAAGCGACGTTTTCGCGGATGGTGCCGTCGAAGAGAAAAGTCTCCTGCAACACGACGCCGAGCTGCGTGCGATAAGAATCGAGGCGAACCTGTGCGAGATCGACGTCGTCAACGAGCACGCGGCCGCTCGTGGGGACATAGAAAGCGGCGATCAGGCCGATAATTGTGGATTTTCCGGCGCCGGATGGGCCGACCAGCGCTGTCACCGTGCCGGGTTCGGATTCAAAGTTGACATCGTGAAGCACGGGCTTGGCCGGGTCGTAGGCGAAGCTGACGTGCTCGAACTGGACCAGGCCGCGGATGCGATCGAGGTGCAGAGTGCGGCCGGGGCTTTCGTCTTCGGGCTTTTCGTTGAGCACCTCGCGCGTGCGCTCCAGGCCGGCGAGCGCTTCCGTGATGAGCGGGCCGATTCCCGCGATCTGCATTACGGGGGCAACGAGCATGGCCAGGAACGCCACGTAAGTGACGTACGTGCCAAGCGTCATGCCGCCCGAAAGAATTTGGCGCGCGCCGAGGTACATAATGGCGGCGCTGACGACTCCCATCAGCGTCGCGGAGGCCAAGCTCATGAGCGAAGTGGCTGTAAGGGTTTTGAGCACGTTATCCAGAAGCCGTTTGACGCCCGCCTGAAAGACTTTCTCTTCGCGCTCCTCGGCGTGATAGCCCTTCACCACGCGGACGCCGCCGAGCGACTCGGTCAAGCGTCCTGTGACTTCCGCATTGATTTTCGAGCGGGCGCGATAGATGGGACGGATGGTCTTGAAGGCGCGGCTGATGGCCACGCCGAAGATGACCAGCGCGGCCACCGCGAGCAAGGTCATGGTCGCGTTGATGCGCAGCAGGACGGCGAAGGCGAAGATGGCCGTGAGGATTCCCCCGGCAAATTCGATCAAGCCGGTCCCGATCAGATTTCGCACCCCTTCCACATCGCTCATGACTCGCGAAACGAGCGCTCCGGACTTATTGGCGTCGTAGTAGGCGATAGGGAGCCGGCCGATGTGAGCCTGCACTCTGGCGCGCAGCTCGGCGATCATCCGCTGTGAAGATTTGGACAGCAGTTGGGTGAGGGAATACGAGGTGAGGCCCTGAATGAGCGTAGCGCCGAGCACGGCGAGCACGATGGGGATCAGGAACTGCACCTGCCGCTTGCTGATGACGTTATCGAAGAGAAATTTCAGCGAAGCCGGGGCCACCAAGCCAGACAGGCGGTTGATCACCATCAGGACGAACCCCAGGGCGAGGATGCCGCGTCGGGGCTTGATCAGAGCCAGGACGTCGGGGAGAAGTTTCCAGTCGAACTTTTTGGTTTTTCCCGTTGACGTGGGCTCTTGGGTCCTCGTGCCAGTGCGTTCGCTGGTTTGGCGGGCCATGCCTTCGTTTGAACTTCCCTTGCTTCTTATTTCGATGACCGGGAGCTTCCTCTGATTCATCGCACATTACTTGTGGAAACGCAAACAGCGGGGCTGCCGGGTGGATTCGTGAAGGAAAGAGGACAGGCCGGGAGGCCTGTCCTACGAACTGTGTGAAACCGCAGACGCCGGCCATCCATCAAAGATGGAGATTGGGTGTGCTCGATTGCATCCGGATAAGCACAGAGCTTGCAGCGTAGACAACCGAAGCGCAGCCGGTTGAGTCCAATATCGGGGGATAGGCTGTAGAGTGGTAGGGGCAGACCTAAAGGAAGAAACCATCTGAGATGGCATTCGATCGAAAGGCCCATGGGTTGGGAATTCATCTGCGGCGATTTCTCGCATTAAGCCTCGGCATTTTGTGCTGCAGCTCTCTTGCACTGGCGCAGAATCAGCAACCGGAGAGCGCTCCCCCAGCAGAAAGCGGCGGCACGCCGCAACAATCGTCCGCAAGCATCAGTGGAACAGTGGTGGATTCAAGCGGCGGAGTTGTCGCTGGGGCCCGAGCGAAACTCACTTATGGAGATCCACCCGCCAGCCAGGAGTTGCTCACTGACTCCGACGGGCATTTCAGTTTTGCGAACGTACCTCCTGGCCTATTCCAGCTCACGATTACAGCCGAGGGCTTCGCGACGCAAACTGTGACTGGAATCGTCCGGGCGGGTGAGAGCAATTCGGTCCCGCAAGTCACTCTGGCGGTGGCCACCGCAGTCACGGAAGTGCGCGTCGGGGCAACACAGGTGGAAATCGCGGAGGCTGAAATCAAGCAGGAAGAGCAGCAGCGCGTGCTCGGCTTTATTCCCAATTTTTACGTGAGCTATGTTCCCAATGCGGCCCCGCTCGTGCCGAAGCAGAAATTCGAGCTGGCGTGGAAGACGTATATTGACCCGGTGACGCTGGTGCTCACAGCCGGTTCGGCGGGGCTTCAGCAGGCGCAGAATTCCTTTGGCGGATACGGCCAGGGCGCGCAGGGCTACGGCAAGCGGCTGGGTGCGTCCTACGGCGATCTTCTGACCGGAACATTTTTCAGCGGCGCAGTTTTTCCCGCTCTACTGAAGCAGGACCCCCGCTACTTCTACAAAGGCACCGGAAGTTTCCGCTCCCGGCTTTTTTACGCTGTCGCCAACGCGGTGATCTGCAAAGGAGACAACGGCCGCTGGCAACTGAATTACTCGGGAATTCTCGGCAGCCTTGCCTCGGGGGCTGTCTCCAACGCCTACTATCCGCCGAACGACCGCGGAGCGAGCTTGCTGTTTGAGGGTGAGGCGATGGGCATCGGCACCGCGGCTGTAGCCAACATTTTCCAGGAATTTGTGGTTAAGAAGTTCACGCCGAGCGCTTCCCACCACGATCCTTCGAAACCCTGACTTGCGATCGGCAAAGCGGGAGCGGCAGCCATCCCCGAGCAACCCCTTGATTGCTCTCAAATATCGCGGGTGATAGACTCCGGCCATGGCCAAGAAAAAGAAGGCGCGCAAAAAAAAGAAAGTGACGAAGAAGACAGCCGCCCGCGGCGGGAAAAAGGCCGCGGCGAAAAAGGCCAAAAAGGTTCGGAAGCGTGTGCGGGGGAAGGCCGCGACGATCACGATCGAGCGGCCGACGCCCAAAGGAATGGGCCCCGGAGCGGCAGGTCAATCGGGGGACATCGAGGGATTGTCGGAGACGGAATTCGCCGATTCGGAGAGCGTGGCCGAGCTGGCAGAAGAAGGGCAGGATTACGAAGCGGAGATTGTCAGCGGCGTGGAAAATGCTCCCGAGCCCGACCAGGGTGAGGTGAGGACGCACGAAGTCCCCGAAGACGACGTTCCTCCTGAATACCGCGACCAGGGATAGTCGTTTCAGCCTTTCTTGATTTCTCCCCATCCACTTCAACAGACGTCCGGATACTCCCCAGCCAGCTCGATGCCGATGGTGTGTCCGGCCAGAATGAGTGGCCTCGTTTGCCGCGCCATCGCGGCCGAGTTCAATTCGCCGGGAGGCGGACGATCAGCACGGAGCATCGCGCGTGGCGAGCCACAGCCTCGGAAACGCTTCCGAGCAAGAACTTGTCCAAGCCGCGGCGGCCGTGCGAACCCACCACAATTAGATCCGCGCGCCAATTCGAGGCCTCCTGAAGGATCTCCGTCTTGGGACTCCCGTCGGCGACGGTAAAACTGGCATTGAATCCGGCAGCGCGGAGCGTTTCTGCCGTCCGGCGCACGACGTCGTTCGCACGCGCGCGCTCTTCCTTCAGGATCTCTACGTAAATCGGGATTTGCCCCCAATCTTGAGCCCCAATGGGGGGAGCGGGCGGCTCGA
This sequence comes from Candidatus Sulfotelmatobacter sp., assembly GCA_035624115.1. GTDB lineage: Bacteria > Acidobacteriota > Terriglobia > Acidiferrales > UBA7541 > Palsa-295. The sequence goes on along the minus strand of DASPSD010000062.1, from coordinate 56,168 downwards.
CGACATGAATTGCACGGACCTCCGTCTCTTTGGGCTTTGCAAATGTGAGGATGGCGTTCGTTGCGGCCTCAGAGAATTTTGAGTCGTCGATGGCCAGCAGGATTTTCATGAGCCCCCCAAAAGCCCCAGGCCCTTATCCTATGCGGTGTGCGCGGAGGCGCGCAAGTTTGTCGACAGAAGCAGACGTGTGACCTCCTGATCTGTGGGAACTTGAAAATCCTCGTAGAATTCTTCAACCGCCCGGAACATCCCGCGCGCGTCGACACAGATCACTTCATCGGCTTCTTGCTCAATCTTTCGGAGCGAGACATTCGGAGCAACGGGAACAGCAACAACTACTCGGGCTGGATGGTGGGGCCGCAGAGCGACGATTGCGGCGCGCATACTGAAGCCGGTAAGTATTCCGTCGTCCACGAGAATGACAGTGCGGCCGTTGACGCTCACTGGCGGAAGCCCGCCACGGTAGATCTGCTCGCGGCGCTGGAGTTCCCGGAATTCACGGTCGCGGATGGCTTCGAGGGCTTCGTCGGGGATCCTCAACTGTTCCACAACCGAGGAATCGCACACTTGATAGCCGCCTGAAGCGATGGCGCCGTAGCCAATCTCCTCATAACCTGGAAGCCGGAGCTTGCGCACAACGAACACATCCAGCAGGGCGCCCAGAGCCGGGGCCACCTCAGCAGCGACAGGCACGCCGCCACGCGCAAGGCCAAGCACTATGACTGTGGGATTATTGGCGTAATGGCTCAGCCTTCGAACGAGCTCCGTAGCCGCGTCCGCGCGATCACGGAAGTACATCGCACACCTCCCTCACCCGCGATCTCGCCTCGTCGGTCCGCGACGGCCGACCTGCATTCACTTCTACTGGCAGCCCGGGCCGAACTCTGTGATATTAATCACAGACGCACGCGAGTGATAGAGATAAAAAAATAAGCGTCGGCGATGGACCCAGGAGAAGATGGCACGAGGGGAAGCGCTGGGCCGGGTCAAGCGCACCCGGCGTCCAGTTCGCCCCTCACCCAGTCCCTCCAGTCCATACGGAGTGATTATCCGCCCACCTGAGTCCATCGCCGCAATGGTGGCGGTAATCTGAGAGGAAGGCCGGCGAAGGAACGGTCATCGAGGGGGAAGAAGGGAGCAGGGAAGGCCCAGGGAACGGAAGGAAGCTCTTGCGCATCTAACACGCAGGAGGTGAGTAGTGAGTACGCCAGGAGCAGCAAGACCCAAAGAAGTTGAGGGGCCAGCCCGCATTGTTGACCCGTTGGACCTCGCGAAGCGCAGCCAGGAAATCGTCAGCCGCATTGCGCAGCGCGCCTTTGAAATCTTCGAGAGCAGAGGACGAGCTGAGGGACAAGAATTTGGCGATTGGCTAAGAGCAGAGTCCGAATTGCTCCATCCCACGCATCTGAAGCTTTCCGAAACCGAGAAAACCCTCCATGTCCGAATGGACGTCCCGGGCTTTGAAGCCGGGGACATCCGCATCAGCGTCGAGCCGAGCCAATTGACGGTCCTTGGCGAACGCGCCGCGGAAGAGAAGCACAAAACTCGAAAGACGATCTACTCCGAGACCTGCTCGGACCAGATTTATCGCGTGGTCGGGCTGCCCGCAGAGGTGCAAACCCGCAACGCGAAGACGGCCGTGAAGAAAGGTGTGCTCGAAATCGAGCTGCAAAAGGCCGCTCCTGCGGGCAAGCCGCAGGAATAGAGGAAAGCTGCCGGATTCGCAGGACGGCGGAAGGAGCATTGCAATGAAAGCAAGAGCCATGCACAAGATCGCTCCGCGCTCAACCAAAAAGCATCATGAAGTGTTTTCGGCCAAGGGATTTCCGGAAGTGATCGCCTCCACACACCCGCTGCCGGGCAAGATGCAAGCGCGGCGGCATACGAGAGGTTGATTCCCGCGAGACGGATAGACGTCGCAAGGATTTCCCGGCCGGGCTGCAGCAGGCAGAGCGCTTGGCCGGGATATTTTTTTATGGTTTCGGCGGATTGTTCTCGATGGGCGCTCCGATGCGGACGGTCACGCCAAATCGCTTGTAGTTCGTGTAGCGGACGGTCATGCGGATGTGGACATCTCCGGAGCGGAAGTGGAGGTAGTCGTCGGCGCGGGTGTAGGTTGGAAACCAGTAGTTCCCCTCGATATTCTCGCGGTACGTCTCAAAGCGGGGAAACACGTTCTCGTTGCCCCCTTTGCGAATATCCGGCACTGCCTTGCCGTAGGTCTTCACGATCTCGAGATCTTTGTCGTCCACCCAGATGCGGCCCTGGAAATAGCGCTGGTTTTTCTCGATGAGCTTCGGCTCCACGTCGAAAACATAGGTATGGAGCTCATCCAACTGCTCGCGCCCTACGTAGGTGACGTTATATTTCGGCAGTTCGGACGCGGTCAGGACGAAGGGCGTGATGTTCTTCAGGTCGTTGAAATCTTGTTCGGAGAGCGTGATCCGCTCGAGGGTCGGAGGGGGCGCGTAAGTGACCTTTTCATAGCGCTTGCCGGAGGGCGTGAAGACGATGTCGCTGCTCATGCGGTACTCTCCGTCGGGCTGGCCCGCATCATCGAGCGTCTGGACCACGAAGGTTTGCTCGTAGGTGAAATAGTCGCGCTCCCTCTTGAATTCGGCCTCCCGCTGGCCAAAGCGCTGGATAATCTGCTCCACTGGAACGGATGGTGGCTCCTTCGAAATTCCGGAGGAAGCTGGAGGAGCCGGCTTTGGAGGTGTCGCTGCCGCCGGGCTGGGGGGAGAGCCTGCCGACGAGGGCGGGTGAGGGAGCGGGCCTTGCACTTGCGCCATGAGAGGCGCGCACAAAATCGCGCTCGCGATTAGCAAAAGTGCTGGAATCATGACCCTCGTCTTACGCCACGGCGGCTGATGAAAACACGCAGGTTGCATCTCTGTGCACACCTCTCCCTCCCGTTAGATGCCCCAGCCAGTATATTCGGTCGGAAGTGCGGGAGGGAATCTAAACCATAGCGTGGCAGGCGGCCTGGATCAAGGCGGAGAGGTCCGCGCACTAATGCATCTTGGTGGCCGCGGATTGGCAGCCGCCCGTCGCTTAGTTGCCCGCAGCGCGAGTGTACGCGGCGGGAGCTCCACAATCGCGGGTGGGGGGACGCGAACAGTAATTCCGAGCCCTCGGCGTGCCCTCGCAATCTATGAAGTCGGGCTCGGCGTACATCCCCTCCCTTTCGCAGGCGCGGCACCGGAGGGTAAAAGCGTGGGAACCTAGCTCGCGGTGCGGATTCGGCTCCAAACCCCGGAGTTCGGCGACCCTGCGCATGACCCTCGGTGAAAGCGGAATTGGCTGGCGGCAATGGAGACACAAGACACCGCAGTAGCGCTGCTGAGTATCCGCGACCATTTTTGCCCTCGTTTCAAAATGATTACCCGGGCTGATTCGGGAGGCGGAAGGATACCAGCATGGGAAATGCGCGTCCAGCGGCACCTGTGGAAAACCGGCAGGCGACGAGGCTAACTGCCCCGGTTCCCGGAGGCTCGCAGATTCGGTGTTTTTTCACCGGCCCCTCATAGAGCGTTAATGCGGACGCCCTAGCTTCATATTGAGGGGTTTGCATGGCGTCTCAGCCTGTCTTCAATACGCAGCAAGCAGGGTATTGCCCGGACGAATTTGAGGCGTTACTTCAATGGGCTGCTGCGTCGTCGGCACTGCGCAGAAGAAAAGCGCTTACCACCCAAAGCGAGGCCATTATGAATTTCGCGCAAGTCGGAGAAACCGCGGGAGCCATCTGGCAAGCTCTCTCAACCTCGGGGCCGCTGACAATGGCTATTTTGATGGAAGAGATTAACGCGCCGCAAAGCGTGTTTTTCATGGCGGTTGGCTGGCTGGCCCGTGAGGACAAGCTCGAGATCGAACGCACCGATGGCGACTACACGGTTCGCTTGAAGTAACAATCCACAGCCTTTGCAACCCGGCTTCATGACCTATGCAAACCGGGAAAAATTTGCCGAATTGGGAAGGACACTCCCCACAGGCTCGCGCGTCGCTATCCCAGCCATCTTACGTTGAACGCCCGCCAGCGTGACGGTAGGCGGAGTTTCATCACAACTAGGGTGCGCAAGCGGCGGACTGGGATCGAATTCGAATGGCCAAACTTTTGCTTGCTGACGCCGGGCTTCGTGCGTGAGGCGGGTGGCAAATCTCCTCCCAAGGCATCAGGCCCGGAGCCGGGACGCTTCAGGATGCAATTATTTGACACCGTCGATAGTGCTAGCCTGGACCGCCGTGAGTTTCAGCTGGTCATGCTCGCGATGGGCAGTATTCTCCTGCTGGGTTCTGGGTTCGCCCTGCTTGCCTACCCCTTGGTTTTTAGCTGGTCGAAAGTCCTCTCGGGCGGGACACTGAAAGTCTGTTTTTTCGGATTCTGCGCTCTGTGCCTCTTGCTCGTGAGCTACATTTGGCAGAGGTATCGCATCGTCTGCCGGTTGCGGGAACAGATTCACGTGGAGCGCCGCCAGTCGGCAGAACTGAGGAGGCAGGCCGCCCAAGATTTGCTTGCCGCCTTGCCTCGATTCAATCAGTTTCAGGATCGCCTGGCCATGGAGTATCGACGCACGTTGTCCGGCTCGGAGTCATTCTCCGTGGTGGTCGTACTGCTCACGCCGGCGGTCGGCATCCCCGACCAAACCGAGATGACAACGGCATTTGGCGATGCGGTGAAGGCGATGAGCCGGCGGCTGCGACGCGAGGATTCGCTTTACTGTTTTTCCCACGAGGCTTTCGGAACCATCCTTCCCGGCGTGACAATGGAACAGGCCCGCGCGTTGGCCTCCCGCATGGAGGACGCGCTGCGGGACGCTGCCGGCGCGGCCAGCCGCTTTTCCGCCTTCGTCAAAGTGTTCAACTACCCGCAGCATGCCGCGACCGCCCATGAGCTTGAGCAAGCTGTCCGCTCATTGCTTCCGGCGGATCTCGTCTCGGAGCCGATTGTCGAGAGTTCGGCCCTGGTGGCGGTGCGAAGTGAGCCTTGATCCGCCGGGTTTTCGGGGGCGCCGAGGTGAAATGACGCGTTTCAGCGGGAAAGCGACCGGCTAGTTGGCAATTCAGCATCCAGCCAGTTTTAGGACCGAAGCTCTCCCGGTCGCTCGGTTACGGCTTTGTCGCCTCCGCCCGGTAGAGGTGACTTGGCGCCGCCCGCCGCCTCTCCTTGGAGAAGAGCTTCGACGCTTTTGTAGGCGTAGATCGTCGGAGCGTGATTTTGCATTAAGCCTCCCCTGTCCGCAGTAGGCCCGTAGTTGCTGTGCAGGCTGTGGCCCAGCATGCGCAGCATGGCAATTTGCTGGCCGCGATGGTGCGCCGTGTGAGCGATGCGGCGGGTCATTACCCAGGCGCGCGAGCGCTTCACGTCAAAGAACGTGGTCTCCCCTTCCCACCAGGCTTCGTCCTTGGAGCGCAGAGCTGCCAGACGCTTGGCACTATCCCCGGCGTAGCGCTTAATGAATTCGAGGCGCGTTTCGGGTTTTGGCAATGGGGGGGCTCCGACATCGATACCCAGCATCGTGCAGAACCAGATGTCTTCGCTGACGCACTGGTGCACCATCTGTTCATGGACGCTTCGGCCGCGCGGGTCGGTCTGCAAGGGCCGCACGGGGAGCTCCGCATCCTTGAATTCGCTCCAAACGCTGACCACTTTGATCCGCTCGGTTTCGTAGGTCTCCAATAGGAAGTCGTATCGCATCGGGCGCCACCTGGTTGGGAGTTTAAGCCGCGGAGGAGAGAATCTACACCAAAGCGAGACCTTTCGCCCCTGCACTTTTCTTGGTCTTTCGTCCAGTTGTTCGCCCGAGGACCACTCCGGCAAACTGGCTGCACCAGTCACACTGCTCAAATCACTCGGAGCTGCCTTGGGCAAAGCAGCCAACCATTCATTCGACATGATCTCGAACCGGCCAACGGGGCGTTAGGGATTCCGGGAGGCGACATGAGCCGCAGAAAAACCGCTTTTCTTGTGTTTGCCGGGCTATGGATGCAGAGCGCGGTATTTGCGGGTGACACAGCCACAGTGAAGTGCCTGGCGAACCAGGACATCGTTTGGGTCTATGACTCGCTCAACAGCTTCGATGTGCAAACAAAGCTCAAGTGCGGGGAGGTGGTTGAAATCACGAGCCGAGTAAAAGGGTTCGTCAAGATCAAATCCGGGAACGGTGCGGAGGGATGGGTGCCGGACAGCGCATTCCCGGGCCTCCCGCCACTGAAGGACGATAAGGATTTGCCCGTGGGCCTGGGAACCGTGCCAAGGGCGCGCACCACTGCCGTGAACCGTCCGCTCGTGGCGACCGCCAATGAACCCGCGCCGCAGCCGATTTCGCCGATTCCGCCGGCAACGAACGGAATCCCACCGGCTGCGCCTCCCTCGGCGCCTCCGCCGGCTCCGCCGAGTGCGCCGGCAGTCGTGGTGCTCTCTGCTTCCGCGAGCGCACCAGCGCCGGCTCCCACAGCCGTTTCTGCGACGAGTCCTTCTACGGCAGCCACCCCGGCGGCAGGCAGCACCAAACTGACTGCGGCAACAACAATTAAATCTACGGGTTCGAATCCTCGTCCGGCAAACATTGCCTCGGCATCAAAACCGGCGCCAACCCCGGTGACAAGCAGACCCGCCGCGGCCAAGGTGGCCGCACCGGCGGCATCGCCATCGACGACGCATGGGAATGCGTCCAATTCCAGCAGCCCTGCTCCAGCGCCTAAGTCCGCGCCCACGCCGACGAACAGTGCCAGGTCTACGGAAAGCACCGCAAACGTGCAGCCTGCTCGCGAAGTCGCGAGCATTCACCCCGTAGCCGCCACCACCGAGTCAGAAGACTACCCTGATTTTCAGCCGGAGAACGAAAGTGAGGATCCGGCGTGCCAGATTTATTTCTCGGCCTATGGTCTGGCGCCTTCCCAGTTCAAATGGCTGGCGCAAAACCGCAAGAAGAGATACCCGAGCATCTGCCCGGCGCCGGAGCCTTCAAAGGTGGATTTCGTGCTGATCTTCACGCACGATGAAGACGTCTACGCGTCGTCGCTGCCAGTCCCTGTGCACACCGACAAGAATGGGTTTTCGGACTTCAGCCCCTTGATGACCGTGGACACAGCGATGATCTCCGAATCGGCTGCGGACAAGGCCCGCCGCGACTACGTCTGGGTGTTCGAGTTCAAACGCGGCGGATTTGACCCCGGACGGTTCTCTCCCCGGCGGAAGCCGCAATTCGTGAAGACGGAGTCCAAGTCTCTGGGCGGGTCGCCGGTGGGCCCGCGAACCGTGGAAGATGCGCTGCGATACATCGAGGCGCAAGGACCCAGCCACTAGCCGGCTGACAGTCAATGGGCGTGCTTTTTGGATCGTATGACCATCCGTATCGTCTGATGGCGGACCTCGGAACTTTCTTCGTTGCTTTTCTCCCTTCAGCGCATCTATAAAAGGCGCATCAGAAGCGGCAACCTTCGACCTTTGGAGGTTCCAGCCGCCAATTCACGGAGGGAACCCCATGAGATTTCGAAGCATCGTCGTAGTACCTGCGCTTCTTTTCGCCACGGCGGCGTTTGGGCAGGCCCATGCGGATATCGTCAACGCTCAGGGACAGAAGATAGGGACAGCGCAGTTCGTGGCTTCCGGCACCGGAGTGCGTGTGGATTTGGATGTCGCTCAGCTTCCCCCGGGCACCCACGGCGTGCACATCCATGCCGTTGGCAAATGCGAAGGACCTGACTTCAAGACCGCCGGCGGCCATTTGAATCCTGACGCGAAGCAGCACGGCAAGGACAACCCGAACGGGCCGCACGCAGGCGATATGCCGAACCTGACTGTAGGAGCCGATGGGAAGGCGAAGACCTCGTTAATCGCTCCCGGCGTGACGCTTGATGCCGGTCCCAATTCTCTGTTTCACGATGGCGGGACTGCGATCGTGATCCACGAAAAGGAAGACGACTACAAAACGGATCCGTCAGGAAATTCCGGCGCGCGGATTGCCTGTGGCGTGATCCAGAAGTAGATCTTGCGTGGATCCCGTCTGGCTCTGTTGAGATCCTGCTGGAAATAGCTCAGCCACAGGATGGCGGGAGTTGTGCAGGATTTGAAAACAAAGCGGAAGCGAGTTTCCGCACTCCACAAGTCCTGGTGGGCGGCGCTTGCAGAGCTAGGGTATCAGCAGAGCCAACCGATCTCATGAATCCGCTTTACAGGTCGCGGTTTCAACCGCGACGTTAGAATGGCCGAATCTGCGGGCTTTGGCCCCCGAAGTTCCCAGCTGTGTTGCAATTCGGCATTTATGAGGTCTCCACTCGACGATCTGCTCAGGCGCCGGCTGAAAAACTGCCGAGCGCCGATTGCTCGTCCGGGAAGTCTGAGAAAACCGTGTGAAGGTTGGTGAGGCGAAGAACTTCCCGGGCGCGCGGGCTGAGGTCAACTGCGCGCAGCTCGGCTCCATTCTTCCGCGCCGTGTAGAGACCGCGAATGAGCTGTCCGACGCCGGAGCTGTCGAGATAAGAGACTTCGCGGAAATTCAGAAGCACGCGGGTGCGCCCCTCGTGAAAAAGATCGAGCAACAGGTCGTGAATCGCCTCGCCCTCGATCATCGTGAAGCGCCCTCGAACATCAACCACTGTTACATCGCCCATTTGGCGGGTACTTGCGCTGAAGCCCAACTCTGGCCCTCCCGGGGTCTGGGGAACCATCATTCTAGCGCACGGCCGGCCGGAATTTGAAATGCAGACCGAGCAGGAAATCCTGGAAAAATTGCGCAAGGTGTGTCTCGCCCTGCCGGACACCGAAGAATGCGTGAGCTTCGGCCATCCCGCCTTTCGGGTGCGAGGCAAGATCTTCGCCGTCCTCGAAGAATACAAAGGCGAACTGGGGATTTGTGTAAAAGTGGGAAAAGAGCTGCAAGGGATTTTTCTCAACGACTCGCGTTTCTTTCGCACTCCTTACATCGGACAGCACGGCTGGGTTACCCTTCGCGTACACGCGGCGCGGCTGAACTGGAAGGAAATCGCTGATCTTGTGAAGGCAAGCAGCATTCTCGTTGCGCCCCAGGCGAGGACAGAGGCCGGAAAGCGCGTCGGAAGGAATAAAAAATAACTTGAGACTTGGAATTCGCGCGGAGGTGCTGACGGGGCTCTTCCGCCGGTTGCTCAACTGACCGACGCACCTCTCTTCTGGATGCGTCTCATTGTGGGGACCGCGTTTTTGACGAGCGGTGGCGGCACGTGTCGAGGGCGGAGAACTGCAAAAGCTGCCTACTCGGGAACGCCCAACTCGGCAATCCAAGCGCTGAGAACCTTTTGCTGATCCTCAGAGGTGTCGACAAACTCGACCCCCATACCTGTTCCGGGCTCCACATGGACCACTTTTCCTGCTGATTTGAAAGTGTCCAGTCCGTGCGTGATTCTCAATCGAATCTGAGTCCCTGTTGGAGGGGCGCTCAACGTGTTGACGTAACACCCAGTCTGGCTGATCCTGACGATTCTTCCGGCCAGCACCACATCAGAGCCGTGGCCCACCACTTCGGCGCGGGCCGTGAATCGAAACCGCGGCGCGGACCGCCGGTCTCGGCTTGGAGGGATCCTGTAATCAGATTTCTTGGGAGACTCGCTCATCCATTCACCTCGCCCGCGGGAAAGCTCGCGCGATTCCTGCGCGCATCAATCGTTAGCGGCTTCACGCTTTAATGTGACAGGTCTAGGCCACCGGCCGGCGCCGCCGGCGGATTCGCGTCGTTGGAAGGGGATTCAGGAATGCCTGTTGCTAAGAGGAAAGTTCTTTCAGCCACGCGTCCAGTGTATTCAATTGGGCCGGCGGAGTCTCGACGAATGCGACCCCCATTCCCATCCCCGGCTGGACGTAGATGATTCTGCCTCTCGTTGCGAACACACCCTGATCGCGCGAGACCTTTATGTTGATGGAGCTTCCCACCGGCAGGGTGTTCAGCACGTCGATGTAACATCCTTTGCGGCTGATTTCCGACACTCGGCCGGATATGCGGGTGTCGGTCGTGGGCTCCGTGAGTGCCACGTCGGCGATAAAGCTGAACCGCGGCACTTCGCGTTTCTCGCGGTATGGCGGGCCTGGACTTCCTGGTCCTCCGGGTGATCCGCCCATCGGTGCATATCCACCTTTCAAAAGGTTGTCACAAACAGCGCGCCCGAGCCATCCGGCTCGCCAGCGTTGACGCTAAACAGCTACCCCCGCATGTTTCAAATCGGCAGCAGCAGCCCTTCGCCTGACCAAACTGTCGCGCTCGCGTGCACCTCCGGCTGCCGCCAGCCGCGCTCCATGCCGTGTTTCGTATGCAGTAAATTCAAACTGCATGAAGAAGAGCTGCTCCTGCATTTATGGTGCCGACAACGGAACTCGAAATTGTTTTCGCAGCATGGCGATTCTCGGGCTGAGCGACGGGAGTGCAAACGATTCTGCTGACAATATTCCTGACCCTCGGAAGATGGCCAACCCGGCACACGTAGAGGATGGAAAAGGTGTGGCCCAAAATGGGAATTCCAGGCCCCGCTTGCTTTTAATACCGAGCAAAGATGTCGGAACTAAGTCTGATGACCCGGATCGAGAGGCACCTTTAACTGCCGGGGCGTCAGCTTAAACCCCGTGAAAGATGGACTCGAATGGTTGACCTTTCGGAGTTGCTGCAGGCACGCGGACGGTAAGATGTCAGGATAGCCCGGCCGCCACACTCCAGCCAGGAGGATTGAGCGCAGGTTCCTCATGCTGGGCGCTTTGAGTGGTAATATACGATTGTTCCATTTTGGAACATATCGATGCCCCAGCCCACTCGCCCAGGCGACCAGCTCAAGGAGCTTCGCAATCGCCTTGGTGTGACCACCCGTGAAGTGGAGGACCTCAGCCGCAAGATTGCGGAAGATTGTAACAACGAGGAGTTTTATATCTCCAATGCCTGGCTCAGCCAGTTGGAGAACACGCTTTCTGTCCCCAGCATCTACAAGCTATTTAGCCTGAGCGTCATCTACCGCACGAAATTCGTCGATCTGATGCGAATATTTGGGGTGGACCTGGATAAGACCGCTAGCTACCAGGCCGCCCTGCCTCTTCAAAACACACACCTTGTGGCTTTCGACGCGCCGGATCCGGATCGCGCGATCACCTTCCCTGTACGCTTTGATCGCAGCTTTTCCTTGGACAAAACCAGCCTAATCTCACGGATGGTCGAGGTTTGGGGAGAGGTGCCTATCTCTTTGATCCAAAAGCTGGATGTGCGCCATTGCCAGTACGGGTACATCGGAACAGACGATTACACGATGTACCCGCTTCTGAGGCCGGGCTCATTCGTCCAAATCGACAGCCAGTTCGCGCGCTTGCACCCGTCTGCGTGGCGCACCGAATTTGACCGCCCGATTTACTTTATCGAGTTACGGGAGAGCTATGCTTGCTCCTGGTGTGAATTGCACGGCGCCACGCTGACGCTCGTGCCGCATCCGCTTTCTGCGTGTTCCATACGCCAATTTGCCTATCGGGACGAAGCAGAAATCATTGGGCAGGTCACCGGCGTGGCCATGCGCCTTGTTCCGGCGTCGGATGCGGGGGCGGATGGTTCTCCAAAATTGCCAAAGCGATCTTGAGATTCGAGAGCAGGAAATCAACCGATAGCGAATCGGTCTCGGCTGGAACCGCAATTCGGTAAGGTTCCAGTCCCCTCCAGAGAGCCACGAAACCCGCCGGATCGAGATGGGAAGACTCTCTATAGGCAGCAAGCTGCCCAACCAGGTCTTCAATCGAGGAAGCAAGCAACTGGCGAAAAGCCTCCTGATGGCAGCCCGCTAGAGCTTCACAAGCAGCTTCCTGCGAGAACCGCGCCGCTAAACCATCGTGATAATAAATGCCCGTGTTGTAGTCCCGCATGGAAGCCAGATAAATCAGCCGGTCCAGCGGACGGGGCAAATGGGCGAGCGTCCGGCGTCGGAGGTCTCCGGAAGCGGCTTGCACATCCATACGCTTTGGAAGTTGAGTCATGAAGATTTCACAATACCGCAGCGCCATCTTCCGGCGATTGATCTCCAAACGAGCCTGCGGTTGCAGGATTCAAGAAAGCCAGTGATTTCTCCGAAACCGCACAGATTCGCGCAGTGGCTGCCGCGGTCCTGCCCACCAGAGCCGGAGCGGCGTACGGTCCGCCGATTATCAACAAAAGCTGGAGCAAACGGCACTGTTGAAGCAGCGCCGCAAAGCTGAGGGCAAGGCTGAACTCCGTGGCCGGGTTGAGTTGCGAGTAGAAGCGTGAATGCCGGAAGTGGTATTCCTTGAGGCTAAGAATCTGAGTTTTCACGCGGTGAGTCCACGCCACAGCAATCTTTTTCCTGTCCCGCAAGAATTCGTCTTTGGTCGCCTCCGCCGCAGCCGACGCGACATACTTCCAATCACCCTGGTCAAATATTCGCTCCACCAATTCCGCGGCCACCAAGCTCTCCTGCAGCGTCCTCAATGCATGCTTCGCTTCCACCAGAGCCTGCGCGGTTCCTTCCTGCCGCGCGGGTCTTCGCGCCAGGGCAAAGAGCAGAACCAGCAGTCCAATGCCAATGGAAAGAAACAGAATCAGTTCGATCATGGCCGGACCGTCCTTTGCAAATAGGAACGCATGGTTTCGAGTACGTTTCGCGTCTTCATCGCAAAAGCCTCGTAGTCAGAGTCGAGCCGGGGTACCGGCCGCTCTTCGGGAATCTCCTGATAAGCCCACATCGCTATCAGCCAGACGCACAGTGAAATGAGAAACGTGTAGGGCTGAATGAGCCTCCACGCGGCGTGGAACGAGCTTCCGGCATAGGAGCGGAGCTCGGAGCTTATCACGCTGCTTGCCAAGTACAGGCCATAGCCCAGGATCACGCCCTTGAGATTGCGGCCAATCGAAATCCTATAGCCAAATACTACAGCGAGGACCCCGGCCAGCACGACTGCCTGCACTGTCCGCAAGTCCCTCTCCAATTCATAGTAAGTAGCGGCCGGCGTCCAATGAGGAATCGTGAAGGATCGGAAAATTACATAGGCAAACACCAAAGCGAATACTGCAATCACCATGAAGACGGCAGCACGCTCCGCCCCGGCAAAGTTCTTAAACGACTTGTGGACTATTTCCAGGATGACGCCGTACCCAACGAGGAGGGTCAGGATCTGTGTACCCCAATACCAATTCCTGTAAACGCTGGGGCCGAGGCCATAGACTCCGTAAGAGGAAATATCGAGCAGGAGAACCCAGAAGATGTACGCATAGAAAAGCGGAAACCTAGGAAGGAGTTTTGCCCGCAGGGCCCGCCACAGAATGCCCAGCTCTAGGATGATGCCCGCAAGCGAAAGAAGTTGAGCCAGAATGTACCTCCGTAGCACGGTAATGCTACCATAAAAAACAAAAGGGGGAAGCGCAGCTTCCCCCTCTCAAGTGGCACCCGCTATTGTCGACCTGTTATCTCGTTCAGCAGATTCGCTCACCCGAAATAAGGCGGCAAGGGACGAGTGCCGTCGTGGTAGGGAGGCAACGGCCGGGTCCCATCGTGATAAGGCGGAAGTGGCCGTGTGCCGTCAAGGTAAGGGGGAAGCGGGCGGGTGCCGTCGGAAAAGGCCTGCGGACGCGCTAAATCGCGTGCTGTGTTGGAGATTGCAGGAACGCTAGCTGCCGCAAGCAGAATCGAAACCACTGCAAAAGCTCTCTTCATTTTGTCCTCCTCAGGGGGGAAGTGGAGCAACAGACCCACAGGAAAATTATGGAGAAATGTTCCGTAATGGAACTGGCGGCGATTGCTGCTCGGAATTCCGAGCAGAGCCTTTTCATTTAGCTACGAAATCCGAGCAATTCGTTTTCCTGATTGTCTGAACGGGAAGCGAACAGAGAAGGGAAATCGAAACCAGGGCCGGCCATACAAGAAAACCGATCATCTCGAATGGAAGTTCCGATCTTGCCGCGAAGCCACAGTTAACGAGATTGAAAACACTGCGGAATATACCGATGGTATTCACACTGTGGCTGCTGATTTACTGGGAGCAGGTGTCCTAGCGAAAAAAATGGCAGACCTCTCAGAGACATCAAGAGAACCGCGTTCGGACTCGCAGACGTTGCGTCCCGAGGATATTGACCAGCATCTGCGCCATCTGGACCATCGGCAATGGTGGCTCTGGTCCGCTTCTGTAGCGGTGATCCTGCTGCTGACTCTGGGCGTGGCATCCTTCGCTTTTCCGGCCATGTTGAGCAGGGAAGAGAACACCTATTCATTTTTCCTGAATCAATCCGTGCGAGCGCTTGTGGGCATGGTGCTGTTGTTCAGCGTCTATCTGGTCTACCAGCAAGTGATGATTTACAGGCTGCGGGGCCAGTTGGCCCAGCAAATCCGGTCGCTGGCGAAAGTTGAAAATCTTGCTTCCGAAGTTTACAAATTGGCAGCTCTGGATCAGTTGACGGGGCTGTATAACCGCCGCTCCGGCGAACAGCGGCTGGCCCAAGAAATCAGCCGCGCGCAGCGCCATGGACGCCCCCTCACAGTGCTTTTAATGGACCTCGACAACTTGAAACAAGTGAACGACAGCTACGGACACGCCGGCGGGGACTTGGTGATTAAAAGTTTTGCCGAGCGATTGCAGCGAGCCATCCGCGGATCGGATCAGGCGGTGCGGCTCGGCGGCGATGAATTCATGGTCATCCTGCCCGAATGCCGCGCCGATGAAGTGCGGCACGTTCTCGGGCGCGTGGAAGGCCTGGCAATCGAATACAACAACGACAAGATCCCCTGCAAGTTCTCGCGCGGCTGGACGGATTACAAGCCGGGAGAGTCCCCTCAGGATCTACTCAAGCGTGCTGACGACGCGCTTTACGCCAATAAACGCGCGGGGAAGCAATCCGGCACCCGACCCGCTCATTCGCCCGTCCCTCAAACCGTCGCCTAATTCCTCTCAGATTCAGGAGCGATTGGTTCTACAGATACAGTCGGGCCCATGCAGTCCCCGCAAGTGAGCGACCGCAAGGCGCCAATTGCGGTATCATGCCGATTCAGCAGGCGGCCCGGGGCTACGCGGACTTGGATGAACTGCGGAGCGCAGTTTCGGTGGCCCCCCGATGCAGGGAGACGATCATGGACAAGAAAATTCCCCGTTTGTTCTTTCTCACGCTCTTAGTGACTTTCGCTCCCCATTTTGCCTGCGCGGATACACTTGAATTGAGGAACGGCCAGGTAATCCAAGGAAAATTCCTGGGCGGTTCACCGCTCAACATCCGATTCCAGGTGGCAGGCCAGGAACAGGTGTTTGCGACCCGAGATGTGCTTAATATCAGCTTCAGCGATACATCCCCGGACGCCGCCAATCCTCCCGCAGCCAACCTACCCGACGCTCCGCCCCCTAACTATCCTGCGCCGGCGAGCGCCAACCCCGCCCCCGACTCTTCGGCCGCGGTCGCCACTCCGGGACCTCTTGTTCCGCAGACCGGGAATAACGGCACAATTCCTGCGGGCTCATCTCTGTTTGTGCGAATGATCGATAGCGTGGATTCGTCGAAGAACAATGTTGGCGACATTTTTCATGCCAGCCTGGAAAACCCCCTCTATGCGGGCGACGTTGTCCTCGCCCCGAAAGGCGCCGACGTCTATGGAAAGCTGGCGCAAGTAAAGGAAGCTGGGAAAATTTCGGGAGGAGCGCAACTCACTCTTCAGCTCACGGGCATTCGGATCCACGGCGAAATCGTGCCGGTTGAATCGACGACGTACGACGTGGCCGGGAAAGGCCGGGGCAAGCAAAGCGCGGGGCGCATCGGTGGCGGGGCCGTGCTCGGCGCGATCATTGGCGGCATCGCCGGAGGAGGAACCGGGGCGGCCATTGGAGCCGGCGCCGGAGCGGCGGCAGGAACAACCGTGCAGTTGGTCACGCACGGCGAAAAAATTCGTATCCCAAGCGAAACGGTGCTCGAATTCAGAACCGAGCGCGACCTCACGATCCCAGTACCGGGTTCTTCCCGCTAGGCGCCCGCGTCCGCGGAGATGCGCGGCGGGAAGACGAACGAAGCCCCATTTTCACATCCCGTTGACGGATATGTGCTTCCCGCGAACATTCGCCGAAAATTAACTTGCACGCGCCGGGGGTGCTCCGTAAGATACCCGGGTGTTGTAGGAAATATAACGATGCCCAAAGAAAAGCCCAAGGTGAATATCGGCGAGGTCATCCGGACCTATCGGAGCGATCGCGGTCTTTCGCAAGGCGATATCGAGCGGCGCACCGGCCTTCTGCGTTGCTATCTCTCTCGCGTAGAAAACGGCCACACGGTCCCCTCGCTGGAAACGCTGGCGAAAATCGCCGAAGCCATGGAGATCAGCCTCGCAGACTTTTTCCCCGGCAGCGACACGCCTCAGGACCGCGAAACTCGCAAGGTTCTCGGCGAGCTCTCCGAGGAAGAAATTCGCTTCCTGGCTGAAATCAAAAAATATTCCACCACGCTCTCGGATGACGATAAGAAGCTGGTCCTCGCCATGATCCGCAAAATGGCTACCGTAGTGCCGCCTCCGCGCGCGGCAAAGGCTGCGGTGGCCGCTCGCCGCCCGGAATACTGAGCCGGGCGTCGGCTCCCTCCATCTAAGAGTTAAATTAGCGGAGGTTCGTAGATATAAGCGAGGCCGTCGCTCGTGACGGCGTAGGCTCTCGAACCATCCAGACTCCAACGCAAGTCGACGACGCCCTCGGCAGGATACTCGTCAAATACGGTCTCGCGGCTGAGGTCCGCGAGAAAGAGCCGGCCCTTGGCGGAATTCTTCAGCCAGGAGCTGAAGCAAAGGCACAGCGGCAGATGCGGGTGGCAAGCACACAATTCCGCGCCGAATGGAAGCGGCTGGAAGTCCATGGTGTCGACCGGCAGGTGATAAGCCTGTCCCGCCGCACAGTAGACAATCCCTCGGCTGCCGGGCGTCCAGGTGACGTCTGTAATGTGGCCTTGCGCATTAAACGTGGACTGATTTCGCAACGAAGGTGTTTCCAGCAGGACGATGGAATCGTCGGCCCATTCGCCTTTGATTTCCACCACGCTCGCCAGCAAGCGCTCGTCGCAGCTGAATGCTGTTCGCCCGTAACCGCGGAACGAGCCCTCCTCGGCGAACTCGTCTCCGGCTTCTTGCGGATCGATCCGCTCGGGGAGGCCCAGTTCGCTCGCGGGACGGCCCGTGAAAGTGCCGCTCGCGTCTGCCTGCCAAAGCCGCAAGGAAGCAGACTTGCCGCCGTGAGCGGCGGCGGCAAAGTATTTCCCGGTATCCGACCAGGCGAGACATGTGGGGAATGTCCGAAACCCTCCATACGAACCTACAAACATTTTTCCGTGCAGGTCGAACAGGTGCAGTTCTGATTTCCACGCGCCCCACGCGGTGACAAGGTACCGCCCTGTCGGTGACCATGCGAAAGCTGCCGGCGCTGCTTGCGGGCAGCCGTCGGGCTCACCAGGAACGGAAAGAGCCATCGTCGGAACGCTCCGCTCGATGTCATACAGAGCCGCCCGCTGCGTTCCGTGCCTTACTTGCTGCGAAATGGCGCAGACTTGCCCGGCGGGAGAAACCGAGAGATGAGGAGAGCGGCCTGTGAACACCTTTTTGATTAACCAATTCGAGTCTCGCGCCAGGTCGCGCAAGCCGCGAGCGACGAGCGCCGCAGACCGAACCGCAAGTCCTTGGGAACTTGCGGGCACGAGCTGCGTTGGCGTCGATTTTTGATTTGTTTGCATGCGTGACAGAATCTCAGCCGCCCAGTGGCTCGGAGTTTTCCAGGCGTTGCTTTGCTTGCGCGATCTGGTCTTCCACTTTCTCGATCATTTCTTTCAGTACGTCGCGCCCGCCCTCTTCGGCTTGTTCAACGCGCGTCTTCAATTGCGCAAGATCGGACCGCAGCAATTCCTGGAGTTCCGCTTCAATCTCCGCCAGCCGGCTGCGCGCCTGGCTGATGCGGCGAATCACGCGGACGAGTTCCGCGCCGGCTCCTTCGCCTTGCACCGCCTCGGGGCTGCATTCGTACTCACGCAGGATGTGGGAAAGGCGCGCCTCGTCGCCCCGCTCGTACGCTTCGTTTGCCTCGGCCATCAGTTCCTGGCGCTTGGCGCGGTCCTCCCGGTCGGATGTAAGGTCGGGATGGACACGCTTTGCGACTTCGCGGTAAAGCCGTTTGGTTTCCGGAGAAGCTTTGAACGCGCGGGGTTCCTCTGCCGCCTTGTCTCCGGCTGCCGACTTGGTTTCGTCCGCGCGAGCACGCGCTTCCCGCGCCGCCTGGCACACGCGTTCGTTGCCGGGTTGTTCTCTGGCGAGTCGCTCGGCGATCTGCGCCCTCAACTCGTCGAGCTCCGCGTAGCGCAGCCCGACGAAGTGCAAGTAGCGCCGCTCAAACGCGCCGAGCTCGGCTCGCAGGTTTGCGGAACGCAGCTCTCGATCGGCGAGTCCGGTCTCGAGCGCTGCCTGTTCATCGCGCTTCCGCGCGAGCTCCTGCTCCTCGGGCTTGTCCACCGGCTGGCCTGACATCGCGCCAGGAGGCACGTGGGCTGATTTGAGTGACAATCGCTTCGCCTCTGAGAGTATGCTCCGGCCAATCGGCAGGAGCGGTGCGGCCGCTTATCCCCAATAGCGGCACATTCTAGAATTGTAAGTGTGGGTAGCCGGAGCGCCAGTGAAATCCCTGGGTACGGTTTCCAAAACCCGAAATATCCTCGGATCGAGTGTGCAAATGCCCCCCGCGCCAATTTGGCCGGGGAGTCGCGACGTAAAATTGACCCACCCAAGTTGGTGCCCGCGGCACTTGAAATTAAGATGTTTCCTGGGGAGAACCCAAAGGAAGGGAACCGACGAAATGAAAGAGACAGCGGAAGAATACATCAAGCGAATGCTCGGGCACGTTGGTGGTCATGATCCACTGAAGCTTCAGGCCGCCGCGCCGAAGAAGATCGAGAAGCTGCTTAAGGGACAGCCTGCGGCCAAATTGCGCAAGCGCCCTGCACCCGGCAAATGGTCCGTGCAGGAAATCGTTGCTCACCTCGCGGACACGGAAATCGTGGGAGGCTGGCGGATGCGCTTGATTTTGGGCTCGCCCGGAACGCCCATCACGGCATTCGACCAGGACACCTGGGTGACGGCTTGCCACTACGACAAGCGCGATCCCCGCAAGTGCCTCGAACAATTCCGCGTGCTGCGCGAGGCGAACCTGGCTTTGCTCAAGTCGCTCACCCCCGAGCAGTGGAGGCACCACGGCATGCACTCCGAGCGCGGCGAGGAAACCATCGAGCACATCGCCCGGATGTTCGCCGGACACGACCTGAATCACATTGCTCAGATCGAGCGAATCCTCGCGCCGAAGAAAGCCTAGCGCTCGCGATTGGCGGGGCTGCCGTCTATCGGCGCGACCTCAACGCAAACCTGGCGCTATGGGTGAGCCGGCTGCCCAACGTGTGCGCCGAAGAGCACAATATTCCCGCCGGGTTCGCGCACGCCGATTTCCTTCATTCCATAAAAAGTGGTACGCACCGGTACGACAACCGGCGCGGAGCCAAGGCGTCTCAGCAGATCGTCAAAATCGCTCACCTCGATGTAGAGACAGGCGGCAGGACGCGCGAATGCAACAATGTCCGGGATGTCCTTCCCGATGCTGGTGGTGGACTGAATCATCAGCTCCGCATCACCGTGCACCAGGATGACGAATCCCAGCTTCTCCCCGTCCGGCACTTCCACCGTCTTGGTGAACCCCAGCTGATCGACCCAAAATTTCAGTGACGGCTCGATTGCCGGCGCATATATCAGGGTTGTGATTTTCACTTTTTGTGGCTCCTTCTCGATTGGTGTTCCCGGGCCGCTTGGCAGCCCGGCCAGCAGTAGTGAAACCGCAAGTATTGTTCTCATGCGGGAGATGCTACCGGAAGGGTTTCAGCGCGGATTGGAAAAATCGGTCATCCGGCAAAATGCTGGGTGGCGTCAG
Organism: Candidatus Sulfotelmatobacter sp.; assembly: GCA_035624115.1. GTDB lineage: Bacteria > Acidobacteriota > Terriglobia > Acidiferrales > UBA7541 > Palsa-295. The sequence continues at coordinate 36,250 of DASPSD010000062.1, read as the reverse complement.
GAGCCACGGGGACGTATTCACCCGGGGGTGTGCCGGTGAACTCGCGGAACTCGTTGATCAGGTGCGCCTGATCGTAGTAACCGCATTCGAGGGCCACCTCAGCCCAATCGTGGCGACGCGCTCGTGCCGCATGCGCCACCGCCTGGCGGAACCGCAAAATCCGGGCCAACCGCTTCGGGGTGAGCCCGGTCCGTTCCAGACACACCCGCCGGAATTGCCTTGGGCTAAGACCCGCGGCGTCGGCGACGTCCTCGACAGGGCACTGTCCATGGCATTGCGCGAGCCACGCCATTGCCTTTTCGACGGGATCGAGCGGCGGGGCTTCGCCAAGCGCTGCCTCGATTCGCGCAGTGCATTCATGCGGTGAATTCGATTCACTCAGTTGTTCGAGGAGCCGCCGCGTTGCCGCTCCCGCCCACAAGTCCGCCAGGGGAATTGAAGCGTCCACAATTTCAATCGCGGACACGCGCAGAAATTTGGCCCCCATCGCCGGGCGAAAACGAACTCCGAATGTGAACTGCCGGGAAGGAAGAGCAAAGGAATGGGAGTTGGTCATCGTTCCGATGGCGACCAGCCCGCCATATCTCCGTGCCGGCTGCTCGAAGATGAGGTCCGAGCAGCCGTCCGGCAGCACCCGGAACTGCGGCACCGGCTTCTCCGATCGATGAGACCAGAAGCATTCGATGTGGGAGGCAAACCGCGCCGAGGGCGCGAATTCCTGGTAGCGGATATCCATGCGCTAGAAGGGTGCCAAAAAAACGACGCCGGGCGCAACCTTTCATGGTTGAGCCCGGCGTGAAGAGAGAAACACGGATTGAAGTCTTAATCTGCGGCTGTCGGTGCGGTCTCCGGCATTTGCAGTTTGGCCTTCGCGAGTGCGCGGACGATATTGACTTCGACCGCCTGCTCGGAAGTGTTCCGCACGGTGGCAAGCTCGGTCACAAGCAGATGTTTCGCCCGCTCGAGCATTTTCTTCTCGCGAAACGAGAGCGGCTTCGTGCGGCTCAATGCCACGAGCCCTTTGAGTACCGCGGCCACCTCCATCAATGATCCGGTCCGCATGCGATCCGAATTTTCCTTGAATCGATGCTTCCAGTCATGATGGGAAGCGGAGCGCCCTTTCTCCAAGAAGGAAAGGACCTCGCCGGCCTGGGTGGTACGGATGATGGGCCGCAATCCGACGTTGGCGACGTTGGATTGGGGCACCATTACTTTCAAGCCGCTCGAAACGATGCGGAGCATGTAATAGCGTTCGGATCTTCCGTTCAAGTACCCGTAACTGATTTGCTCGATGACCCCGACGCCATGGTTTGGATACACCACTTTTTCGCCTAGCTTAAAATCCATTGGTGGATTCGCCCTCCCCGACGTGCATATTGAAATTTTAGGCACATGCGAAGGCGGCGTCAAGGATTTCTCCACATTTTTCAATGGTTTGGAAGCCTGCAAAATCGCATGTTTAGCGCAGATTTGGCACTGAAATTGCCCTATAATAGGGCACGTGCTCATCCTTGCAGTTGACACTGCCTCGCTGGCAGGAAGCCTCGCCGTCCTCCACGATGAAAAAGTAATCGGCGTTCTTTCGGTCTCTTCGGCAGAGACTTATTCGTCGCGGTTGTTTCGCCATCTTGATTACCTGATGAATGAACTTTCACTGGAGCTTGACCGATTTGACCTTTTTGCTGTGGATGCCGGGCCGGGATCCTTCACAGGCTTGAGGATGGGACTCACCGCAGCCAAAGGGTGGGCAGAAGTCTATAAGAAGCCAATCGCCGCAATCAGCGGCCTGGAAGCAGTTGCCGTGCAGGCTCGTTCGACCGCGCCGTGGCTCGTTCCAGTGATGGATGCCCGTCGGGGACAGCTTTATTTTGGGTTTTATCGCCGAATCGGGCACACTTTAGCACTCGAAGGAGAAGAGTGCGTGATGACTCCCGGCGAGTTTTTCGAGATCCTGCGGGCGCGCTCCCGGAGCCGGGAGTTTTCAATCGTGACTCCGGATCCGGAAATAATCGCGAAGGAATTGTCTCAACTTGAGATTTCGCGAACCATCGCCATTGAGCAAGTCTCCGCCGTCTTGGCCCCGTTGATTGGCCAGCTTGGTTTCCGGCGCGCGCAAGCCGGCCAACTGACTGACTCGCTCATGCTCGATGCAAACTACGTCCGCCGCTCGGACGCCGAACTGCACTGGAAAACCCCGTGAGCACGTCGATCGGATGCACGATTCGGGAATTAGGTCCCCGAGACCTGGAAGCGGTCATGTCCATTCAAGCTGCCTCGCCTGAAATCGCACAATGGAGTCTGTGGGACTATGACCGTGTAGCTCGCGGGGAAATGGCCGGCTGGGCCGCGGAAATTCACGGAGAGGTCGCAGGCTTTCTTGTGGGCCGCCGGATCGGCTCGGACCTGGAAGTATTGAACCTCGCGGTGCGTCCCGACGAGCGGCGCCGCGGCGTAGGGGGCGCGCTTCTTCAGGCCGCGATTTCCTGGGGCAAGGTCCATCATGCCGAGAATGTCTTGCTGGAGGTCCGCGCTTCGAACCTCGCGGCCTTGCGGTTCTACGAGCGCCACAAATTTGAAGTCGTCGGCCGGCGTCTGCGTTATTACACAGCGCCGGTGGAGGACGCTCTGCTTCTCACCGCATCCTTAAGAGCAACTCAATAGCCCGATGGTCCGCCAAACATCTCGCTAATGCGGTTCATCAACCGCAGTTCGCCCTCTGCCTCAAGCTTCCCTTCGAGCACAGCGGTGATCGGCTCGATCAACCCGGCGCTCAATCGCGCGAATGTCGGACCGGACATCTTCAGCGAAATCCGTGGCGTCGCCGCAGCGCCAGGCTTCACCGTGGCCTTTCCACCGTCGATGTGGATCACCCAGTCTCTTGACGTCCCGTTCGTGCTCAAGCGATAGCCGATGTCGCCCGAAAACCCAAACGCGCGCTCAGGACGGAATGCGCGCTGCATGCCCCGGAAGATCATGGGGGCCAGAACAGGCATGATCCGATCCAATTGGCGGTCGCTGCGGCCGCGAACAATCCACGCGAGCATCGCTTTTCCGGCGCGCGCTGCCGCACCTTGCGCGGCCTCCCGCCCCGCTTGGCCATTCGCTCCCGGAAACACGCGCAGCGCTCCTACGGGTCCGGGTTCTCCCTGCGGCGTTACCACATATTCAGCGCGGCCTGCAAAGGTGTCTTTGTGTGCCGCCACGCTGCGGCGGCGCGCGAGCGCCTGCTCAGTGGCTCGCGCCAGCCGCGTTTTTTTCTCTGCATCGTGTGCAGGCGCTCGTTCCGCGAACGGAGGCATAACGGATCTTGCGAATAGCTCAAGCGATTCGCAAATGTGGTCGTGGCGAGTGTGGCCCGTCTGAACGGCGAAAACCACGATATCCACGCCGGCGCGCTCATAGCGTTCGAGCAGGCCTGTGAGCTGTGCCGGAGTCCCCACGGCGCCGCGGAACGAGCCAAGACCTTGTTCGAGCAGCTTGATTCCGAGCGGCTTGCTATCCGGATTGATCAACTCCCGCGCGAAACCAAGGTCCTTGCGGTGCTCGAGAAAATATTCCCAGATGTTGGAAACACCCGGCCGGTGCTTGCCAAAAACGTAGTAGTAGGCAAGCGAGAATCCGAAGAAGTGGCCTCCATCGATGCCGCGATCGATCGCCGTCTGTTCGTTCTCGTGGCAGAGCATGGGGACAAACACCGCGACATTCGGATTCACGGTCAGCCCGGCCGGAACGCATTCGGAACTCTGTATGAGCGCGTAATAATCATCCACCCAGGCTTTGGCCTGCTCCGGCTCGACGAACGAAAACGAAAGCGCTCCGATCCCTTTGCGCGCCGCCTGCAAAATCGTTTCCCGCCGGCTGCATGCAACCCACAGCGGCGGATGCGGTTTCTGCTTCGGCTTGGGGACCACGTTGCGCGGCGGCATGGAAAGAAAGCGGCCCTCAAACCCGGAGAACGGCTCTTCGGTCATCATGCGCACGATTACATCGAGCATCTCTTCCCACTGCAAGTCCTTGCTCTCGCGTTCGACCCCGAAGCCGCCCAGCTCCATCTGCGAGCTTCCTTGCCCGGTGCCGAATTCCACGCGCCCTCCCGACACAAGGTCCAGCGTTGCGATGCGCTCCGCCACGCGCGCTGGATGATTGAAAGCCGGAGGCAACTGAACGATCCCATGGCCGAGGCGCATTCGCTTGGTTCGTTGGCTGGCAGCCGCAAGAAAGATTTCCGGCGCACCCGAATGGGAATATTCCTCGAGAAAGTGGTGCTCGACCTCCCACAAATAGTCGAAACCCAGCCGGTCGGCCAATTCCACCTGTTCTAATGCCTCGCGGACCACCTTCTCTTCGGAATCCTGCTGCCAGGGCCGCGGCAGTTGCAGCTCGTAGAAAATGCCGAATCGCATGGCGCCTCTATCCCTCTGGAGTGACTCTCGCGAAACTGCCTGAGGATAACTCCTATCCTCCGATTTGGAAATGTGCCGATTACCCTATTGGCGGCGCGCCCGGACTATGGTAATTGTTACGGTCATGTGAATGCATCGCAACAACCAGGAGGGAGTGAATGCCGATTACGACACGCGACATCCGGCAGTCCCTGTTGGAGCACGACCCCGAGTTTCGCCGCCTCGCAGAAGAACACACCCGCTGTGAAACCCAACTCGAACAACTCATCAAGCAGCCTTACCTGAGTTCGGAAGACCTTACGCTCGAGGTCAGGCTGAAGAAAATGAAGCTGCGCCTCAAGGACCAGATGGAAATAATGGTCGCCCGGCGCCAACAGACCGCAGCCGGCCACTAACCGCCGCGCGGCAGTTCTCTCTTCTGTCGTACAATACATCCCTACTCGGATGCGCGAACAGGGCGCCGCGCCGCCATCTCAGTCTGTGCCAGCATGTTCCGGGTTCAGCGGGGACACCGCGTCCCTTTAAGCCATGGTCAAAGAAGGCTACAAATTCGGTCTGCCGCTGCTAATCGCCGGCGCCATTTGTCTGGCGCTCGGCTGGAAATGGCCGGGACTCTTGCTCGTTTTTCTCGGGCTCTTCATCTTTTATTTTTTTCGCGACCCCGACCGCGCGATTCCCACCGAGCCCGGAGCGGTGGTTTCGCCGGCCGATGGGCATGTCGTAGAAATCGTGGACGAACAAGTCGATTCGCGTCCCGGGCGCCGTCTCAGCATCTTTCTCTCGATTTGGGACGTCCATGTCCAGCGCTCACCCGTTGCCGGGCGCCTTACGGAAGTCAATTATCGGCCAGGCCGGTTCTATGTGGCGCTGCAGTCGCGAGCTTCGGCTGAAAACGAGCAAAACGTGATTTATATTGATACGCCACGCGGCCGGGTGGTGTTCAAACAAATCGCCGGAGCAATTGCGCGGCGCGTGATATGCTGGAAGCAGAAAGGCGAGGCACTCGCGCTGGGCGAACGCGTCGGCATGATTCGCTTCGGCTCGCGAGTGGACATTTGGCTGCCCGCTGAAGCTGAGGTAACTGTCCGTCGCGGCCAGATGGTGAAAGGCGGCTCGAGTATCCTGGCAAAATGGAATTCAACGGTATAGACCCGATCGGCCACGGAGAAGAGAGAAGGCGGCCATTCCGCAATCACCGCCTTCGCCGCGGAATTTACCTTCTCCCGAGCGCCTTCACTGTCGCCAACATGCTTTGCGGCTACTACGCGATCATGGCGACGGTCGATGGTAAGGTAACGGATTTCGACCACGCCGCGATTGCCATCGGCTTCGCCTACCTGTTCGATTCCTTCGATGGCTGGGTGGCACGCGCGATGCGCACCACCAGCGACTTCGGCCGGGAATTTGATTCACTCGCCGATATCGTCAGCTTCGGAATTGCGCCCGCACTCCTGGCCTACAATTGGGGAATTCGTGCGATTGCGGCAGCCGAGTCTCCTATCGCGCTTCACCTGATTCAGCTCGGCTGGCTGGTCGGTTTCTTCTACGTGGGATGTTGCGCCTGGCGATTGGCGCGCTTCAATATCCAGGGCATGGCGCCGGGAGGCAACCGCTATTTCGTTGGAATGCCTACGCCGGCGGGCGCGGGCATGATTGCCGCGGTGGTGCACGCAGTTTCCGGCAATCCGATTGGCGATTCGCGCGTTTCGCTCCTGTGGCTCCTTTTGATCTTGATGCTCGGCGTGTTGATGTCCAGTACCCTCCGCTATTACAGCTTCAAGGACATCCAATGGACACGGCGGCGTCCGTCGCTGGCCATCTTGCTGCTGGTCGCTTTGCTTGGTGCGATCGTGCGCTTTTCGCACGTCACTCTTCTTCTGATCACCGCCGCCTACACCGTCCATGGGCCTGTTATTCAGCTCGTGCGTTTCGTTCGCCATCGCACCGCCTCACACCCGGCCTAAGCGATGCCCTCCGGGCCTGAAAATTTCAGCCGCGTAGCTATCGTCGGCGCTTCCTCGCTTCGCGGAAAGGAATTAAAAGCGGTCCTTGAAGACCGCAATTTCCCCGCCACCGAGATTGTCCTCCTCGATGAAAGCGTCATGGCCGGCACTCTCACCGAAGCCGCAGGCGAGCCGACATTTATTCGCGCTCTCGATGAGGACAGCTTCGACGGAGTGCAATTCGCGTTCTTTGCAGGCACCCCCGCGGATGCCGCACAGAATTGGCCCACCGCTCAGCGCGCCGGCGCCACTGTGATTGATCTCACCGGCGCAGTGGAAGCGGGAGGCCATGGACCCGCTCTGATTCCCTCCCTCACCGGTGTCTTGCCTCCAAAGCCAGCTTCAAAAGGTAATGGCGCCGCGTCCTTACGTGTCTATTGCTCCCCGGCTCCGCCCGTAATCATCTGTTGCACTCTCTCTGCTGCGCTCTCCAAATTTCAGCCGCAGCGGCTTGTCATTCTGCTATTTTTGCCCGTTTCGGAACGCGATCAGATGGGCGTGGACGAACTCGAAAGTCAAACGACCAATCTCCTCTCTTTCCGCGAGATCTCAAAGCCCGTATTTGACGCGCAGGTCGCTTTTAATCTGCTCTCCTGCTACGGCGAATCGGCAACGCCACGTCTCGAGGATATTCGCAGCGGCCTGGCGCGCGACGTTGCCCGCTACCTTGCCGGGCGCGCGCCGGTTCCCGCAATTCAATTGCTGCAAGCGCCGGTGTTTTACGGGTATGCTTTCGCCGCTTTTGCCGAGTTTGCCTCACCGCCGGCAACCGATTTACTTTCGTCGGCGTTCACGAATGTGGGAGTGAGAATTGCCGGGCCGGGCGATCCGCCGCCATCGAACGTCAGCGTTGCGGGCGAGAACGAGATACAACTTGCGCGCATCGAACCGGACCCGAACGTTGCTTCCGGCGTGTGGCTCTGGGGCGTGGCCGATAATCTACGGCTGGCAGCCACGAATGCCGTCCGCATCGCGGAGGAACTGCTTGCAAAGTCGCGGGTCAACTGAAACCCTCAACGCGAGGCTGCCTGAAAAGGGGAAGTCCGCCCGTGTTCGGGGGTTTTCATTCGCGCTAGCGCTGGCAGCCATGTTGTTGCAAATCTCTGGCTGCGGCTACCACGTCGCCGGGCGCGCTTCGCAGCTTCCGTCGGAGTGGAAAGAAATCGCCGTCCCCGCATTCAAAAACGACACGATGCGCTACCGCATCGAACAGCGGCTCACTGCCGCAGTCATCCGCGAATTCATCAGCCGCACGAAATATAGAATCGTTCAGGACCAGGCCGCTGCGGATGCCGTCTTGCACGGCGAAGTTCTTTCCATCGAAACCGCGCCCGTGATTTTCGATTCGACTACGGGACAGGTAACCACGCAGCTCGTCACCCTGCACGTGCGCGTGCAACTGATCGACAATCGAACTCAAAAACCCGTGTACCACAACAACGACATGGTATTCCGCGATGAGTATCAAATTTCGAGCGATGTCCAGAGCTTCTTTGAAGAGCAGAACCCGGCTGTCGACCGCATGGCGCGCGCCTTTGCTTCCCAACTGGTCTCGAATGTGTTGGAGAATTTCTAATGGCCGGTCTTTCGCCTGAAAAGCTGATCGAGCGCCTCAGCCGCGGCAAGGCCGTGCCCGCGGTAGTCCTCGTCGGCACGGACACCTATCTTCGAGAGCTCTGTCGCGAAAAAATTATCGAAGTCTGCGTCCCGGAGGGCGCCCGGGAATGGGCCGTCGCGCGCATCCCTGCGGGAGCGAGCGAGTGGATCGAGATTCTGCGGCGCGCGCAAACCATGCCCATGCTTGCGCCGCGCCAGGTGATCATCGTCGAGGATGCCGAATCGGTGGAAAAACTCGGCGATAAATCGCGGGACGAAATTGTCGAATCTCTCGAGGCCTACCTCGATTCGCCCGCGCCATTCACCGTTCTTGTGATTGAGGCCGCCGCGCTGGACGGCCGGCTGAGGTTTTCCAAGCTGCTGGCCGAAAAAGCTCTCCTGGTGGAATTGACGATCGGTGGTGAATCGGCCGCAGCGCTCGCGGCGCAGATGGCCAAGCACATTGGCGTCGAAATCGATCGCGATGCTGCCGCTTTCCTCGCTGAGATCCTGAACCAGGAGCCTGCGCGCATCCGGATCGAACTGGAAAAGCTCGCCGCTTACGTTGCAGGCCGCGGCCGGGTCACTGTGGCCGATGTCGAAGCTCTGGTTGTCGCCGCGCGAAAAAATACCATCTGGCAGCTTGCCGATATGCTCGCTTCCCGCCGGCGCACCGAGGCGCTGGCGTTCCTCGATAATCTGCTGCGCGAAGGCGAGCAGCCCGCGGGACTCGTCGGCGCATTGGGCTGGATGTATCGCAAGCTGATCGAAGCGCGCGATCTACCGGCTCACACACCCGGCCACCAGGCCGCGCGCCTGCTCGGAATGCGTCCGGAAGCGGCGGAGACGGCCATTCGCAACGCTCATCGAATTCCGAAAAACGCGCTCCTCGCGGGCCTTGCGGCTCTCGCCGAAGCCGATAGCCAGCTCAAGTCCTCGAATCCCAATCCGCGAGCTTCGCTGGAATTTCTGATGGCGCGCCTCACCTCGTCCGCCGCTTCGTAGGGCAGGCCTCCCGGCCTGTCCGAGGTCGTCTTGATGCACCCGGGCGCATCTACATCGAATCTGCCAAGCCGATATGGGGCGCAAAAAAGGCGCTTCGAAAATCCGAAGCGCCTCGCCAGCCAGTCCTTGAATGTTTACGTTTTTGGCTTCGCCTTCAACGCGTTCAACGCCAGCGCCAGCCGCGATTTGTAGCGGTTTGCCGTGTTTTCGGAAAGTGTCCTCTTGCGGATTGCTCTGTCGATCTCGGAATATGTCGTCGGCGCGAGCTTTTCCACGGCTGCTGCGTCTCCCGCCGCGATCGCAATGCGAAATCGGCGGATAGCCGTCCGCACGCGCGTCCGGTTCATCTGATTCACCGCGCGGCGGCGCTCGGCGTGCCGGATATTCTTCAACACCGACTTCGTCTTCTTCTTGTGCTTTACAGGCGTACCCTGAGCCATTCAGTGCTCCTCCGTAGTGTGTTTCGAATCACTAAGAATATCCGGTGCACACAGTCATGTCAAACCTGCATCGTGTCGCAAGAATTTCAGCTTCGCTACCGAACTGGTGGAATTTTTCCCAGTTTACGCCGCCTTGAGCTCGGCCTTTCACGAATTACGAGTCACAAGTCACGAATCACGCCTTGCTCATTGACACATCCCCCCACGGCCATTAGGCTACCGCCACCGGTTGCCTGCGCTGCTCGCCCCACCCGGCGCCGGGCGGTGTCCGATGAAGCGCGACGACATTCTCAAACTCCTCGAACACGTGGGCGCCATCCGCCAGGGACATTTTGAACTTTCCAGCGGCCGTCACAGCGGCACCTATATTCAATGCGCGCTAGTCTTGCAATTCCCCCAACATGCCGAGCAATTGGGCCGCGCTCTGGCTGAAACGTTTAAAGAACACTCCGCCTCCTGCGTCGTCTCTCCCGCGCTTGGCGGCATCGTCATCGGCCATGAGGTGGCCCGTGCTCTCGGTGTGCGCTCCCTTTTTGTCGAACGCGACCGATCCGGACAAATGGCGTTGCGCCGCGGATTCGAGCTCAAGCCCGGCGAGCGCGCCCTCGTGATCGAAGATGTTTGGACTACGGGCGGCTCAACCCGCGAGACCATCGGCGTGGTCGAGCAAGAAGGCGGCTTAGTCGTCGCCGCGGGCGCGATTATTGATCGCAGCGGGGGCCGCCTCGAGCTCAACGTTTCCTCCCGCGCCCTTTTGGAAATGGACGTTCCCAGCTACGAACCCGACGATTGCCCCCTCTGCCGCACCGGCAGCGTTGCCACGCGCCCCGGCTCCCGTTTCTCCCGCGCCCACTCATAAGTCCCCCGCGCTCCATGCGATAATCGCGGCATCAAGATGCAGAACATCAAGCTCACAATCGCCTACGACGGAGCGGATTACCACGGCTGGCAATTCCAGCCTGGCGTGCCCACGATTCAAGGCGCGCTCAACGACGCTGCGAGCAAGATCACGCAAGAGAAGATCATCCTTCACGGGGCCAGCCGCACCGACACAGGCGTGCACGCGCTCGCCCAGGTGGCTCACTTCAAGACCCATTCGACCCTTTCCCCCGCCGAATTCCAGCGCGGCCTGAACGCGCTCCTCCCGCCGGCAATTCGAATCGTAGCCGCGGAAGAGGTGGGCATGGATTTTCACGCGCGCTGGCAGTCGCTGGGTAAGACGTACCGCTATCGCATCTATCGTGCCCGCGTCCTTCCGCCGTTTGAGTATCGACGCGCTCTCCATTATCCCTGGCCGCTCGATGAAGAAGCGATGGCCGCCGCAGCTCGCTTGTTTGAAGGCGAGCATGATTTTTCGTCCTTTGCTGCTTCCTCCGGGGGCGAAGATGACGGCCGCGAGCGTGAAATGGTGCGCGTTATCTATTCCTCGGAAATCGTGCGCGATGCCGCCGGCGCGGAGATTGCTTACGTGGTCCGCGGAAGATCTTTCCTGCGCTACATGGTGCGCAAGATTGTCGGAACGCTGATTGAGGTGGGGAAGGGAAGGCTCGCTCCCGCCGATATTCCCCAGCTTTTCGAGTTCCGCGATCGCACTCGCTCGGGCCCGACTGTCCCGCCCGAGGGGCTTTACCTTGTCGCGATCGAATACCCCGATCCGGCGGATTCTCTGGCCGCCTTCTCCCGCCGCCGCTCGGCCCTGGAGTAGGGTTTGCCTTTCGGTCTCGCCGTCTCCCCTCCCCGCTTCGAAATCAGGTAGAATGTGGGTAGTTATGGTCGTCCGCTCGCAAAACAGCGCTGCGGCCGTTTCTCCCAGCCCGGCCTACATCGAGTCAATTGACCCGGTGACCGGCGAAGTGATCGGCCGCTTCAACGGGACCCTCCCGGTGGATGTTCCTGCAATCATGGAGCGGGCGCGCGGCGTACAGCAGGACTGGGCCAGCCAGCCTCTCCGCGCGCGGTGCGAAAGGCTTCGCCGCCTTCGCGACGTCATTTTCGAGCGGCGCGAGCAAATCGTCGACGTCATCACCCGGGAAGCGGGCAAGCCGCGCGTCGAGGCCATCTTTGCGGAAGTGTTGCTGGCGCTCGACACGGCGGATTTTCTGGCGCGGAAGGCCCCCCGCTGGCTGCGTCCCCGGCGCGTGCCTCACCACAATCTGGCTCTCAGAGCGAAATCCGGCCGGCTCGTGTTTGAACCTTACGGCGTTGTTGCCATCATTGCGCCCTGGAACTTCCCGTTTTCGATTCCGATGGCGCAGATTGCTCCCGCGCTCGTTGCGGGCAACGCGGTGCTGCTCAAGCCTTCCGAGCTGACCCCCTGGACCGGCGCATTGATCGGCGAAATCTTCGAGCACGCAAAATTTCCTCCTGGACTTTTGCAAGTGCTGCAAGGCGGCCCCGAAGTGGGGACCGCGATCCTGCAAGCGATGCCGGACAAAGTGATTTTCACGGGCAGCGTCGCGACCGGCCAAAAAATTGCCGAGACATGCGGCAGAAGTCTGATTCCCTCGGTGCTCGAGCTTGGCGGCAAGGACGCCATGATCGTCCTCGCCGACGCCGACTTGGAAGTCGCCTCGAGCGCGGCGGTCTGGGGCGGATTCACCAATTGTGGCCAGGCATGCCTTTCGGTCGAGCGCATCTACGTCGAGGAACCCGTCGCCGCGCGGTTCACCGAGCTCTGCGTCAAGAAAACCAAAAAGCTCCGCCTCGGCCCGGCCTCGGATCCGGACGCCGAAATCGGGCCCATGATCCGGCTCCGGCAGGTCGAGAAAGTGGAAGAGCAACTGCGCGACGCCGTAAAACGGGGCGCCGAAATCCTTACCGGTGGGAAGCGCCGCCCGGACCTGGGCGAAAATTTCCTGGAGCCTGCCGTGGTCGCCCGTGTGGACCATTCCATGCAGCTCATGCGCGAGGAGACTTTCGGGCCGGTCATCGCCATTCGCGAAGTTCAATCGGCGGAGGAAGCCGTCGAGCTGGCGAACGATTCGCCGTTCGGCTTGAGCGCCAGCGTCTGGACCGCCAGCAAGGAGCGCGGCAGGGAAGTGGCCTCGCGCCTCCGCGCCGGCGCCGTGATGATCAACGATACAGCCAGCTACTACGGCATCTGTGAAGCCCCCCATGGCGGCCGCGGCGCCAGCGGTTGGGGGCGCACTCATTCGGCGCTTGGTCTGCTTGAAATGGTTCAAGTAAAATATATCGATGTGGACCGCCTGCCGCGCGTGGCAAAGTCGTGGTGGTTCGGCTACACCGAGGAGCTGGCTGTCGCGGCCGACCGGTTCGTGGAGTTCTTGTTTGCGCCCGAATGGAAGCGCCGCTGGATCGCCTTGAAAGACAGGCGCGGCGCAATGAAGACCGTGTTTCGGCGCGACCGCGTTTGACCTTCCGCTGCAAAGGAGCCGAGTGAATGCCTGAAGCCGCCACCCCTGAAACGCCCGCGCCACCTGCTGCCGCCGCTCCTGCGGCTGAGCCTTCGGCCGCGGCTGCTCCGAAAATCAAGCCAAAGAAGGCGACTCAGCGGTCTTGCGACGAGAAGGACGCCAAAGGCAAGCTTTGCTGCGGACACCTGAAGCGGTGGTACGACTACCCGAAAGAAGTGGAATCCCTCGTCGGACCGAAGGCGGAAATCTACCGCTGCGAGTTTTGCAAGACGCTTTACAAGCCCGACCTCTCACGTCCGCCCCATAGCTATACGCTTCGATACTAAGCGCGGCTCCGTGCGAGAGCAGTTCGGGCGAGGCCCGGGATCTGCTGTTCGCCTCCATATGCACCACGAGCTCATCCACGACTGGAACACCTTTACCGGCCAGGAACTTCCCGCCGGCCGCCGCGTGATGCTCAATGACGAAACTCTTCGCGATGGCTTGCAAAACCCCTCCGTTCGCGATCCCAGCATCGGGGAAAAAATCGAAATCCTTCACTTGATGGAGGACCTCGGCATCGACACGGTGAATATCGGCCTTCCTGGCGCCGGGCCCCGCGCTTCTGCTGATACGGAAGCGCTCGCGCGGGAGATCGCCACCGCGCACATGAAGATTCGCCCCAATTGCGCCGCGCGCACTCACAAGAACGACATCAAACCCATCATCGAAATCTCCGAGCGCGTGGGTTTTCCCATCGAAGCTGCCACCTTCATCGGCTCGAGTCCCATCCGGCGCCTGGTGGAAGATTGGACGGTCGAGCATCTTCAGCGGACCACCGAAGAGGCGGTGAAATTTGCCGTTGCCGGGGGGCTACCGGTCATGTACGTCACCGAGGATACGATCCGGACCGATCCCGCGACGGTCATCACGCTCTATTCCACTGCCATTCGCGCCGGCGCTCGCGCTGCGGTCCTGTGCGATACAGTGGGCCACGCCACCCCGCGCGGCGCCTACAACCTGGTGAAATTCTTCATCGACGACGTCGTGAAACCCTCCGGCGAAAAAATCCGCGTGGATTGGCACGGCCACAACGACCGCGGGCTCTCCATCGCCAACTCTATCGGCGCCATTATGGGGGGAGCCGACCAGGTTCACGCCGCCGCGCTGGCGCTGGGTGAGCGCGTGGGCAATACGCCGATGGAATTGATGCTCGTGAATCTTCGCCTGTTTGGCGCGATTGACCGCGACCTATCGAAGCTCAAGCAATATTCCGAAGCAGTGGCAAAGGCCACGCACATGAAGATTCCCGCGAATTACCCGGTTGTCGGCCGCGACGCCTTCCGTACTGCCACAGGCGTCCACGCCGCCGCCATCGTCAAGGCGTTCAAGAAAGGCGATCGCAAGCTCGCGAACGCCATTTACTCCGGCGTGCCGGCCGACCTCTTCGGGCTGGAACAACAGATTGAGATCGGGCCGATGAGCGGGAAATCAAATGTTCTGTTCTGGCTCGAAAAGCGCGGCCTGCCTGCCACGGACGAGATCGTCGGGCGCATTCTGCAAGCCGCGAAGCAATCCGAGCGCGTCCTTACGGATGCCGAAATCCTCGCCCTCACGAAACCGGTCTCTGCTCGACACGGCAAATCTGCTCGTTAAGCATGCATGGCGAACCTGAAAGTGCGCGACGAGTCCGTTTCCGGGAACCCGGGATGTACTTTCGCCCGCACGAGCGATAAAATTTCTTCCACGATTCGCGTGAAACTCATCCGCATCTGCTGTATCTTGCTGTTGATGAGTACCCTTTCCACCCGGGCTGCCGAAGACGCCATCGAAAAAATCGCTCAGGATCCTCAGTGCGTTCGCGCCCTTTCTTGGATCGACGCGCACGGCGATTGGGTGACGTCTCAGCAGATTCACGTAACCGAAATCCCCGCTCCCGAATTCGGCGAAGCCCGCCGCGGTGAGCTTCTCAAGAAACTCTTCGAGTCGGCCGGGCTGAAAGTCCACACGGACAAGCTCGGCAATGTCGTGGGCGAGCGGCCGGGTTCGGATGCAGAGTCAGTGGTCCTTTTTGTCGCGCATCTCGACACCGTTTTTCCAGCGGGCACCGATGTCGCCGTGAAACGGAACGGCACTCGCCTGGAAGCGCCCGGAATTTCCGACAACGGCGCCGGGCTTGCCGCGCTCGTCGGCTTGGCGCAGGCGCTGTCGGAATCGCGCATCCGCACGTCGAAAACGATTGCCATTGCCGGTGACGTGGGAGAAGAGGGCGAGGGAAATCTTCGCGGCGTGCGGGCGTTGGTGGAAAGTTACGGCAAGCGGCTTGCCGTAGTGATCGCCATTGACGGCGCGTCGAGCGACCACATCACCACGCAGGCCATTGCTTCCCGTCGCTTCGAAGTCAGCGTCACCGGCCCCGGCGGGCATAGCTGGTCGGACTTTGGCAATCCGAACCCGATCACGGCGCTTTCCCGCGGTATCGTGCGCTTCTCTTCGATCAATCTTCCCATCGACCCGCGCAGTTCCTACAATTTCGGCGTCATCGAGGGCGGGACCTCGATCAATTCCATCCCCGCGCGCGCCGCAGTGAAGATCGATCTGCGTTCGGAAGAGGAAGCCGAGCTCAACCGGATGGAAGCGGCGCTCCGCGAAGCCATGCAATCGGGCGTAAAGGAAGAGAACTCGGCCATGAGCCCCAGCAGCGATCCCTTGCAAGTGAGCTTTCGCTTGCTCGGTTCCCGGCCGGCAGGAAAGCTCCCCGATGATTCTCCTTTGCTCGAAACCGTCCTCAATGTGGACCGCTTCCTCGGCAATCATTCGCGCCTCGAGCGCAGCTCGACGGACGCCAATATCCCGCTTTCGCTCGGAATTCCGGCGGTGGCACTGGGCGGCGGCGGCCGGGGAAGCGGCTCGCACACGCTTTCCGAGTGGTACGATCCAACCGGCCGGGAGCAGGGCCTGAAGCGGCTTCTACTCATCTCCCTCGCTCTTGCAGGCGTCCAACCTTAGAATGCCCCGAAGGGCTTGGTGGATTCTGCTTGCGGCTTTTGTCTTCGCTGCTGTGGTGTTCTTGCCCAAGCATCCGATTTATCTTGCACACGCAGTGGTGCGAGTTTCCGATGAGCCGATAAGAGCTATGCCTGCCGACTTGCTGCTCACCAACGGACGTATCTACACGCTCAACCCAGAGCACCCCTGGGCGCGCAATGTGGCTATCCGCAGCGAAAAAATTGTTTCTGTCTCCGATTCGTCCGCGGAACTCGAATCCTGGATCGGGCCGCAGACGCGTGTCATCGATCTCAAGAATCGCTTCGCCATGCCCGGCTTCAACGACGCCCACGTGCACCTAGCCGGCGCCGGCCAGGCCATGCTCGAAGTGAAGCTGGAAGGCGCCGCATCTCTCGCCGAGTTCCAGCAGCGCATCCGCGCGCGTCTCCAAGAATTTGGGCCCGGCGAATGGCTCACGGGCCGTGGATGGGACCACACACTCTGGCCCATCAAAAAATTTCCATCGCGACACGATCTGGATGCGATTTCCACCGATCATCCGATGCTTTTCTATCGCGTGGATGGCCACGTGGCCGTCGCCAATTCTCGCGCATTGGCTCTGGCGGGAATCACGCGTTCCATTTCGGATCCTCCGGGCGGCCATATCGAGCGCGACCCGCAATCCGGAGAGCCGACCGGCTTGCTCGAAGAAGATGCCGCGATGGATCTTGTCTTCGAGCGGATCCCGCCGATTTCTTCAGCGCGGCGCCGGCAGGCGCTCGAGCTCGCCATCGACGAAGCCGCGCGTTACGGGGTCACATCCGTGCAGGACTACTCGGTCCGCCCCGCCACGGACAACGACAATTTCGGCTGGGACAATTTTCTCGTGCTCCAGGAATTGCGCCGGGAAGGGAAGCTGAAAATTCGCGTTTCGGAGTGGCTGCCGTTTGAAGCTTCGTTGGCCCGCCTCGGGGAAATGCGAGCCACAGGCGGAACGAATGACCCATGGCTCAAGACGGCCGCCGTGAAGGGATTTCTCGATGGTTCGCTCGGCTCACGCACTGCCGCGCTGCTCGCGCCTTACTCGGACGATCCTTCTACATCAGGCATTTTGCGCATGGACCCGAAGCAGCTCGAGCAAATGGCCATCGAACGCGATCGCGCCGGCTTCCAGCTCGCTTTTCACGCCATCGGCGACCGCGCCAATCGGTTGGCCCTCGATGTTTTCGCTGCGGTGCGCGCCGCGAATGGCCTGCGTGACCGCCGCGACCGCGTCGAGCACGCGCAAGTGGTCGCGCTCGACGATCTCGGCCGTTTCTCTGCTCTGGGCGTCATCCCTTCGATCCAGCCGTCCCATCTTCTTGATGACGAGCGCTGGGCCGAAGAGCGGCTCGGTCCCGAACGCATCAAGGGCGCTTACGCCTGGCACACGCTCGAGAAAAGCGGCGCGCATCTTGCCTTCGGGACCGATTTTCCGGTGGAGTCTATCAATCCACTCCGCGGCATTTACGCTTGCATCTCGCGCGAACTTCCGGGCGGCGGGCCCTTCGGTGGCTGGCATCCCGAGGAGCGCCTCAAAACCGAAGAGTGCTTGCGGGCTTACACAGTCGGCTCCGCCTATGCGGAGTTTGAAGAAGGCAGGAAGGGGACACTCGCGCCGGGGATGCTCGCTGATATCGCCGTGTTTCCAGAGGACATCACGCGGATGCCGGCCCGCGAACTTCTTTCGACTCCCGTCGCCATGACCATCACCGGTGGCCGGATTGTTTACGAAGCCCCGAATTAGCGTCGACGCCTATTTCAACACTTCGATGGATTGGATATCGCCGTCATATCCCTTGGCTTCCGCGATCACGAACGTGATTTTCGCTTCGTGTCCGGCGAGTTGGTGGCACGCATCGAAATTTCCTGACTGAAACGGAACGTCCTCCTCGACCGAAATCCGCGTGAAATCGCGCGCACGCAACTTCAATTCCACGTCATGATCAAGGAGCACGACTTTCATTTCCTGGCCCGAGCAGCTCACCGACTTCACCGCGCCTTCCGCCTCTGTCGTAACTGTGGGATGCTCCTTTGCTTGGAGATCCGTCTTGAGAGTTTTCATCGCCGGTTGTCTCGGCGAGTCCGGGATTTCCGCTTCCCCGGGAGCATAAACTCGCAGCGTGTAAATGGTATTGGATTTTCCCTTCTTATCGTCCGGCTTGTATTGGACTGTGACGCGCCTGCCGTTGAGCGACTTGCACGGATCGAATCCCTCCGGCTGATTTGTCATGATGAATTGCACGTGCACCCCCGGCTGATCATGGAAATGAATGACTCCCGAGGCCGTCTTCAAGTGAATTTCCAGATTCCTCGCGCAGCTCAATTGCGTGACGGTGCCAGTCACCGAAGAAAGGTCTCCGGCGTTCGTTCCCGAATTCGCCGTGGATTCTTGAGTCTGCCCCTGCCCAAACGCGGGGCTGCCGATAAGGGCACATGACACGAGCACGATAAGGATTCCTGTCGAATTCATGAGCGCCTCATTATTCGATTTCGATGCTCGCGAGCTCACCGTCAGTGGTCTTGGTTTTCACCGGCGCGTATTCCGCTTTTGCCGCGTGGCCTTTTAATTCTCGGCATGGATCGAATCCCTCGCGCACACTTCCGGCCGCGGCATAGAAGGGAAGCGCCATGTAATTGTCCGTGTGGAGCGTGAGTGTAAATCCTGCCTTGTCCAGCACGATCCTCATGTCCCACGCGCGGCAGGCCACATCCTTGACGGTCCCCTCCGCACTGGCCCACGGCTTGGATGGAGGCTCCCATTTCTTTGGTGGTTTGCCCCCAGACCGCGCTGTAGGGGGTTCAGGCCCATCCGCAAATTTCGGAACATCGTCTCCCGTATCCGGGGAAACGGCTTCAAGTATTTCTAGCACTCGAAAATCACCATCGTATCCGTGGCCCGTTGCCTTTGTGTAAGTCACGCGAACTCGAAATCCCTTGTAGTTCATGCAGGGATTGAAATTGACAAAATGTTTGCCTTTGGGCGCGCGAAATTCGTACTGCTGCCCCTCGTGAAAAATAAGATGGTCTGCTCCCGTATTAATGATTAGCCATCCGCAGGGTGCTCTTCCCGCGATTCCCTCTGCACTTTTTTGCGGCAACTTTCGCCAGTCGAAAGGATCCGTTCCTTGTACCGTCACAGAATTTTGGGCAATTGCGGGCGACTGCGCGGTAGCTGCCAGCAACGCTGCTCCGGCGCAGGCAACTTGGAAGCGCGACATTATTCGACGCGTTAACATATCCGCTCTTATAGTTTGTTGCGCTCGCAGTGTCAATCAGCCACTCTGTCCACAACGCTGCGGTTGTCCCCGGCCAGCTGCCATTCCTTGTCATCATCGTATCCGGCGAATACACTCTTCGCCCCATGCGGAGCAAACGACTGCGCGCGGACCTCGGGATGCTGTTTTGCGCGATGGTGTGGGGCGGCACGTTCGTCGCCGTCAAAGACGCGCTGGCCGATGCATCCGTCTTCGCCTATCTCGCTGTGCGATTCGCGCTTGCTGCCGTGGTCATGGCCGCGCTCTTTTGGCGTTCGATTGCCGCGCTGGACCGCAAGACATTGTTCGCGGGCGCGCAGATCGGCTTCTTCATGTTCGGCGGCTACGCCTTTCAAACCGCCGGCCTCGGGCTGACCACGCCTTCGAAGGCTGCCTTCATCACCGGATCGAGCGTGGTTCTCGTTCCCCTCATTCTCGCAGTGTTCGGCCGCAGACGAATCAACGCCTGGGTGTGGGGAGGAGCGCTGGCCGCGTTTGCAGGGCTGTATTTCCTGACTGTGCCGCCCGAAGGCCTCGGTGGCCTCAATCGAGGCGACCCGATCGTCTTTTGCGGAGCCGCAATGTTCGCTTTGCACGTGATTGCCATCAGCCGATTTGTGGGCCGGCATTCTGTGGGCGCGCTCAGCTTTCTCCAAGTGGCTACCACGGCGATTCTTTCCACGCTCGCGCTTCCGCTGCTTTCGGCCACGGGCTGGGAACCGCCGCGCCTCATGTGGAGCGGCACACTGATTTTCGCAGTTCTCGTAACTGCATTCGGTTCGACAGTCATCGGCTTTTCCGTCCAGACATGGTCACAACAGTACCTGCCGCCCACTCACACGGCCATTTTCATCAGCATGGAGCCGGTCTTCGCTGTGCTGACCTCTTGGCTGCTTGCCCGCGAGGTGCTCGGCCCGCGCATCCTGGCCGGAGGAGCGCTCATTCTTGCGGGCATTCTGATTGCCGAGCTCAAAGGTCCCGCGCCCACCGTGCCGGAGTCGCCCGAGCCGGTGGTTCCTCCCGCCGAACCTTGAGCGAGGTTGAGCCTTCGGACAACGCGCCATCCTCGCGTTATTGATTCGATGCCCGAGCATCCGCAAGATAGCTGAGGCGGATATCCGATGCCTCGGCTTGTGATTCAGCGAACGGGCGAAGCTCCCCGCGTCTTTGAGCTGTCGGGCGAGCGGCCGATTTCGATCGGCCGCGCCAAATCAAGCACCATCATGCTCGACGACGCGAGCGTCTCTCGCCTGCACGCCGTCGTTCGTGCGACAGGCGACGGCCAGTGGCAAATCATCGATCGCGAGAGCTCGAATGGCGTGCGCATTAACAACACGGTGATCAAGGAAGCGACGCTCCGCCCCGATGACCAAATCCTCATCGGCGAATACCGCATCCAGTTCGAAGATTCCGCCACGCGAAAGATTTTCACCTGCGGCACGGCAAAGCTTCCCGGCAACTTCGCCCAAATACTCAAGCAATCCGCCTATTCAGGCAGCTTCATGCACGTCGAATCGGTGGGAGACGTCACCAATACCGGGCTCGACCAGACGCGTGTATCCGGAGCGCCTCCGCGATCACAGGATCGCGAAAAGAAATTGCTGGCGCTGCTGTATCGCGTCAATAAAGCGCTCGTCGAATTGGGCGCATTGGATGAGATCACGCGCCGCGCCCTGGATTTCGTTCTCGAGATTGAAGGCGCCGAGCGCAGCTTTCTAATGCTGCTCGACGAAGATTCTCTGGGCCGCGGCGAGCTCAACGTCGCCGGATACAGTTTTCAGCCGGCTATCATTCGCTACCGCAGCGTCCCCACCGGTTCCGGCAAGGAGCAACTCCTGCAGCTCACGATTTCGCAAAGCATCATCCGCCAGGTAATGAGAGCCGGCATGCCGCTGCTCATCTCGGAGGGAAAGGCGGATCCGCGATTTTCCGCCAACATGAGTGTGGTGAAGTCCGGCATCCAGTCCGCGATGTGCGCCCCGCTTGGAATCGGCAACCGCGTCCGCGGATTGCTGTACGTGGATAACCTCTCCCGCCGCGGAATGTTCGAAGTGGACGACCTCAACGCCTTCGCCGTGATCGCCGTCCAGGCCGGCCTCGCCATCGAGCGCGTCCGCGGCCGCGCCGAAGTCCCTGAACCTTCGCACAAGTAGCTCGATTCACGCTGCGAGATGCCACACTTTTTTGGAGTCCGGCGGCTTGACGCCGCTTTTTCCCCGCGCTCGCGTGCTCAAAGCCAATCACTCGGCCGAGGCTTGACTCGGCCGGCACAATTGACGCGCAGTGTTAAAGGGAATACCAACGGAGAAGAAAGAAATTTAATTATGGTGGAATTTCACGTCGACGAGTTCGTACATCACGGGCACGCGCAGGTTTCCATTCTCGAAGGAAGATATTTCTCGCTCATGGACCAGCGTGAGCCCGATGTCGTCGAGCCCCTTGAGCAAGCACTCGCGCCGGAAAGGATCCACGGTGAATGAGTAGCGCAGGCCCTGCTCGTCGCTCACCACTTGCTGTTCGAGGTCCACGGTAACCCGGTAGCCTTCCTTCGCTTCCGTGCGGCGAAAGAGTTCATCCATCTGTTCATTCGTAAGCGTGACCGGCAGGATGCCGTTCTTGAAGCAGTTGTTGTAGAAGATGTCCGCGTAGCTGGGCGCCAGGATAGCGCGAAAACCGTAATCGAGAATCGCCCAGGGGGCGTGCTCGCGGCTCGATCCGCATCCAAAATTCGCCCGCGCCAATAGCACCGACGCGTCTTTATACCTCGGCGCATTCAGGACAAATTCCGGATTCGGCTTCTCGCCCGGCAAGTACCGCCAGTCGTAGAAAAGGACGCGGCCGTACCCCTCCCGCGTCAACAATTTCAGAAACTGCTTCGGCACCATCTGGTCGGTATCCACATTCACGCGATCCAGCGGCGCGACCAGCCCGGTATGCTTCGTGAAAGGTTGCATAATCTCTTGGTGTTTTGGTTCCTCTGTGTCCTCTGTGTTTTTCCTCAGTGATCTCTGTGTTCTCGTTCTTTCCTCTGTGTCCTCTGTGTTGAGCTTTTTCTTCGCCTTGCTTCGAAGTCACTCCGCCCCATCCGCGTTCTTCCACTTGCGAATATCCACGAAATGCCCCTCAATCGCAGCCGCAGCCGCCATGATGGGGCTCACGAGGTGCGTCCGCCCGCCCTTGCCCTGCCGCCCTTCGAAATTCCGGTTCGACGTGCTGGCCGAGCGCTCGCCGGGCATCAGCACGTCGTCGTTCATCCCGATGCACATGCTGCATCCCGCGTCGCGCCATTCGAAGCCCGCATCGCGAAACACTTTATCGAGCCCCTCTTGCTCCGCCTCCACCTTCACCCTGCGAGAGCCCGGCACCACCAGCGCCTGCTTCAAACTCTTCGCCACGTGCTTGCCCGCCACAATCTTTGCCGCCGCGCGCAAATCTTCCAGCCGGGAATTGGTGCACGACCCGATAAACACGCGGTCGAGCGAAATATTTTCGATGGGCGTCCCCGGCTTCAAATCCATGTACACCAGCGCGCGTTCGGCGGCCTGCTGATCGACCGGGTCGTGAAAGGAATGGGGGTCCGGCACCCGCTCGGTCACTTGCGTCACCATCCCGGGGTTCGTTCCCCAGGTGACCATCGGCGCGAGCGCCACCGCATCCAGCTCCACCACGTCATCGTATTTCGCTCCGGGATCGCTCGGGAGCGACATCCAGTAATCCACCGCCATCATAAATTCGCGTCCGCGGGGAACAAACGGGCGGCCTTCGAGATAGCCAAACGTCACATCATCCGGAGCAACCATCCCGGCTCGCGCGCCTCCCTCGATGGACATGTTGCACATGGTCATGCGCCCTTCCATCGAAAGCCCGCGCACTGCCTCGCCGGCGTACTCCGCCACATGCCCGTTTCCTCCGGCGATCCCGATCTTGCCGATGATGGCAAGAATCATGTCCTTCGCGGTGACGCCGCGCGGCCGCCGGCCGCGGAACTCGATCTTCATCGTCTTCGACTTGAATTGCGAAAGGCACTGCGTTGCCAGCACGTGCTCGATTTCGCTGGTTCCGATCCCGAAAGCGAGCGAGCCGAACGCTCCGTGCGTGGAGGTATGGCTGTCGCCGCACACGATCGTCTGTCCCGGCTGAGTGATTCCCAACTCCGGCCCGATGATGTGCACGATTCCCTGGTTCTTGCTGTGCATGTCGAAGAGATTGATGCCGTGCTCTTCGCAGTTGCGGGCCAGGGCCTCGAACTGGCCCCGCGCATCTGCGTCGAGCACCGGCAGCATTCGATCCTTCGTCGAAACCGAATGATCCATGGCTGCGAAAGTCAGCTCCGGCCGGCGGACTTTCCGCCGGGCAGCCTTCAGCCCCGCGAACGCCTGTGGAGAGGTGCCTTCATGGATGAGGTGCCGGTCGATATAAATGAGCGCGGGCTGCCCCGGTTCTTGGTGTACCAGGTGGGCATCCCAGATTTTTTCGTAGAGAGTACGAGGAGCCATACTTCGCGGTGGTCACCAGCCATTTATATTGTAACAAGCCCGAGCGCTTGCCTCAATGCCTCGCCCCGCACCAGGGATGAACCCATCTGACTCTGTTGAAATCCGATTTATCAGAGCGCTGCCCACCAAGACCTTTGGAGTGCGGGAGCTTGCTCGTCACGCCTGCCCGCCGAAGCCTTGGCGTAGGCAGGAGCGCAGTCGAGGGGCTCCCGCTTTGTTTTCAAATCCGGTACAGCGCCCGCCAACATCTGGCTGAGCTATATCCGGCAAAATCCCAACGGGGCCAGCTAACTTGCGGGGAAAATTGATTCCCTGGGTGTTGACTAATCCGAAGGGCCGAGCCTCGTGAACAGGGCGGCGACGCCCCGCGTGCTATTCTGCACTGGGGGCATGGAAAAGATCTCCACGGAAGAGGTTCGCAAGTCCATCGAACGCTTCTGGGCCATCTTGTCAGGTAAAACAGCGGCCAAGCTCGAGGACTTGTATTCGCCCGGAGCGATCGTCTTTACCGGCAAAGCCAAACGCAGCGAAGCTGGCCGGCTCACGGCTGTCCGCAGGTCCCGCCAGCTTCCCGGCGCATCCTCAAATTCCATCGCGGAAGTGGGCGCGATTGAGATTCAATTCGCCGGGCCGGATGTCGCCATCGCTGCCTATACTTACAGCTTCCACACGCAGAAAACTCAATCCGACGGCACGAAGGTGCAAATCAGCACTCCGTTCGGCCGCGCCACGCAAGTCTTTCAGCGCAACGAAAAGGGCGCGCTTCTCATCGTTCATGAACATTTGAGCGCCGCGGCCCCTCCCGAAAAGGCTGCGCAATGACGCGCGTCATCGCGAGTATCTCCACTGATGAAGTTTGTGCGGCAGTGAAGAGTTTCTGGGAATTTTTCTCCCGGAAGTCGAAGTCGCGTTTCGACGAGATGTATCTCCCGTCCGCGACAGTGTTCGCGGCGGACGCGCGTCGCATGGAGCCCGCGCGCCTGATGCTGGTCCGCCGGGAGCGGGAAATTTTCTCCTCAGGATCTTTCTTAACAGCGACGCTCGGTCCAATTGAAGTGCAAGTGCTCGGCCCGGAACTCGCAATCGCCTCTTATCCGTTTCAGATGTCGATCACGCGCACCCTGGCGGGTGGGAAACGCGTCCAGGTGGAAGTCCCGAGCGGGCGATCCACGCAGATTTTTCAGCGCGACGACAAGGGCAGGCTGCGCATCCTCCATGAGCACATGAGCTCGGCCGAGCCGGTTTCGCCGAAAGAGCTGCCCGCGATCCCCGCGCCGCCGCGAGCCTGATCCACGTTCGCCTCTTCATTCATATCGCAGGCAGGAGATCGGTTCGAGCTTCGCCGCGAGATTTGCCGGATAGAACCCGAAAAACAATCCCACGCCCACGGAAATCACGAATCCGATAAAGACCCAGAGGTAAGAGAGAGTCGCCGGGATCGAAGGCACGAGCGTTCGCACCAGTGTCGACACACACGCGCCCAGCAGTATGCCGATCGTTCCTCCCACGAGCGTCAGCAGCACGGCCTCCAGCAGGAATTGCAGCCGGATATCGGCGCGCCTTGCCCCAATCGCTTTCCGTACGCCGATTTCCTGCGTCCGTTCCGTCACCGAGATCAACATGATGTTCATCACGCCGATGCCTCCCACCAGCAAACCGATCGAGCTGATCACCGTGGTCAGAATCACCAGCGCGCCCGTGAGCTGGTTCCACAGGTTCGTGAGGAAGTCCGGAGAGTTCAGCTCGAAATCGTTTTCCTTGCCCGGAGGAACGCGGCGCAGCCGGCGCATCGCCAGAATCACTTCATCTTGCGTTTGCTCGACGTTCGCGCCCTTCCGCACGGTAAAAAGCATGATCAGCTCTTTGGAGTCGGTGAAAACTTTCTTGAAGTTCGAGAGCGGGATGATGGCGAAGACGTCCACGCCGGGACCGAGGAACAGGCCCTCGTCGTGCTCGAACACGCCGATCACTTCGTACACCCAGCCGTTGATGCGCACTTCCTTGCCGAGCGGGTCCGTGTTGGGAAACAAAGATTCGCTGATGGCCGCGCCCAGCACCACCACCGGCCGGGCGTGCTCTTCGTCAAACTTGCTGATGAAGCGGCCCCGCCCGATCGAAAAGAGCGGGATGGCCTGGACGTACTCGGGTTCGGCGCCGCGCAGAACGACTTTTTCAACGCTGTGGTCGCCGCTGGTTATCAAATTCGTGTCTCCGAAAAAAAAGCC
The DNA here is from genome assembly GCA_035624115.1 of Candidatus Sulfotelmatobacter sp. Classification (GTDB taxonomy): domain Bacteria; phylum Acidobacteriota; class Terriglobia; order Acidiferrales; family UBA7541; genus Palsa-295. The sequence continues at coordinate 10,445 of DASPSD010000062.1, read as the reverse complement.
GCGCGTCCCCACGGTCGTCACGATTTCCGCGTCCGGCGCGGCCTGGCGAACGTAGTCGGCGTAATCGTACTCGAGGTACTTGCGCATGCGGATCCGCTCGGGCCAGTGGTTCGGGTCGGTGCCCGGCGGAAATCTCGAAACGAAATAGGTGCGCGAACCCAGCGATTCCACTTTGTCCTGCACGAACTTGTTGAGCCCTTGAATGATTGCCGCCATCGAAATTACGGACGAAACTCCAATCACGATCCCGATCACCGTCAGCGCCGACCGCACCTTGGACGTGCGCAGCGCCTCGAGCGCGGTGAGAAAGTTTTCGCGGATTTGCCCCTTCGTGAGCGTCATTGTCAATCGGACCTCAAGGCCACGATCGGATCGAGCTGCGAAGCCCGGAACGCCGGATAAATACCGAAGAACAGCCCCACGGCGGAGCTCAGGAAAACTCCCAGCGCCGCCACCCACGTCTGCACCGAGGCAGGGAAGGGCGTGAATGTCCGCAGCGCGAGTGCTACCAGGAACCCCAGAGTGATCCCCGCCACTCCGCCGCCGATGCACTGCACCACGCTTTCCGCCATGAATTGCCTCAGAATGTCCCGTTTCGTTGCGCCCACCGCGCGCCTGACGCCGATTTCCCGCCGGCGCAAAGTGACGCTCACGAGCATCACGTTCATGATCACGATTCCGCCGATGATGACGGAGATCGCGCTCACCAGAATGAAAACGCCGAAGAACGCCGTGCTGATCCGCCGCCACAGCGCCATGTAACTTTCCTTCGTCCCGATGAAAAAATCATCCTCCACGTTCGCTTCCAAATGGCGGCGCGCGCGCAGGATGAACCGCGCTTCATCCTGCGCGCGAACGAATCTATCTCCGCTCGTCTTCACGTTGACCGTCAGGCTCGTATGGATTCCCTGCATGCGCAGAAACACCGGGAGCGGCACGGTCACGAAAATGTCCTGGTCCTGCCCCAGAACGCTGCCGACTTTCTCCATCACGCCGATCACCAGGAATTCATCGGCGCCCACGCGAATCGTTTTGCCGATGGGATCCACTCCCGGAAACAGCCGCTCGACGAGCGTCTGCCCGATCAGGCACACGTTGCTGCGATGTTCGGCCTCCGAGGGCGTGAAATAGCGGCCGGTGGCCACGGCTCGCGTGTCGATATCCACCATATTGGCGGTGGCGCCGGAAAGCGCGACGTCCTGCACTTCCTGGTTTTCATATCGCGTCCGCACCGTGCCGCTTGCCGTCGCGCCCACTTCCCCGCATTCGGCGCATTTTTCGGCGACGGCTTCCATGTCGTCAATCTCGATCTTGCGGTACTTGAGCGCCTTGATCACCACTTCGAAATCGGTGATGGCGAAGGGCGTGCGCGCCATCTGAAAAACGTTTGTCCCCAGGTTGGCGATTTTCTGCTCCACGTACACGTTGGCGCCCTGCACGATCGTCATCACCGTGATCAGCGTGGCCACTCCCATCGTCAGCCCCAGCATCGTCAATGAGGCGCGAAGCTTGTGCGCGCGCCACGCGCTGAAGCACTGCGCCAGGTTGTCGCCAATCGCCAGCATGTTGCGCGAATCCTCGGCGGATCCTTTATCAGGGTCTGTGTGACCACGCTCGTTTTTCGTCAGGGCACGGCTTCAGCCGTGCCGCAAGCGTCGCAAACTCAGTGCGGCTTCAGCCCCTGAGGGACTGATTTCTGAGTTCTCACACAGGCTCCATCAGCCCCTCCTGGATGACCGGACAACCCTCCAACGAATTTCGACCCCCATCATTAGATTACGCTGGCCTGGGGGTGGAATTACATTCCCTGCCATTGATTTCGCTTTTGGCCGAAGAGTTCGTATACGGACGCGATTTTTGCGCTCGGCAAGGATTGAGAGCTTCAGTTTGTCGGGGAGTTCGCTTACGGCGTGCCTGCCTGTCCGGAATTCCGTGCATTCGCCTGGAATTTCGGCCATGAACTCTGCATCAGGTTTTCACCCACAGGAATCGCATAGAGCGTTCCTTTGATGGTCGCCACGTAAAGCGTGCCGTCCTTGCCGAGTGTGGGCGACCCCCACACATCCTCATCGAGCGCGATGCTCCAGCGATCGTGACCCAGCGAATCAACCGCCCGCAGATACTTCGCGTCGGTAAACAAGATTGTTCCTCCCGAGCCAAGCAGCGGCTGGCCGATCGCGCTCTTGGTCGCCACTGTCCAGGCTTTCCGGCCATCCGGATGAAGCGCATGAAGATGGTGGTCTTCGGAGGAGAAATAGATTGTCCCGTCGCTCGCCACCACGGGCTCTCGGCGCGGCCCCGTAGGGACCGTAATCTCCCATTTCTCCTGGCCGGCCGGACCGACGGCCATGATGCCACTGTCGCCCGAGACGTAAATCGTCCCGTCAGCTCCGGCGGCCAGTCCCTGGATGTGCACGGTTTCGTCGCCTTGCATAGCCAAAGGCTCATGCCGCTCTTCCTGGCGCGCCGCGGCCCCGCCGGGATAGGTCCACCTCAGTATCGGGTTCGGCTCAGCCGCAGCCATCAAGCGATTTCCACCCCAGAATGTGGTCCCATCAGGCTCGATGATCGGCGCGGCCAGGAAAGGTCCTTCGTTCAGTGTCCACACGGCATCGGAATCGACTCCCAGCAGCCACCCGCACGCGCCTCCTCGCGCGCATTCGGTGTAGAGCCGCTTGTCTGTGAGCGCAATGCCGTCGGCAAGCCCCGCCGTGTTCATCACCTGTTCGGTGCGGAAAGTCCCATCCGGGTTAAAAACCACGAGCTTGCTGTACTCGAGAAGATAGATCGCGCCGTCCGTGCCTACTGCCGGCGCAACGTGGATTCTCCCCGAAGCTCGTGCCGACCGCGACCACCGGATAATCCCGCGCCGGTCGATGGCCTTGAGATCCCCTGCATCCGTGAGCGCGTAAACAGTCCCGTCGGGCGCCAGGGCCAGCGGAATCGTCACCCGGCCGATGTCCGCTGTCCAGACGGGGCTTGGAACGAAGGGCAGAAGGGCATGGCTGCTTCCCGTGCGTCGATTGAACACGAACAGGGAAACGCTGATTCCCAGCAGCAGCAGTGCGGCGATAGCATTCCGGCTTCGCATGGGTCCTTCGAAGAGACCTCAGACCACCGCAGGTCAGTCCAGACGTCCGCTTTGCATCCCAAATTACCATGTTCCTGGTGACCCAGGCCGGGCTGCCGCCCCCGCTGTGTCCAGCCAGCAACGCCCCATGCCTGGCCTTGCTGACCCCTGGGATCGCTTTTTTGGAGTGCGGCGGCTTGACGCCGCTTTGTTGACCGTCCCGGCGTGCTGGAGACCAATCACTCGACCGAGGCTTGACTCGGTCGGCACAGCCCGCACTCCGGCCAGGCAGGGATGCGCGCAGAGCCATGCCCGCTCCATCTTGGCAGTAAAGGCAAGGCGCAACCCGCCGCCGCTCGGGAGCGTCGAAGCAGTGTTATACTTTTTAGTCAGGGCCAGTTGTGCCGTGGAAGGGAGCACGAGGATGGGTCTGCAATTACAGGAGCTGTTGAGCTGGGCGAAGCGTTGGAAGGTCTTTGCCTCGCTCCTCGTCATTTTGACATTGGCATTCGGCATCCTGATCGGTTCGGTCATCTCCGGGCGCGCGCTGGCCACCCGGCCCCAAACTGCTGCCAATGGCGCCTCGCTCCTGGCCATCCCGGACCCCGTCACCCTTTCGAGCGCCTTTGCCGGAATCTCCAAGCGAATTGGTCCGGCCGTCGTCAACATTTCCACGACGCAAGTGATTGAAAAACCCAAGGGAAGCCACAAGACCCCGCATCATTTCAACGATCCGTTCCAGGACTTCTTCGATCGCTTCTTTGATTCCCCCGATGACGCCCCGAGCGCCGAGCGCAGCCTGGGCTCCGGCGTCATCGTCGATAAAAAAGGCTTCATCCTTACCAACGATCACGTGATTGACCAGGCCACAAAAATCCAGGTGGTCCTCGATGGCGACCCGGCTCATTACAGCGCCAGAGTAATCGGAACGGACAAGGACACCGATCTCGCCGTCATCAAAATCGAGACGGACCACGAACTCCCTGTCGCGAAGCTCGGCAATTCCGACGGCGTTCAGGTGGGCGATTGGGTGCTGGCTTTCGGCAGTCCCTTCGGCCTGAATTCCACTGTCACGGCGGGTATCGTCAGCGCCAAAGACCGCACCAACGTGGGTCACCAGTTTCAGCGCTTCATTCAAACCGACGCGGCCATCAATCCCGGAAATTCCGGCGGCCCGCTGGTCAACATGGCCGGCGAAGTGATTGGCATCAACACCGCGATTTACACCGGCAGCCGCGGCTTCGAAGGTGTCGGCTTCGCGCTTCCTTCCAATACCGCCATCACGGTTTACAATCAGCTCGTCACCGTCGGCAAGGTGACTCGCGGTTCCATCGGCATCACCTTCCAGGAAGATCGCAGCAATAATCCCGTCTTGATGAAAGAGCTCGGCGCGCCCTATGGCATCGTGGTGGAAGCCGTCGAGCCCGGAAGCCCGGCGGACAAAGCGGGGCTCCAGCCCGGAGACGTCATTACGCATGTGAATGGTTCGCCGGTTCATACCGGCGCGGATCTCGTGAACCCGATCGCGCAGACTCCCATCGGCCAGTCGGTCACTGTCCGCTATGTCCGCAACAAAATCACCAAAGACGTCACTCTCACCGTGGCTGACCGCACCAAGATTTTCCCGCAGACGGCGGCTGCGGCAGAGGATCAGCAGGGCGGCGCCGAAGAGCCCGGCCAATTCGGGCTGCACGTGGAAGAGCTCACACCCGATCTGGCTCATAAGCTCGGCATGGGCAAGCTCACCGGCGTGGTGGTCACCGAAGTCGAGCCGGCCAGCTTCGCCGAAGACATCGATTTCGCGCGCGGCGACGTCATCACCGAAATCAATCACGCGCCCATCAACAGTCTGGCCGACTATCGCCGCGAAATCTCGACGCTGAAGCCGCACCAGGACGCTCTCTTCAAAGTCGCGCGCCGCACCGATAACGACCGCGTGCTGACGCTTTTCCTGGCCGGCGCCGTCCCGGCCCAGTAGCCCAGCGCGGTCAAAGGCTGAGTAACTTTGATTTGAACGGCGCGATTTTTGCGAAGTCTTCATCTGCATCCATCTGTGTTCATCTGTGTTTATCTGTGGTTCCAATGGTTTGCCGTTACTTTATAAGCGTTGCCTTTTGCCTCCCCTCTTGAGCCATCGCCCAATTTCGGGATAATACGGAGATGCGCCAGGCGGCGGTTATTCCCGGTCGGCGGTGGTTTGCGCTCGTCGTCGCCTTCCTCTTTCTCAACATCGCCACTTTCGCTGCTCCAGCTCGTTCGCGCCATCGCACCGATAAATCTCATTCCAATCGGTCGGCCCACTCGAAGGCCCATGCCTCGCGCTCGCGCAGCCGTTCCACCGGTTCGATGCGCCTCGCTGCTTTCACCGGCCGGCCTCAGCAATCGGCCGCCGCGGCCCCTCCGTCCGCGAGCAATTCAAACGCATCCTCCAAGTCCGCATCGAAAAAGAAATCCAAGAAGCGCCGCTCCAAGCGCGAACCCACGCAGAAAGCTCCCACTCCGGATCGCATTTCCGAAATTCAGTCCGCTCTTGCTCGCGGCGGATACTACGAAGGCGACCCCAGCGGCAAGTGGGACGCCAAAACCATCGGCGCGATGCAGAAATTTCAGTCGGCCAACGGCATCGAACCGAACGGCAAGCTCGACGCCATCAGCTTGCAAAAGCTCGGCCTTGGCTCGGACACCGCCGGGGTTTCCGCGCCCAAGCCTCCATCTCCGCCTTCGTGTTGCGGCACATCGCAGCCGCAGATGCCTGTCACATGCTCCGGGTGCGCTCATGCTCCCGCTCCCGGCGGGCCGCCAGACCCCAAGCCGAGTGCCTCGCCCGCCGACCCGAAATCTTCGCCGCCCGCATCCGACGCAAAGCCCGCCTCGCCCCCGGATTCAAAGCCTCCCCAGCGCTAGAACCCATCTAGCTCTGCAGAAATCCTGCTCGCTAGGGCGCCCCCGCTACGTTTTTCTGGAGTGCGGCGGCTTGACGCCGCTTTGGGCCCGTGTTCGCCCGCTAAAAGCCCCTGACTCGACCGAGGCTTGACTCGGTCGGCGCGATTGACACGTTCCGTAGGTTGGAATGTCACCAAACCCAAATCAGCTCACGATTAAGCTCACCGATCCAATCGGCGAGCGTCTACTCCTGCAACAGCGGGGTCTGGGGCTCATGCGGAATCTCGCGGAGGTGACCCATGCGCCCACTCGTCGTTGCCACCATTCTTCTGAGCGCGTTCCTTCCCGCCTACGCACAATCAGCAAAGCCGAAGCCTGCCTACGATTTCTCCTTGCCGCGCGAGGAGCGCATTAAGCTGGCTGAAAGCGCCGCGCCGCCGGAGATTTCCGGCTCGGCCACCGTGTACGTCCTCGAGCGCACGGGCTACGTCAAAGTCCGCGAAGGCTCAAACGGTTTCTCCTGCTTTGTGGACCGCCAGAATCCACTGAACCTCGAGCCCACATGCTTTGACGCTGAAGGCAGCGCTTCCACCCTGCCCACGCGCCTTTTTGCCGAGGAACAGCGTGCGATGGGGAAGAGCGAGGAAGAAATCACCGCCGCGATCGCCGAAGGGTATAAAACGGGAAAATTCCACGCGCCGCGCAAGCCCGGCATCGTTTACATGATGTCCGGCGCCGGCTACCTCTACATCGCCGAAAGCAACCAGATGTACCACTTGCCCCCGCACTTGATGTTTTATCTTCCCTACGCTTCCGACAAAGACATCGGATCACCGCCTCCCGCTGCCAACATGCCTCATTTGATCCGCGCCGGACAGCCCGACGCAGTCATCATCGTCGTTCCTGGGAAGCAGTGATCCATATAGCGCAGACGCCGAGGGTTACATTTTCGTAGGGGCATCCGCCAGAAGTCTGGCGGACCGTGCCCGGCGCCCCTTCAGCAACCGGTGGTCTCCTCCTCCGGCGCCCTGGCGTGTTATCTGGCGCGCAAAATCGCGCCGTTGTATGCTCATTCCTGATATTGGTGTTTGCGCCGCGCAGCCGGAGGCGATCAGTTCAGATGACCTCAATTCGTTCGCTCGCAGTTGTTACTCTTCTGCTTCTTCCCGCCGCCGCTCCTGCGCAACAACCGCCGAAGCCCGCGTCGTCTGCGGCCGCATCCGCCCCAGCGTCGGGTTCATCCCAAGCGTGGGTGCCGTCTCCTCTCTCCGAGCCGCGCCATGGCACCCAGTTCTCTCTCGATGGCAAGTTCATCAAGCGGCCGGGGCAGGGCGCCCCGGAGCGGCCGACACTAATCGTAAGTTGCTCCGAGGGCGGATTTCACAACAGCGGCTCCAGACGATTCCTGAGCGCCACTTTGCAAGCCGGCCTTCCGCTGAAAATTGATTACGTCGAACCTTCCCAGCTCACCACCGGAATGTCTTACTATCCCAAGGTCGAGGTCCACTTCGGCCTCGACGACGGCAAGGCCCAGGACGAGCAGTGGTCCGCCGGCGGCGACAAAACTTCCGCCTCCTTCCAGAAGAATACGCTGATAAAAATTCTCGAATCGCACACTCTGGTCGTCTCCACCCACGGCGACTTCGGAACCGACATTTCCGCCCAGTTCGATTTGCCCGACCCCGGGCCGGTCGCCCAAGCTTGCGGCCTCAATCTCCACAAAAAGTAGCTCGTAGGACAGGCCTCCCGGCCTGTCCTCTTGCTCTTGCTCGAATTTTAATCGTCCAGTCTGTCCTTCCAAAACTCCGCAGATGTAACGACCGGCACGATTTCAAACTCAACCAGATCCTCCCAGCGGCTCACCCACTCGTTCAGTAACTCCGCGTTCGGCGCCTCCATCACCTGGTAGCATCGCGCCCCCGCCGCATCCACCCAGCTCGCGTGATACGCCACTCCCTCCGGCAGCATCCGCCCCTTCTCCTTGAAGCGCCTGCCGATGGCAGCAACTTTCCCCGCCTTGAATCGTTCAATCACCATGAATAGCATCCGCCGATTCTATCCTCTTGTCGCGCGTTCTGAGTGGATGCCAGAGCTTCCGCACTTCGATTTGAAATTTCAAATTTCAAATTGAAATCCGGCACCTTGAACCTGAAACCTGAAACCTGAAACCTGAAACCTGAAACCTGAAACCTGAAACCCGCCTCCCCCATTCACACAATTGCAACACTCGGCCGCTCCGATTCCGGTAAGATAAGCGACCTTCGCTTGCGGAGCTAACTGCCGATGGAAAAGCGCAATTTCCTTTTCGTTTCGCTCACCGGCTTGATCAGCGACATCGCCTGGCAAGTCTCCAAGGAAGGCCACGAGGTGCGCTACTTCATCGCCGATAAAGCCGAGCGCGACATCGCCGACGGTTTCGTCGCCAAGTCGAAAGACTGGGAGAAGGACAAAGACTGGGCCGACATCATCATCTTCGACGACACGCTTGGCCAGGGCGAAAAAGCGGCCGCGCTGCGCAAGGAAGGCAAGCTCGTGATCGGCGGCACGCCCTACGGCGACCGGCTGGAAGACGACCGCTCGTTCGGCCAGGAAGAGCTGAAGAAAGCGGGCGTGAGCATCATCCCGTACGCCGATTTCGATTCTTTCGACGCCGCGATCGAGCACGTCACCCAGAATCCTGCGCGCTACGTGATCAAGCCGAGCGGCGAAGCCCAAAATGTCAAGCGCCGGCTCTTCGTCGGCGAAGAAGAAAACGGCGAAGACGTCATCCGCATGCTCGAAGCTTACAAAAAAGCTTTCGCCGACGAAATCAAAGTCTTCCAGCTTCAGCGCCGCGTCGTGGGCGTGGAAGTCGCCGTCGGCGCCTTTTTCAACGGCAAAAATTTCATCTACCCGATCAACATCAACTTTGAGCACAAAAAACTTTTCCCCGGCGACATCGGCCCGCCCACCGGCGAAATGGGCACCACCATGTTCTGGAGCGGCCCGAACAACCTCTTCAATCAGACGCTGCTGAAAATGGAGCCCAAGCTCGCCGAAGAAGGCTACGTCGGCTACATCGACCTCAACACCATCGTCAATAATCACGGCATCTATCCGCTGGAATTCACCGCCCGCTTCGGCTACCCCACCATCAGCATCCAGCAGGCCGGCATGCTCACTCCCATCGGCGAGTTTTTTCTCGACCTCGCCGCCGGCGCCGATCCCAGGCTAAAAGTCCGCAGCGGCTTTCAAATCGGTGTGCGCATTGTGGTGCCGCCGTTCCCCTTCGACGACGATGAAACCTTCCAGTCTTTTTCGAAAAACGGCGCCATCATTTTCAAAAAGCCTCCCGCCGATGAAATTCGCATCGAAGACGTAAAGCAAATCAACGGCCAGTGGCTGATCGCCGGCACTTCCGGCGTCATCCTCATCGTCATCGGCATCGGCCAGACGATGAAGCAAGCCCAGGCGCAGGTGTACTCGCGCATCAAAAACGTCCTCATCCCCAACATGTACTACCGCACCGACATCGGCGACCGCTGGGAAGAAGACAGCGACCGCCTCCACAACTGGGGCTACTTGCGCTGAGTGGCACAGCTACTCCTGGCTGTGCGCCTTAGCTCCAATCGCTCCCCCCAGCTCAAAGCAGTCTCATGCTCGCCCGTAAGCTCAGTTCCCACCGAATAATGCTTGCCCCCGCTCCGCCGGCTCGCTAGATTATTCGCCGGGAAATCATCAGCGTTTTCAAGGAGGCGCGATGCTCACCAACCCTTTTCGGACCGCCGGGCGGCTTGCCGTGATTTTAGTGGCGTTCGCTTTTGCGGCGGCTTCGCTCGCCGCTCAAGGCTCAACCAACGTCTTCACCGGCACAATCGACAAAGTCGATTCCGGCGCCAAGACAATCGCTGTCAAAACCGCTGACGGCACCGTCAAGACCGTGAAGTTCACCGACAAAACCACGGTTCACGGCCTCAAGGACGCCGCCAAGGGCGCCGACCTTGCCGGAAAGGAAGGCGGGCATGTGATCGTCCATTCGGTCGGCACCGGCGCCGAAGAGTCCGCTCATTCCGTCGAATGGATGGGCGAAAAGACTGTCCATACGGTGGATGGAACGGTGGAGGAAACCGCAAAAGGGACCAAGACCGTCGCCGTCAAGACGGCCGATGGCACGAAGGAAACTTTCGTCGTGGCCGACCACGCCACGGTCAACACCGGCAAGGAAGTGGCGCGCTATTCCACGCGGGGCGCCGAAAAGGGCGAGCACGTCACCGTGTACTACACCGAGGAAGCCGGCAAAAAAGTCGCCCACGTGTTCAAGCATCTCTAATCTGCGCGAAGTGGCACAGCCACTCCTGGCTGTGCGCCTTTGTGGTGCAGACCGGGGACATGCCTGACAGATTGGACCGGGGACATTCCTGACACTGCGAGTGGACAGGGCGTGTAGAACAGCAGGATGCCCTGGAAAGCGAGCAGTGTGATGGACCAGCGAACTCGGTTTGTTTGCGAGTAT
>DASPSD010000008.1:0-3627 GCA_035624115.1 Candidatus Sulfotelmatobacter sp. | reverse complement strand
CCCTTTTATGATTGGCCAAACGCTCGGCCACTATCGCATCGTCGAGAAAATCGGCGCCGGTGGCATGGGCGAGGTTTATCAAGCGGAAGACTCCCAGCTGGGGCGCCGCGTAGCGCTGAAATTCCTGCCGGAAAAAACCTTGGGTGACCCCGCGGCCGTCGAGCGATTCGTCCGTGAGGCGCGCGCCGCGTCTGCGCTCAACCACCCCAACATCGTGACCATCCACGAAATCGGCGAGAACGGGCCAAACCGGTTCATCGTCATGGAATTCATCCTGGGCCAAACCCTCCGGAAAATGGTCGGGCAAGGCGTAGACCTCGAGTCGGTGGCGCGGATCGGGGAGCAAGTAGCCAAGGCGCTCACGGTGGCGCATGCCGCCGGAATCGTTCATCGCGACATCAAGCCCGACAACATCATGCTCCGCCAGGACGGCTACGTGAAGGTGCTCGACTTCGGCCTGGCTCGTCTGGTTCCGACGGGCTCCTCGCCCACGCTGGGGACGAGTCCCAACGACACCGGGCCGGGAAAGATTCTGGGGACGGCGCGGTACATGTCGCCGGAACAAGCGCGGGGAGAGGTGGCAGACGGCGCTACGGACATCTTCTCTCTCGGAATTGTCCTGTATGAGTTGAGCACCGGCCGGCACCCATTCCCAGCAGACTCGCAGCTTGGCGTCCTGCATGCGATTCTTTCGCAAACGCCGCTACCTCCCTCGCGCCTGAACTCGGAGGTTCCCGCGCTTCTCGACTCCCTGATTTTGCGGCTGCTCGAGAAAGATGCGCGCCTTCGGCCTAGCGCAGCGGAAGTGGAAGTGGAACTCCGCGGGCTCGCCGGAGATCACGCCGGAAGTCAACCGGCTCGCGGCGTTGTGCACACTGAACGTCACACGGTAGGCCGCAAGCGCGAGCTTGCGGAACTTCGCGCCGCGTTTGATTCTGCTGAGTCGGGCCGCGGGCTGCTGATGTGCGTCGGGGGGGAGCCCGGAATCGGGAAGACCACCTTGGTGGAGGATTTCCTCGCAGCCCTGGTTGCGGACGGCCGGGCTTGCAGCATCGCGCGCGGAAGATGTTCCGAGCGCCTGGCCGGCACCGAAGCCTACTTGCCGCTTCTGGAAGCGCTCGAAAGCCTGCTTCGCGGAGAAGCCAGCGTTTCGATGGCCGGCGTGCTGAAACGGGTGGCACCAACCTGGTATGTCCAGGTGGCGCCCCTTGCGGCAAACGATTCCTCGATTTCCCGGGTCCTGGAGGAAGCCAAAGCGGCCTCACAAGAACGCTTGAAGCGAGAGTTGAGCGCCTTCTTGCAGGAGGCCTCGCGTGTCCGGCCGCTGGTCTTCTTCCTGGACGATTTGCACTGGGCCGATATCTCGACGGTGGACCTGCTGGCCTATGCCGGCAACAAGCTTGAGTCCTTGAGAATGCTGATTATCGGCGCGTACCGCCCTTCCGACTTGCTGCTGTCCAAGCACCCCTTTGCCGAGGTGAAGCTCGGGCTTCAGGGGCGTGGTGCGTGCCGCGACATCGCCGTTGCCTTCCTCACCGCGGCGGATGTGGAGCTGTACCTCACTCAGGAATTCCCCGAGCATCAGTTCCCGCCCGAATTTGCCTCGCTCATCCATGCCAAGACGGAAGGCAGTCCGCTCTTCATGGTGGATTTAGTTCGCTACCTGCGGAATCGCGGGGTAATCGCCGCAAACAAACAAGGCCGCTGGTCGCTGGCTGGGTCGGTCCCCGACATCCAGCGCGAATTGCCCGAATCTGTCCGCAGCATGATCCAGCGAAAAATCGAACAGCTCAGCGACGGGGAACGGCGGCTGCTGGCTGTGGCCAGCGTGCAGGGTCAGGAGTTCGATTCGGCGGTTGTGGCCCGGGTGCTCGAGATGGACGCTGCCGAAGCCGAAGAGCAGCTTGAAATCCTCGAACGAGTTCATCTGTTCGTCCGCAAGATCGAGGAAAAGGAGTTTCCTGATTCGAACCTGACGCTGCGTTATTCGTTCGTCCATGCCCTCTACCAGAACACGTTGTATGCCGCCCTGTCGCCGACCCGCAGGACCTCCCTGAGCGCGGCGGTGGCCAGGGCCTTGCACGGCTTCTACGGCGGGCGCAGCGGGGAGATCGCCTCCACACTTGCGGTTCTCTTTGAAGCCGCGCGTGATTTCGCCCAGGCCGCGGATCATTTCCTGAGAGCTTCTCAGAATTCGGCGCGGGTCTTTGCCAACCACGAAGCCATCACCCTCGCGCGGCGGGCCATCGCCAACGCGGAAAAGCTTCAGGGCGCGGAGCGCCTCTCCCGTGTGCTCGCGGCCGCCTTCGAGCTGGCCCGGTTGCATCTGACCCTCTCGCAATTTGAAGCGGCCATTCAGGATTTCGAATTGGCGGAGAAAACGGCGGTCGAACTGGGAAACACGGAGGGGCAGATCAATGCCTTCTGCGGCAGGGCGATGGCGCTCTTCAATCTTCACCGGATGGCGGACATGCGTCGGGAGGCGAACCGGGCCCTGGAAATTGCCCGGGCGGCGGGGTCCGGCATCGGCGTCGCTGCCGCAGAATCGGTGCTGGCGTGCGACCGGCTGTGCGCCGGCGACCTTGGCGCCGCGGAGCAATATTTTCTGCGCGCGCTTCCCGTGCTGCAGGAGAAAGGCGTGCAGCTCGGCGTCGTAGACGCTCTCGGCTACCTGGGAGCTCTGCACACCTGGCGCCTGGACTACGCGGAAGCAGAGCGTATGACGAGCTGGGCCCTCGACAAAGCGCGGGAGCTCGGCGCCAGTTTCCACATTGTTCAGAATCTGTTCTTTCGCGGGATGGCGCTCGGCAACCGGGGGCGATTCTCGGACGCTTTGGCTGCGCTCGAAGAAGCCCGCAGGCTTGCCGAGTTGAACGGCGAGCGCTACTGGCTTCCGCGGCTCCCCAATACGATCGGTTGGATTTATCGAGAAATGCAGGATCTGGAAGCCGCGCTTCAGCTGGATACTGAAAATGTTCGCCTCGCCGAAGAGATGGGCATTGTCGAGGGGTGCGCCAACGCCCACGTGAACCTCGGGCACGACTTTCTGGCGCTCGGGGAGCCTGCCCGCGCTTTTGAACATTTGCAGCAAGCCGAGCACCTCTTCAACCAGGATGTATGGTTCCGCTGGCGCTATGCCATCCGCTTGCAGGCGGAGCTGACCAGTTATTGGATTTCCCGGGGTGACTTGAAAATGGCGGCGATGCACGCCGCGGCCACCCTCCAAGCCGCAGAGAAATCTCGCGGCCGCAAGTACCTGGCCTGGGGGCACAAACTCCGCGGTGATATCGCCCTGCTCGAAGAACGAGTAGAGGAGGCGCGACGGGAGTATCAAACGGCGCTGGACACCCTGGAGCAAAATCCGTGTCCGATGATCGAATGGCAAATCCTGAAGGCTTCGGCGGGAGCGACCCGGCGCGCCAAGACGGACTCGACGAGTGAGGAACTTCTCGGGCGCGCGCGCGCTGTGATCCAGTCACTCGCCGACTCGATTCGCGACGACAGTCTGCGCCGGAAGTTTTTGGCCGCAAGACCGTTCCGGGAGCTCTGACCTTCTCATCCAGCAAACGCCGTGCAGGGCGTCTCTTGTTCTGAGAGCGCCAGCGCTGTGGAAAGTCGAGGTTTCTA
>DASPSD010000047.1:0-65803 GCA_035624115.1 Candidatus Sulfotelmatobacter sp. | reverse complement strand
GCGCATGGAAGGCACGGTCGTTCTTCATGTAATCATCGGCAAGAGCGGTGCTGTGAAGAGCGCCCGATATGTTTCCGGCCCAGAAAATCTCATGCAGTCCGCAGTGGACGCAGTGCTGCAATGGCGATATGAGCCGACGTTGATGAATGGTCTGCCCGTTGAGGTGGATACAACGGTTTCGATATTATTTTCCCCATTCGGGAAGGAAAAGCCACCAGTTCCAATCGAGTAGCTCAGATCCTGGTAAACGGCGAAACCGTCCATGTGGGTCCTGGTACGGAACTTGTCCGGTTTTCCGTGCCGGCTCAACCGGTCGATGCAACACTCTTCTAATCTGTTGATCCGATTGCGTTTTTCAAAGAGACCTGAGCCTTCGGGCTGCACTCAATTAATCCTAAACAGGGAAGTGTTTTCTTCGGATCAGCGCTCTCGAAGGAATTAAACCGTTCAAACACCTACAGATAGGACTTCGGGTGAATGTTGCGTCGACCCGTTGAGACCACCCGACTAATCAGGCATGTTCGATTACTTCCGATTTGCCCGTGATACGCCCAGAATATAGGTGGTCCGCACAATGTAATCGCCTGATAGTGTCAGTCCGTACTTTTCCGAGGCACCTCTTGTGGCACAGTTTACAGCTATTGTTGTGCGATCAACTCCGCGAGCTTTCTTAATCTAACAGTCGCGTCGTTGGCGACATCCTGTCGCAACCATCCGAGGTGGCCAGAACCGTAGATCACAAGAATCCTATCATCTGGAGAATCGATTAGCTTGACCATGTTGTGATAAATGCGGATATTTCTCTGGTACCAAGCTGCCAACAGGTCGGGGCCTGCATAGTCAGAGGGGTCTCCATAGGGAACGCAGGCGTAATACCATGCCAAGCCCTTTGCCGCCATAGAATCCGAGTTCAAATACTCGAACATTTCCAGCACGGTGTGGGACCCCAAGAATTCACCTTCCTCCTTTACCTGTGCGGCTATGACTGCGTCTTGTGCGGCAAATTTGTCCTCTAGGCCATTGGCTTTTGCGTAATTGACCAGCCGTCCCCATGGGAAGTCGCCCTCCTCATCAACTGGATATATTGCGTGATGGCCGAGCTCTTTCGCTAATCGGTAACCGATCTGATTGGTCTCGTTCCGAGTTAGAGTGTACTTTCCCGCGAGATAATCGGAATACTCCTGCTCCACACGTTGGCTGCCGACATCAGCTTCAATCGCAATCTTGGTCGGTCGAAATTTCTTCAACACTTCGATCAACTGCGCAATTTCCTGCTGGCGCTTGGGCGAAAAAACGTCGTCAGCGTGCATGTTGTAGATATCGCGTCCGGGGTTCGCCATGTGATATGTTCCGAGCACAAGAATTTCCGGGCGCACATTTGATTGAGCCACTGAAACTACTGACATCGCCAGCAACCCCACAAACAGAGGAATCCGTTTCATGCGTCCTCCGCTTCTTACGTACGACTTCTGCCTGGAAAAAGTTCCAGGTCATAGGCTCTGAACTGGTGTTGCCCCAGTGGGCCCCAAAAGACAAGATATTCCACACGAAGCCTTCTGCCCGTTCTTCGATAGTCCTCGCGTTTCGAGCGCATTGCTGGCGTTAAATCGCCATTACACTCATTGAGCAGGTTTTTCTTTGCTTGGTGGATGGTCGGCAATCCGGAAGTTACGGCCAAAGTCCTGATTAACGGTCAAACCGTCCATGTGGGTCCTGGTACGGAACATCTCGGTGCTGTCCTAAGGTGTGTTGGGTCATGGGTCTTTATGGCTTGAGAAGAGTGTTGTAGGGATTTCGTCGTACGGATCGACCGATTCTAACTTGTCGTTTGCAAAACTCTCTCAATTTCCTTCGCATCTCTGGGTCGCTGATGTGCACCCTCTGAATAACGAAGAGTTCTACGCAGAACTCTTCCAATTCGTCAGTTATTTTGGCCAGTTGATCGTGATGACTTACATTGCGCTCTCTGTAGGAGGCCGTATCCTGCGCCAGTGCGTACATACGGTCATTATCCAAAGCTGGCATATGGCCGTTTCCTATGAGAAAAGCGTCCATGGCTAGAACGGCAGTCCTCTTGTTTCCGTTGTGAAAGGGATGATTAGCGATCAGAGAGTGAAACAGAGCGGCTGCCTTCTCAATTATCGTATGGTAGGCTTCTTGACCGCCCGCCGATTGAAACGGGCGGCCAAGAGCCGACTCTAGTAGCTGCCTATTCCGATATTCGCCAACTGCGATTGGGTCCATGCTAGGCCAGACTGCGGAAATGAGTTCGTCATGAATCCATTCCACATATCCGATTCCGAGCTGGCAGACCCGACTACTTTTCTTCGGCAAGTTTATTCAGCGCGGTGTAGTACTTGGCGACGGAATATACGAGCGCATTGTTGGACGAAGCGCCCGCTTTGGATAGCCTTTGTTTCACTTCTGGCAGGTTCTTGCTCATGCTCTCGGAGAGCTTGGCAAGCGCCCGCTTAATTTGGTTGCTCATTTGGCCCTCCTCACGTAGATTTGACTCGAATTACACCACGCGGGTTGCATTCAGTCAATGGTATCGGCAGGATTCGTTGCAGAGTTAAAAAGCGGTATGTCTAGGGCGTTGTACAGGTTACGATTCTTCGGAGAAGCTTTCCTCAAGCAAATCGAGATGCTTTTTGAGTCTCTCGATGTCCTCTTTGCGGAACTCGCGACCGATCAACTTAAGCTCTGCGCGGACTTTCCTCGGCTGCGACAGGGGCCAACTGTAGACTTGGATTTCATTTCCAGCAGACGAGATACCGGGATGATCGGGCTGTTGAACATCCACTCCGAGCGCATCTCCAAGCTGCATAGGAGATACATTATATACGTCCCGAGTCACTTTGGCAAATTCAATTGTATCCCTAAAAACCTGAATAAACCGATCAATCATGGCGGGATTGAAACCGCGCTTGATCAGGTAGCTGCGAAGCGTGTCATCCGAGGGGATAGAATCCACGTAAGTCGCAAGAATTTCCCGAAACAACGTGGGTTTCTCAGCGGCCTCCTTTAGGGCTTTCACTCTCTCAGGGGAATTCTCAGGAAAATGAAGCAGCGTATAGCCCAAGTCTGATACCCAACACTCACCCCTGCTCTGCTCTAGAAGCCCATACTGAATGAGCGAAGACAGTGTTCTGCCTCCGACTCCCCCACGCTGTTCTCTGTATCCCAAATGCTTCAAGATCACGGCATAGGGTGCTTTAGATCGTTTCTCGTTTTGATAAATCACCTGTAATTTACCCAGCGATTCTCCGAGGGAGATGAAGGGAGAGTTCGGGCTTCTTTGGATTTTCCGCTTAACGGGCGTTACGCTCGGCATAGGATTGATCTCCTCCACGCATACGTATACCACGGCAAGTCCAGACTGTCAAGTACAAAACGCCGCACCAGAACCGCAAGTACAGTTCATTTTGTACTTGACATCGGAACTAGAATACGCTACGTTGGAGGCATGAGGGCCAGATCGGGATGCTTCCGATCTGGCCCGGAAAGCGAGGTGATGGCCGTGCCGCCACCACCAACCTAAAGTGAAGTGGCTGTAGGTAGTAAGCCCCGTCGTCAGCGCTAACTGGCGGCGGGGCAAATCCAAGCGCGGACGAAGCCCGCACTCAGACCCTAACCGATTGTCGGGCTTCTCCCGCCAGAAATCAAGGAGAAACCCGATGATTTGCCCCGGCTGTAACACCAACAGTCCGAAACCGCACGGAAAATTCGGCAGAGCGCAGATTCAGAGATTCCGTTGCCGCAGTTGTGGCCGCACGTTCTCAGAACGCAGCTATAAGCTACTCCGTGATTTCAACGTTCCCGATGAAAAAGTCGTGCAAATCCTCAGCGGGCTTCTTGAGGGCCTTAGCGTGAGAAGCGTCGAGAGGCTGACCGGCGTACATCGGGACACGATAATCCGAATCATGCTTGACGCCGGGAACCGCTGCCAGGACTTGCTGGACGCGCAAATCCGAAACATTCCTGTGTCTCAGGTGCAGGTTGATGAGTTGTGGGGCTACTGCTTCAAAAAAGAGAAGCACAAGACCCGCGAGGAGTTTTACAAGCCGGAGATCGGAGACGCATATACCTATCTCGGCTTGGAATCGCGTACCAAATTGATTCTCTGCTTTGTGCTCGGCAAGCGAAATTTTCGGAGCGCATTGAGGCTAGTGGAAGCATTGAAACGGGCAACGTCGGGCGTATTCCAACTGACGACGGATGGTTACAAAGCTTACCGCGATTGCGTCCACTTGGTTTTTGGTGACTCGATTCACTTCGCGCAACTTGTGAAGCTCTATAGCTCAGATGAGTCAACGCATGAACGCTACAGCCCCGGAAAGGTTGTGGAAGCGATTCCTATGCGCGTCACTGGAGAACCATGCCCAGAAAATATCTCCACGTCGCATGTCGAAAGACTGAATTTGACGATGAGGATGCAAATGAGGCGGCTGACGAGATTAACCAGCGGTTTCTCTAAGAAATGGGAAAATCTTGAGGCTGCGCTCGCGCTTATGGTCGCGCATTACAACTTTTGCAGGGTACATTTGAGCTTGAAAACTACGCCCGCAGTAAAAGCGAATCTCACAGACCACGTTTGGACAATTCAGGAGTTGCTTTCGGTAAACTCTCAGGGTAACAAGGCCGTTGCTTAATCCCTTCCGAGGTTGCGTGATGAAAATAATTCGAGACAGGGCCATACGAAATGAAACCGTCGTGGTTGACGAGACTGAATTCCGAAACTGCCAGTTCTTCGACTGTCGTTTTAGCTACAGCGGCGGGGAGTACACATTCATTGACTGCAATGCCTCGAATTGTGCGTATGACTTTTGGGGTGCTGCGGGGAGAACGATTGCGTTTTGCCAATTTATCGGTCTCCTTCCCAAAGACTCAAAGCGGTTCACAACTATCCCCAAACAATCAGGACCACCTGCGTAGGTTACACCACACACATTAGGACAGCACCAACATCTCCGGTAATCCGACTAACCAGGAGTTGCCCCGGTCTGCCATGGCCGACTACTCGTGATAACGCGATTTTCCGATAATCATGCGGTGCAACCCGGTTATACTCATCATCACAATGAAGAAGCTTGTAAGTTCTTGCGTTTGCTTGGCCTTGGTTCGCGCAACCATTCTCACCGGAGTTGTCCTTTCTGCTGTCTATGCCGTGGGACAGGATGCCGCGTCCCGGAAGCCGAATGTTGCGGACGGCGGCGATGCGGCATACTCCAACGAATGTCTCGCGCTCGCGTATCGGCCGCCGGATGGATGGAAGTTCTCGAAAGCCAGGGCAAGCAATCATCCCAACCAACAGATGACCTTGTTCAGGGTGCACAGACACTCCGCCCAAGGGTCTGCCGAATCGCTTGAATTGGACGTGCTCCAGACACCGCAGCTGCACCATCCCAACATGGAGCGATTCACAATCTTGCTGGCGCTGTCATTTGTTCATAGCGGCTTCGAAGAGCACAAAATCACGCGAGACGCATACCCTGTCACAATTGCGGACAGACCTTTTTACCGAAGTGATCTAAGCAGTGATGATAAGCCGATGTCGGTGCTCGCGACTTGGTACCGAGGGTATGCCCTGGTCGCATGGGCATGCGCAGATTCACCACAAGAGATCTTTCCTTCACGGGCATGAACCAGGATACCGTCTCCGGCCTCTACGATTTCGCCGCCCGCGAATACAGCATGTCAGGCCGCTGGCCCTCGCCCGATCCGTCCGGGATGGCCGCTGTCTCGACGAAAGACCCGCAGACCTGGAACCGCTATGCATACGTCCGCAATAGCGCGCTACATGCCGTTGATCCATACGGCCTGTTCCTTACCTGTGGTGACTGCGGTACTGGAGGAGGTGGTGGTCGTGGCTGCGGTATTGGCGACAGCGGCGACAGCGGCAACGGTGACAACGGTGGCGATGGGCCGGTTGACGCAGGCCGAAACCGCCGTCACGCCGCCGACGTTTGTGGCGGCGGTTTTGGTGGAGCTATTATCGATCCTGGTGGCTGTCAGGACCCCAGTTGCGTAGACGGCACAACCGATACTGGAAATGCCGGTGGTACCGGCGTGAGCAACAACGGCGGCGAAGGCCAGAATAATGGCAACCAGGGGGACAACCAAGGGGACAATGGCGGCAAAACTGCCCAAGACCTCTGCCCGAATGGTCAGTGCCCGACCCCTCCTCCAAACCCACCTAACAACAATCCTCCCGATCCGGGTCCTCCGCCCGTTATTCCGCCATCACCTCCGCCCCCTGGAACGTGTACTATTCCCGTTATGTGCGGTTCGGCTCCTCAGCCGCCTGCTCCCACGCCTCCCGACCCGCCGCCGCCGCAGCAGCCGCAAACGGGTTGGTGTACCGCCATGGAAAACGGGGGAACAACCGTATCTGTAATCGGTGGAGGCTTGTTCCTCTTTGGACCGGGAGAAGACCTCACTGTCGTCGGTTTACCCGCCGGACTCATCACACAAACATCCGGAGGCATCGCAATGGCAGGAGGCACCATCGTGGCTGGATTAGGATTCTTGGGGAAGGCAGCAGGTTTGTGCCATTAACGGCTAGCCAGACACAATGGAGATGCAACAAATCGGTTAGGTTTTGCGCGGAGATGGATAATGGACAACAGGTGGATATCTCGTGAGTGGGTCAGCCGGGTCTTATTGGCATGTGCCCTGTCAATGTTCCTTTTCACGGAAGCAGTGTTGATCGTTGCTGCCCTCGGCTGGCCAAACAGCCACGTACCATTAGGAACGCGAGAGATAGGTCATCTACTTGTTAGCGCGTTTCTTACCATTATCCCTTTGTTCGTTGGCATCGGGGGTTGCAATGTGGTCAAACGGCTGCAATCGAAGCTCGAAGTAGGGCGAGAGGAAGCCACTTTCATCTGGCTCTGGCGTCAATACTTGGTCGGAACGGTGTTTGCCTACGGGGCAATCATTTCAGTTGTGATCTTCCTGGGGGGGCCTTTCACCCGAAATAACAGGGCGCAATTCCATTCTGAGCTAATGGAATGGACCCATCCCGGGTTTTGCGGCAAGCGGTAAGCTTTGCCGCAGTCCGGGGAGGGCAGACGCCTTGGCAATGACCAGCCCCAAAGTTTGCGCACGGGATCTTGCGACGCTCGGCTCGCTTCCGAGCCGGTTTTGCTGCGTGAACACCTGCCCGGATAAAGAGGAACCCCCGTCGCCGGGGCGGTAGGAAAGTGGGAATCCCGAGAGTGACGCCTTCTGGAGGGCTGGGTCGTTTTACTGGAATCCGCGTGACCCGGCGATCCTGGTGCCCAAGTACGTGGGGACCGGCTACACCCTGAACTTCGCCAACAGGTGGTCTTGGGTTGCGGTCATCGCCATTGTGGGTCACCGCTGTTCGGCAGGTGCCTCGCCGTATCCCAGTTGGGGTTCGCTTAGATTCCCGAGATCAACGAACAATCAAGAAGGGCCGCGCGACGAAGCTTGGCAAGGGGAGGTAGATACAAACACCGTTTGGATTGAAGTCGTAAATGCTAGGAATTCAGCCACGGTCAAGAAATCACCATACCTTCATTCATAAGTCCTGGTAAACGGGGAAACCGGAGAAGTAAAGTGCAGCTTTAAATGGACGGTAATCCGACTAACCAGGCATCTTGGATTACTTCCGGCTTGCCCGTCACACGACCAGGTTCCAGCCCAGATCTGGTTGCAGAGCCTATGAGTGAAATCGCCTGATTAACGTCAGCTATTGAGTCGCACCTCTGGCGGTCATTGCTTTCGGCCACGTCAGCAGCAATAGCACCCACACTGGCAAGGCCAGCAGCAGCGGAATGTACAAATCCAGATTGTTCAGCAGCACATCGACATAAGAATGTAGAGACACAGCAACAACCACGGATCGCGAGCGTTCGGCCGCGTACCCGATGATAAAGCTAAGAAGAATCACGGCTGTATAGGAAATCAACAACGTTACTGCAATTCTCAGCAGAGACCACCCTTGCGCAGTTCTTGTCGTGAAGTGCCAAAACTCCCACAGCGCACCGATCAAGACAAACCTCTTGACCGGGGGCAGAGGGCGAAGTGCATCTTGAAGAAAGCCCCGCCATCCGAGCTCTTCTCCGAGAATGGAGACAAACATCGGAAAAGCAGCAACCAAAGCAGGCTGGTAGTATCCAAACAACGCATGTGCTCGAAACGCGGCCAGTAGAAGAAAAGGCGCGGCGTAAAACAGAATGCTCCTGACCCACGAATTCCCTCCAAGAGTGATAAGGCGGCGGTGTGAGCGCCGGAAAGCCACCATGCAGACGAGTGCCGCTATGCCGGGTCCCCACATCAGGCCCCAGTGAATCAGCAACTTCGACATCGAGGTGAGTGGCGTATCAGGAATATGGAGAACGTCCCGACGCCAGAAGAAAGGCCACGACCATAAACATGCGATGACGTAATAGCTCGCAACACCTTTCCAGTTCACGCGGACGCCAGCTAAGTTCTCCATGCCGAGACACTACCAGAAATTTGCGGAACCCGTCTGCACGGTAGCAACCCGCGCAACTTACAGATTGTCGGCAACTCGGAAGTAATGCTGTAAGTCCTAGTAAACGGGGTAACCGGACAAGTTGGAGCGTCGCAGGCCCTAATTCTGAATCTGTGATAAGAGTTAGACTGAGTCGTGGGGGTGCCCCTTTAGAATCCCGGGACTAGCGAACTCGCGCAACACGCCGGAGCCTGGACACATGTCAGCAAGCCGGTTCGCCCCGATATTCGCTATCTCCTTGCTGGGATTAATCGCCTTTACATTGTTTGCTCGGGGAAAGGACAACCAGACTCTCGACGGCGTTTACGTTCGCTTCGATTCACTCAGCGAGTTTTATCCGGGGATCGAGAATTGCCCCATAAGCGGCTCAGCATACTGGCTTGTGTCGAATTCCGAATTCGACGGATACGTTCGCGTTCGAGGCTCTGACCTTCAGCATTTTTTTCGGAGCGCATGGCGAGTAAGGATCACGGGTAACATCTCAAGAATCGGTTCGTACGGCTTCCGCGGACGTTACTGGAGAGAGATTCAGGTTTCGCATGTGTTCCATGCGAAAGAAATCGTGCCTTGTCCAGGTATCCAGTGACGGCTAAAAACGCAGGCAGCTTCTCATTCACCAGAAATGGCCACAAGTCCTGATTAACGGGGTAACCGGACAAGTTCCCTTTCAAGGTCAAAGTTCGCAACGTGCCATCTTTGGAAAGCACGGTCCGACTCCGCATCGAGGGGTTCGCAAAAACCAGCGGGCCTAATTTGCAGCATGGCGTCTCGTGTTCGTTTCTTTTCGCTTCCGTGATGCTCCCGAGGGTCGTTCCCATAGGGTGCACAGCGCAAGTCACAGAAGGAAGCGTACTTAGCGCTTACTTTTTCCCCCTCGCCTTTCTAAGCAAAGTTTTTTAAGGGCTCTACGAATGTTTTTTTGCCGTTGCTCAAACAGTCCGACGCCATGCGCGTGTCGGTAGACGGCACTCCTACACACTCCGTATCTGCGAACGATGACTTCCACCTGCTCCCAATTCACGAAATCAGTCTGGATAGACTCGCGCTGCGGGTGCAGGCAGACGGAGCAGAAGTTCCAATGACGACGCAAGTTGCGCACGATGCAGCCTCTGTCTGAGGTTTAGAGTCACTTACCGCAAGCCCCTGCCAAAACTAATTGGCGATTGATCGTTTCTTCCATCCTCCGCATAGACACAATGCTGCACTTCTTCCCCCCAAAGTCAGCATATAACCCGATCCTCCACACCTGGTGCATTTCCCATCGTTCGGGCTTGCTCCTGTCGTTCCCTGCCTGCCAGTGATCACGCTAGCACGAGGGGTCCAAGTTCCGCGATGAAGCGCCTTCTTGCGTTGCAGGAAGATTGGTGCATAGAGAATCCCCAACTGCCGACATTCGGAGAGGATTCTCTCTAAAAGGTCGATCAGTTCGCGGCCTCCCATTGGGCAGCCGCTTTCACGCCAGATTCGCTCGGCCAGTCCGATTGAGGCCAACTCTTGGGGCTTTACGAGTCGCGAGTTGATTTCTAAGAGGTGAGTCAGAGTCATGTCAGGTTACTTCTGAGGTGAGTCTTTGAATTTGGTTCTCAGTCAGGTTTGTGGTCACTGATGACCTGACCTGACTTTGACTGTGGTTACTGATAAGTTGCGCCATTTCGCCGCTGCGCTCAAAACGCGCAACGGCGGAAGGCTGGCAGAGCCAGTATGTGCGTCGTGCCCAAACAGCATGTGCCCCGCGCTTCCAACCCAGTTTAAGCCAACCTCGCGAGACTAACTCTTTTTGGGCTTTTTCGCGTCGCCTTCGCCCCCAGTGAAGAATTCCCTCCAGCATCCTCGCCTGGACATAGCTATATCCGGTCCTTCCATCTGCAAATGCCCCGATTTCAGCACGCAACACTTTTGCATCCGAGGAGATCGTGGGGTCCTTGAGAAAGCGGGCCGGAATCCGCACTTCAAAATCTTTCTTTGGCTGTTCGCACAATATCGACCTGTCTTTCAGTCTTTGCGCGTTCGATCCTCGCTACTGTACTTCCCGCAGCCCTGAGCCATGACGCGCTGAACCTCGCTTTCAGGGATGAGAACGCGCCTCCCGACGCGGACCGCACGGAGGTATCCAGCTTTAATTAGTCTCTTAGTTGTGAACGTGGAAACGCCAAGCCGACGCGATGTTGCGTCAACCTGATTCAATCGCTCGATTGATCCTAGCGGTTCATCCATATCTGCCATCTTCTGCTCCCGGTAGGTTTGCAGAACACCTTCAAGCATTGACAAGCTACATGAGTGGTGGTAGGTTGTCACGGGCAATGAAGGAACACGTGACAAACCGTGACAGCCTTTTTTCCGTGCTGGTCACGAGTGTGCGTGGAAAAGAAGACGGCTTCGTGGTCAGTTCAGAAGATGGACAGGAAGTTGGCGTTCGTGCATTGCCGATCACCGCTTGGGATGCCTTTAAAACCGAGGTGCAATGGAAAAGCTTTTGCGGAGAATATGGCAGCGTTTCACGAAAGGACAAAGTTCAGCTCCTATTGCTTGCCCGCTTGTCGCGAGCCTTCCAAGGCCGAATGTTTCGCGTCTACGAGCATGCCGGCACTGTAGTTGCCAAAATGTCGGAGAATCTTAAAGCCTACTTGAAGCTACAGGCAGCGGTGCGTGCGAAGCGCAAAACTCCATGCGAGGGTTTTGGAGAGGAGGATTGGGGAATGGAAGAAGTCCAAGAGGACGCGCTCGTAAACGAGATTATGCCCCCGAATGGCAATGTGATTGGCCACTTCAGCAATCAGATAAACCAGAGAACCAAGGTCGGGCGCGCCGTAGTTTGGTGGTCGATTCGCGACAAAATGTTCCGAGCGGGCCTCTGGTTCGATCACCCCGGTGACGCTTTATTTGCCTTGTTCGCAATCCAGATAGCAACGCCCATCGGTGTAGGTATTTGCGACCTTTGCGGGAAACACTTTAATCGGGCACGAGTGGCTCAAAAATTTTGCTCTGTGCGGTGCGGAAATTATGTGCGAAAGGTACATCAACGACAGATGACGAAAGGCGAAGAAACATGATCTACAAACGAGGCAAGAAGGGAATCTATTGGTACCGGTTCATGTGGCAGGGGCGCCTTGTGCGCGAGTCCACAAGGCAGGACAATGATAAAGTGGCCCGGCAGATGGAGTCAGCGCATCGCACAGCGCTGGCAAAAGGCGAAGTCGGAATCCGCGAGCCGAAGGCCGTGCCGACGCTGAAAGTGTTTTGCGAGAAGCGTATCGAGCCGTGGGCGCGTTCCACCTTCGAGGGTACTTGCCGCAAGAATTGGACCTGGTACCACACGGGAATCCGTGCTCTCACGGGATACAAATCGCTGGCCGATGCCCCGCTTAACGAAATCAACGGAGAGCTGGCGTCGGAGTTCGCCGCGCACCGGCTCCGCGAAGGGATGCAGGTTGCCACAGCCAACAATTCGCTCCGTGTGCTTCGCCGGATTCTCAACCTGGCCGCCGAGTGGGGCGCGCTCGATTCCGTTCCAAAGATCAAAGTGTTGCCCGGCGAGCGTCGCCGCGAGCGTGTCATCCTTCCCGAAGAAGAAGCCCGTTATCTTGCCGCCGCACCCGAACCGCTGGCCTCGATTGCAACCGTGCTGGCCGATACGGGGATGCGCCCGGAAGAATGCTTTCGGCTCCGCTGGGAGCATGTCACGTGGCTCAACGGGCGCAACGGGGCCTTGCTCGTGACGCACGGCAAGACTTCCGCCGCTCGGCGCGTGATTCCGATGACCCCCCGTGTCCGCGCAGTGCTTGAATCGCGCTGGAACGCGGCAGCGAAGCCCGAGGAGGGCTCGGTATGGCCCGCAGGTACGCGCAGCGGCCACGTCGAGCCGTCGAGCCTTCGAAAGCGGCACGCCAAAGCGTTTAAGGCTATCGCGGAGGAGGCGGACAAGCGAGGCGAGAGGCCCGTCCGCCCATTCGTGCTCTATAGCCTCAGACACACGTTCCTGACGCGCCTGGGACAATCCGGCTGCGACGTTTGGACGCTGGCCCGGATCGCCGGGCACAGTTCCATAGGAATTTCGGCCCGGTACGTCCATCCGTCCGAAGATGCGGTTTTGGAGGCCATTTCGAGGCTAGGTGGGCACAAAATTGGGCACAACGAGAATCGGCGCGCTCAGTTGCCCGTTGCGAAGGAAGCGACAAACGCTGTACAGTGAATTAGTTGCAGACAGCGCGCCCGTAGCTCAGTTGGATAGAGCGTCTGCCTTCTAAGCAGAGGGTCGGGAGTTCGACTCTCCCCGGGCGCGCCACTTGACTCGGGGGGCCGGCCTGGAGAAATGGATTACACAACGTACTGGTCACATCGGTAACACTTTTGGGCCGTTACGCGATTGGGCAGAACCACCCGTCAGGTCCTGGCCCGGCGGCCGATAGGACCGGCCATCTTTTGCGCTAGAAACAGAAGGAGCTCGCGGTCATTTTCTCCCAATTTTGCCAGAAGCCTGCGAATGCGGTTCAAAACCTTGGCATCCTTTCCGGAACTGCCCCACTCTTTCGTGTCGCCGGCTTTGCGCTTAAGTAAACTGGGGAGTTGAGGGGGCTCCTCTCCTTCGTAGAAGAGTTGATAAAGCGGTATCTCCATGGCTCGCGCAAATTTTTCGAGCGTTTCCATGGAAGGAACCGTATGGCCGTTTTCCACGCGAGAGATGTAGCAGCGCAGCAACCCCGTGCTTTTTTCGATGTCACCCTGAGAAAGATTCTTCTCTTCTCTCAGCGCCCGCAACCTTTCACCGATCATCATGTTCGCCTCCGTTTCCAGCTTGGCCCGCAGCGGGAATAGTAGCGTGAAATTGTCTACTTTGTCCCATCAACGAACCAGTGGCCCCCCGTCCGCATTTGCTCGTGAGTTAACTTTGCAGCCCATATTATCATGCTCTTGCAAGCCGGTTCGCGCCTTATTGTAAGCTCATAACAAATTTCTTTCAGCTTCTTCGGCTTGCGCAGCCAGCGCCCTGCGTGCGAGGTTCGGACTTCCTTTGAATTCGCTGGCGATACCGGCCGAGCAGCAGATTCGCCCCATCCGATCGCGGATCACAACGCCGCGGTCACGGATCCAGTGAAGCGAACCGTCCGGCCGCACGATTCTGTACTCCACCTCAAATCGGTCCTGATCGCTCTCCGGGTGGTCGATTCGCGCCGCAATGCCATGGTCTTCCGGATGAACCGCGTCCAGCCAGGAATCCGGGTCGGCATACAAACTCTCTGAGGAACGGCCCCAAAGGATCTCGTAGGCCGAGCTCACATAGGAAACCCTTTTTGTGTTCGCATCAAATACCCAGAAAATCTCTGCGGTTTTATCCATTTGCACGCGAAGCCGTTCGAGGCTCGCCCGCAGCGCTTTCGTGGATTCCAGATGTTCGACCACTTCCTCGTGCAGCGCCTCAACCGTCGCCGTCAGATCCCGCTCTTTCCCCGCAACCGCTTCTTGCAGAAGGCTCTGGATTCCAAGCAGCTTCGTCATGGCCCCCCGGCGTTCCGCAACCATCGCGGCGATGGCCAGGCTCATTGTGCCGACCACACCGACGAACGCATCCAAGTTCAACAGAGAGACGTGAAAGTCCGGGCCTGCAAAGTAGCCGAATCCTTGCGCGGTTCCCGTCACCGCCAGGCCGAACAGCAGGATGATGAGCCCCGCCACCTCCAGTTGACAGAAACGGAAGGCCGCCCAAATCAAGATCGGAATCGCCATCCACGCCTGAACGAATTGGTTCTTGTTCATCGTGTGGGAAAGCGGCCCGAACGCAAATACGGCAATCGCGGTCAAAGTGAAGATCAGGCATACCAACTCGAGAATTTCACGCCCATCCAAGCGGTGGTGTTGGCGTCCTGGCAGGATGATCAAAAAGGGCGCCATCAGCAAAATCCCGCTGGCGTTTGCGAGCCACCACGTCACCCACAAATTTCCTAAATCCGCTCTCCCGGCCAGCCCGGCCAGGTAAAAAGTGCCGGTGCCGGCCGTCGCGCTGATCAAGGGGCTAAGGAGGCATGCAAAAAACACGAATCGGAAAACGGCTTGCGCCGTATCGAATGCTTTCGGCCCATCTGCATACCGATTCACAAGATAGGCCGCCGCGAGTGCTTCGAAAACGTGGGCCATCGCTATCGCCAGATTGCTTAGAATATTGCCCGGCAGATTCGCGCCCAACAACAGGGAACCTAGCAGGATTCCCGGCCAGAAACGGTAGCCGAGCAAGATCAAAGCAGCGACAGCGATCCCAGATGCAGGCCAAAACGCCGCGACACCGGTAGGGAGTGTTTCTACCTTCAGCGCAAACTCCCCCGCAGAGAAAAACGCCGCCGCGATCGCGAGAATCAGTCCGGTATCTTTGAGGCGGCGCTGGCGACCTCGGACGGAATTGAGTTGGCGTGAATCGGAGAAAGCCATGCGCGCTTCGCACTCCAGAAAGGTGCGGCTTCTCGATTGTTCGGGCCACACCCTAGCGTGCAAGTTCGCCGGTGTCAAGCATCGCAGTGCCCATGCAAGGCGGGCGTTTACGCCATCGGCTCGCAGCTCCAGTGAAGGTACGTGAAAATCCGCTGCGATTCCGTTTTTTCATTTGAGTTCCGGCGGGTTAGGCCGGCTCGCCGGAGGCACGATGCCGTTTTCGCGGAGATAAATCGCGATCTGGCCATAGTGGTCGCCCACGTGCCAGATGCTCAGAATTCCGACTCCCAGGCGGTTATTCGGCATTGGCTTTTCCTCCACCTGGTCGTACATATTTTTATCGGTAATCGCGCCCAGAGATTTTGTGAGCGCCGCGAAGCTCTCGCGCAAATAGCTCAGCAGCTCGGCGCGCGTTTTCGCCGGGCTTGGCCCGCCCTTGTCGCACGCTTCCGGCGGTTTCGTCCCGTCCAGGAACGCCGCAAACATGAAGTTCGCACAGGCCACATGCTTCACCTGCTCGGCAAACGTCCGCACCTCGCCGGGCCCGTAGAGCGGCTTTTCGTCCTTGAACATTCCCGCCGCGGGCCTGTAGTTCCATTTCTCCTCCGGCATGGCCTCCACCGCCGATCGAAATTCGTACTCTTCGTAGGCGAAAAAGCGCGCCAGGGCTTTGCCCGGGGTTTCGCTCTTGCTCGCCTCTGGGGCTGCGGGCTTTTTTTCTTCTTGCGCGTTCAATGAAATGCCCGCCACCATGAGCGCGGCCACAATGAGACTCACTTTGCAAATATTCCGCATGTACCGCACCTCCTCGTTTGTGAGTCTATGCCCTTCGCGTTGCAGTTCCAATTCTTTCGCGGGCAGCGCCTGCCGGGCATGTGCCGGCCTTGGCGCGAGGAGTCTTCGCGGCTTACAATTCGCCGCGCCAAGTCAGGGGATAATGGAATGACTCGTTTCGCATCCGCCATCTCTCGCTGCAAAAGCCGGCCGGCTCTCGCAGGCGCAATTCTGATTCTTTGTTCCGCCGCTACGATCGCCCGCGGCCAGACGCCCGAGACGCAAGATCTCCTCCGCCGAATCTTCACGGCGCAGGAATTCGCGCCGAAAATTTTCGGGCCGGTCCAGTGGGAGCCTGATGGGGCGGCCTTCGACGCGCTCGATGCGCCGCGCGCAAACACGAGCGCCCGCCAAATCGTCCGATTCGAAGCTGCCAGCGGAAAAAAAGAGGTGTTGGTTGCGCTCAAGGATCTCACGCCTGCCGGCGCAAGCCAGCCGCTCGCGGTAGAGAACTTCACTTGGTCCAGAGACCGCAAGCGCCTGCTTCTATTCACGAATTCTCAGCGCGTATGGCGCGAAAACACGCGCGGCGATTATTGGCTGCTGGATCGCGAGACAAAATCCCTGCGCAAACTGGGCGGTGACGCCCCGCCTGCGAGCCTGATGTTTGCGAAGTTTTCTCCCGATGGAGCGCGCATCGCGTATGTGCGGCAAAACGACATCTACGCGGAAGACGCGCTTTCCGGTGCCGTTACGCGCCTTACATCGGATGGCAGCCGTACGATCATCAATGGCACGTCGGACTGGGTTTACGAAGAAGAACTCGACCTCCGCGACGCATTCCGCTGGAGCCCGGACAGCCAGAGCATCGCCTACTGGCAATTCGATTCGAGCGGCGTCGGCGAATTTCCTCTGATGTATCCCGCCGGCGGGCCCTACGACATCGTCACGCACATCCCGTACCCGGAGCACGGGGTGTATCCGAATGTGGTGACAATTCCAATTCCGCAGCCGGGCACTCCCAATTCGGCGGTTCGCATCGGAGTCGCCAAAGCGAGCGGCGGCGCAACCTCATGGATGCAGGTTCCCGGCGACCCGCGTGACACCTACATCGCGCGAATGGAATGGGCCGAGGACTCCGATGAGCTGATCCTCGAGCATCTGAATCGCTCGCAAAACACCAACGACGTATTGCTCGCCGACGCACCCACCGGAGCGGTTCGCCAGCTTTATTCGGATCACGATGCGGCCTGGGTTGATGTTGTGGACGAAATCCGTTGGCTCCGCGACGCCAGGGAATTCGTGTGGGAGAGCGAACAAGACGGCTGGCGCCACGCCTACGCCGTTTCGCGCGATGGCAAGCAAACGCGCTTGCTGACGCCCGGCGCGTTCGACATTCTCGGTGTCGAAGCCGTGGACGTGGCCGGCGGTTGGCTTTATTTTGCAGCCTCGCCCGACAACGCTTCGCAGCGTTATCTTTTCCGCGCGCGCCTCGACGGCCGTGGAACGCCGGAACGTCTCACGCCTCCCAGCGAGACCGGCACTCACAACTATACTTTTTCGCCGGACTGCCGCTGGGCCGTCGAGACATACTCGAGATTTGACTGGCCTCCGGTCACCCGGCTGCTGCGCCTGCCCGGCTACGAAGTCGTCCGCGTGCTGGAAGACAATGCGGAGCTCGCCGCGAAATTGAAATCCTTGATTCACCAGCCGACCGAATTCTTCCGAGTCGACATCGGAGATGGAGTGAAGCTTGACGGCTGGATGATCCGCCCTCGGGATTTTGATCCGCGCAAGAAGTATCCCGTGCTTGTCTACGTCTATGGCGAACCCGCGGATCAGACCGTGGTCGACAAATTTGATGACGATCGCGGACTCTTCCATCGCGCTCTCGCCGAGCAGGGCTACCTCATCGTGAGCTTCGACAATCGCGGCACGCCCGCGCCGCGTGGCCGCGCCTGGCGCAAAATCGTGTACGGTTCGGTCGGCGTGCAATCTTCCAAGGACCAGGCAGCCGCCCTGCGCGAGCTCGAGCGGACGCGGCCGTATCTCGACTCCGAGCGCGTGGCCGTTTGGGGCTGGAGCGGCGGTGGATCGAACACATTGAATTTAATGTTTCGCTCCCCGGACCTCTACAAAGTGGGAATGGCCGTTGCGCCGGTGGCGGACGAGCGCCTTTACGATACGATTTATCAGGAACGCTATATGGGCCTGCCCCAGGATAATCCGAGCGGCTATCAAGCGGGCTCACCCATCAACTTCGCCGAAGGCTTGCGCGGCAATTTGCTGCTCGTTCATGGCTCGGGCGACGACAACGTCCACTTTCAAGGGACGGAGCTGCTCATCAATCGCCTGGTCGAGCTCGGCAAGCAGTTCGAGTTGATGGAATACCCCGGCCGCACGCACGCCATTCAGGAAGGCCCCGGCACGCGCATTCATCTTTACAGCTTGCTGGCGAGATATCTTGAAACGCGCGTCCCGCCGGGGCCGGCAAGCCCGTGAGCGCTCGAGCGCCCGGTGGTGTTAGTATCGAGCGAGCGCCGCTCCAGCCCGGATGACCCTAAACCCCCTGCGAAGGGAGAAACCATGTCCTCTGGCGCTCGTCCTTCTCGCGACGATGGAAAACAGAAGCATCCGCTGGCTCCTGCTTCCCAGCCGCCCAAACCTCTCGATGTCGTCGCAGAAGCCTCCGAGGAATCTTTCCCCGCGAGTGATCCGCCCGCCTGGATTTATGAAACGAACCGGAAGCCGAACCCCCCGCGCGGATCTAAGTAGGTACAGCTCCTTCGCCGACGCCCCCGTCATCTAATCGAACGAATCGAGAGGAGCCAGCCTATGCATCTGTTCGAAAAATTAGAGATTCGAGGCGCCACGCTGCGCAACCGCATCGCCGTCTCGCCGATGTGCCAATACTCGAGCACGGATGGCTTCGCCAACGATTGGCACCTGGTTCATCTCGGCAGCCGCGCCGTCGGAGGCGCCGCTGTGGTGTTCACGGAAGCTTCGGCTGTTCTTGCTGAGGGGCGCATCAGCCCGCAAGACCTGGGAATCTACAAAAATGAGCACATGGAAATGTTGGCGCGGATTGCGCATTTCATCCGCGGCCAGGGAGCGATCCCCGGCATCCAACTCGCCCACGCAGGCCGGAAGGGAAGCACCTTTCGCCCGTGGGAAGGAGCGCGGGCTGTCCCGGTATCGGAAGGCGGCTGGATTCCTGTTGCGCCGAGCGCCATATCGTTTTCCGATTCGTATGCGCTGCCTGTGGCTCTCGACACAAACGGCATTCGCTTCGCCGTGCAGGCTTTCGCCGACG
Organism: Candidatus Sulfotelmatobacter sp.; assembly: GCA_035624115.1. Classification (GTDB taxonomy): domain Bacteria; phylum Acidobacteriota; class Terriglobia; order Acidiferrales; family UBA7541; genus Palsa-295. The sequence continues at coordinate 46,793 of DASPSD010000047.1, read as the reverse complement.
CGGCGCGGCGCACTTGCGAGGCGGGCTTCGGCATCATCGAAATTCACGCGGCGCACGGCTACCTGATTCATGAATTCCTATCGCCGCTTTCGAATCAGCGCACGGACGCCTACGGAGGATCGTTTGAAAATCGCACGCGGCTTTTGCGAGAGGTAGTGGGCGCAGTGAGAAAGGCGTGGCCGGACGAGAACCCTCTGTTCGTCCGCATCTCCGCCACCGACTGGATCGAAGGCGGATGGGACCTCGGACAATCCATCGAGCTAGCCAGGCAACTCGGGCCCCTTGGAGTGGACCTGATCGATTGCTCTTCCGGCGGAATTCTTCCCGGCGCAAAAATTCCGATCGAGCCGGGCTACCAGGTGCCGTTCGCTGCCGAAATTCGCCGCGGAACCGGCATTCTCACCGGCGCGGTCGGGCTCATCACATCGGCGGCGCAGGCCGACGCGATTTTGCGCGAGGAGAAAGCGGATGTCGTTCTGCTCGCCCGCGAGTTCTTGCGGCAACCCTACTGGCCGTTGCGCGTGGCCCACGAACTGGGATTTCCCGTTTCCTGGCCGGCGCAATATTTGCGCGCCGCTCCGGACGGCACACCGGCCCGCGAAGCCGTGGCTGCCCCGGATTTGAAGCGCTGTATGTCCGAGCAGCACGCTATCCCGGAATCATAGATGAAATCGGCGGAAGAGCGCGCGCGATTCCTCGAGCCCCATCGCAAAAGTGAATCCGAAGTAAGCGATTCCGTACGGTCCAAGCACCACAATCGCCATGAGGACCGGCGAGTGATGGCCCATGAGATAGCGAACGCCGAGCCCCACTGCCGCTGCCGGAAGCGCTGCAGCCCACAGCCGCGCTAAATAGTTCAATGGAAGTCCGCTGTGCCCGATTCGACGATTCAGGGTCTTCCGCAACAGCGTAAACTCGACCCACGAGGCAATTCCCGCCGATATTGTCAACCCCACGGCGCCCCAGCGGGCCTCGATTCCCAGCCGCGCAGGCAACGGAAGGGCGCAGAGATAGCCGAGGAAGGTTGTCAGAATTACGCGAACAATCGCAAATCGCAGTGGCGTCCGCGTGTCCCGCAGCGCGTAATAGGTTGACGCATACAGGCGGCTAAGCGTCGAAGCCAGCAGTCCCACTGTTGCTCCGGCGAGGATTGCCCAGACATAAATCGTATCGGCGTGCTTGAATTGCCCCGTTTGGTATATCGCGGCGACGATCACATCGCCCAGCGCAAGAAACGCCACCACCGAAGGCAGCACGAAAAATGCAATCTGCCGTAATCCTGCATCCAATCTTTTCCGCAGCGCCTCTGCCACTTCGCTGTCACTGCCGATTGCTCCCGACATCGCCGGCAATTCCGCCGCCGAAACCGACATTCCAAACAAGCTCACAGGCAGCAAATAAAGGGTCTGCGCGTAAGCCAGCGCCGCCACAGCGCCGGTCGGCAGCCAGCTCGCGATGATTTGGTCGATGTAGGCGCTGATCTGCACGACGCCGCGGCTTACAAACACCGGAAAAAAATTTTCTACCACCGTGCGCACGTTCTCCGTGCGATACCTGAGAGAAAAACGGAGCTGCCCCAGCAGGCGCAGCACAACCGGCAGTTGCACTCCCACTTGAAGCGCGCTGCCTGCAACGGATCCCCACGCAACGATCACCGCCAGCGGGGATTGCGCCGAGGTCCCGCCGTACTTCCACATCGCCGCGATCATGGCGGCGTTCCAAATCACCGGAACGGAGTAAGAAAGAAAAAACCGCCGGTGGCTGTTCAGCACGCCCAGGCACCAGGCCGAAAAAACGAGCAGCCCGGCGCTGGGGAAAAGGATTCGCACCAGCCGGATCGTCAATTCGCGCTTCTCTCCGGAAAACCCCGGCGCAATCGCGTCAATCAGATAGGGGGTTACCGAGACTCCGACTAAAACCAGCACCGAGGTGGTGAGCCCGAGCAGCCCGGCAATGGCACCCGCAACGCGCCGCGCTTCTTTCTCGTCGTCGCGCGCCAGCAAATTGGCGTAAACGGGAATGAACGACGCCGAAAGCACGCCTTCGCCGAAAAGATTCTGCAGAAAATTCGGAATGCGCAGCGCGGCCTTGAATGCGTCGGCCGCGTCGGAATTCCCGAAATAGTGCGCGAAGACGCGGTCGCGAATGAGGCCGGCGATCCGGCTGAGAAAAATTCCCGCGGCAACCAGGAAAGCAAAGCGTTGGGAGCTCCCGCAAGCCGTCGGCTGCGCTCCGTTTGTCACGGGCAAAGTGAGAGGGGCGAGAACATATTCTTGGCGAATTTCATTACAAGAGTTGCCCGCAGGGAAGTCAATCTGAATTCCGCCCGGTGTGCATTCTTGATAGCAGTATTGCGCGAACGGGTTGCCGGCCAACGAATCCGCTGCCGGCTGGAACAAATGACTCCTCAGTGTTCCGATTTTCCGAATCCCAACCACATACTCCACGCCGCCATCGAGACCTTTGGAGTGCGGAAGCTTGCTTCCGCTTTGTTTTCAATACGAGGAAAGCTGAAGCATACCGCTCAATAACAATCAGGGGCAGCAGTGTGTGCGTCGTTTCTCCGGAATTGCCGTGCAAGAGAGCAAACTTAGGGCAGCGATTCAAGCACAGGATGCAGCGTCAACTGGCTTCCTTCCATCACTTCGAGTTGCCGCTGCCAATACTTTCTTCCCGGCGCCCGCAATTCGAATTGGTGCGGGCCGCTTGCAAGCGGAATCGTCGAAGGAGTCTGCCCGGCAAATTTTCCGTCCACATAAATTTCCGCGCCCGCTGGGTCCGACGCCACCGCCACGCTCCCGATCGAGGGTGCGCTCGCCTTCGGCGCCGGTTGCGTGATTCCCGCTGTGCGGGGAATCATCGGCCCGACTCTGCCGTTCGAGTCCGCCGGTTCGTGCGTGAACAGCGGCCCGAATTCCAGTTGAATGTCGAAATGGTCCGAGCGCAGCAGGAAGTAGGATCCATGGCGCCGGCCGGTCACCGAAACCCAATCGTACGGCCCGGTCGTTAAGGTGATGTGCTGCGTGGTGTAGCCCTCCTTGCTGATGCGCAAGGTCATCGAATGCCGGAGCCGCTGCCCGAACACCGTATGTGGCTTGTGAAAATAGCTGCTGGGATAATCGACACGGTAGGGAGTTGTGCCTGCGTGCATCCCGTCGATCTCAACGGCCGCGCCAGAGGGCTTGCTCGTGATGGTCAGCGATTCGGCAGTCGTCCGCGGTGCCAGCGGCAAAAGCGCGAGCCAGGCGAGCGATGCGTAGAGACACTTTCGCCTCGACGGCTGCATCCCGGGCCTCCGAGGGATTAGTAGCGCCCCCGACCATCCCACTTCGAAGCCGCGGCGTCAATTACGGGAAATACGCATACGTCCTGCGGGAAAGCCGCAAGGCTCGCAGCAATGTCTCGCCCCCAAATTTTGTTATTTCAAATATTTAGCGAGCCAGCCGTGGAATTCCTTGTACCAGAGCTCGCTATCGGCCGGCTTGAGAATCCAGTGGCCCTCGTTTGGGAAAAGCACTAATTTCGAGGGCACGCCCTGCCGCTGCAACGCCGTGAAAAACTCGAGCGCCTGCGTGTAAGGCACTCGATAATCCTGCTCGCCGGCAATCACCAGCGTGGGCGTTTTGTACTTTCCAAGCTCACCTGCGAATTCATGCGCGGACCACTTCTTGTAAAGTTGCGGATGCGACCACGGCGGCCCCGCGAATTCCCAGTCCATGAACCACAGCTCTTCCGTCGAGCCATACGCGCTCACTTGGTCCCAACTGCCTGCATGGCTGATCAGACACTTGAATCTGTCCGTGTGCGTCGCAAGCCAGCCCACCATGTACCCGCCGTAGGAGCCGCCCGCTGCCGCGATCCGCGTGCCGTCAATGAACGGAAATTTCTCAAGCGCCGCATCCACGCCCTTCATGATGTCTTCGTACGGCTTCCCACCCCAATCGCGGCTGACTTCATCCTGGAATTCCTGGCCGTATCCCGGCGAGCCGCGGAAATTGATCATCAGCGCCACGTAGCCCGGCGCGGCCATCACTTCCGGATTCCACCGATAGCTCCAGGCATCGCTCCACATCTGCTGCGGCCCGCCGTGAATGATCACCAGCAGCGGATATTTTTTTGCGGCATCGAAATGCGGCGGCCGCACAAGAAACGCTTCCACTTTCGTCCCACCCGCGCCGGCGAACCAGAATGTTTCGGCAGCGGGGAGCTCGAGCTGTGCCAGCAGCGCAGAATTCTCGTGCGTGATTTGCCGCAAATCCGCGCCGTCGGCGTTCGCTGCAAAAATCTCGCTCGGCATGGCAAAGCTCGTTCGCGCCAGCGCGAACATCCGCGCGTCTTTGCTCACGTCGAATTCCGCGTTGTAGCCGGAAGAAACCACGGCCTTGACCTGTTTTCCTTGCTCGAGCGAAGTCCGGTAAATCGGCATCTCGCCTTTTTCTTCCGTCTGAAAGTAAATTCCCTTGCTGTCTTCCGACCAGGAGAACGCCCCGGCGCTCGCGTCGAATTGTTCCGTCAGATTAATATGCTTGTTGTTCTTGCGATCGTAGAGCATCAGGCGCCACCGGTCGCTTTCATGTCCCGGCTGCATTTGCGCGCGGTAGGCGATCCACTGGCCGTCGGGCGAGTACGCCGGCCCCCAATCATTTGCAGGATTCGTGGTGATTCGCTTCGGGGGTGTTCCGCCGCCGGCCGGAACAATAAACAGGTCGCCGTTTGTGCTCGTGGCCTCGTCTTTATCCGTATTCGCGGTGAAGCACAATTCCTTGCTATCGGGCGAAAACGCAATCGCCTCGGGCTCTTCCAAATTGAAAGGCGGCACATCGTAATCCGCGCCAGGAGTCAAATCGCGCGCCGCACCGCCCCCCGCAGGCATCGCAAACAAATGGCTGCGCTTGCCGTCCCACCACGTATCCCAGTGCCGGTAGAGCAATCTCTCATAGATGCGCGCCTTTGCCGGGTTCTTCGCCGCTTCCGCATCGCGCGCCGCGTTGCAGGCATCGTCTTTGCAATCCGGATAGACGCTGGAAACAAACGCGATCCATTTCCCGTCCGGCGACCAGAGCTGATTGTCCGCGCCGGTGGAAAGGGAAGTCACTTGCGTCGCATCACCCCCCTCCACGCTGACCGAATACACTTGCGGCGTTCCCTCCCGCGCCGAAAGAAACAGGATCCGCCTGCCGTCGGGCGACCACCGCGGCCGCATGTCGCTCCCTCCCTGCGTCAATTGCCTCGGCTCTCCCCCCTTCGCTGCAATCAGAGAGATATTCCGCACGATCCGGTTTGCCTGCAAATCCGCGATGCCCACTTCATAAGCAATCCAATTTCCGTCCGGAGAAATTTGTGGGCCGCTCACGCGGTGCATCGCGGCCAGGTCCCGGAAAGTAATCGCGCGCTTTTCCGGCGCCTGCGCTTTCCCGAAGGACACCACGGCCGAGGCCAGCATTACGGCGCAAATCACACGGCCCCGCAATTTCAAGTTTCCTCCTGGCTCTGCCGCAATCTCACCAAGCCCCAGCAATCGATTCAGGGCACCATCGCGCGAAAAATTTCGCTCAAGTAATCCGGCTTGCTTGCGTCGCGCTCCACGTGCGGATACACAAGCCCGCCGTGATAATCCACCGGAAACGTCCGGTATTGCGCCCCGTTGATGATCATCAGCTCGATCGGTCCCGCAGCCGATTTGCTGGCTTCGACCGCGTCCTTCAATTCCTCGGGCGAATACTTCTTCGAATTCACGGCCGCGATTCTCATTCCCGGCCCGATTCCCGCGTTGTACGACGGGCCTCCGTGAATGACGTCTCCCACCCTGCCGTCGTCATCCACCATCAGACCCAGCGAAAAAGTGAGATCCGCGCTGCCTTCCGCGGCCTCCGCCGCCTCTTCGAATTCATTCGGCCGCTCGTTGTACACCAATTTCCACCCGGTGTTTTCGACCGCCTCCATCGGCGTTTTCGTGGAAGTGGAATCGAGGCGCGTGCGCAGGAATCCGGCCCAGTCGTACGACGCGAGGCTATTCAGCGTCGCCACGACATCTTCGAATGTGTAAGTCTTGAGCGCCGGCTCGCCTCCCGGCCCGCCGTGAAATATTTTGCAGAAATCGTTCATCGACTTGCTGTCGTTCGTCAGCCGGCGCAGATTGGCGTCCACGTCGAGCCAAAGCAAAAATCCCTCGTCGTAAAAATCGACCCCGCGCCGCCAGTTGGACCATGCCGGCTTTGCATCGTAGAGAAAGGGAGCCGCATCCGCGGTGTCCTGAAGCGGCCGCCAATCGCGCCCGGGACGGTGCTCGTACGTCGCGGCATAATGCGCGAAATATTCCCGCGACTGTTCCTGCGTCAGCAGGCCGCTTCGCGCCGTCAGCACCACGCCCAGATATTCCGTCAGGCCCTCGTACACCCACAGCAGATCGTCTTTCATCGGCTGCTGATAATCGGGAGTGGAAAGATCGGCCGGGCGGCGGAACTTTCCGTTCCATGAATGCACGAACTCGTGCGGGAGCAGCCCGGAAAATTCCATTCGCAGCGCTTCGTCGAGCAAGCTGCGCTCGTTCGAACGGTCGTCGCTCGATTCGTGATGCTCCAGCCCGAAGTGCGCCACGTCGTCGCTCAGCGTCACAAGAAAATGGTAATCGCGATAATGCCGCGAACCGAAGAGCGCTCCGGTCTCGGCCACGAGCTGCCGGTAAGCTTTCTGCATATCCGGAGACATTTCGAGCGCGGCTTGGCTGTCGGCGGCGATATCGAGTTCGTGCGGAGGGTCCTGGCCGGGGGTGAGCTGAATCACGCGAAAATATTTTCCGGCGAGCACGGGTGAATCGACGAGCGTGTTGAGCGTCACCGGTGAGAATTCGATCGTGTCGCCGTTTTGCTTCGCTCCCGGCAGGGCCGTGCCGTATTTCCATCCATCCGGTAGCCGCAGGCTCGGCACGAACGTCAGTTCATGCGCTTTGTAGCCTTTCGGATAGAGCAGCACCTGGTTCCAGCTCAGCACGTCGAGCGATGCCGTGGCCGACGCGCCGGCCGAGAATCCCGAAGCCGGCGCGTTCAGCAGAAAATCCAGGTCCGCGTCGAGCGAAGTCGCGCCCGGCGGAATCTCGAGGTGAAACGCGAACATGTCCACCAGGTCGCGCCGCCAGGGAATCGTTTTGCCGCCCGCCTGAAACTTCAGTCCTCCCAGATCGATGATCGGGCCGTCCGGCATGTGCTCGCCCGGAATCCATTGCGGATAATAAAGCGTGAGCGGGCCCGGCTTCACCGGAAACTGCAAATGCGAATGAAGTATTTTCTGCGGCGCCTGCCGCGCATCCACGGCGATCTTGATCGGCCCCGGGGGAGTCTCAGCCCAAAGCGGCGCGCTGCCGCAAAAAATCACAACCGCCGCAATCCCCGCAAAAATTCCCCTGCGCAAAAATTCTCCCATCATTCCCCCTCGCCCAATTAAGTTTGTAAAGGAAACGCTCGTCCGCCCGCAATTCGTAGGGGCACGCCATGCCGTGCCCGCGCTGCCTATTTCCGTGCCGCAGCCTTCATCCGCAGCGCCGCCCTCGAGACCTTTGGAGTGCGGGAGCTTGCTCCCGCTTTGTTTTCAATACATGAAACCCGCAACCCTCCAGCAATTTCGTAAACTGCACAGAGCCGCTTGAATTGTTGGAGAATTCCCGCAGCCCCCCCCCCGGGGCTGCCGAGAAATCCTGATTGCTGAGCTCTCCTGCGGATTGGCCGCTCACGCCGGCGGCGTCGCCGTCTTCCGCGGCGGGTTGAAAAACGGCAACTCCTTCGCCACCGCCCGCACCCTGTGCCGCACCGCCTCGACCGTCATCTCCATCAGCAGTTCGGTGCCGGGTTTGGCCTGCTCGCGATGAAGGCTCGCGAGCGCAATCATTTTCTTCAGCGTAGGCGACCATGTGGTCGAAGTCGCTTTGCCGATCTGGAGTCCTCCGCGATACACCGGAACGGCCACGCGCGAAGCTGTGGCCGCCACTTGCGGCGCGAGCCCCACTGCATCGTAAAGCCGCTCCACGTCGTCCCAATTGATTTCAAGCCCCATCAGCAGCCGTTTCGGCCCGCGCCGGTTTTCTTCTTCCAGCGCCTCTCGCCCAATGAAGGATTCCTTTTTCAAATCGACCATCCGCCCCAGCCCGATTTCGTAGGGCGAATATTTTTGCGCCTCGATCAACGCCTTCTTGCTGCTGAAATAATCCACTTCGATCAGAATCAGCCCCGCCTCGATCCGGGCTACATCCAGCGCCAGCATTCCCGCGGGGTGCAAATCGAATTCGCGGCCGTGCTCGACCAGCGCATCCCACACCCTCGGCGCATCATTCCAGGGAATCCAGATTTCGTATCCCAGGTCGCCGGTGTATCCCGTGCGCGAGATGTCCACTTCGACGCCGGCGATTTTTCCGCGCGTCACGCGGAAATATTTCAGGTTGGCGACGTCCGCTTCCGCTGCCTGCCGCAAGATCCGCGCCGATGTCGGGCCTTGCAGCGCGAGCGCCGCCACTTGGCCGGAAATATCCTCGATCGTCACCTCGAGCCCGAGCGCGTTCTGATGAAACCACCGCAGGCTCGGGTCCGCTGCCGTCCAGCGGTAGAGATTTTCGGCGAGCCGCGAAATCGTGCCGTCGTCGATCACTTTTCCTTGCTCGTCGCACCAGCAGCAGTAAATCACCTGCCCGACGGCGACCTTGTTGATGTCGCGCGCGATCACGCGGTTCACGAGCTTCGTGGCGTCGCGCCCGCTCACACGGTATTTGAAAAGCGGCGTCACGTCGATCATCCCCGCCGCATTGCGGATCGCGTTGTACTCGTGCTCGTGATGCGTCTCGTACACGCTCACGGCGTAGTAGCCCGACCACTCGCGGTAATTCAGGCTCTCGCACAGCCGGAATGTCCTGTCGTGAACCGCCGTTCCAATCGGCACGCCTGCTCCTCTCACGCCTGCTCAATCGCCGAAAATTCGGCGCGCGAATTATAGTGTGCGCCTCGCACCCCCGCAAGGCGAAGCGCAGTGCCTCCACCAATATCTTCTTTCCATGGGAGAAATAATGGAGTTATCATTACACGAGTAAATCCTTCAACGCGACGATAGGGCAGATCTCAAGGCGGACAGCCCGAAGGCGCAGAGTGAAAGGAGAGCCTCATGAAGCTCACTGCCGTGCTTCCCACTGTACTTCTCATTCTGATGGTCTGGCCACATACCGCAACAACTCAGGCTTTGCAGAAGCCCGAAGAGCTCGCTCAGAGATCCGCGGAATCCTGGCTGGCCCTCGCCGATGTCGGAAAATACGACGAGACCTGGAACGAAGCCGCGGCGTATTTCAAGAATGCAATCACCAAAGAGCGCTGGTCAGACGCTATGAAATCCACTCGCGCCCCGTTAGGCGCCCTATTGGACAGAAAACTGAAGAGCGCCAAGTACACCAAGACCCTGCCCGGAGCCCCGGACGGCGAATACGTGGTCATTCAATTCGAAACTAGCTTTGAGCGCAAGAAATCGGCAGTTGAGACAATCACTCCCATGCTGGACAAAGACGGCAAGTGGAGAGTCTCGGGCTATTTCATTAAGTAGCTTTTCATTTGCATGGCCCTGAGTTCCCGAACAACTATCCCATAGCACTATCCAGCTTTCCCGCTGTCACCTTCCTCCTTGTGAGTCGTGGCTGCCGTTTGTAGAATGCTTCGGCTCTTTCAGGGTTTTTCCCGACCCATGTCCCAGCGCTACGACGTCATCGTCATCGGCGGCGGCCACAACGGCCTGGTGAACGCCGCCTATCTCGCCCGCGCCAAAAAGAAAGTTCTCGTCCTTGAGCGCCGCCACGTTCTCGGCGGCGCCGCCGTGACCGAAGAAATCATCCCCGGCTTCAAGTTTTCGGTTTTTTCTTACGTCGTTTCGCTGCTGCGCCCGGAAATCATCCGCGATCTCGATCTCCCGCGTCATGGCCTCGAGATTCTTCCGCTCGACGGCACGTTCACGCCCATGCCCGACGGCAACCATCTCTGGCGCGTGAACGACCACGCCAAAACGCGCCGCGAACTCGAGCGCCACTCGAAGCTCGATGCCGAAGCCTACGAAGAGTTCGGCAAAGCCATGGTCGCGATGTGCCGCTTCGTGAAACCGATTCTCGCGATGATTCCGCCTGACCCCACGTCGCTCGACCCGCGCGATTTGAAAAAGCTCGCCTTCCTCGGCAAGCGGTTTCAATCCCTGCCCGCCGAGGACAAACATAATCTCGTTCAGCTCATGACCATGAGCGCCGCCGATTTTCTCGACCAATGGTTCGAGACCGACGTGCTCAAAGCCACGATGTCCGCCTCTGGAATTATCGGCACGTTTCTCGGCATCCGCTCTCCCGGCACCGCTTACGTTCTGCTCCATCACTATATGGGCGAGATTGACGGCGCGTTCCGCTCCTGGGGATTCAGCCGGGGCGGCACCGGCGCGATCTCGAATTCCATCGGCGATGCCGCGCGCGAATTCGGCGCCGAGATTCGCACCGAAGCTCCGGTGGCGCGCATTCTGATGAAAAACGATTCCGCGCAAGGAGTGGTCCTGGAAAGCGGCGAAGAAATTCACGCGGACCTCGTCTCTTCGAGCGTGGATCCGAAGCTCACCTTCCTGAAATTTATCGAGCCGCGACAATTGCCGGAAGAGTTCGTCGAAGAAGTGCGACGCTACAAATTCCGTGGCTCATCGGGGAAAGTGAATCTCGCGCTCGATGCGCTCCCGGATTTCACAAGTATTCCGGGGCCCGGCCGCCATCTGCGCGGCGCGATTTCGATTTCGCCCTCGACCGAATATATGGAGCGCGCCTACGACCAGGCCAAGTACGGCGAATTTTCCCGGCGCCCCTACATCGACATGGTGATTCCCACTCTCACCGATCCGTCGGTGGCCCCGCCCGGAAAACACATCCTTTCGTGTTTCGTGCAATACGCGCCCTACAAGCTGAGCCACGGCACGTGGGACGAGCAGAGCGAAGCCTTCGGCAACGCCGTGATCGACACGATTTCGGAGTACGCGCCGAACTTGAAAAAAATCATAATCGGCAAGCAGGTGATTACGCCGCTCGACATCGAACGCCAGACCGGCTTGAGTGAAGGCAACATTTTTCAAGGCGAACTTTCGCTCGAGCAGCTTTTCTTTTTGCGCCCGGTGGCGGGCTGGGCGCGTTATCGCACGCCCGTCCGCAATCTCTACATGTGCGGCTCCGCCACGCATCCCGGCGGCGGGATCATGGGCGCGCCGGGACGCCTCGCCGCGCTCGAAATCCTCAAGGAAACAGGGAAGGGAAGACACTGACTTGGCGGCGGCGCGCGAAATCGTGATTGTCGGCGGCGGCCACAACGCGCTCGTCGCCGCGTTTTATCTAGCACGAAAGGGATTAAAGCCGCTCGTCCTTGAACGCCGCTCGACAGTCGGCGGCTGCGCCGTCACCGAAGAATTTCATCCTGGTTTTCGCTGCTCCACGCTCGCACATGCCGCCGGCCCGCTGCTGCCTGCGATCGCGCACGATATGCAGCTCGCGCGCCGCGGCTTGCAAATGCTCGAGCCCGCCGTGCGGATGTTCGCTCCGGGCAGCGACGGCCGCGCGCTGGTGCTTTATGCCGATTCCTCGCGAGCCGCTCACGAAATCGAAAAATTTTCGAAAAGCGATGCGAACGGCTTTCTCGATTTGCATCGAGCGCTCGAGCGCGCCGCCTCCGTTCTCACTCCGTTGATTTCCCACGCGCCGCCCGATATCGACAAACCCTCGAAGGATGATCTCTGGAAGCTGCTGAAAGCCGGGCGCAAAATTCGCGGCCTCGGCAAAAAAGAAATGATGCGCCTGCTTCGCTGGGGCCCGATGGCCGCGGCGGATTTCGCGGCCGAATTTTTTGAAACCGATTTGCTGCGCGCCGCCGTTGCTGCCCGGGGAATTTTCGGCGCGGCGATGGGCCCATGGTCTGCGGGCTCCACAGCGCTTTTGCTCTTGCGCGCCACCGCCGATCCGCATCCGGCCGGGAATTCGTCTTTTCCTCGTGGTGGGGTGGGTGCGCTCACCTCCGCGATGGCCGCGGCTGCTGCGGAAGCCGGCGCCGAAATCCGCACCGGCGCCGCGGTGCAGCAGATTCTGGTGAAGAGCGGCGCTGTCACCGGCGTCGTGCTCGCGGGCGGAGAAGAAATTCCGGCGAAGCGCGTCGTTTCCGGCGCCGATCCTCGGCGCACGTTCCTCGCCCTTCTCGATCCGGTCCACCTCCCGCCGAGTTTCGTCGTGAAGATGGAGCACTATCGCGTGCCCGGGACGGTCGCGAAACTGAATCTGGCGCTCGACGCGCTGCCCACGTTTCCTTCACTTCGCCAGTTCGTGGATCGCAACCTGGCGCTCACCGGCCGAATTCACATCGGCCCCGGGATCGACTACCTCGAGCGCGCGTTTGATCATTCAAAGTACGGCGAATTTTCCGCCGCGCCTTATCTCGACATCAGCTTTCCTTCGCTCCTCGATTCCTCGCTGAAGCCTGAAGGCAAACACGTGATGTCGATCCACATGCAATTCGCGCCGTTCCAACTGAAATCCGGCGATTGGTCCGCGCACCGCGATGCGCTCGCCGACACGATCATCAAAACGCTCGCTCAATACGCTCCCGATCTCCCGGAAAAAATTCTCAGGCGCCAGATTCTCACTCCCAAAGATCTCGAAGAAACTTACAGCCTCACCGGCGGACACCCATTCCACGGCGAACTTTCGCTCGATCAGGTTTTCACGATGCGCCCTCTGCTCGGCTGGGCGCGCTATGCCACCCCCATCCGGGGGCTCTATGTCTGCGGCTCCGGCACGCATCCCGGCAACGGCCTCACCGGCGCTTCCGGCTCGAATGCCGCCCACGAAATCCTCCGCACCCTGCGCTGATCGCTCTCCTGTGGCACGGGCACTCTTGCCTGCCCTGTGGAACGAGGGTGCGTCTCCTTCCGCTCATCCTGGCGGATTCATCGCTTCACGGGAAATCGGGCTGCTCATGCCATAAACCCTCTCTTCCCGTGATCCGGGTCACTCACCTGTGCGATGCGGGTCACTGCGGCCGCTTGGCTCTAGATTTATAAAAGCCGCGGTGAAGGACGGAGACCGCAGATGGGAGCAAGTGTCCCGGGTCTCGGGGTCAGTACGCATGTGACCAGCCTGGGTACCACACCCAGCGAGCAGGGCGAGGGGGAAAGTTCGTCTGGGTTTGACCATCGCGGAAGCTCCGGGTCTTCGATCCGAGTCAGCGGCCATGCGCGCAGCACACGTAAAGCGCCTGGCAACTCGACGCACCGGCCCTTTAGGGCCGGAATCACTGCGCTGCTGGCTGCTGACTCGGACTTCGATTTTCCCGGCCTCCCACGAGAGCACGGGGTTCCCTTCCACATTCTTGGAAAGGAGTAATGCAATGACAGGGCTGGTTCCACGCGAGAATTTTTTCCAGGACCTGTTCGATTTCCGTCGCGATTTCGACCAGATCTTCAATCGCATTCTTCTCGATAAGCCGGCCTGGGAGGAGAAGTTCCTCCCGCTGAAGGCGTTCGAATTCACTCCCGCCGTGGATTGCTTCATCGACAAGGATGCCAAGAAATATAACCTGCGCATGTCCCTGCCCGGGATCGAGCCCAAAGAGGTGGAGATCCACACCTGGGGCAACGTCCTGATGATCAAGGGCGAGCGCAAACTGACGCACAAAGAGAAAGAGCTCGACTTCTTCCATCAGGAATTCCTGTATGGAAAGTTCGAGCGCACGATCGAACTTCCCGAGGGCGTTCTGCCCGAAAAGCTTATCGCTGAGTTCCACAATGGAGTGCTCGAGATCACCGCGCCCGTCACCGTGGCGTCATTGCCGCGGAAGATTGAAATCAAGACAGTACCCTTGGTCAAGCACGTAGCGGCGTAGATTCTCCCTCTCAGCGAATGGTCCGGAGCCGGCGCGGCTCCGGACCAGTTTTTTTTGCCGCCCGCCCGGTTAGCTTTCTGGCACACGTTTGTTCGCACGCCGTTGAGCCTGCGCCGCCGAATTGCTACGTTGAAGCTGTGACCCCTACCACCTGGCACGACAATCGCCCGGAAAACCGCCGCCGCAGCCAGCGCCTGCGCGTGCGCATTCGCGTCGTGGTTCGCGCGCAATCGCCCAAAAAAGAATCCATCACCGAAGAGGCCGAAGCGCTGGTCGTCAATGCGCACGGCGGCCTGCTCCTCATGGCCACCGAAGTGCGCATCGACCAGTTCCTCACTCTCGTGAATCCCAAGACCGAAGAGGAGCTGCTCGCCCGCATCACCGCTCTCGGCCCTCGCTTCATGGGCAAAACGGAAGTCGCCATCGAATTCATCAAGCCTTCGCCCGGCTTCTGGGGCATCCGCTCGAAGCCCGACGACTGGAAATACGACCCGCTCTACAAGCCGCCGCAGCCTACGCCGCAGCCCAAGCTCCGCCCGCGCAAGTCTTAACCGGCCCTTGCAATTGCTCTGAACAGAGGCTGCTTTCCGAGGCGGCCTCAGCTTCGCTTTTTTGGAGTGCGGCGGCTTGACGCCGCTTTGTGTCCGTGCAGCGGATCAGAAGCCAAACACTCAAACCGAGGCTCGACTCGGTCGGCAACCCTGACGCGTTCAGTGGGCGCGGAATGGCCCTAGGCTATTCTTTATCTCGACCCAGGTACTCCGCCGTCTTCAGCCGTTACAGCACATGCCGGCGCAGAGGATGACCTTCCGGCAGACCCGGATGGTCGAAATCGTGCTCCGCGCGGTGGCGCATCCCGATTTTTTCCATCACGTGCCGCGACGCCAGATTCGCCGGCACGGTGAACGAAACAATCTCCTCGAGTCCAAGCGTCTCGAACCCATACCGCAGCACCGCGCGCGCTCCCTCCGTTGCCAGCCCGCGCCCCCAATAATCGGCCGAGAGCCGCCATCCGATTTCGACGCACGGCATGAATTTGGCTTCGAACCGGGGCACGGAAAGACCGATAAAGCCGATGAACGCGCCAGACTCGCGCAGCTCCGCGGCAAACAGCCCGAATCCGCGCTCGCGGAAATGCGCCTCGATTCGGTCCGCCAGCGCATCGCTTTCCGCGCGCGTCAGCGGCGCCGGCATAAATTCCATCACCCGCGCATCCGCGTTTATCGCCGCAAACGCCTGGCGGTCGGCCTCGCGCCATTCGCGCAAAAGCAATCGTTCGGTCGAGATCGCTCCCAATGTGCTCGCCCCCGCCATTTCAAATTTGAAATTTGAAATTTCAGATGAAGTAATCTAGATCTGTTGACGCGCTATTTATCTGGGCGCTGCCCACCGAGACCTTTGGAGTGCGGAAGCTTGTTTACCCCGAGCGCAGTCGAGGGGCTTCCGCTTTGTTTTCGAATCCGGTACAGCGCCCGCCAACATCTGGCTGAGCCAATTCCGGGAGGATCTCGACTGAGCCAGATAAGTTCATTTCAAATCTGAAATTTCAAATCTGAAATTTGAGATCCCTCGGGTGGGCGCGCCGCCTCACAAATTCCGATACATCACCAGCGCATCCACAAAACCGTGCTCGGGATGCTCGAACGCGCCGGGCAGCCGCCCGACAATCTCGAACCCGAGGCTCTGCCACAGGCGCACGGCGCGCTCGTTGGCGCTCACCACAAAATTGAATTGCATCGCGCGGAATCCGCGCGCCCGCGCGCGCTCGAGCGAATGAGCGCACATCGCTCGCGCCACGCCGCGCCCGCCGGCCCAGGGCGCCGTCACGTAACCGCAATTGGCCACGTGCGCGCCTCCGCCCTCCTGATTCGCGCGAAGGAAATAGGTGCCGACGATCTCGCCGCCATCCTCCGCCACAAACACTTCGTGCCGCGCTGCAAACCAGAACGCGAGCGCGTCTTCGCGCGCCAGGTCGCGCCGAAGCGTGTATGTCTCTCCCGCGCGAATCACCGGCTCGAGAATCTTCCAGATCGCGCCCTCATCTGCCTTGGCCGCCGCCCGAATCGCAAATTTTCCCGCCTCCATCCTTGCCGCTGACTTCATCTCCTCAGGCCTCAGAGTCTGTCCTTCGTGTCGGCGGTGTCACTTTTGTTTGCTGCCACCTCGAGCGAAATCGTGTTGGAGACGATTTTGCCCTTCCAGACCGGGTACGATGGGACGTCCCATTCTGGACTGGCGGGCGTATTGTCTCCCGAGCTGTAATATGTCGCGGTCAACTGATACCTCCCCGAAGTCGTAACGAGGTGATAGCCCTCGGGGTTTAGTGGGAATTCAATTCCGTAATAGTGGCTTGGCTCGACACGGATCCATGACTTAGCGAAGTACGAAATGCCCAAGCCGCATACGAAACCTGAGTCCAGGGTATAGTGCTTGCCCGAGTCATCTTTGACATCGACAAGAACGTACGACCGAGCACTCAAATTCCCGACAAAGGAATTTCCTATGATGAAATCGTCCTCACCAAGGTTGTGAAGCTCGATGCGGATGACAACCGGAGCGTCGCCGGCATGAAACTTTTGCACGGATGCACTGATGCGCAGCTCCGCCTTCGACGGCACTTCAGTGTTGACATTCGGAAGCGCTCGCGGACCGACGGTCCCCGTAAAACAGCTTAGCAACAAAGCGCCGAACCACGGCTTCATGAGATTTCCCCTTCCCGGGCACACTTGATGTCATCGGCGATCACTGCTTCTCCCTTACGTGAGTGATCCATTCCCCGCTCCCTGCGGAGTTTGCGCCCCGGCAACCACCGCCGAAGTGAATGGCAATATACAACAATGCTTATCGAAAGGCGCTTGCGGGAAATTGTCTAAGAGCCTGCGGGAACTACGAATTGACGCGTCAAAATGTGGCATTAAAATCGACAAGCACTTTGACGCTAAATGCGCGTTCTATGACCTTAAAGCTCTCAGAATCGCCTGCCAAACGAGCCAATTCGGGCGATCGGGCGCCTCATCGGCCGTATGTCCGAGCAAAGGAGAAGACGAGCCGCGCCTACGAGGCGTACCTGGACATCCTCGAGACGGCGGCGTGGCTGGAGGAAAGGTTCACCAGCCAGCTTAAGAACTGGGAGATGACCACGATGCAGTTTCGGCTGATGGACACCATTTACCGCGAAGGTCCTCAGTACCTGCTGGAGCTGACCCAAGTGTTGCGGACCAGCAAACAAAATGTCGGGTATGTGGTTGAAAGATTGGTGGGTTGCGGTTGCCTGGAGAAAGCGATTGTGGCCCTTCCGAGCATCACCCCGGTGCGATCCAAGCGCCCGAAAGCCGACGGGAAAGCGGAGGCGTCGGCTGAAGGGAGGCGGGTGACGTTGGTGCGGCTATCGGTTGAGGGCAAGCGGTTTATCGCCTACGTTTCTCCGCGGCACAGGAAAGTGGTGAAGGCGCAAATGCGCGTGATCGAAGGGCGGGAGCAGCAGACGCTCAGCCGGATCCTGAGAAAGCTGAGGGAAGGAGACGTCATCAAGTTCCTTCGAGAGATGCGGATGACAGATGAGGACCAGAAGCCGTGGGGAGGTTGAGGAAGGAAAGCCCTGAGGGGCGGGGTGTAGGGGATAGGGTGTAGGGGGGTGCGGTGTAAGCAACGGGGCAACGGCGCACCGCCAAATTACGACACCACCCAAAATCCGGTAGTGTCCTAATTTCGATTTTTGCGTAGCGGTGGCCACTTCTTATCGGCAAACTCGAAATGAATGCGAGCCACGCTTGGGTCAGAGGCGTATGCCTCGGTGGATCCCTTGGCCATGCTCCACGCATCAATTGCCCGTGCCTTCTTGCTCTTATACCTGCTGTCATAGTGAGCCAGACTGGTCAGATACATATCAGCGATTCTTCCGCACTCAACATAGATTGCCAGCCACGGCTTACAGGCAAAACTCTTGCACGCCTCGTTTAATTTCTTGCGGTCTCCAGTCTTTCGAGAGAATACGTTGACACTTTCAGATTCTTTCCCCGACGTCCTAGTTCGAGACTTCACCGTGATACCTAAGCGGCGTTTCGATTTGGGACTGTAGGCGATGATATCCAAGCCCGTGTGGTTGACCACGCACACCTCGAATCCAGACCGAGAGAGCCAATTGCAGACGGCGTATTCTCCGAACTTGCCCAATATCTCTGAGTGGCGAGTGCTCTTCCTGATTTGGTCTCCCATGCGGTTCAATCCCCCCAGACAATATATACAGTCAGAACTTAGGATAATACTCAAAATCCGGCGCGCTTGTGCGGCCTGTTCCGGGCACGCTACAATCAAATCGTCATTCACCCAGGCACTCATTGATTCGGGAGGGGTAAACCAATGACATCGCCAGCCACATCGCTGCATCGGGGCGAGTTTCACAACGAGGCGTTCACCGACTTCTCGAAGCCGGAAAACCGCGCGGCGATGGAAGCGGCGCTGAAGCAGGTGCGCGGGATGTTCGGGCGCGAATATCCGCTCGTGATCGGCGGCGAGCAAATTACTACGCCCGAAAAAATCAAGTCCACAAACCCGTCGAAGCCCGATGAAGTGATCGGCATCTTCCAAAAAGCTACCGTCGAGATGGCCAATCAGGCGGTCGAAGGCGCGAGCAAAGCCTTCGAAAAATGGAAGCGCGTCCCGGCTGAGGAGCGCGTCGCGTGCCTCTATCGCACGGCGGACATTCTGCGCAAGCGGCGGTTTGAGCTTGACGCGTGGCTCGCGTATGAAATCGGCAAGACGTGGCCGGAAGCCGATGCGGACCTCGCCGAGCTGATCGATTTCTGCGAATACTACGGCCGGGAAGAGCTGCGCCTGGCGCCGCCGCAAAAATTGACGCCCATGCGCGGCGAGAAAAATTATCTGAAGTATATTCCGCTCGGAGTGGGCGTGATTATTCCGCCGTGGAATTTTGCGGCGGCGATTATGGGCGGAATGACGCTTGCGGCTATCGTCACGGGCAACACAGCGATTGTGAAGCCCTCGAGCGATTCGCCGACCATTGCCGCGATTTTCGTCGATATCCTGTATGAAGCGGGCGTGCCGCGCGATGTGGTGAGCTTTTTCACCGGCCCGGGTGGAACGGCCGGGGAAGCGCTGGTGATGCATCCGAAGACGCGCTTCATCGCCTTCACCGGCTCGAAAGAAGCCGGGCTGCGCATCAGCGAGCAAGCATCGAAAAAGCAGCCGGGGCAAGTGTGGATCAAGCGTACCGTGCTTGAAATGGGCGGGAAAGACGCGATTGTGGTGGACGAGGAGGCCGATCTCGACTCGGCGGTGGAGGGCGTAGCGGTGTCGGCGTTCGGCTATCAGGGACAGAAATGCTCGGCATGCTCGCGGGCAATTGTCTCCCAGAAAATCTACGACAAGTTTCTCGAGAAGCTCGCCGAACGCGTGAAGAAGATCAAAGTCGGCTCGGTGGAGGATCCCTCGAATTACATGGGGCCGGTGATCAATCAGGCGGCCATGAAATCGATTCTGGATTACATCGAAGTGGGCAAAAAAGAAGGGCGCTTGATTGCGGGCGGAAAGCGCGCGGCCGGCGACGGTTATTTCATCGAGCCGACCGTGATTGCGGACATCAGCCCGAAGGCGCGGATTTTTCAGGAGGAAATTTTCGGGCCGGTGCTGGCGGTCACGAAAGCGAAGGATTTTGATGAGGCGCTGCACATGGCCAATGACACGGAATTCGGGCTTACCGGAGCGGTGTATTCGCAGAATCCGAAAAAAATCGAGCGCGCGGCTGAGGAGTTTCACGTCGGAAACCTTTATATGAACCGGAAGTGCACCGGAGCGATGGTGGGGGCGCATCCGTTCGGGGGATTCAATATGTCGGGGACGGATTCGAAATCGGGCGGACAGGATTATTTGCTGCTGTTTTTACAGGCTAAGACTATTTCTGAGAAAGAGGGGGCGACTCGGTAGCTCGTGGGGATGCGGCGCGGCGTGTTTGACGCTGCTTAACACAGAGGACACTGAGAAAAGCAAGAGGACACGGAGAAAAACGAAAGAACACGGAGAAGGTCAACTTCACGCGGCGGGGTGCGGGGCGGGCTTCATGCCGAAGGCCCAGCGCAAAATCGCGTAGGCCACGGGCCCGGACGCGATGAGCAGCGGCGCGAATTTCCACACGTAGTTTTCGCTCTGCGCCACTTTCACGGCGCACAAGATCACCGGAAAAATCAGGATGTAGGCGATGCCGAGCGCTCCGCCGGGAATGCGAAACGGCCGCGGCGCCGCGGGCAATTTCACGCGCATGCGCCAGGCCGCGAGCAGCGTCAGCAGCGTTGTGGCGATTCGCGTCCAGATGTAGATGTTGACGAGATCTTCCACGTTGAAGCGCGCCAGCACGCAATAGACCACGCAGGAAACCGCAATCGCGCGCGCGGGCGTTTGATACTTCGCGTGAATCTTTCCGAGCCACGCGGGCAAGTAGCCGTCTTCAGCCATCGTCGCGGGAATGCGCGTGGTGTAGAGAATCGTGCTGTTCGATAGCGAGAGCGTGCCGATCAGCGACGCGATCAACATCGACGCGCCCAGCCACTCGCCGCCGATGCGGCGCGCGGCGGTGACGATGAAGCCGGTCTGCCATTCCGACCAATTGCCGAGCACGGCGATCGCGAGCGTGGTGGGCAGAATGTAGGTGAGGATGTTCATCGGCGTGTTCCAGGCGAGCAGGCGGATGAACGTTTTCTGCGGATCTTTCATTTCGCCGGTCACGCTCGAGAGCTGTTCGTAGCCGGCGTAGTTCCACATCGCGAGCGCCAGCCCTTTGCCGCAGACGCTGCCGAGCGGCTGCCCCGGCGGGACGAGCGGAAGCAGCGGGTTGTGGTGCCAGTGGAAAAGCGAAACGAGGCACAGCCACGCCACCGGAATCAGCATGGCGACGAGCAGCCCGAGCGAAAGCCATCCGGCGACGAGAATGCCGCGCGCGTTTAGGTAAGAGAGCACGCAGAGCGCCAGGCACGCGCCCGCCCACTTCGGATAGCCCGTGAGCCACGGCCAATAATCCGCGAGGTAGTCCATCAGCAGCACGCCGTAGAGACTGTTCAGCAGAAACGTGCCGGTCCAGTTCCACCAGCCGCATTGAAATCCCCAGAAGTCGCCGAAAGCCGCGCGGCTCCAGCGATAGAAGCCGCCTTCGACGGGCAGCATGCTGTTGAGCTCGGCAGCCGCGAAGGAAATCGGAATGCTCCAGAAGAGCGGGACGAACGTGAGAAACAGCAGAGCCATGCCGGGGCCGGAATCGTGAAAGATTCCTTCGTAGCCGAAGGGGCCGCCGGCGGTGTAGCCGTAGAAAAGCGCGAGCAGCGGGAGGAATCCGATCTGGCGAAGGTGAGTCCGGGCCGCCGAAGATGCGCGCTCGTTCACGCCGGAGGGGTTGGACATCGAGTGTGATTGCAGCGGGCGGGATGATATGAGAGCGGCCGGGCGAATTCAATGGAAATGGAAAACTTTTGCTTGACGCACTGGCCTGTGCGGACGGAAAATCCGCGCGCGTTCCCCCCGCACTGAACGTTGCCCCAAGGTGAGGTGTCCTTTCAGTCGAAGCGAACAATCGATCTAGGGCGATCTAAGACTGAAATCACGGGCGAGCGCGCAGTTACGCGGCTTGCAGAAAAGCGGCAGGTTCGGTGAGCAGGGGGATTGGTTTTCTGTTTGCACATTCTAAATTGGGGACATCCTAGTTTCCCCGTGGCACCCGGGCGTGCGCACGTAAGTTCTGAGAGTTCACCAAGATGCCCGGGGGAGATGCACGGAGAAAGGCCTGCGACATCGGGGCAGGTTCTAGTAATGCGCAAAGTTTTTCCACTTCAGAGGCCCGGAGCAGTTGGCCTCTCGGATCCAGGGGTACAAGCTTCCGCATTCCCAGGCGCCCGGGCGGGCGCAGACGTGTGAGAGGTCTCAAGATGCGACGAATCGCCTTCCTAGTAGTCCTAATTTTATTGAGCGCCATCGGCGCCGCGGCCCAGACACCGAACACGATTAATACGGTTGTCGGCGGGGGAAGTCAGCCAGCCGCCGCGGCCAGCGCCTATTTGCCCGGCGCGTGGGGTGTCGTGTGGGACCCGATTACCGGCAACACCTACGTTTCGGTCGCGGGCCTTTCGATCGTTTACAAAATCAGTTCTTCAGGAACCATCACGCCGTATGCGGGCACCTTCGTTGCGGGTTTTGCCGGCGATGGCGGCGCGGCGACAAGCGCGGAATTGAATTTCCCAACCGGACTGGCGCTGGACAGCAGCGGGAATCTCTATATTGCTGATTCACAAAATAACCGCATTCGGAAAGTGAGCACGGGCGGCACGATCACGACCTATGCCGGGTCAGGCAATCAATACGACGGGATTGGTTTCTTCGGAGGCTACAGTGGTGACGGCTTCGCGGCAACCGCCGCGATGATGAATTCTCCGATGGCGGCGGCGTTCGATCAAAGCGGGAACCTGTACATCGCCGACACGAACAACAACGTGATCCGCAAGGTGGACAATTCTCCGCAGCACATCATCACCACGTATGCAGGAAATGGGGGATCCGGGACTGTTGGAGCGGGGAATGGCGATGGCGGCCCCGCTACTTCTGCCGAACTCAACAGCCCCGATGGCGTGACCGTCGATCAGCTCGGCAACATTTATATTGCAGACACGTACGATTATGTGGTCCGCATCGTGAACACTGCCAACCCACCTGTGATCAACACCTACGCCGGCACCGGGGCAAACGCGTGCACTGTTCTCGGCGATGGTGGCGCGGCAACCAGTGCAGGCTTGTGTCTTCCGTATGGGGTGTTCGCCACTCCCTCCGGTATTCTGTACATCGCGGATTCGTTGGACAATCGCATCCGGGTTGTCAACACCGCAAATCCGCCGGTCATCAGCACCTTCACGGGAAGCGGAACCGTGTTCGTCAATAGCGCCTGTCTGACTCCGACCGGCTGCGGGGATGGCGGAGCGGCAACGAGCGCAACCCTCAACACGCCAACTAGTATTGCCATCAACGGGACCGGCGACGTTCTTATCGGCGACAACGGAACGAACCGCTACCGCGTTGTTTGCAAAGCGACGGGGACGTGTGTCCAATCGGGGGGCGTGGCCGGCGATATTTACAACTTTGCGGGTGGGGGCACCGGAGGAGACGGAAGCGCCGCGACCTCGGCCGTCATTTCGCAGCCTTACCAGGTCACTGTGGACAACTCCGCAAATCTTTACGTGGCGGACCTGGATGCTGGGCGGGTCCGCGAAGTGAATGGCGTCAGCCAGGATATTACGGACTTCGCCGGAAATGGGGCGGTCGGCATCCCCGGATTGGCGGACGGCGACGGCGGTGCAGCTACATCGGCGAACCTTTCAGGAAACGTGCTGCAACTCTGGCTGGATAAGCCCACAGGGGACCTGTACATCGCGGACGACTATTACAGACTTGTGCGCAAGGTCTCGGGCGGGAACATCACTGCGGTGGCGGGCCAGAACGGGGTCAAGTGCAACGGTGGAGGCTGCGGAGACGGCGGGCAGGCGACAAGCGCGACCCTCGCGACTGCGACCGGCGTGGCCGTGGATTCGAACGGAAACGTGTACATCGCCGACTACAAATTGGACCGGATACGTATTGTGTGCGTGGTGGCGTCGTGCCCGGCGCCAAATATTGCGACTCCTGTGGTCGGGGATATCTATAATTTCGCCGGAAGCGGCACAGTGGGATATTCGGGCGATAACGGGCCTGCCGTTTCCGCAACGCTCAACCAGCCCTTCGGCCTCGCCTTCGATTCGAACGGCAATCTTTATATCGCAGACGCCAACAACAACGTGATCCGCATGGTTACTCCCGCCGGGATTATCTCGACGGTTGCGTTCAATGGGCTGCCGAGCTTTGGCGGGATGGGCGGACCGGCGCTGAGCGCGAGCATGCAATTTCCGCAGCAAGTCGCGCTGGACAACCTGGGGAATCTGTTTGTCGGCGGCGGATTGGACAATGTGGTGGTCCGGATTGACGCGGTGAGCGGGACGGTGGTGACCGTCGCAGGCGACGTCCACAATTTGGACGGCGGATTCAACGGAGACGGCGGGGCGTCTACCTCAGCGCTCATATCGAATTTTGCCCTATCGATCTTCACAAACACGGGCAGCGGAGTGCACACGCTATACATCGCCGACGCGGGCAACAATCGGGTGCGCTCGGTGACGCTCGCGCCCGTCGCGGCCATCAGCAACTTGATTCCTGCAAGCTTCGGCCCGGTCCTGGCCGGAGGAGTGAGCGCCGCCGGAATCGTCACGATCACCAACAACGGACTCGATGATCTGTTGGTGTCCGCCGTTCAGATCACAGGCGCCCAGAACGCCGATTTTCAGATTTCCTCAGACAGTTGTTTTAATTCGCTGACGAACACTCCGATACCCGTGGCGCCGGGCGGCGTGTGCCTTCTGGAAGTGTTTCTGAATCCCCCGGCAGCAGCCGCGACGGGCGGGGTGGCCGCCACCCTCACGTTCGATACGAACGACCCATCCAATCTCGTTTTCAACTCAGCTCTTGCCGGCACGGTCGTGGGACCGCCGGGAGTCCAGCTCACAGTCACGGCTCCTGCGACGGGATCGGGAACGATCTCCGCTACGCCTCCGGGTGTTGTGAGCGGGAATCTCACTCCGATTTCTTGCCCGGGCACCTGCGTGACCGACTACTCGGCAGGGGAACAGGTAACCCTGTTCGCGACTCCGGGCATCGGGTTTACATTGACCGGATGGACCTTAAGCGGCGGCGCCAGCGGCACCTGCCC
This sequence comes from Candidatus Sulfotelmatobacter sp., assembly GCA_035624115.1. Lineage (GTDB taxonomy): Bacteria > Acidobacteriota > Terriglobia > Acidiferrales > UBA7541 > Palsa-295. The sequence continues at coordinate 22,103 of DASPSD010000047.1, read as the reverse complement.
CGTGGCGCTCACCTGCACAGTGACGATGAATTCGACGGGCACGGTGGCCGCCACATTCGCCTCCGCCACTATCACTGTCTCCGGCCTGGGCAACGGCAGCGGAACGATTACGGACAACTTTTCCGTGATCAGCTGCTCGTATAACGGCAGCACAACGAGCGGGACGTGCTCGGCACAGGCGTCGTCGTACCCGGCCGGCACGGAAAGCATCATTCTGACGGCGGCGACCAGCGGGACTATCGCCAACTCTACATTCGCAGGCTGGCTTGGCCTGTGTTCGGGAGGACTCGCCTCCGTAGCCACCGGACCCTGCACATTCAACTTGGAATCGGCCGGAATCCCCGGCATCAACGGCGCGGAAATTTCGGCCGTGTTCAGCGGACCGGCGCAGGCGTTCACGGCGGGCCAGGTGTTCGTGGGAACCGTGGACGGCATGATCTTCGTTTACAACTCGAACGGGAAGCTTTCGCAAGTGCTGAACTCCGCCACCCTGGGCGGCATCATCGGGGGAATGGATTTCGATAGCTCCGGCAATCTGTACGCCGCGAATTTCGGGAGTGGTAATGCGGTCGAGCACTTCACCGGCGGCGTGGCCACGCCCACGCAATTTGCGCCGGGCTCCTACAACAGCGGCCCGCTGGGGCTGGTGATCGATCCGTTCGGAAACATCTTTGTTGGTGATAGTTCGGGCCAAGACACTCTGCTCGAATTCCTCAACGGCAATCCCGAGACATCAAACACGTTCTACCCGGCGCATGAAAGCGGAGGCGTTGGGTACCTGGAAGTGCTGGATGATGAGGCCCGAGTGCTCTACACCACCGGGCCGAATAGCGACGAAATTACGGGCACGGTGAAGAACTACGACGTCGTCAACGACCACCAGAACCCCGATTTCGCCACGGATCTGCCCGGCGGGCCCGCTTTCGCCCTGCGCGAATTGAGCGACAAGTCCATTCTCGTCGCCAATTCGACGTCGATCGCGCATCTGGACCCCAACGGCAATCTGCTGGGAACTCCTGCGCCTTACCAGCCCGGCGGCCCCGGCGGCCTGTTCTACGCTTTGAATCTGGATCCCAGCGGGACATCGTTCTGGACCGCGGATGCGCTGAGCGGAAAGGTGTATCAGGTCCAGCTTTCGAGCGGAACTATCCTGAACACCATCGCTACGCCCCTGGGCTTCGCCAGCACGAAGGATCTTGCCACGATTTACGGCCTTGCCGTGGTCGGCCAGCCGGCATCGGGCGGGGCGAGCCTGGGTGTGTCGATGAGCGCGCCTGCCTCCGTCGCGGCGCAAGCCGATTACAACTACAGCATCTCGATCACGAATGGTGGACCGCTGGCGGCGCAAAACGTGACGCTGAGCGACCCATTCATCGCTCAGATGGTGATCAACTCCGCTACGCCCTCGCAGGGGAGCTGCACAACCGGCGTCACGGTGACGTGCTCTATCGGAACGATCGCAGCCAATGCCGCGCCTGTGACGGTTACGATCAACGTCGCCTCGCAAGTCTCGCAGACCGTGGTTAACACGGTGACCGTCAACGCCACCACCCCGGATCCGATTCCAGCCAACGAAACTTTCACGACTTCGACCACGGCGGGCGCCGCAGCCGGCGCGCCCACGATTCTGTTGACGGCTCCGGCAGACGTCGCGCTGGGGACGCCGCTGACCTACACGATTCAGGTGACAAACCCCGCCGCGGCAGCCATCGCCAACGTGGTGGTTACCGACACCTTGCCGGGCGGGTTGAGCGCCACGTCGCTCTCCTCGGCCTGCACCGGCACCACGTCCATCAGTTGCACGATCGCCTCGATCGCGGCGGGCGCCACGGCAACGCTGAATATCACGGTGGTTCCCACAGCCACGGGAGTGTTGGACAACACAGCCACAATTACTGGCGGAGCCAGCTCCGGCCCGATCGCTACCGACGTGATCACTCCCACCGGCACGGAGGCGCTCGCGATCGAAGTCGATTCGTCGAATGGGGCGGATTATGTCACCAGCAGTGGTGGCACGTGTGGAGCGGCAAGTGTTTGCGAGTCGTTTTTCCCGAGCGGGACAATGGTAACTGTGACGGCCAATGGGCCTGGTTTCCTCGGGTGGACAGTGAACGGAGCCCAGGTAGCGGCGTGCCCCGCGGCATCGATCAATTGCACCGTCACGATGAGTTCCCAGCAAACGGTCACCGCGGTTTACAGCTCGATTGCCGTAGCCTCGTCTCAATTGGGCACGGGCGTTGTGGGCATCCCCTATGGTGCGGATCTTTCCAACGGCATCGTCGGCGGCGCGCCGCCCTACACGATTACACTTACCGGCACTGCTTTGCCCGCTGGGCTCACGTTCACCGCTCCGGTGATTTCCGGGACGCCGACCAAAGCCGGAACCACGAACGGAATTGTCGTAAAGATTACAGACTCGCTCGGGAACAAGGGCAGCACCACAGTGAGCCTTCAGATCATCAATCCGCCCGCCACGCAAAATGCGCTGGCCAACGGGAACTACGGCATTCTGCTCCACATGGTGAACGACAGCACCGGTTCGATGACCGGCCTTGTCGGCAGCTTGCATTTCAACGGGGAGGGAGAGGTTGACAGCGGCACACTCGATTTGATCGGCAACGGCGCCGGCCAGGTCCCCCAGACAGTTTCCGTGACGGGAACCTACACGATTGGACCGGATAATCGCGGCCTGATCATCCTGGTGAGCGGCGGAGCCCCGTTTGCTACGATCGCGATGTCGGTGGGCGATGTGTATCAAGGCGTGGCTCACACGGCGCATATCATCAAATTTGACGACAACACCGGGACAGGCTTGCGCGGCGCCGGGACCGCGAAGCTTCAAGACCCAACCGCGTTCAACGAGGCCTCTTTCGCGGGGAATTACATATTCGGTGGCACCGGACAATCCTCGACGTTGACTCGGCTGATTGAAGAGGGATTGTTCACGGTGACGAGCACCGGGACGTTCGGAAGCGGTTCGGACGACTCAAACATCAACGGAACTCTCAGCAGCGGGGATTTTACCGGGACCTATTCAGATTCTGTGTCCGGCCAGCCGATCGGACCGACGAACGGCCGCACCAACTGGACTTTCACTGACGGCACTACCGCGGTTTCCTACATCATCGACGCGAACAACGTTGTGTACGTAGCGCAAACTGCAGGCGCCGCGGGCGCGCCTCCGAAACGTCTTGCCGCTGGAACAGCCGAGCGCCAGTTGAACACTGCGCCCTTCGATGCCACCTTCCTCAGCGGGCCGGACGTCTCCAGCCGGCAGGGTCCGTCAGGGGCCGCTGGAAACGCCAACAGCGTGGCTTTCCTCGGGCTGGCAACATTTACACCGGCGGCCGGGACCGTTTCGGTCACCTATGACTCAAACAATGCCGGCACGCTCAGTGTTCAATCCACGGCGAACGGCACCTACACAGTGGCAGCAAGCGGACGCTCCGTCCTCTGTTTCCCCAACTGCGTAAGCCCGACCAACACGCTCATCGTCTACCTCTCGCGTCAGGACCGTGGCTACCAAATGCAAGCGAATGCGGGTGTCACGAACCCAGAGTTCGGCGAGCTCGACTTGCAGACGGGCGGGCCGTTCGGTAATTCGCTGTTTGCTACGAACTATTTCTTCGGCGACCGCGAACCTGCCTCGCCGAATCGAGGGGCGGATACGGAGGGCGTCACCTCTGTAACTAACAACATTCTCACTGCCACGTTTGACCAGAGTCACGCCGACGGCAGGCTCGATTACGACGTGCAAGGATTTTTCGGCGTCTCTGTGGCTCCAAACGGGCGATTCCTGTTTACGAATAATTCCCCCGGTCTGCTGATAGCGGGGAATGAGGTGGGGCTTGTCGTCACGCCGACCCACACGATCTTCACGGATCTCGACTCGACCAACAACCACCCGAGCCTCCACGATGGTCTCGCCTTCACCATGCCGGCGGGAGTTCCCGTCGGCACCCCGAATCCGTTCCCGTCGTTTGGCACGGTGCAGGTGGGGAGCAACTCGTCGTCTGCAACTCCATTCGTGCTGACGAACAATAGCGACGGGCTGCTGAGCCTCACCAGCATCACCAACCCGGCCGATTTCTCGGCCTTGTCGGGCACTTGCGTTTCCGCTTCGACGGTGGTGGTGCTGCCGCACAGTTCGTGCAGCGCGACGCTGAACTTCAAGCCCACGGTAACTGGCCTGCTGAACGAGAACATCACGTTCAATACCGACGGCGGCAGTCTGCTGGTCGCCGTGAGCGGGACCGGCTCGGCTGGAGCGCCTGCAACAGTCACCGTCAGCATCGGCGCGAACAATACAAGCGGAGGCACGATTGTTGACAACCAGTCGCCGCACATCATTGATTGCACCACGAATGGAGAAGGTCTGCAGGCGGGAACCTGCTCGGGAAGCTACGGGGTCGGCTTGGTGGTGACCTTTACGGAGACGCCCAATGCCGGCGCCGCCTTCAGCAGTTGGGATGGACCCTGCAACCCGCCGACCGGCGGCAGCACAACCACGTGCAGCATTACCGTGACCAATCCGATCGGCGTGACCACGGCGTTCTTTAAGAACGGCCCGGGCGGTCCATTTACGTTGACAGTGGCGCTGCCCACAAGTACCGCGGCTTCCACCGGCAGCGGCAGCATCACTAGCGGGGTTACCGGCGGCAACATCAGTTGCAACTTCGCCGGAGCGGCTGCGCCGACGGGCACGTGCTCGAATCCGTCCGAGCCCGACGGCCAAATCGTGCAGCTCACCGCCACGCCGAATACGCTCACGTCGACGTTCGGAGGCTGGGCCGGGACTTGTCCGTTCGAGGTGGTTGGTCCTCCCGATTCTTGCTACGTGACGATGAGCCAGGCGGTGACCGTCACGCCCGTGTTTACAATCGTTCCGGTCACCGTCAAGGTGGCGCTCACCGGCAATGGGTCGCTCGTAGATATGGTGAACGCCGGCAAAATCAGTTGCACGGAATTGAATGGCGCGGCCAGTGGGACGTGTACCACCACTTACAACGCCGGAACCAGCGTGACGCTGACCGAGGCGCCGGGGACCGGATACACCTTCTCGTCCTTCACCGGCTGCAGTTCGACCTCGGCCACCACTTGCACGCTGAGTCTGAGTGCTTCGGTTACCACCGTAAATGTCACCGCCACGTTCACGATCAACACCTATGTGCTCAACGTTTCAACCGAGGGTGGAAACGGCACCGGCACGGTGACCAGCAGTCCCAACAACCTCGGCGGCACAATCAATTGCGGGCCGAACAATCAACCCCCGAGCGGATGCGGTCTGGGAGAGCTATTTGGAGCGACCGTCGTATTGACGGAGACGCCGACGCCGCCGACGACGGGGACCACAAACACGTTCACGGGCTGGTCTGCCTCGGGTGTTCCCGGCTTCATTCTGCCTGCTGCATGCACCACCGGCGCTCCTGCCATGTGCACGTTCAGCATGCCCGTTGTGCCCGTGGGTGCAACCTTCACCGTCACGGCCACATTTACGGAGCAATTCGAGTTGATGGTGGCAGAGAATGGCACAGGCACCGGGAAAGTAACCAGCCAGACCGGACTGGCCCCGGCGATTAACTGCGTCTCGGGTTCGACGGCGGGCTGTTCCGCGTTCTACAGCGCGGGACAGGCGGTGATCTTGACGGCCGCCGCCACTGGTGCTGGTTCGACGTTTACGGGCTGGAGCGGTGCTGCTTGCTCGGGCGTGACCGCACCGACCTGCAGCCTGACGATGACCCAACCACTCGACGTGACGGCCACGTTCACAATCAGTGCCACGCCGGACTTTACCTTGTCGGCCGCGCCACCCTCGCAGACGGTGACGGTCGGCAACAGCACCACCTACACCGTCAATGCCTCGGCCTTGAACGGATTCACCGGAAACGTGGGCTTGACTGTGGGCGGCTTGCCTGCCGGAGCGACGGGGACGTTTAACCCGACTCCGATTGCGCCAGGGACGCCTTCGACTTTGACGGTGGCGACGGCAAGCACCACGCCTGCGGGTACTTCGACGCTCACAATCACCGGTACTAGCGGCGCGCTCATGCACACCACTACCGTGCAACTCATAGTGACGCCGCCGGCAGCGCCGACGCTGCAATCCATCACCGTGACGCCTAACCCTGCCGTCGTGCCACTCACGGTTGACGAGGAGCCTGGAACGCTGCAATTTACGGCGACCGGCAATTACAGCGACGGCTCGCACCAGAACCTGACCAACACCGCCACTTGGACGCAAACGAACCTGCCGTTCTCGTCGCTCAGCGCCACGGGCCTGGTGACCGCGCAATTCCCCGGCGGCCCGGTAACCATAACGGCCACGCAAGGGAATATCTCCGGCAGCGCCTTGCTCGCCGTCGGTTCGGTCGTAGTTGCCAATCCCGCGCTCAACGACGATAAGCAGCGGTTCGACGGCGGAACGCAGCCGCTCGAAGTCACGCTGACGAATACGTCCACGACGCAGACCGTGACCTTCACGGCCGGCGGCATCTCCGCGAACAATGAGAACTTCGCCGTCTCGGATAATTGCACCACGCTCGCTCCGGGACAGGTGTGCACAGCGCTGGTCACCATCACCACCACGGCGCTTTGCGATAACGAAGTGGGCACCGTCACCATCGCTACCAACGATCCGAACGGGCCGGTCCAGTTCACCGTCAGCGGCTACGGCGCCGACAACGGCCTTGTGGTCGCCGACCTGAGCAACACAAACCTCATCACTAATGGCAGCTTCGAGACGCCCGTCATCCCGCCGGGAACTTTCTCCAATTTCGGGAGCGGGTCGGACGGCATCACCGGATGGACCGTGGTCGGCGCCGCCGGCGGCGTGTCCATCGTCAGCGGTACGTTTTCGCAGGACGGCATCACCTTCCCGGCGGAAGACGGCGTGCAATGGGTGGACCTGACCGGCGACGGCACCAACGCTGTCGAAGGTGTCGAGCAAACCGTGGCCACCACTGCCGGAACGAACTACGTCCTGACGTTCTGGGTCGGCAATGCCAATGGCGGAATCTTCGGGCCCACCAGCACCGTCAACGTGAAGTTGGGCGGCATCAACGGCACTTTGCTCGGAACCGCCACCAACAGCATGTCCGTTCCGGGGCTTCAGGTCTGGCAGCAGTTCACCATGACCTTCACTGCCAGCGGGACGTCCACAACGATCGACTTCCTCAACGGCTCGGCAGCTACGAACAACAACACGGGTCTCGACAACGTCGTTCTCTACGCCGTCGGCGGTACTGCGGCGCAGGGCCCGAACCAGATCCTGACGCCTCAGATCCTGGCGCAACGCATCGTCGGTCCCGGCGTGCTGATCAGCAACGTGAAGTACACCGGCGCTCCGCTCGCCGCGGGTACCTTCACGGGCGGCGCCAACATTCTCGGCCTCAGCAGCGGCGTGGTGCTCAGCACCGGCTCGGTGCGCAACGTGGTCGGCCCGAACTGCATCGCTGGAACCGACGGCGGAATCAGCGGAATCAACGATCAGCCGGGCGATCCCGATCTGACGGCTCTACTCGGCCCCGGCGGGGTGACGAATGACGCCGCGATTCTGGAATTCGATTTCGTGCCCACGAGCTCGAGCATTTCGTTCCAGTATGTTTTTGCCTCCGACGAATACGCGCTGTTCGTTGGCCAGTTCAACGACGTGTTCGGCTTCTTCGTCAACGGCGCCAACATCGCGTTGATCCCGGGCACCACGGAACCCGTCACCATCAGCAACGTGAACGGCGGGAACCCGTTTGTCAGCCCGCCGATTCCGCCGAGCAATCCGCAGTTCTTCGTCAACAACGACGTGGAGTTCCCGAGCGGCACTCCTCCTTTCGATACCGAAATGAACGGCATGACCGTGGTTCTGACCGCTCAGGGGCAAGTGAATCCCGGCGTCACCAACCATATCAAGCTGGCGATTGCGGACGCGACGGACTTCGAAGTGGATTCCAACGTGTTCATCGCTTCCGGCAGCTTGACCAGCTCGGCCATATCGTTCAACCCGCCGGGCTTGGCCTTCGGCAATGAGTTCGTGGGAGAGAAGAGCGCGTCGCTGCCGGTCACGATCAGCAACACCGGCTCGACCCCAGTCACCATCAGCACCATCACCGCCTCGGCTCCATTTGGCCAGACCAACACCTGCACCGCTCCGCTCGCTCCCAGCGGTCAAACGGGTTCCACTTGCACTGTCACGGTGACCGTTACCCCGGCGGCCGCCGGAAACATCTCGGGAACCCTGATTGTTCAGGACAACTCGCCCAGCACTGGCAGCCAGCAGACTATCTCGCTTTCCGCTAACGGCGTGGTCGACACCACAACGCATTTCTCAGTGACGGCGCCGTCCAGCGCCACCTCCGCGGTTCCGTTCAATTTCACGGTCACGGCGCTCGACGCTTCGGGCAACACCGTCCCCACTTACGCCGGCACCGTGCAATTCACCAGCTCCGACGACTCCGCACAATTGCCGCCGCCGACGAAGCTGACGAATGGCGTCGGCACGTTCTCGGCGACGCTGTTCACCACCGGGACGCAGACCATCACTGCAACCGATACCGTGACGGCCTCGATTACCGGCACATCCGGGCCGATCAAGGTGATCTCTTTGCAGTCGATCGCCGTGACTCCGGCAAATCCGACCATACAGGTGGGCGCGCAGCAGCAGTTCACGGCCACAGGCACCTTCTCTGATGGCAGCCAGCAGAACCTCACGAATTCGGTCACGTGGAGTGCATCGACGATCTCGCCGGAAGGTACAGTGGTGGCCAGCATTGTCAGCACGCCGGGCGTCGCCGGTTCGGGTCTCGCTACAGCGCTGGCAGCGGGGACCGCGACGATTACCGCCACTGCCACCAACTCGGAGATCAGTGGAAGCACAACCCTCACTGCCTCTGTCGCTCCATTTACCTTGACAGTCATTCCGCCGCCGGGCGTGTCTCCGTCAACCGGCCCGACAGTTCCGCCCGGAGGCGTGTTGACGTTCGGCATCACGCTCACCAGCCAACCGGGATTCAGTGGACTGGTCACGCTGAGCTGCACCACCGACACTCCGTCGATCACGTGCCAACCGGCTCCGTCGCAGATCAACTTGGTGGGCGCGACGCAGGTGGCCATCGTGCTCAACACGTTCTGCACGGCTGATACACTGCCGCTCCCGCAGACGCCCGGAGGACCTGGCGGCGGGGTCGGCATCCTGCTCGCCGCGCTCCTGATGGCAGGAACCGCTTACAGCTATCGCAAGCGGCAGCGCGTGGCGCTTACGTTCGCGGTTCTGATGCTGATCGCCCTTGGCACGGCCGCGTGCAGTGGCGGGCCCGCGCAAAGCCCCACCGGTGCAGCCACGCCGGCCGGTCCGCACTTTGTGATTCTCAAGGCCTCGACGACGGTGAACGGAAAAGTCGTCAGCGCGGCGACTGGAGAGATTCCGTTCGTGGTCCAGTAGAAGCGGTGCGCCAGCGGAGTCTGTGTGAGAACTACGGTTTTCCGTCAGAGCACGACTTCAGTCGTGCCGTAAGTCAATCAGAATGAGTGCGGCTTCAGCCGCTGAGGGACAGAGCTTGAAGTGATCGCACAGGCTCTAGCAGGGCCCCGGGGCGGAATGCATCGCAGCCGAAAGTCAAGCCGGAGTCACATCGAATAGGTGCGCTTGGTGCGCGTCCAGGCGGACGAAGAGTCCCACGTTGCGCAGCTCCTCGCCGCTGCGCGGGTAGTGCACTCCATTCAATTCATCGTTGAAATCGTAAGTGAACGCCACAGAAGCGCGTTCGCCGATGTGCACGCGCCCTTGCGCGCTCCAGCTTCCCAGGTTCACGGCAATCACTTTCCAGGCATCCTTCGAGCGCCACTCATATACGATCAGATTGCCGATCGCGGGCTCTCCTTCCGGCGTCACGTCCAAAGCGCTCCAGCGGCCCGAGTGAAAAACTTCTTCATTGGTGATTCGCAGGATTATTTCGAACAGGGCCTTCGTCGCCGGGTCATCCGGCTCGGGAGCTGCCATGCGAAGCGTGATGGGAAGCTGCGTCCGGCGCCCCCCGAGTTCGCCCTGATGGTAAAAGCGCATGCCCGGAAGCGTGCCCATGAATGTGGCCGCGGCCGGCTGGCGCCCGCCAAACACCGCCGCGCAACGCGCTTCGTCGTGATTCTCCAAAAACCGCGCGAAATGAGCCTGATAATCGGGCGGCGCGGAAACAACGGCGCGCGCGTCGCCGGCATTCTCGTCTCTCACGGCGTCGTACAATCGCTTGTCGTAGGCAAACGAAAATCCCAATTCGAGCAGGCGCGTCTCCGTGCCCCAGTAAGCCTCTGCCAGCAGAGTAAGCCGCGGCACCGCCGCGTGCGCCACATCCCAGAACTCTTTCGCAGGCGGCGCGGCGCCTGCGAGAAAATGGCCCCAGCCTCGGGCGAAAATATCTCTTAAGTGAAGCATGGCCATGTCGCAGCGGACGCCGTCGCAATGCTGCGCGATGGTGCGCAAATCCTGAAGCTGCGCCGCGCGCATGCCCGGATGGAAATGATTGAGCTGCGCCACGTCTTTCCACGGCGGAAAAAAAGGATCTTTCGCCAGCACGAGAAATCGAGTTCCACCCGGAGCTCGCATCGGATAAAACGCGGAGGGATTCTGTTCGTAGTCCTGCTGCGTCCCCCAAAAATAAAATTCCGGATGCTCGAGCGTCCACGGGTGATCGAGCGCCGTGTGATTTCCCACGAAATCCAGGAACACTCCCATTCCGCGCCGGTGCAGCTTCTCGCGCACGCGATCCAGTGTTTCCCACGTGCCGATACGCGGGTCGGGCGCGTATCCGGCCACAGCGTAGGGAGAGGCAACCACATCCGCCGGCGTCCAACCGGGGAGTGCCCGGCCATACCCTGCGTCATTCGAGCGGTCTTCGCGCATGATGCGCTGGGATTCCGGGCTGCGCTGCCACATTCCCATCAGCCAGACAATGTCGAAGCCGAGCTTCGCGAGCGCATCCCATTCGCCGTCGGGCACGTCGACGAGCTTGACCGGGCGGTCCATCTGCGCCGAAAGCTCCTCGAGCCATGCCCACGTATTGATCTCATAAAGATGAGGATGCTTGCGCAGAGCAAACCCCGCCGGGGATGGAGACTTGGAAGTCATGGCGCGCGAGATTAGATTGTCGTCTGTCGCGCTGTCAATATGGGCTGGCGGCTGCTCTGCGGCGCTAATTGATTCATATCGTTCCAGCGTACAGCCTCTGGACAACCCAACCAATCAATGCCAAATTCAGGTAGTGGTTCAGTTTGAATAAAGTTAGGGCATACGCTTTGTCAGACTGCAAAGATACCAACAAATTGCGCTGAAAAAGACCGCTCCCGCGAAATTAAACCAGCCTCCCCTTGCGAGACACCAAAGGGCAAGGAAGGCAAAAAATGCGGCGACCGCGAAAACGAGAAATTTCATTTGCGGGTATTTGTTGAAATAGGCAGGCCCTCAACTAGCAGCCGAACCTGAGCGAGCACAGTGGGACTGGTTGCGACTTTATGTAGCGTGGCAAATATCTTTTTAACTTCATCGGCAGCGGTTGGAAAATCAGGATTTCGCATGCCTTCTGGGGTAAACCAAGGCTCCCCGCAATTGGGGCACTGTTCTGACAATCTCTTGCAGGTTTCCTGCAAAGGGTAGAGAATCCTCGCCTTACATTTTCTGCACTCAAATTCAATGCCCTTTATGTCGCTCAACTCGATTAGGGTGCGCTGTTCGCTTGTCATATTCCAGCCTTGCTCAACATCTCGTCTATTGTCCATACGTGATCTGCAATCCCTGCCTCCATCGCCGGAGTAACCCGCAAAGTCGTGTGGATGCGGCAAAAGTTGTAGTGCATAAAGTGAATCGCAATCGCGTACAGGTGATTCTCGATTTTTTTGCTGAATCCATTGGTGAGCCGGGTAAACCGCCGCATCCCCATCCTCATGGTGAGATTCTGGCGCTCGACAAAACTGGTCGAAACATGCTCCGGCTTGGGTCGTCCGCTGATTACTTTGCTTTCGCAGCCGATGCACTCGGCTGGGCTATAGCGCACTTCCTCTTGGCTTGCGCCGTATAACTTGACTAGCTGCGCGAAGTCCACATTGGCTCCAAACGCGCCCTCGACGGCTTCCAGATAAACTTTCAGGCCATCTGTGGTCAATTGTATGCGCGTTGTCAAGCGCGATGCCAAATCTTCGATGAAGGCTCCAGCAGTTTCAGCATCACGATTGCCGAGCGTAAACGCGGGAACGAGCTTTGTCTCCGCGTCAATCGCCACCCACGTCCACACATCCCCAAAACCAAACTGCCCGCGCTTTTCTTCGGGAACGTTTTTTTCTTTCGCATAGCAGAATTGCCAGATTTCATCGCATTGAATTCGCTTGCAAGTGAGATTGCGGAGCGCTTTGTCCTGATATTCGATACACGCATTACCGAGATCGGCCAGCAACTTGAGAATCGTATTTTTAGCCACGCCCGTCATGCGAACAGTCGCATTGACCGATGTGCCCTCTACGAGTGCCGCCACGACTTGCGCCTGTTTTTCTCTAGTCAGTCTGTTCATGATGCCCTCACTTTACAGGAGCGCTTACGTATAAGTCAAGCGAAAAATGCTTGACTTTCGGGAGCGCTTACCTATAATCAGTTCATGGCCAAGAAACGAAAGAATCCCGCTGCCGTTTCTCTCGGAAGAAAGGGTGGCAAAATTGGTGGTCGCGTCAGAGCTGCCAACATGACGCCAGAGCAACGTAGTGAAGCCGCAAGGAAGGCCGTCCAAGCCCGCTGGGCTAGAGCGAAGGCACAGACGGCCTAGCGCTTGCGGTTTGCGCTTGACTGGTGGGCTTCTACAGTGGTATAAACACACTTCGGGCGCTTCGCTCATAAGGCACCTGAAAGTGGAGCCGAGGGGATTCGCACCCCCTACGCGACGGTTCGTTGGCCACGCGTAACGCTAAGTCGGCCCCACAAGCTCTCTGACGGCTAGTGAGCGCCAACTCACTAGCCGTTTTTGCTTTCCTCTCCTTTTCACAGATCAATCAGGCCGTAAAAACGAAAAGCCCAGAACGATGCATACCCGGTGGTTCATTGTGGGTGATGCATTGTTCTGGGCAGCGCCGAAACGCTTCCAGCTACGGCATTGTGTACAGCGGGTGTTTCAAATCTCGCAGGAATTATACATAAGCGCAGTGGTAAAGCAAGGCGCTTATGCTATTTTCCTTGTGTGGCTTGCTGAACTACCCGGAAAGCTGCCTGATTGAAGTCCTCAGCAGCTTTCCGTTTCAATCTCTTAGGCTTTGGTTTGGTTTTCTTTGCCACAGGCTAAGTCTGGCATGAAGGCGAAGCAGGCGCAAGTGAACTAAAAGTCAAACTGAACCACTACCCAAATTCATTTAGCTACGGCCCGGCGTAGCCGCACGCCAAACGCGGTTCTTAACGGAGGAGGGAATTCCATCATGAGCAAGCGTTTTCTGATGTGCGCCGTCGCGGTGCTCTTTGCAGCGAGTGTGGCGTTCACGGCTCAAAAAGACGCCGCCAAAACCGGGACGTGGTCCGGCTGGATTACCGATGCCATGTGCGGCGCGAAGGGCGCAAATGCCGGGCACGCAAGCTGCGCGGCGAAGTGCGTGAAAGAACTCGGTGGAAAATTCGCGCTCTACGATACCGACGCTAAAAAGTCTTACATCCTCGACCCGCAGGAAAAAGCCGCGGAAAACTTGGGACATCCGGTGACGATTACCGGCACGCTCGAAGGCGACACCCTTCACGTCACCTCAATTTCCGCAAGCCACTAGCAGCGCTTCAGCTTTCTTCCCGTAGGGGCAAGGTACGCCGTGCCCTCCTCACGGCTCGCAATTCAGATGAACCCGTCTAGCGCTTTTGAAGTCTTATGTTTGCGAGCGCTGCCTCCAAGACCTTTGGAGTGCGGGAGCTCTCTCGTCCTGAGCGAAGCCGAAGGGCTCCCGCTTTGTTTTCATTGTGTGCGCCGCGCGTGACGCGCCCTCCTTCGACCCAAGCCGACCAGCGCTGTTGTCCAGCTATCGAACTGGGAGCCCAACTCATTCCGTGCATTCCGGCGCCGCGAAAGTGAGCGTCGCTTCTTTCGCGTCTGCATCGGCGCCGTCAATCACCACCGCGGCCGTCTCAATCCTCGCCGGAAGCGAACAGCTCTCGCTGCGCTTGCGGGATGCGGTGCGATGCGGATCGAGGTCCTGCCACGCCGAAATCGTATAGCGCGCGGATTCAAGCAACGGAAATTCGTAAATCCCGTCGGCGATCTTTTGCGCGGCGGGGCTATCCCCCTGATCCGCTCGAGCCATCACCGTCACTTCCCCGGGTTGTCTCGCGCCCTCCCATTTCAGATGAATGCGCACGCGCCGCACCGGATAACCGTTCGCGAGCTTGAGATTCGCATTCAGGATTTGCTGCCCGTCTTTCAGCTTGATGAATTTGGCTTCTGCCGGCTCGGCCGCGCCGGGATAGAAAGTGCGCGGAAACGGCGCATTCGGATCGACTCGGTTCATTCGGTTGAACACCAGGATGTACTCGCCCGGGCCGATGTGATCGAATTCGAAGATCCCCTTTAGCCCCTGAAATCCCCACAGGCCGGGCCGCGAGTCGTCGTAGCGGTCCGCGCGATAGAGCTCCACGGAAGCGATCTTGAGAGGCTTGGCGTCCGGCCCCAGCACGCTGCCGCGAATTTTGCCCGTAGGCAGCGCCTCGACGTTGTATTCGTAGCACGCGCCATTGGGGATTTTGAATGGGGGCAGGCCGCCGTGCAGCGTCTTTTGGGTGAATTCGAATCGCGCGGGCAGGTCCGCGGTGAACCGGTACTCGCCGGCATGCACGTCGTAAAACGAGTACGCGCCGTCGGGCCCCGTGCTGGTCGCGAACCGGTCGTCTTTCGAGCGCAGCTTCAATTTGACGTGCGGCAGCGGGTCCTCGGGATCGTCGAGCGGCGCGAGCAGCGGCGGATCGGAGCGGCGCAGCACACCGAACACGGAAGCCACCCGCTGTCCATTGCGCATCGCGCGCAATTGCGGCACGAGCGCGCGCGCTTCGCTCGCCGGCCGCGTGCTGCTGCAAATGTTCGCAAACAGCTTGCCGTCGTCCGCGCGATCGGCGAAGACGGCGTACTGCGCGCCGGCTTCGAATGGGTAGGCGCAATCGTCGTCGTCGCCGCCGGAAAAAATGTCGATCTCAGTGCCGCTCACGCCGAAATATTTTTCTTCCACGCGAAAGCGGTAGCGCGTCACCGGCCCCGAGGCGGGAGTCTCGCCGCCCGGCGAAACTTGTTCGATCTGCGTGACGGTCCCAAGAAAGACGGCATCGTCCTGCTGCAAACCGGGGCACACACCCGGTGGCGCTTTCGAGCACGTGCAAGAAATCACTGCCGCCGGTGCAAGCAGAGCGAGCATGATGCCGATGAGAGCGCGCGAAATCATCGCCGTTATCCTACCTTGTGATGCGCGCGAAAATCGAGCGGCCTCAACTTAAATTTTAGATGGACCTGTTCAGATCCCACCGCGCGTGGCTCAGCCCAGATGTTGGCGGGCGGTGCGCTGGCTTTGAAAACAAAGCGGAAGCAAGCTTCCGCACTCCAAAGGTCTTCGTGGGCAGCGGTCAGATAATTAGCATTTCGACAGAGCCGTTTGAAATTTGAGATTTGAGATTGGCCGGGAATCCGCCGCCCCCGGATTGCTGCTGGAAGACGATTACTTCTTCGATGTTCCCACGCCGCGGGCGCCGGCGCGCTGCAAAATCGCCGTGCACGCTCTCTTCACCGCGGCGCCGCTGGAATTGTAGGTGCCTTTCGAAAAAAGCGTCTCGCCGCTTCTGGAAACCACCGTCATTTTGTTCGGCTTGATCCCGGGTGAAAACCCGAGGCCTCCCTTATCGGAAATCGCGTGATCGAATAGAACCGCGAAGTCCGCCTGCGACACTTCCTGAGTGACGAGCACCTCGGGGCAATCCGCCGTGAACGCCTGATAAATGTCCACCAGCTCGGGGTCGTAGCCCGCGTAGAGCCTGCCGCTTGAAGAAACGCTCGCGGGATTGAATCCGCCGGTGGCCGCCCAGGATTTCGTGTCGCTCACATAGACGCGGGGCTTCGACGAATCGGCCGCGGGAGCGGTTGCTGCAACCGGCGCGGCGTTTGTCGCGGCTGGAGCCGGATTTGCCCGCGTCGCGGACGGTGGAGTTGCCGCCGCTGCGGGTTTCGGAGGCGCGGCGGGAAGCAGCTTAATATCGAGATACGATACATATCCGACTTTGCCGTCGGCCGTGCGGATTTTCAGGTAGTAAGCCTCGGGATCGGAAACCACCACCACGTCCTCATGGCATTGCACCGTGGCTACGAGCTTCAGCGGAAAAATCTGTTCCGGTTCGGCCAGGACCGAAACGTACGGCTGATTGCGGCAATTGATTTCCGCGGGCATGCCCTCGTTGAGGATGGCCGATTGCTGCGGCGGGTGTGCGCCGGCCACGCGGCAGAGGAAGAGCGCGGCAAAGAACGCGAAAGAGAATTGTTTGCGCACGGCGATTGTCCCCGGAAAGGTAATTTCCAATTGAGTTTACTCGTGCGGCGGGAGGAATGTGCGGCGAGAGCGCGCCGCTGTGTCGCAGGTGCAAACCGAGGCGGCGCGGTCATGCCCTTTGGGATGAAGTCATCTGGTTTTGTTCGCGTCCCAACACACGGAACGCGTCAATCGCGCCGACCGAGTCAAGCCTCGGTCGAGTGAGTGGCTTTTAGCGGGCGAGCACGGGTCCAAAGCGGCGTCAAGCCGCCCCTCGACTGCGCTCGGGACAAGCCGCACTCCAAAAAACCTGAGCCAGACAGTTATAACCACGAACCCATTTGGCTCTGGTGAAATCCTATGTATCCGAACGCTGCCACCGAGACCTTTGGAGTGCGGGAGCTTGCTCCCGCTTTGTTTTCAATGGAAGCAGGGCGCGGGCCAACTCCTCGAACGAGCGCTGCCGAGCTGGCCTAACTGCCGGGGAAAATGTCGAAAACGTAATCGTGAGCGGCGAGCACGGATTTTTTCAGCGCGCCCGCGGCGACGCGCTTGGAAATTTCCTCGCGCGAAAGATCGAAGATGGCTTCGAGGATCTGCGCGCGCTCCTGCGTGTCCGCCTGCCCCACCACGAACAGCACGCGCGCGCTATGCTGGATGTAGCGCGGCGAAAGCAATTGCCGCTGCAAGAGCTCCATGGTGACGGAAGCCTTCGAGCGGTCGAACCGGCCGGGATCTCCGCGGCGGTCCTGCTCCGCGAAAAATTCGGCGGTCCATTCGTTGTGATATTCCAATAGTTTCTCAAACAAGTCTTTCGTGAACCGTGTTCCGGCTTTCACAGCAGTTGCGTTCACCGACGGAATGACGCCGTCTTCGGTGAGCGCCGGCCGCTTGAGGTAACCGTCTTTGGTGACGGCGGCCTGGTGGCGCAGCAGCGTCCAAAGCCACGACACGTTGATCCGGTACGTCGCCAGGTCGTTCATGAATCGCAGCATCAATTCGTAATCGTCGATGGCGGCCGCAAAATTTCCGTTCAGAATCTGGAAGGCATAATTCGCCGCCATGTAAAACGCGTGCTGGACGTGTTCGATGGTGATATCGCCCTTGGGCACGGCGTAAATCGATTCCCAAAGCTCCTGTGAGAAAAGTTTCTCGGGCGTGCCCACGGCGTCCGGGTTGACCACCCACGGCGTGATTTTTCCCTGCGCGTTCAATAGACCGCGCGACTCGAGCAGTTGCCTCTCCGAATCCACTAGGCCGCTTGAAACGCTCGGCACCTGCTTGCCCTTCACATCGGAGGTTTGCCGGGGCGCATCGATGATCGCTTGCAGGCCGGTGACGGGAACTTGCAACGGCGTATTGCCCGCGGCGACGTACAGCGGTTCCGGGCTCGCGACCCAGCTTTGCCGGTAGGCATCGTGCAGCCGCCCTTCCACGCGGCCGGCGAGGATGTCGTCGAGTGTGGGCCGCTGGCTGGCGAGCAAGGGCGCGCCGGGAACGAACATCAGCCCAATCAGCCGCTCGCGGAGCTTATCAATCGCAATCGCGCGCAGCGCCAGCGGGTTATATCTCGCCCGGCCGTACGCATCGCCCGGCTGATAAATCATCACGGCGGCCATTCCGCCGATGGGCGCGCCTTGCGTGAGTTCGCCGTTTTTCACGCCGGCCATCAGCATCATCAGCGCGTTGTAACGCTGGTAAGCGATCATGTTCGGCGAAGCCATGCCGATCAATTGCGGGTCGGGGAAGACGCCTCTCGGGTCGTCCTTCCACATTTCAATCAGGCTGCCGAGATAATCCCATCGCCCGACGTTGGTCCCGAGCAGCCGCCGCCGCAGCACCCACGCAATCGCCGGCAAAGACCGGCCCGCGTTTCCTTCTTCGTACAGAACTTTGATCTTGAAGGTCCCCACGGGAATTCCCAGGATTCCCTCCAGCCGCGCCAATAGCCGTTCGATGATTGCGGCCTCCTGAGGCGTCTGCATTTTGGGAATGTAGAAATAGACGCCGGTGCCCGCCTTCTTCAGCGCTTCGTAATTGTTCACCACCCACATCACCGCGATCGGAACCAGCCCCGGCACCGGCTGGCCTTCGAAGACGATGTGATCGAACACGATGTGAATGCTTGGCGGGCGCACAAACCGGATAGGCCATCGCCCCGCCGGAGTGTTGATGCGGTACTCGCGTTTCTTTCCCTTCTTCACCACTTCGTACGCTCGATTGGCCCACTGGCCTTCGTGAATTTCCTTTGCGTTGCGCATCGCCGCGAAAATTCCCACAGGCTGTGTGGAAGGCGTTCCATCCGGCCGGAAGTGCGGCGGCGAGGCGTCTTCGAAGTCCGGCATGTTCATCGGCGCGGGGCTGTTCAACGCGTTGAACGCCATGTCGAGCGGCTGCCACGGCCCGGTGAGCTCGAGCCCGGGATTGGCGAGCGGATGCGCGTCTTTGGGGATGGGCAGTTCGTCATTCAGGCGCCAGCGCCACTGGCTTTCGCGCCCGAGAAAATTGTCGATCATTCCCTGGACGATTTGCCGGAAGGTCCACGGGCGGCCGGTCACGGGGTCTTCGAATGCATCCTCCCATTTGGGCCACGCATATTTTTCGCGCACGGACGCGGGAGATTCCAGCAGCTTCCGGCGCGCCGTGAGCGCCGCGGCAATCGCCGGACGCAACTCCTTCGTGAGCGTTGCGATGGTCTCGGCGATGTTGATGGCGCGCCCGTTGACGATTTTCGTTCCGAAAATCTCGGGAAATTTCTGGAGAATATCTTCGCGGATCTGGGCTTCGGCCATCGTCAGCTCCTCGCCTGCACGCGCACCACGAACATGCGAACTACAGCATTATTGCCGCCGAGCGTCAAGCCCGCAAGATGCGCCGGACTTTGCGCCCGCGGCTGCGACCCAGTTAGTGGCGCGCTTAACCTTGTTCGCCGATCGTTTGGGCGTACGTCTTGCCGTAAGGATAAAAGATGTCTTTGCGGCCTTGCTGCCATGCAGATTTCATTTCGGGCGTGGTGATGTCCCAATCGGGGCGGCATTTCCGGGTGACGGCGCGCAGGTCCTGGCGCAGTTCCTCGATTGTGGGCCGGCCCCAATACCAGTAGCCCATATAGATTTTGTAAATCACCAGTCCGGGCTCGAGGACAATCACGTGGGGAATCATGGGATTGTGCAGCGGGTCGGTGTATTCGGCGATGTCCAGGTCTTTTTGCACCCTCCGCGCGGGGTCGGAGAGGAGCGGCCAGTGCGCGCCGATTCCCGCGCGATTTTCATTTGTTTCCGTAAGATTGTCGGTGCTGATGGTGACCATTCCGGTATAAGCCACCTCCATTTCGCGATGGAGTTGCACGAGCTGCTCCGCCTGCCGGCGATCCTTGGGACAAAATCCTCCGCGGCTCAGGACGAGAACCATCGGATTTTGCCCTTGCAGCTCGGAAAGCTTCCGGTGTTTCCCGGTGTGGTCGGAAAGCTCGTAGTCTGGAAAGATCGCCCCTGGAACGATGTCAGGCCGCATGGAAAGACCTCCCAAGTATTCAATCGTTGTCGTCGATCGATTTGAATCCGATGCGATGGAGCCATCACGCCGCAGGCGTGCTCGCAAAACGATTGGATGATACAGGAACCTGATGGCTTCGTTGAGGTCTTGCCGAATCTGGCCCAGCCAGATGTTGGGGCGCGTCGTAGTGGGAATGAAAACAAAGCGGAAGCCCCTCGGCTGAGCTCGGGACAAGCGAGCTTCCCTTCGACTTCGCTCAGGGCAGGCCGCACTCCAAAGGTCTTGGCAGGCAGCACTCAGATAATTAGGATTTCAACGGAGCCAACCTATTTCGTAAATCCGCTTTGTAGGTCGCGGTTTCAGAGACTTGAGCATCGCATGTGCCGGATGGCCTGTGGCGAGGTGACACGCATCACGGCATTGCCGGCGCACCCGTGCTAGCCGGTATTCAGGGATTCGAAGGGGGTGTACCATGGCTGATACCTCCGCGCGCGAAAAGCTGGCGGCATCGAGTGTCGACCGCACGCATACGGTCGTTTGCCCGCACAAAAAGCTGCCCGCCGATGTCACCGCCTCCAAATGGCAAATGACGAACGGCCAATGGACTTCCTGGACGATTGTGGACTGCCCGTTGTTGCTCGCGGGTTTGATGAACTGCGATATGAGTTGCTTGTCGCAACTCGAAGAAATTCGCGCGACTGATACAGTTCCATGAACTTTCCGACTGTCAGCGATCCGCTCTAAGATTTTATTCCACGCCGGCCACAAGCCGATTGCTCACGCGCCGAATTGCCTCAGAGGAGGGTCGAGGTGCTTGTCCATACCCTCGCTCCACTCCTCGGGGGGCCTGGGCTCATCGTCGGTGAGCAAGTGGCGAACGCGCGGACCGATGTTCCTTATCGAGAGGAGTGAAGGAATTGGAACACGCGAGAGACTTCGGCCGCCTCTCCAATCATCGCGCGGCAGGCGCGGAAGGCTGGCAGTGCGAGGCGAGCTGGTGCAGCAGGTCCGCCACCCGGGAGGCAGGTCGCTCGCTGATGGCGATGGTGTAGTGAGTTGTTCCGGGGATTTTGTGGTCTTCGATGTGCGGGACGAGCGCGCGGATTGGCTCCAGCAAGGAATCCGGGAACAATGGCGGCGAAGTGGGAGCGAAGCCGGTCTCCGCACGGAGCAGCATCACGGGAACGCGAAGCGAGCGCAGGCGAGCGGCAATTTCTTCCCGGTTGAATCCTTCGGCGAGGTCGGCAAGCACGGCGGCCTGGGAAGCTTTCGGCCGGAGGTTCGGCGGCTCGCCCCCGATTTCATAATCGAGGAACGCCTCCATCCAGGCGTCCCAGTCCTGTGGAGGGAAGTGCGGTTTCTTGCGCCAGAGATCTCGATAAAATTCGCGCGATGGGTAGGTTTGTTGAAGCTGAACGATGCGCTCTGCCAGAAGCGGGTCGAGCCCCTGCTGAGGCATGCCGGCGCTGATGGACGGAAGATAGCCGCCGTCAATCAGAACCACGCCGCACACCAGCTCGGGATTCTGCTGGGCCAGTGCAGTGGCGACAAAGGCTCCCATGGAGTGGCCGGCGACGACACTTGGTCCCAGCCCCATCGCGCGCATGGCGCAGGCAACGTCCCGGGCGTGCTGCGCCATGCCGTAAGGCCCGTCCTCGGGTTTATCGGAATCGCCCCGCCCGCGAAGATCGCCTCTCGATCGTTTGATGAAGCAGTTTGGGCATTGCCACCGGTGCCGGCGGCGAGCGTTCGCCGAGTGACCACTCAAAGCGAGCGCTCGCTCCTTTTGGTAGCGGCCTTTTACCTCGCCGGCCGGGCGGCTGTCAAGCGATTTCCCAGCGCGGCCTTTCGAGGAGCGATGGGGCTCGGATTCGCGGACTGATGACGCGGCGCCCGTCTGCCGATGCGGCACGCCGGAAGCGGCTGTGTGGGATGAGGGGGTGCGCG
Source organism: Candidatus Sulfotelmatobacter sp. (assembly GCA_035624115.1). Taxonomy (GTDB): domain Bacteria; phylum Acidobacteriota; class Terriglobia; order Acidiferrales; family UBA7541; genus Palsa-295. The sequence continues at coordinate 170 of DASPSD010000047.1, read as the reverse complement.
CACAGAATGGCCGCGCGTTCACACCCCAACGACACGAATCCTCGCTGGAACGACCTATTTTTCCCGGATCAAAATGAATTTGGCGGAAGGTTGGGGTGAGCGATGGGATTTGAACCCACGACCCTCGGTTCCACAGACCGATGCTCTACCGGCTGAGCTACGCTCACCAC
>DASPSD010000034.1:0-26136 GCA_035624115.1 Candidatus Sulfotelmatobacter sp. | reverse complement strand
GCATAACGTAGAGGCGGAGCGCGGCATCCTCGGCGCCATCATTCTCGATAATCGTGCTCTCAGTGTTGCGGTCGAGAAAATCCGCGCAGAGGATTTTTTCTTGGAGCAACATCGCAGAATTTTCCAGAGCATGATCCGGCTGGATGTGCGTCAGCAAGGTATTGATACTGTCCTGCTGATGGATGAGCTCGGAGCACGCGGCGAACTCGAAGCCGCGGGCGGAATAGCCTATCTCTCGCAATTGGCCGACGGACTCCCGCGCGTGACGAATGTGGAGCATTACGCGCGCATCATGACTGAGAAGCGGGCTCGTCGGGATTTGATCTTTGCCGCGGAGAATCTTCGTGACGAGGCGTTTGTTGGCTCAGAGAGTGCCGCGGAAATTCTCGCAACTGCACTCGAATCCTTAAGGCGAATCGGCAATGGCCAGGCCGCGCGAGCGGTGAGTCATACTGCCGCTGAAGTTTGCACAGTTGCATCACAGGCGGTCGAATACATTGTATGGCCACTTGCACCTCGCGGGATGGTCGCGCTCCTCGACGGCCCTCCGAAAACAGCCGGTAAGACGACGCTCGTTTTGACTGCCGCAAGCGCAGAGCTCTCCGAGAGGATTTTCCTGAATCGAGCGACAAAGCGCGCTCGCATTCTGTTGGTGTCAGAAGAAGGTCCGCGCCCGCTGAGTCTCGCCCTATCCCGGGCGGAATTGGCGGGGGAAAGCGAGTTGCGGATTATTCACGGTTTCGAGTTCGCCGGCGCGCCTTGGCCGCAAATTGCAGCGCAAATCGAGCGCGAGTGCATCTCTCACAAAATCGATTGGCTCGTCATTGACACTTTCTACGATGTCGCTCAGCTCGCTGGAGACGATGAAAATAAGGCCGGCGCCGTGGCCGCGGCGGTTGCTCCGATCCGCCATATCGCGAGCAAACTCGATATCCCGGTAACGCTCACGCGCCATGAAAGAAAATCTGGCGGAGAAGTCGGCGAAAGTGGCCGGGGGAGTTCCGCACTGACCGGCGCCGTCGATTCGGTGATGCTCCTAAGGAGAATCCGCGGTGGCTTTGACGAAACTCGATCTTTGGAGGTCACGGGCCGGATCGAAGCAGGGCGCTTCGAGATCGAGCTGCGAGACGGTCAGTACCGGATTATCGAGGCCGGTAAACGCGTCGAGACCATCGAGAAAGAGGGCACCCTCGACGCCGCAATCTCGGCAAACCCGAAAGCGAGCGTCCGAGAGCTGGCTACGGCGCTCCACATCGGACGCAACAGGCTTCGCAAGCTGGCCGAAAAACTTGGCTGGAGACTCGAAGATTCGGGCTGGGTACGGCCGCCCTGAGCCGGATTGGACGTGGCACCGTGGCACCGCCCCTTATGTTGGGCGGTGCCAGTGCCACTAACGTCTGGCACTGGCGCGAAGTGGCACCGGTGCCAGCGGTGCCAGTGCCACCCCTGTAAGGGGGATCGGACAGGACAGTGACGGATTCACCTGTCTGTCCTGACAAAAACCGGGACAGACGCGGGACAGGACAACTTGAGCATCGGGACGGCGAACAGGCGCTCAGGTGGAAGTGATTGCAATGACGGAACTTCGAATTCAGGTTGCACAGCGGTTGCACGGAAGGGGTGAAAAATGGCGGTGAACGCGAGACAAAATAGCGCGCAGCACATCCCGATTCCCTTGACGGAGCAATCCCGCCCGCCGGCGCCAGGTCCCGATGTGCTCCTTACTCCCGCGGAACTTGCCGCACGGCTCGCCGTTCCGCAGAGCTGGGTCCGGGAAAAAACGCGAGAACGCGCGCGCCAACATGACCGCGATCCCCTGCCGGTTGTCCGCCTCGGGAAGTACGTCCGTTTCTCCTGGGCAGCGGTTCAAGCCTGGCTCGCCCGCCAGGGAGCTTGACAGGGAGCAATCAAAGGTATAGACCTATGCCACATGCGGCGATATTCCACAGTCGAAGTTGCCCAGATGCTCGGAATGCATCAACCGCACTTGCAGCGCGCCATCGCGCAAAAGAGAATTCCTTTCCCGCCATTGGTGCGCGTAGGACGGTTGAAGATCCGGCTCTGGACGGCTCGGGATGTGAAGCGGGCGCGAGCTGCGCTCGCCAAAGGCCGCAAAAGGAGAAAACACAGATGATTCAGCGAGGACATATCTTCAAGAAAAATCGGGCCTGGTTTGGTCGATGGCGGCGAGACGAAAGGGTTCGAGACGCGGACGGCAATTGGTCGATCGAACGCCGGCAACACTGCGAGAAACTCTGCGATTACGGCGGCAAATATCGAAGCAAGGAAGATGTGCAACCCTTGCTCGATAGAAAGCTGCAACCCTTGAACGAAGGCCGTGAGTCACCGGAATCGACGCTTTCGGTTGCCGAGTACGGCGACAAGCATTTTTTGCCGTACGCGGACCGCGAGCTCAAGCCAAGCACGGCTGAGGGTTACCGCGCTCTCTGGCGAATGTATCTAAGACCGTGGCTCACAAAGGAGAAGATCAGTTTGCGAGACTTCCGGTGCGCGGACGCGACAGACATGCTCAAGGCGATTCATGACGAACACCATCTGAACCGAAAGTCACTCCGAAACTGCAAGGCGCTCCTGAGCACGATCTTCACTCACGCGAAACGCACCGGCGTTCTCGACGGTGGGAATCCGGTGCAAGGTGCGGGTATCCCGCGCGCCGCGGAACGAGGAAAGCCGACGCACGCATATTCAGCCGACGAAGTCTTGCTGATGCTCGATGCCTTGCACGGCATCGCGCGTACAGCGGTCGCGCTGATTTATTTTTGCGGCTTGCGGCCAGGCGAGGCGCGAGCCGCGCGGTGGGAAGATTACGACGGGAAAACTCTCCGCATTCGAGCGAGCGTGTGGCGGACGCATACGACTCTGCCCAAAACGGCCGAGAGTGTTGCGCCCGTTCCCGTCGCCGAAACACTCGCGGAGATCCTTCGCGAATCGCAGCGCGAATCCGGCTACATCCTGGCGCCGCCGCCCGAGGTCACAATTCCCGCGCACGCGATCTGCGCGGAATGTCGGAAGCGGAAATGGGAACACAAGGACAGCGGGCATGAATTCACGCCTCTACCCGTTGACTTGCATAATCTCGCGGCGCGCGTGGTCGTGCCGGCTCTCTCAGTCTGCGCCGAATGTCGCAAGCCCGAGCAAGAGCACGGCGACGGTCACGAATTCAAACGGCTCGTTGAATGGCACGGATGGTATGCACTACGCCGAGGGCTCGCGACGCTCGCGACTTCGATTGATTCGCAACTCGCGGCGAAGTCACTCCTGCGTCATTCAAACGTGCAAACCACGCAGCAGTTCTACATCAAGAGCATTCCCGAGGACGCGCTTCGGGCCATCGAAAAAGTGGACGCGCTCTTTCAGAAAACAACCGGCGCGGCTGTGAACTGAGGGAGACAATGCTTCGCCAGACGTTCAGCGAAAAAAATCAGAGCACCAAAACTCGGTGCACACTTGGTGCACAGGAATTTGAGAAAACTTCCAAAAAACTACCAAACACCATGATTTCACCCGCAGAGCAAGACTCCATCCTATTGAAAACACACGTCCCGCAAAATGTTACTCGGACTTCGAACCAGAGGGTTGGGGGTTCAAGTCCCTCCGGGCGCGCCACTTTTCAGCGATTTTCAGTTTGGACGGGCTTCCGGTTTACCGCTGGTTTACCTGCGATTTGCCGAGCTCGGCGCGCCTCGCGCGTCGCGAACCGCTCGGCAATAGGCCGAAAACGGCGCTGGCAGGCGCGTGGCGCGACGCCCACGGCCGGCGTGGCCTACTTCCCGGTGGCTGCAGCTTTGGCGCACCGCCGTCCGGCGTGCCTGTCAAAACTGCCACTTCCTATATGAGTATCTCGATCTGTAGTCGCGCAGCAACAGCCATAGATATCGCCCGGACAGCAGCGCGAGAAAGATCAAGCACGCCGCCGCCCGTTTGTTGTGCGCTGCCGCGTCGGCCAGCGACATGAGCGTTCCGGTCACAAGCAGGAAAAAGATCGCCCAGACGATCTCCTCCCCGATGCCGAATGCACTTCTGGTAGGCACTAGTTCGACGTTGTAGCAGGACAGGAACTTGGCGTGGAACGCGATGGCTTCCTTCTTAGTGAACGTCAGCGCGTCCGCCATAGAAGGCGACCACGTGCGGTCGGGGAGGTCGCAGATAAACTTCCCGGCTTGGTCCGTCGGTTCGCCGTTCCGCAATCCAACAACCTTGATCGCGTAGATCATCTCCGCCTCCCTCCCGATTCAGGTGATGGCGGTCGCCCGGATTTTTTCGGTAAATTTCATCGCTTCCCGCGCTTGCCCCATCGCGCGCGGGCCGCTTTCTGCGCGCTCGCCCGGCGCTCTGCCTTCGTGAGGATCTTCGCCCGAGCTTTTCCGCCCTTCGACGCAAAGGCGCGGCCTGCGAGTCTGACAAGGTCTTGCGGTCTCATCGCCTACCTGCGGCGGCTGCGTCCCCCATTACGGCCCCAGTGAGCCACTTCTCGATTCCTTCCGCCATCGTCTTCCTAACGACTCGATCCCAGAGAATATCCAAGACCTGCCCAGCGATGCCCATCGCCTCGCCGTTCGGTATCCCATGCGAGCGCCACAGCCCGTCTGCGATCTGGCGTTGCGCCAACATGCCGCACGACTGCATGATGCAGCGGTAGCCGAGCCTGTCATACTCCAAGATTCCACTCCACCAACGTTTGGCAACACCTTCTATCAGCCATCCGTCGTCGCTCTTCGGTCGCGGCCATGGCGGGAGTGGTACATACCGTGAAGCCCCACGTAACTCTTCCATTTCCTCGCCCTCCTTTGAGCCTTGCTACTTTCTCAGCGCCATTCCCAACGCGAAGATCAGGAAGATGCTCTCGATCAAGCTGGTCGTCGCCAGTCGTGCGCCGAGCTTCGTCTTTCTCTCGCAAGGCGGCTCTCCCATGCCTGCCTGCACGCATAGTATGCGCCTTTGCGGGGAGGGGGATGTCAAGCAGCAGATGATCAGCGCCGGAAGCATCCGCAGGAATGGGTTTCGAAAAGCGGGTAGTGCGTGCGCGCGTGCTCAGCGACGTTCAGGACGTGGGCTTCGTCGCAGTGGAGCTCGTCGGCGATATCCGCGGCTTTGAGCAGCGCCCAGTTCTAGAGGTATACCACAACGGCCGACTCGCCGACGCGGGCCAGAAATTTTCCACTCAAAAAGGTTCCATCGCGTAAAAGATTGTGCATTGCGCGAACCCGGCGGTAGCCGTTTACTTCAGCCGGGCCTCTTCTGATTTGGCTTGCTTGAGGATGGGAATGTCGGGATCGGCGTCTTTCCATAACACGAAAAATTCTGCATAGGCGGCCCGGGCTTTTGAGGTGTCGCCTTTGAGCGCGTACGCGCGCGCCAGACCCAGGCGGGCGAGCGCAGCCAGCGGGCAATTGATCGCGACTCCGCGATTGTCAACAAATTTCTGGAACTCACCGGCGGCGGCGCCGCCCTGGTGCAGCGCCAAATAGGCCAACCCGCGAAGATAGACAGGGTAGAGAAATCCTCCGACCTCTGGCGCAGGGTCCGGCTCGCCGAATTCGTAGGGGGCAGCCGTCTGGAGAATCTCAATGGCCTTCGATGGATTCTGGCGATTGAGCTCGACCGCGGCGCGGATGGCCGGCAGCCAGTACACCTTAATTGTTGTGTTGAACGGATTTTGCTTTTCGAGTTCGTCCGCCATTTTTTGCGCGCGATCGGAATCTCCGGCGCGCGCCAAAACGAGCGCAGCGAGAATCTGTGTCCCCTGAGTCGAATCGAGCGCCAGAGCCGATTCGATCCGGCTGCGGGCTTCGGCGGCGTTGCCAAACTCCGCCTCGCGCATCGCCGCGTTCAGCTCCCGCCCCGCAGCGGTCTCTTTCTCGCCGGCGTGCTGTGCCGATTCGGACGCCCGGCGGGAGAGTTCCCGCGCTTTGGCGAGATGGCCGGAAAAGGCTTCCGTGTCCGATTGAGGAGAAAGCAAAATATCGTCCGCACCGGGGCGTCCCGCGCTCCAGGCCGACTGGCGCTCCATCTCCGCAGCGTCGCTCTCAAGAAACGCAACGCCGTAGCGATTGTAGTGCAGCTTCGGTGATTCGAGTTTCCGGTTGAGAGCCCGGTCGTAGGCTGTCTTGGCGTCCGCCAGGCGGTATAAATGCGAGTAAGCAGATACGAGATTCGCGCTGGCAATCACCGAGTCCGGGTTGAGGCGCAGGGCTTCCAGGAATTCCTCGAGCTGCCTGTCGTATTGGCCCAGCTGGCCGTAAATCACTCCCAGATTGTTGTGGGGCACTGAGTCGCGCGGATAATTCTGGGTCCACCGCTTATAGGCATCGACGGCCTTGTCCAGATCTCCGGTGTCAATGCTGTGATAATTCGCGGTAATCATGATCCTGTCTTTGTCGCCGACCTTATCGCTCAGGTCGTATGCTTTTTGAAGACTTTCGTTGGCCGGGCCGTACTGCTTCAGGTTGCGATAAGCGAGCCCCATGTTCATGTAAGCCATGGCAAAATTCGGGTCTTTTTCGATGGCGCGCTGGTAGTGGGGGATCGAGCCTGAAAAATCTCCCGCAATCAGCATCTTGTTTCCCTGCGCATATTCCTTCATCGCGTCCGAAGACGGTTTGTCGGACTGGGCGAGCGCGTGCCGCGGGCACACGAACCAGGCTCCCGCCAGCAGGCCCGCAGCCACCGCGATCGCCGCTAGGCGGGCAAACCATTTCCGCGGCGCAAATTTTCCGGCAGCAGGACCGTGTGAATTAATGCGGCAGGGCAAGGGCTGGGCTCCCTCGGTGGGGGGGATATTAGGCCGCGTCTGGGAGTAAGTCAACGAGCGCAATTGCCCGTCAGGTGACGCCGGTCACCGCAATGCGTTCCTCAGGTCACCGCGAATCGGGGGGCAGCGCCTACACTGAATTTGAGGTGAGACCATGGGCTACCTTCTGGGGCTTGTAGTCTTCGTGATGCTCGTTTTCGAAGGGCTGTCGCACCTCCTCGAGGACATGCACAAGCACCATCGTTGAATCCCGCGGCTAAACTTGAGGGCTCCAACCGCGCACAGGAGGCTGCGGTCTGTCAGCAAGAATTGAAAGCAATCACCGGCAATGATTGCGTTGCTGCTGCATCGGCACGTACATATCGCATTATCCACTTCCCTGGGATATTCTCTGTGGCGAGCCGCGCCATGCCACGTTTGTTCTTATTCCCGAGGCGAACATTCCTGCTTCTGACGATTGTGGTTCCCTTCCTGGCGCCAGCGCGGGGCCAGCAGGTCCAGGCGCCGCCATCGATCGCGGAACTCCAGAGGAAGGCATCGAGCGGCAATGGGCAGGCTGCCTTCTTGCTGGCGGAAATGTACGCCGACGGACGGGAGCTCGAGAAGAACCCCGGCGAGGCGAAGCGCTGGTTTGAATTGGCGGCCGAATTGGACTACGGCGCGATTGAAGTGGCGAATCGCTACTGGGCCGGTCGCGGCATTCCTAAGGATGTGAGCCGGGCGGTCTACTGGTATCAGCGGGTCGGATGTCACTCCGCCGGATACCAACTGGGGAAAATGTACGAGCTCGGGATTGGAGTTTCACAAGATTACTCGAAAGCCGCTGAGTGCTATGAAGCAGCGGCCCGCAACTCGGCGCACGCAGGCATGGGTCTTGCGAACCTGACGGCGAAAGGGCTGGGCGTCCCGCGCGATGAGGAAAAAGCGGTCAAGCTTTATCGGGAAGCGGCCGAACGGGAGATTGGGATTGTCGCGTTCGATGTCGCGCTGGTCTATGCCCTGGGTCAGGGTGTGCCTGTGGATGAGGTCCAAGCGGCACATTGGTGGCAGGTCTCGGCGGAGTACCACAACGATTTGGCCGGCACCAATCTGGCGCGCGATTTTCATTCCGGCGACGGCGTACCGCGTTCGGCAGTCACCGAATATGTGTGGAAAGCCCTGGACACCGAGCCGTCTTATTTCTCCAGCACTTTCCACGATGGACTCGCACGCCAGCTTTCGCCTGAGCAATTGAAGCAGGCAGACGACCTGGTCGATAGTCTGCGCGCCACCAGAAATCAATTCGGGGCGTTCTACGACAACTTGAACCCGATTATTTATATGTCGGAAGCCGAACTGCGAAGCGCGGCTGCAAGGAACGACGTGCATGCGGCTTTCTCCCTTGCATACCGGCTTGAGACCGCACACGGAATGGATCGGAACGCCTCGGCAGCGATGGAATTTTACCGAAGGGCGGTGATGGATGCGCGCCCCGACATTTTTTTCGCGTTAGGCCAGGAGGAGGAGGGGAGAGGAAATCAGAAAATTGCTATCGGCTGGTACCTCAGTGCCGCCAAACTCGGATCCGTCCACGCGCAATATCGCCTCGGAGTCGCTTATCGATATGGGGAAGGCGAATCGAAAAATGCGGTGGAGGCGTGCAAGTGGTTCCTTCTGGCCAGTGACCTGGACTCTTCCGCCGCAACAAGAGCCGCGGAATTGAAAGCCGAGCTCACCGAAAAAGAATACGCCGCGGCGGAGAGCGATGCGGCGGAAATACGAGCCTCCATCGATCGCTAGCCGAAGCGAGCCTTAGGGAGTTCATCAAAGTAGAGCGCGACAATCGAGCCGTGACTCCTAATACGCTGCGAGCTGCTCGATGCCCGCGACGATCTTTTCGGTGTTGACCTGCCAGGCTTTGTCGAGATTGGGGCTGAACGGGATGGCCGGAACATCGGGGCCGGTAATGCGCGTGATGGGGCCGTCGAGATCTTCGAAGGCTTCTTCGCTGATAATGGCGGAAAGTTCCGCGCCGATCCCCATGGTCTTTTTGTCTTCGTGGACGATGAGGACCTTGTTCGTCTTGCGCACGGAATTCAGAATCGCTTCTTTATCGAGCGGCGCCAGCGTGCGCAGCTCGACGACCTCCACTTCCACTCCGCGTTGCGCCATCTGCTCGGCGGCATCCAGCGACTTCTGCGTCATGAATCCGTAGGTGAGCAGCGTCATATCGCGGCCTTCGCGCCGGATGGCTGCGGGGCCGATGGGCACGGTGTAATCGCCCTCGGGCACTTCGCTTTTGGCCTGGCGGTAGAGTGACTTGTGCTCGAAAAATAGCACGGGATCGGGATCGCGAATCGCGGCGAGAAGCATCCCTTTGGCGTCATACGCGGTCGAGGGCAGCACCACTTTCAGCCCCGGCTCGTGCACGAACCAGGCGGCGTTTTCCTGCGAGTGATAAAGTCCGCTGCCGCCGCCCGCTCCGCAGCAGATCCGCACCGTGATCGGGCACGAATAGCCCCCGGCGCTGCGATAGCGCAGCTTCGAAGCTTGCTGCACGAGCTGCTCCACGGCCGGCGTGATGAAGTCGGCGAACTGAATTTCCGGCACAGGCCGCAGCCCCATCATGGACGAGCCGATCGCTGCGGCGATGATGATGCCTTCCGCGAGCGGAGTATCGAGCACGCGCTCTTCGCCGAATTTATCGAGCAATCCGTCGGTGACCTTGAAAACGCCTCCGGAAAGGCCGATGTCTTCACCGAGGATGAAGACGCGGTCGTCGCGCTCCATCTCTTGCGAAAGGGCCTCGTTGATTGCTTCGAGCATGTTCAGCGTGCGCGCCATTTTTGATTGAATCCTTGCTCAAGCCCAGATGTGGTCCCGTAGCTCGGACGCCTCCGGATACGGGCTCTGCTCGGCGAACTCGACCGCCTCGTTGATTTCTTTCGTTGTCTGCGCCGCGATTTCAGTTTTCTTGGCTTCGGTCAGAACTCTTTGCTCCATGAGCTTTTTCTCGAATGTGGCCACGGGATCGCGCTTCTTCCATGCGTCCACTTCTTCCTTCGAGCGATACTTGGCCGGATCGATTTCCGAGTGGCCGTACCAGCGGTAGGTCTTGCATTCGAGCAGCGTGGGCCCTTCTCCCGCGCGAGCGCGCGCGATGGCTGTTTGCGCCGAGGCATACACCGCGAGGACGTCGTTGCCGTCCACACTTATTCCAGGAAATCCATACGCCTTCGCGCGATCCGACAGATTCGTGAGCGCCGTCTGAAGCCGCAGCGGCACCGATTCCGCCCAGAGATTGTTCTGGACCACGTAAAGCAGCGGCAGCTTGTGCACGCCCGCAAAATTCAGCGCTTCGTGAAATCCCCCGAAGCTCGTGGCGCCGTCGCCGCAGTACGTGACGACAATGTCGTCGCGGCCAAGCTTCTTGATGCCGAGCGCTACCCCCGTGCCCACGTTCAATTGGCCGGCAATGCTGCTGGCGGGCGTGATCACGTGCAGCGGCGGGTAGCCCATGTGCGCCGGGGAAGACCGGCCGCGGTCGGGGCTGGTGACTTTGGCGAAGAGCTGCGCAAAACAGAATTTCAGCGGCGCGCCTTTGATGATGTTCGAGGTCCAGTCGCGGTGCGAGGGCGCGATCCAGTCGGTTTCGCGCAGTCCGTAGGCGGTGCCGACTTCCGTGGCTTCCTGGCCGACTCCCGAATAGAAATTCCCTTTGTATTTGCCCTGCCGGAAAAGGATGCGCGCCTTTTCGTCGCACAGGCGGCACTTCAAGAGCATGCGGTAAAGCCCGAGCAGCAGTTCCGGCGAGTGGCCCGCTTTTTCCGCCTCGGGCTCCAGAACCGCGCGGTTGCTTTTCGATGCCATGCTGGCTCCTCAGTGCGGCGATCGCTCGTCGCTTCAGCCTCAAAAACTATAGCACGTTTTTCCGCACGCATCACAGGAAGGCGCGAGGCTCGCACAATCGGAAAACATTCGCGCCATCGCGATTTTCGATGGCAGCTATCAGGAAATTCGAAGGGCGCCGGTGGAAAGCTTCTCGATGAGCTCCCGGTCGGCTGGCAGGAAATTCAATTCGGGGAGCGAGTGCGAAGCGCGCCAGGCGAATTGCTCGAACGCGAGGTTTTGGGGTTCGCCGGTTTCAATCGTCGCGGAGAAGAAAATCAGCTCGATCGGCTCTGCCAATTCCGCGTAGCGATGCTCGGTGCGATAAATCTCGCGGCCGATGCGCGCTTCGATACCGAGCTCTTCCTCCAGCTCACGGGCCAACGCCTGCGCCGGCGGCTCGCCGGGCCGCACCTTGCCGCCGGGAAATTCCCATTGCAACGCGAACGAGTCTCCCCGCCGCCGCTGGCACACGAGCAGCTTGCCTCCCGACTCGATCAGCGCCGCAACAACAGTCAGCATCTCGACTCGAATAGAATGTTCAGAAACGTTTTGTAGGTCGCGGTTTTAGCCGCGACATTGAGCGGCCCTATCCGCAGGGCTTTAGAGTCTGTGTGAGAACTCTGGAATCAGCCCCTCAGCGGCTGAAGCCGCACTGAATTTGCAACACTTTCGGCACGGCTAAAGCCGTGCCCTGACGAAAAACGGGCGTCGTCACACAGGCTCTTTAGCCTCTGAAGTTCAGGACTGCGACATCCTTTGGCTCCGCCGATCCGATCGCTTGCTACAGAGGCCCCGAATGAATCGCGCGAAAAATCAATTCGGCGCCGCGCATCAAGGGCGGCCCCGGCGTATTCAGGAATTCATCCCGAACGACGGCGACGCGCCCGTTCTTCACCGCCGAAACATTCCGCCAGGCCGGATTTTCCAGCGCCGAGGACGCCTTCGCGCGCGCTCCCGTGGCGGCCCACGCAAGGATAATCACATCCGGATTCGCTCGCGCGACCTGCGCATCCGTAACGCGGCGGCCCGCCGGCACCACCATTCTTCCACCGGCCAGCGAAACCAATTCTGCGACCCACGGCGGCGAGCTGATCCGCGGATGGGGCCAAACCTCGCAATAAACGCGCGGCGCAGGCCCGGAGCGAACTTCTCTCGCGCGTTGCGCTACGCGCTCGAATGCGCGCTTCATTCGCGAAATGAGTTTTTCTCCTGCCCGGGCGCGCCCCGTGAGCCGCGCGAGAGTGCGGATGTCGCTTTCGATATCGCGAAGCGAGCGCGGATTGAGCGCCAGAAACGGCACCGGCTGTTTCAGAATGCGTTCGACAATTGCCGTGGCGAATGGCACCGAGCCGATCAAAAGCGTCGGCTGGAGGCGCATCACCGCGGCGACATTCACCTTCCAGCAGTCGCCGAATTCTGGCCGCCGGCCAATGGGCGCTACGTCTTTGCACCACTTCGTCACGCCGACCACTTCGCGCCCGGCGCCAAGGCCAACGAGAATCGACGTGACGCTTGGAGCGAGAGCAACAATCCTTTGGCGTGGCATGCGCGGACATTCTAATGGGCTGCGCGGCGGATTTGTAGGCTGGTGCGGAAAAGATTTAACACAGAGGACACAGAGAAGAACCGGAGGTCACAGAGGAACACAAGACAAAGAAGCGCCGGAGAGGGTGGCTCTCCGGCGCAGTGGAATTTCAAAAAACTACTGGGCCTTTTCGACCTTTTTGAGGGCGGGCTTGGGCACCTGCCAGATGATTCCGGAATCGTCGGCGGAGTGCGGGAAAAACTGCGCCGATTTCTTGCCGGAAGGCAAAAGCACGATATCGGCCCGGCGGTTGTAAGCGAGCCAATCGCCCTGCACGTTCTGGAGGCGGGCTTTCGGCGCTTTATTGGGGTTGGTGTCTTCGAGGCCCTTCACCACTTTGCGGTCAATTGGGCGCTCCTTGCCGTAAGCCGCAGTCTGCACCTTATCGGCTGCCACGCCCTGTTCGACGAGATAGCCCTTGATGCGTTCGACGCGGCGCTCGCTGAGATCCTGGTTGTAAGTCTTGCCGCCGCGAATATCGGCAAAAGCTTCGACCGAAAGCTTGGCGTCGGGATCGTACTCGAGATACTTCTTGAAACCCGCCGCGAGCGAGGCAAGCGCGAGCTGCTGGCTCTTCACCAGGCCGACCTGCGGGTTATGCTTGTCCGGGTAGTCGGTGGGATAGAAGATGCTCTGCAAGAGCACCGAGGGTATCGGCTCGACCGAGTAGGTAAGATGCAGGGCCGCGGTCGGCGAAGCAGATCCGCCGCACACGTTGGTCGCGTTGAGCGTGTACGTTTTCGTCTCATCCCCGGTGCGGGCCGGCTGGCCTTCGGCCGGAGGCGTCGTGTCCGAAGGCTTCGACGTGACGCTCTGGCTGCCGTTCAGATCCACTTTCGCGCCGTCAAGCGTAGCGGAGTCGGCGTTCGAAGATGTCCACGTGAGAGTCGAAGTGCCCGGCGAAATCACCTTGTCGCCGATTTGCCGGTAGCGCACGTCGGTCGGATTCGCCGAAAGCGTCGCGTCCACCTTCGTGTTGACGTTCACCGTGGCGCTGCCCTTCACCGTCCCGCCGGGCCCCCCGGCAGTGAAGTCATACGTCGTGGTCGCGCGCGGCGAAACCGATTGGCTTCCGCTCGGCGCCACTTCGCCCACATTGCTGATATTCGCGTCCACGGTCTCCGCCGTTTGCCACGTGAGATTGGCGGACTGCCCGCAATTGATCTGGCTGGTGGAGGAATTGAAGCTGCCGGAAACCGGAGCGACCGCAATCGTAGCGCTGGCAATTCCCGCCTTGAATCGCGGGATGTCCTTGAGCTTCGCGCCGCGGTCCCACTTCTTGGTGGTTTGCGCGCCGTTGCTGCCCAGATTCACCACCACCTTCTGGTTCGCCACGATGTTGACGTCGCCTTCCCACAACGTGTTGCCGTTCCGCGTCACCACCAGATGATGCGTTCCCGGCGGAAGCAGCAGCTCCTGCTGCCAGATCCAATCCCAGTTGAATTCGTCCACGTGCCCGACAAAAAATGCCGGGGTCTTGCCGTTGGAAAGGACCGCGGCGCGCTCGTCCCCGTTGATGAATTTCACCGCGCCCCAGGGCCCGTTCACGTTGCCGCCATAAGCTTGCAGCGCCACCTGGACATCGGTGGTCTTGCCCGCCGTCACGTCCACTTCGCGCGTTTCCATCTTGTAGCCGTAGTTGACCACCACGATGGTGTGCTTTCCGGCCGGCACCGACATCGTTTTGCTGCCTTCTCGAATGGCCTTCCCATCGAGGAAGACGTATGCCTGGCTCGGTGTGACCTTCATCTTTATCTTGCCGTCCTGTGCAAAAGCAGACGTGGCGGAGAGCGTCAGCGCCAGCGCGAGGCTCAAGAGCCATCCAATTCTTCGCATTATCATTTCTCCTGAATTTTTCAGTAGGCGAGTCCGATTTCAGCTTTCTCGCGCCCAAACGAGAAAGGGCCAGGCTAGGAACCGGTAAAGTATCGTTCCCAGCGGCGGGTTGTCAACGAGTTTGAAACAAAAAGCGAAGGCGCCCCGCGAGCTTGTTATAGCCGAGGATAATGCACACACCTCTACCGATTTTCGAAGCTCACCAAGCCGGATGCTGCCGCCGCTCAGGCGCCCGGAAAACTATCCAGGCGCCCGCCGCGGCTCGATAAGTTCGAATCAGTCGCTCGCGCTCCGGTCAAACACGCGCTCAGCCACGTCGGTCGGCTGGCCGGACGTGTTGAACACGAGCCCGCCCACCGACACTGTATCGCCGGTGTTGATTCCGCCGACGCCGCTCACGTTTTCGAAGTCCGTGCCGGAGACCGCCTCGACGGTGATTTGCGTGATGCCCGCCTTGGCCAAGAGCGGCGGGAGCCCGCCGAGGATGAAATTCGGCGGAGTGGCCCCCGGGTTCACCCCCGTGACCGTCCCGGTGATTTCCGAAGCCTCCAGGAGCACGCTATCCACGGGGAGGGTGAAGAATTGCGCAGGTCCCTCGGCCGCCACTGGCGGCAGAAACGTGGGGTGAACCTCCACAGCCTGCCCGATGACAATGTCCTGGACGCTCGCGAAGCTCAAGCCGGCGGGAACAGTGATCCCATCGGTATCGAATGCAAACGTGGCCGAAGCAGTGGGCTGAATTGTCAGTCTCAGCCCGAACCACGCCGCCACCTGCGCCGGCCCGTTTTGGAAGTCCGTTAGGACTATTTGGAATGTGTTCTGCGCCGGATTCGAGCTGATCACCACCCCTTCGATTGCCGGGAAGCCGGGCGGCTCGAACAACTCTACCTGGCTGGCCACAAGCGTCCCGCCGGACATCAGATTCACAAACACCTTGAGCACCTGCCCGTTCACGATGCAGCCGAAATTATCGGCCGGGCACGACGCTCCAAAATTGTATTGGGTGTTGTTGTTGGTGGTGATGGTAAACGAGAAATTGCCGAACCCGGTTTGGAGCATGAACGTAGGTGAGGTCACCGAGGTGACGGTTCCAACCAGGTGGAATCCCTCGATCGGCAATAGCGGCGGCGCCGGAAGTTCCTTCAGACTGATGGTCGGGGAGACGCTCAGATCCCCTTGCACGGACGCGTTGACGTCAAAATGGAGTAAAAGGGCGAGCGGAGAATTGGAAGTCAGCGTAATTGGAAAAGGCGCCGTGGGAGCTTGTACGGTCACGTTCATTTGGTTCAGAGCCAGATTCAGCGTGCACACCTGCCCCGTGTCGCAAGTCTGATTTCCGACCGTCAGGTTGTTCGCGCTTTCATTGAAGATCGTGGCTTGAGCGTTCGCGAAGGTCGCCGTGAGGCCGTCGTAGGTTCCCGCGGCCACGTTGAGATTGGCGAGCAGCTCAGGCTCGGTCTGGAGGTGGATGAGTTCCACCTCGACGGGCGCGGGCAGCATGGATACCGGCGGCTGTCCCATCGCGGCGGGCTGGAGCGATGCGGTTGTGAGTTGAATCTGGAAGCGCAGAATCGTTACACCCGCAGGCGGGGTGTCGCTGATGCTGAAACTCACCTGGGACATGCCGGAACCTCCGCCCGGATTGGAGTTGACGCCGAAGGAACCGGAGCCGCCGCAGGCGGCGAGCACGACCATACCTAAAAACGCGAGGCCAAAGGCTGCAGTGAGTTTCCACATATGTACCTCCCGGGATAGGAAACTTCTATCCCGTTGTGTTTTTCCGGAGGACTGGGCAGGGGGACCCCAAAATCTTATTCCCCGGATTTGCTTCTTTTCAAGGCCAAAATTCCGCTGCGCAGGCGAACATCAGGTGAAAGGCAAATCGCTCTTTATCTGTTTGCGGGTGGCCTCCTATAATTCGGGAGATGTTCAATGAAGTCATCCTCGAGCATTTCCGAAATCCGCATAACTCCGGCAACCTGCTGGACGCAACCGCCACCGTCGAGGTCACGAATCCCGTTTGCGGCGATATTCTCCGGCTCTCGGTGCGGATAGAAGAGGGACGGATCGCCGCGGCGCGCTTCAAAACACAGGGCTGCGTTTGCTCGATTGCTGCGAGCTCGGTCCTCACCGATTTGCTGATTGGAAAAACGCTGGCCGAAGCGCGCTCCATCTCCCCGCAGGCAATCTCCGACGCGCTCGACGGCCTGCCCTCGGCCACGTTCCATGCCGCGCAGCTTTGCGTGGATGCCACCGAGGCGCTCGTGCGCTCATTCGGCCGCTCAAGCCTGCCTGGATAAAAGTCCACAGGGATTCTCTCTTGCAATCCCCCGCGCGCGCTGCCACGGTATCGGCGGATATATTTGGGATGACGGCCTTCGCGACCAAGTGGGACAGGCATCCATGCCTGTCCTCCGACGACCACAGATCACGCCACAGGCATCACCCGCCCGCGGCCCACCCCACAAAAATCTCTCTCTGTCGCCATGCCGAAGCCCCTCAGGAGGCCCATTTCATGCCGATAATGGAGTTCAGACTGAATGCACGCTAACTCTATGAAAACAAACGACCGGCCCCCTTTCATCCCGATAATAATTTCAAGTTCTTCGATCTCCAGATTTGGACTTCTCGATGGCTAGCTTCAGGCTCTCCGGATCGTTCAGATTCATTACCACCCCCTCCTCCTCCGTCGGCACCGGGACCACCGCAGCCGCATGCGCCCATACCACCTGCCGGGCTCCAACGCCGGGGGATGCCTTCAGGAGTTCTTCATACATCGAGGCGGGAAAGATGACGGGATGGCCGCGCCGGCCTTGATAGGTGGGGAGAACAATCGAGTTTCTGGCCGCGTCAAATTGCGCGATCAACTGGCTGACCAGCGCCGCAGAGACCAGCGGATGATCCACGGGGCAGAGAATCAGCCCTTCGGTAATTCCAGGAGGCAGGCTTCGGATAGCTGCCTGGATCGAGGAGAGCTGTCCTTTGCTCCATTCGGCGTTGATGACGATGGTTGCAGGATCCACTTGCAGCTTTGCCCGAATCGCTTCCGCTCCCGCGCCCAGCACAATCCGCGTGATTCCCACTCGGGGATGCCGCGTCACTTCGATCAAGTGCCCGAGAAACGTCGTCCCGCGGTAGGGAAGCAGCGCCTTGGGCTCGCCCATGCGGCGGGATTCGCCGGCAGCGAGGATCGCGGCGGCGAGCATGGAAGATTATTCGTGCTGGAGCGAAGCGATTTCAGCGAGCCTGACGGACTTGTTTGGAAGATTTCCGGCGTTGCGGCGCACGGCAATCAGCTCGGCCACGATGCTGACGGCGATCTCCTCCGGCGAAAGCGCGCCGATTTCCAGGCCCACCGGAGCGTGCACGCGCTCGAATTTTTCCAGCGCGTGGCCCTCTTTCTCGAGCGCGCGATACACGGAGATCACCTTTCGCTTGCTGCCGATCATGCCGATGTACCGCGCCGGCGTGTCGATGGCCCATTCGAGCACGCGCATGTCGTCTTTGTGCCCGCGGGTGACAATCACAATGTACGTGCAAGCGTTCGGCCGGATTTTCGCGAAGGCTTCCTCATACGTCGTGTGAATCTCCGAAGCCGTGGGAAAGCGTTCCGCGTTCGCAAACGTTTCGCGGTCGTCCACAATCCCGATCGCGAAGCCCGCCTGGCTCGCCACGCGCGCCACCGCCGTGGCAACATGCCCGCCGCCGAAAAGGTAGAGCATCGGCTGCGGCAGAATCGGCTCGACAAAAATTTCGAGCGTCCCGCCGCAAATCAACCCGGCGTCGTAAGCCGCTTCATGGTTCAAATTGAACGTCATCTTGCGCGGCTCTTCGCTCTGAATCACTTCCTTGGCGGCGGCCCACACTTCGGCTTCGACGCAGCCGCCTCCGACCGTTCCCGCAATCGTGCCGTCGTCGCGCACCAGCATCCGCGAGCTTTCGTAGCTCGGAATCGAGCCGTTCGTGTGCACGATCGTGGCCAGCGCTGCGCGCCGGCCCGCCCGCCTCATGCGCACGATTTCTTCGAAAAGGTCCATCGGAGTGGCTCGCCTGAATTCAATGTACGGCGCAGAGAGCGCAGTGTCAATTGCCCGGCGCAGTTCTGGACACATCCGCTTGCGGATGCTAGTTTCGCGTCCGCCGAACGGATTGCGGGGGACCGATGAAAGCGATTGTGTATGCCGAGCACGGCGGGCCGGAAGTCTTGCGCTATGTCGAAGTCCCCGAGCCGCTTGTGGGGCCGCAGCAAGTTCTCGTGCGTGTGCGCGCCTGCGCGCTCAATCACCTGGATCTCTGGCTCCGCCGCGGCTTGCCTTCGATGCAGATCCCGCTCCCGCACATTCCGGGCAGCGACATTGCCGGCGAAGTCGCGAAAGTCGGCGACGGTGTCGCGCACGTGAAGCCGGGCGATCGGGTGCTGCTCGCGCCGGGAATCTCTTGCGGGCAATGCGAGGCGTGCCTTGCCGGGCGCGACAACTTCTGCCGCGATTACACGCTCTTCGGCGCCGGAGTGGACGGCGGCTGCGCCGAATATGTGGTCTCGCCCGCGGTGAATGTGATTCCCATTCCCGCGAAGCTCACATTCGAAGAGGCTGCTGCGATCCCGCTCGTTTTTCTCACGGCGTGGCACATGCTCATCACGCGGGCGCAGCTACGCCCGGCCGAGACGGTGCTAGTTCTCGGAGCAGGAAGCGGCGTGGGCAGCGCGGCCATTCAAATCGCCAAAGTGGCCGGCGCGCGCGTGATCGCCACGGCGGGTTCGGAAGCCAAGCTTCAAAAAGCTAAAGAGTTGGGCGCCAACGATTGGATCGACCACTCCAAACAGAACATCGCCCAGGAAGTGAAGCGGCTCACCAACCGCCGCGGGGTCGACGTCGTATTCGAACACGTCGGCCAAGCGACGTGGGAGAAGAGCATCCGCAGTCTTGCGCCGGGGGGGCGGCTGGTCACCTGCGGCGCCACGACGGGCTACGATGGGAAGATCGACATCCGCTACTTATTCACGCGGCATCTTTCCATTCTCGGATCTTTCATGGGGAGCAAAGCGGAGTTGTACGCCGTGCTGGAGCTATTCGAGCGCGGCCTGCTGAAACCGGTAATCGACCGCGTGTTTCCGCTGGAAAAATGCGCCGAGGCGCACGCGCGGCTGGAGAACCGCGAGCAGTTCGGAAAAATCGTGCTGAAAGTTTGAACCGTGCGCCCGCTACTTCGCCGATCCTGCTCCGGCGCCAATCGTGCGCCCTTCATCCTCAAGCGTGCGGATTTCACTCTCGAGATTCGTGGCGCGCTTGTTGAGCCGGTCGAGCAAGTCCGCGGTGAAGCTCGCTCCCTCGCCTCGCGGTCGAAGCAGGGTCATGTTGCGCGCTGCGGTGTCCGCGGCCATGTCCGCCTCGGTTGTCCGGGTTTCCGCCAGTTCCGCGGTGGCCTGTTCCAATTCGCCGCGCAGAGCGGCTCGCTGCGATTCGGCAGTGCGCGTTCGTGCGCTGGCGGCTTCGGCGATTTCGGAAGCGTGGACGAACACTCCGGGCGCGATGCCGTTCGAGCGCGCCGTATCGCCGAGCGCGTCGATTTGCGCCAGAATTTCCTGGCGGCGGTCATTGAGCTGCGCGATCCGATTGTCTGTCGTGATGCCTTCGCACGGCCCGTTCAGGATCAGCCCGGTCTGCGGCGCATTGCCGTTGTTCCAGAAGCTGCGCAGGTAGTCTGCATCGGCGTCAACGCGCGTGAGCTCCTCGTTAAGCGCATCGGCTTGTTCGGCGTAATATTCGAGGTCTTTCTCGCGAATGTAAGGAGCAGCCTGGGTGCGGGCACGAGGAGCGGGCGGAGCCGGCTCCGGCTTGATTTCGGCGGGCAGCGGGGTCAAACCCGAAACTTGCATGGCGCTGGGCGGGCCAAAGTCGTCGTTGGTGTAAACCTTTTTCGGGCGGTCGGGCCGCGGCCGCGCAGAAGCCGGATCGTTATCGTCGCCGCCAGCCCGCGCAGGAAGCGGGGTCGAGCACATGAGCGCCACCGCGCACAGAGAAAGGAAAGAGAAAACGAAGGAACGCTGCTTCGCCTTCATGGAGGGACCTCCTGTTTGCGGGGTAGCGCAAGTATGGCACATGACGGGATGGCGGGCAATCATCCTCCCGGCGAAAGGAAAGCGGCGGTGATGCCTTCCCATGCTGGATAACGGCCCAAGGAATCCTCCGGAGGGGCGCCCGGCAATGCGCCGGAGAATGAAGATTTACCTGGCGGCTTCGGCCATTGTGCTGGCTTGTGCGGCGGCTTACCTTGCCTGGATTCTCGATGCGCGCCTCCGCAGCCGGGAGGAGTTCGAGCGGAAAGCCGCGGCGGAGAAGCGGGAGGCCGACCAGCGCGCAATTGATATGCTCGGCGGAAGCAGGTTCGACATTTTGAATTTTTACGCGAGCCCGCCCGCGATTCGCCGCGGCGAATCCGCCCAGCTTTGCTACGGCGTCTCCAACGCCAAAGAAGTGCGGCTCGAGCCGAAGCCCGATGCGGGCGTGTGGCCGTCGTACAGCCGCTGCGTGAGCGTCGCTCCCAGAAAGACCACCGCTTACACGCTGACGGCCGTCGATGCCTCAGGAAATAAAAAAGAGGCGAGCGTCACTCTGAAAGTGGAGTGATTGCGGCGCGGGCTGCGGAACGCGGGCGAATTGCAAACGCGGGAGTAAAGAGGCAGAATAACGGAAGAAAGGCGCGAAGCCGGAATGGCTGTCGAAATCTCCAAAGGCGTGACGCTCGAACGTCCCGGCCAGGATGAAAACTTCCTGAAGGATGAAGGCATCCTGTTTGCCTCGCTCGATAAAGTGGTCAATTGGGCGCGGCGCAGCTCGATCTGGCCGCTGTCGTTCGGACTCGCCTGCTGCGCCATCGAGATGATGTCGATGGCGGCTTCCCGCTACGACGTGGCGCGCTTCGGCGCGGAAGTGTTTCGCGGCTCGCCGCGCCAATCGGACTTGATGATTATTGCCGGGCGCGTTTCGCAGAAGATGGCGCCGGTTATCAAGCACCTGTACGACCAAATGCCCGAGCCCAAATGGGTGATCTCGATGGGTGCCTGCGCCACCTCCGGCGGCGTCTTCAATAATTATGCGGTTGTCCAGGGCGTGAATCAGGTGATCCCGGTGGATGTGTATGTGCCGGGATGTCCTCCGCGGCCCGAAGCTCTCCTGTACGCCATCATCCAGCTTCAGAAAAAAATCGATTCCGAGCGCGGCAGTTTCCTCAAGTCTCTCAATTTCATCAAAAGCTGAAGAGGTTCGCTCTTGCGCCGTCTCGTGGCTCACGCCGGCTTCGGGCCCCCGAGAATCCGCGCGGGAAGGAAAATCACCGCGCGCACAAGCGCGAGCGCGCCGTCGACGGCAATTCCCACGAGCCGGAAAGGCAACAGGATCAGCCAAACAATCGGGTAAAGGATCAGCGCAATCAACGCAATCGGCCAGCAAAGCACAAATAGAATGCACCAAAGCAGGAACTTCACCATTCTCATCCCCTCCGATTCAATCCTAGGATACGATTCAACCGTTCGCCTGGTTCCTTCATGTTGACAATGACCTCTTGCCGACCACTTTGTGACAAACGACACATACTTCAACCCCGTGGTTTGTTACACTCTGCATCCGGGGGATGTACTTGGCACAGTTGGACTTCCTGTGCGGTTCCCCTTAAAGTCCCCTTCACGGATCGTGCTTTCTTGCAGCAAAGCAGCACTGGGATGCATGAATTCAGCGGTTTAGAAGCCGAAAGGGACGAACCATGAACACACTTCCTGTAATGCTCGGCGCGTTATGCGTGTTCGCGATTGGATATCGTTACTACAGCGCTTTCATCGCCGCCAAAGCGCTTGAGTTGGACGATCGCCGCACCACTCCCGCGCACACGTTCGAAGACCACCACAACTACGTCCCCTCGCCCAAGGTGGTGCTCTTCGGCCACCACTTTGCCGCCATCGCCGGCGCCGGACCGCTCGTCGGGCCTACGCTTGCGGCGCAGTTCGGTTTCGCTCCCGGCTTCCTCTGGCTATTGATTGGAGCGGTGCTGGCCGGATGCGTCCATGACTTCACGGTGCTGGTTGCGTCAATGCGGCACGCGGGCCGCTCGCTGGCGGAGATAGCAAGGACCGAAATCGGCCCCTTTGCCGGGTTTGTGGCCATGATCGCCGTCCTGTTCATTCTCATCGTGACCCTGGCTGGACTCGGCATCGTGGTGGTCAATGCGCTCTCGAACAGTCCCTGGGGCGTCTTTACGATCGCCATGACAATTCCAATCGCCATCTTCATGGGCCTCTACATGTTCAAGAGCACGCCCGGGCAGATTAAGGTCGGCGTTCCCAGCACGATTGGCGTGATTCTCCTTCTCGCCGCCGTGGTCGGTGGCCGCTGGATCGCCGCTTCATCGTTCGCCGGGCACCTGACATTCACCGGGCATCAAATCACCATTCTCATGGCGATTTATGGATTCGTCGCCTCGGTTCTTCCGGTGTGGCTGCTGCTGGAGCCGCGCGATTACCTTTCAACCTACATGAAGCTCGGGACGATATTTGCCCTCATCATCGGGGTGCTGATCGTCCATCCGAACATCCAGTTTCCAGCGGTCACCGAGTACATCCACGGCGGCGGCCCGATTATCAAGGGCAAGCTCTATCCGTTCCTCTTCGTCACGATCGCCTGTGGCGCGATTTCCGGCTTCCACTCGCTGGTCGGCTCGGGCACAACGCCGAAGATGATCGACAAAGAGTCGGATGCGCGCTTCATCGGCTACGGCGCGATGGTGGCGGAATCGCTGGTGGGCGTGCTCGCGCTCATCGCCGCCTGCTCGCTCTTTCCTGGCGACTATTTCGCCATCAACGTTCCGGTGGCAGCCTATGGAAAGCTCGGCCTGCACACGGTGAACCTCGATTCGTTCTCGGCGCAGGTGGGAGAAAAGCTGGCGGGGCGGACCGGCGGCGCGGTTTCGCTGGCTGTGGGAATCGCGCAGATTTTCCGGGGCTTGCCCGGGATGTCCACTCTGATGGGGTATTGGTATCACTACGCCATCATGTTCGAGGCGCTCTTCATTCTCACCACCGTCGACACGGGCACGCGCGTGGCTCGCTACGTTCTTCAGGAGCTTCTCGGCAAAGCCATCAAGCCGTTCGCCAACACGAAGTGGCTGCCGGGCAATCTGGTTGCAACCACCGGAATCGTTTTCGCCTGGGGCTACTTGATCTATACGGGAACGATTTCCACGATCTGGCCGCTGTTTGGAACCGGCAACCAGTTGCTCGCCACGATTGCGCTGGCCGTGAGCACGACGTTTCTGATCAACATGGGCAAGAAAAAGTACGCGTGGATTACGGCGCTGCCTATGCTTTTCGTCGGGACAACGACGCTGACGGCCGGTGTCCTCTCCATCAAGAATATCTTTTGGCCGATGACTCGAGTGCCCGGGCTGAGAGTAACCGGATACCTGGATTCGATCTTGATGGCCATCTTCGTTACCGGCGTCGTGCTGGTGCTGTTCGATGCGGGCCGCCGCTGCTGGCTCACGCTGCGCGGCGAGCCGATTCCGAAGGCGTCGTTTGGTCCGCCGGTGGTCGATGGACAAGTCCGCATGGGTTGCTGCTGAGGGAAACGGCGGGAAGCTAACTTACAACTCGGGCGGCGCCGCCATCGAACTCGAGCGCGCTGCCGGGTTCACCGGATTCGCGGCGAACGTAGCCCATGCCGATGGCTGCGCCGGCCGACGGCGAAAATGCGGCGCTCGTCACCGCACCCATCTCCGCACCCGCCGCGGTGAGCTTCGTGCCGCGCGGCGGCGCAATTTTTGTTGAAAATTGCAGTCGCGCGCGGCGGCGGTTTACGCGTCCCTGCGAACGCACGCGTTCGACAATTTCTTGCCCGGTGTAACATCCCTTCGTGAAGCTGATGTGCGTGTCCTCGAGCGCGGCTTCGTGCGGAATCACGCGATCGTCGAAATCAACCGGAAACCATGGAATTCCAGCTTCCAGCCGCAACGAATTGAGCGCCAAGATTCCGATCGGTTGGCCGCCGTGCGCGCGAATGGCTTCGTTAAACTTGCCCCATAGGAAATGCAGGCGGTCGCGCCGCGCCAGAATTTCCGCTCCCGTCTCGCCGAAGTGGGATCGCCGGAGCAATTGGCACGGAATGCGCTCGACCGCCGTCTCGCGGACGGCCATTTCCGGCAGCTCATCAAGGGCGATGGCGCAAATCTGCTTGACAATCGATGCGGCGCGCGGCCCTTCGATGGCAAAGCTGCCCACTTGATCGGTGAGATCCTCGAGCTCGACGTCGTCCATGATGATGTATTTATCCAGCGCCGCCACAGTGCGTTCACGCACCGACGCGTGCGTGAGCACGAGCAGCTTTTCCGGCGGGTTGTACACTTCGAGCTCCGCGAGAATGTGGCCTTGCGGGTTGAGCAGCAGCGCGAGAATGCCGCTGCCTTCGGCAAGGGTTTGGATATTGTTGGACGTGATGGCATTCAGATACCGCACGCGATCCGGCCCGGCAAGCGCGATCACCGTGTGCCAGTTGGTGTCGAAAATCCCTACCGTCTCGCGTGCCGCGACATACTCCTCATCAAAGCCGGAGAATGATTCCGGCAGCAAGCAGCCGGAATACTCCGCCAGCGTGGCGCCTGCGCGAATGTGTTCTTCCTTGAGTGGCGTCTCCATGTGCGGGCAAACGCGTGCCTCGGGTTTGCTCTCTCGCGCTCATCTTATCAGATGCCTGCGAGTGTCCGGGGAATCGCCCGAGCACCAACCGGAATGCTGCTATACTGCGCTGCGATGGCTGAGAAACTGATCCACGAAGTGATCCCGGTCGGCATGCTGCAATGCAACTGCTCGATCCTGGGCGACCCCGTGACGCGGGAAGCGATCGTCGTGGACCCGGGCGACGATGTGGAAAGCATCCTCGAGATCCTGCGCAAGCATGATCTGAAGGTCCGCGCCATCGTCAGCACGCACACGCACATCGATCACGTCGGCGGCCTGGCCGGCCTTCATCGCGCCACCCGCGCACCGGTTCTGATCCATCACGATGATCTCGAGCTGTACAAGCATCTCGACGTGCAGGCGGGCTGGCTCGGAGTGCCCACGCCTGCGACAGCCAATATCGACGAGTACCTGAAAGAAGGCGACGTGCTCCGGTGGGGCCCATTCGAAGCCAGCGTGCTGCACACTCCGGGGCACACTCCCGGCAGTATCAGTTTGTACTTGGACTCGCGCCCTTCGGAGGCGAAGCCGGCCGCAGCCTCGGTAGCGGGGACGCGCCGCCAAGCGCGCGGGGCCGAGCAGCCCGTCCTTCTGGCAGGCGACACGCTGTTTCAGGCGAGCATCGGCCGGACGGACCTTTGGGGAGGCTCGCTGGAAAAGATTCTGGATTCCATCCATCAAAAACTGTTGGTCCTGCCGGATGAGACGATCGTCTATCCCGGACATGGGCCGGAAACCATCATCGGCTTCGAGCGTGAGAACAACCCATTTCTTCGATGAGAGGAAACCAGCAAGGAAAGCAGATGGCGCGTGCGGCTGCAGAGGAATCGAAGCTGGTGCCGCCGTCTCTCGCTCGAAGTGCGGCCCTACTTTTTCAGCCCCTCCATCACGCTCTGGATTAATTCCTTTGCCTTGGCAAGTTCGCGGTTGATGATGCGGATGTCCATCGCGGGAGTCGTCGGATCTCCGGCTCGGTGGCAATAAACTCCGTGCTGCCCGACCAGGACCAAAGCGTTGGTCAAGAGGTCCAGCGTGACGGCGAGCCGGCCGCGCTCGGGCCCCAACATCATCTCGTAATGCTCGAGTTCCTCGCGGTGCTCGTCGAAAGCAGTCATGATGTCAACCTCCGGCTCTGGCCTGGGAGTATCAAGCTAAAGTGTAATCGAATGGATGGCAATGGGTCGCGCCCCGGCCGAGCCCAGCCAAGCTGGCGAGCGTTAGTCCTAGGACTATCTATTGCGGCCTATGGAACAACATTGAGGATGTTCACTTTACTCGGTAGTTCCCCCACAGGATAATTTCGCCGGTCGCTCCTGTTCAGCGGCGCCGGCGACCGATGGATGTGCGGGG
>DASPSD010000031.1:0-92294 GCA_035624115.1 Candidatus Sulfotelmatobacter sp. | reverse complement strand
CAACCGCCGCCGCGGCCTTTGTTTCTGCGGCACTTTCAACCCTTCCCGTCGCCAGATGCGTTCGACCCGGTCCTTGCCTACCTGCCATCCCTGGTCTCGCAGCACGGCGGTGATCCGCCGATAGCCGTAGCGTCCGTACTCGCGAGTGAGTACGGACGCTACGGCGTCAGTTTTCAGTCCAGGACCTCTGCCGCTTGGGCTTTGCGTTATGGCTTTCTGAGGCAGGTCTCAGAGGGCCGGCGATAGCCAACGTCTTCAGGCGTGCCGTGCCCCGCCATTTGCTAGCCCAACTGCACACCCTGAAAGATGTCAGGGTTGAAGCGGAGAGTAAGCGGTTCTTGGTGGCCGCCAATTACACGAGCAAGGCGAAAGGCTACAGAGAGGTTTTTCTGGTGAGGAGGCTTGAACGGGCTCGGGAAGTCAGGGAAGCGAGCAGCGCAGTTGTTCCAATTGGTTCACTGCTAGGGACATTGGCTAACCGTCTCACGAATTTCGCGAGTTTCTAAGTTCTAGGAGGGACCGTGATCCACAAGCGTGGCAGGACCTGGCACACAGATTTCACTCTGAACGGACAGCGCTATCGACAGAGCCTGGACACGAGCGACTGGCGCGAAGCTCAGACAAAAGAGAAGGAGCTGATCACGCAGGCCAACCAAGGGAAGCTTGCGCCGACCAGCCAGCACTTTAGTAACCTCGCGTTCAACGAGTCAGCTGATACCTATCTCGCCGACCGGTTGACTCGCCTTGCGCCGCGAACCGTGGTGACAGAAAGGGAACGACTGAAACCCCTAAGGGCTTTTTTTGGCAGTGTCAAACTAAAACGAATTTCTGCTGACGAAGTTCGAGAATATATTAGCCGTCGCAAGCAACAGGCTGCCGCGAATCGGACGGTAAATATGGAATTGGGCATCCTTCGTCGAATTATGAAACGCGCGAAGCGTTGGCACCTCCTGGACGATGATGTTAAGCCCCTACCTGAACGGCACACCGTAGGTCGCGCACTTCAACACGGAGAAAAAGTGAAATTACTCAAGGTCGCTGCTAGCAGGCCAGAATGGCAAATCGCTCGGCTTGCGGCAAACCTGGCACTGAACACTACAATGCGCGCTAGCGAGATTCGCGGATTGCAATGGCGCGACGTGGATTTCATGGAGCACACATTGACCGTCCGGCGTAGCAAGACCGAAGCAGGAGAGAGGGTAATCCCCCTGAACATTGATGCTTGGAAAGCAATTCTTGAGCTTCGCGAACGTGCAAAGCTGCTGTTCGGGTCCGAGCCGAATACGCACTGGTACGTCTTTCCTCACGGCGAGGGACAGGGTCCTGTAGCCAAACCCAAGAGTAGACCCGGTCCACAGGTGTCTGTCTCTCCCGATCCGACAAAACCGATGAGCACCTGGCGGACTGCTTGGCGTGCGTTGACGAAAGAGGCGGGACTGGCTGGCTTGCGATTTCACGATTTGCGTCATCACGCGATCACAGAGTTAGCGGAATCGAGCGCGAGCGACCAGACCATCATGGCCATTGCAGGACACGTTTCACCCAAGATGCTCGCTCATTATTCGCACGTTAGGATTGAAGCCAAACGGAAGGCGCTCGAAAGTCTAACCACACGCGCAAGCGTTGAGGTTACGTCACAAGTTAAGTCACAAAAAAGCGGTGGTACCTCGCAAGTCCTTGAGAATCTGGTGGACGTGGCCGGGATCGAACCGGCGACCCCCTGCTTGCAAAGCAGGTGCTCTCCCAGCTGAGCTACACGCCCACCGCAACTCTATGATTCTAATAGATTGCTCTCACAGATAGCCACAAATGAGCACTTGCTCTGGAAGTAGGTGCTCTCCGGCAGGGCTCATCGATGCATGCTCCGTAGGCCGTTATACTTTCAAGGGTTTGTGGTGCTACGTTTAAATCCACGGTCTTCGGTTGTCAGTTCGCTCGGTCCAACTCGGCAACCCGGAACTTATCAACAGACGGACTCCCAGTCTCCGAGTTGCCCGTTATCCGCTCGCGAGCAGAACACTGCCCAAACGTTATCACCGGCCCTTTCGGGCACAACCGGACTTAGTTGTTTTGTTTCTAGCCCCAATTCTTAGGCTTGGACCAGGTCTGCTGCAGGGTGCCGAACTTCGGGTGGCGGCACAGATGCACGTCGAAGTGCTGGTACTGAATTGAGAGCGGGTGAAAAACAGTGCAACTCTCTCCTCACTATCGAATTCCTGCGAAAGCGTCTCGTAGTCATCGCCCATCACGATCATGCATTCACCACTATAACCACGAGGTCCCCAACAAGAATGGCTATGATGTCCAGAGAGGGGGTGCGCTTGAGACCGCTGAACCAGACCAAGCGTGCCCAGAAGCTGGCAGGCGCTGTGGATGTGGGTGTTGATACGGAACTCAAATTCGAACGGCGAGGAAGAAATGTAGTGAGGAGCGAGGGTCACGAGGGTAGTGACCCTGACCCGGTCAGGAGAATGTCCATAGAGCCTTCGCCGGTGAGATGACCGAGCAGAGCACCGCAAAATAGTGGCAAGTACTTCCGACCAAGACGAAGCAGTGCCAAATGGCGTGGCCGTACGGGACTCTTTTCCAAGCGTAAAACACAACACCCACCGTGTAGAGCACTCCCCCGGCCAGCAACCAAAGGAGACCGCTCGGGGGAACCCTGATAAGCATCGGCTTAGCCGCCACAAGCGCGAGCCAACCCATCAGGAGGTACACCGCCGTGGACAGGACGGAAGAATGCTCCACAAACCAGACCTTGAACAGAATCCCCGCCATCGCCAGTCCCCAGACGACCGCGAACAGGCACCACCCCCAGCCTCCGCGCAGGTTGACGAGCAAGAACGGCGTGTAGGTCCCGGCGATTAGCAGATAAATGGCGCAATGGTCGCAGACCTTGAGGACTCGCTTCAGCCGACGGGAGCGAGTGCTGTGGTAGAGCGTTGAGGCCGCGTAGAGGCAGAGCAGACTGCTGCCGTAGATGGCGCAGCTCACGATGCGCCACGCGCTGCCACGCATCACCGCGAGAGAAACCAAAGTTGCGAAGCCTACGATACTCAGAACCAAACCGACGCCGTGTGTAAGGCTGTTGGCCAGTTCTTCGGCAGGAAGGCGGGGTGTAGCGGCTTGAGGCATCGATTGACCTTGATGATTTTCGGACATGCGAGCCCGTAGAGCAACACCCAAATCCGTTCCTCAGATTGCGCGCCCGATATCCGATTGGGATGGTCCCCCAATTCCGTTATCAGGGTACACATATCATTTCAATTTGCGGACGCGGAGGATTTCGTGCATTGCAGACACTGCCTGGTAGCGCCGGCTTGGCCTCAGCTCCCGTTGCGTCCTCGCCCACCGCCCATCCAAATGAGAAACTAGATCGACTTTCGGTCCAACGTCAGTCCAATTCAAGAGTTTGGTTGCACCGCGCGGCTCCGTGTAAGCGACGCCAGATGCGGAACTTGTATGATTTAACCTGCTTACCTCGCGCGCAGGAGGACCAGGCTCGGATGGTTATAGTTGGGAGACTCATCTCACTGCCGAGCCGACCGGAACAAAATTGGCGAGAAAGGGCACATCCCATCGCATCTCGCCGTCCGCTATGAGCGGGCCGAATACGCTCACCGTGCCGTGACTCACAGCGCCGCGGCGAGATCGCGGCACATCCGGTCGGTTGGCTCATCGGTGGGGAACGAGCACTCGATGCGCAATTCCTCGAGCGTCACCTCCTGCGGCGTGCCGAACGTCGTGATCGTCCAGAAAAACGTGAGGTTGATGCCGTCCTTGCGATACGTGATGGTCGACAGCGGCGCCTGCAGTGCGCCCAGATCACGGTCGTGCCACTGCGGTGGCACGCCAGGATATGCGAGGATGTCGCACAAGAGGGCCCGTGCGCGGGTGTCCGACGGCGCCGCTGCGATATCGCCGTGGAGGCGTCGGACGAGATCCAATGCCGCCGCCTCCCAGTTCACGACGAACGGGCGCAGGCCGGCCGGGTCGAAGCTTAGCCGCATGATGTTGGTGTGTGGCGATGGGCCGCCGAGCATCCAGCCGAAGAGGCGCTTCGCGCCCTGGTTTGCCGCCAGCAGATCCCAATGCTGGCTTACGACGATCGCAGGATACGGCTCCTGCTGGCGCAGGATGAGCTCGATCGCGCGTCGGGCGCGCTCAAGCTCTGGCGCTGCCAGCCCCGACTCGCGGTATCCGGGCGCGTAGCCCGCTGCGACCAACAGAACATTGCGCTCGGGCAGTGGAATGGCCAGCGCGGCCGCCAACCGCGACACCATCTTGCGGCTCGGCTGTGCTCGGCCGGTCTCGACGCAGCTCAGATGCCGGGACGAGATATCGGCCGCCAGCGCAAGATCGAGTTGGCTCACGCGTCGCGCAGCGCGCCACTCGCGGAGCAGCGCGCCGAAGTGAGTCGCCGACGCGGGAGGCGGCGGAGAGCGCGAGTCGATCCCACGCATAGTTGGATTCTATATGATCTGCGTGCGTGAGACCATGACCTCGGAGGTCATTGACGGAGAGACGAAACAAGATCACTAATGGGAACATGGATCGCAGACAGTTCATGGAACTTACCGCCGGCGCGATCGCGTCGGCTGCCATGGGCGGCTGCAGCATGCGCGGCGTCCACCCATCGGTCGCGGCGACACCGGCAGGCCCGATCGACGAGACGGCGTTCCACGCCATGCGCCAGTTCGCTGAGCTCCGATTCGGCCGGGTCGCGTATGTGGAGCGGGGATCGGGCCGGACCGCACTGTTCCTGCACGGGTTCCCACTCAATGGGTTCCAGTGGCGCGGCGCGCTCGAGCGCCTCTCGCCGTACCGGCGGTGTATCGCCGCGGACTTCATGGGACTCGGGTACTCCGAAATTCCGGACGGACAGGACCTAGCGCCAGGCCAGCAGGTCGAGATGCTGACCTCACTGCTCGACCGTTTGTCCATCTCCACAGTCGATCTCGTCGGCAACGACAGCGGTGGCCAGGTCGCCCAACTGTTCGTGGCCCGCTATCCATCGCGCGTCCGAACGCTGCTGCTCACGAACTGCGAAGTCGCCAACGACAGTCCGGCGAAGTCTTTCCTGCCCGTGATCGCAATGGCGCATGCCGGCACGTTCGTCGATCAGTTGCTCGCGCCAATGGTTGCTGATAAGAATCTGGCCCGATCGCCCAAAGGGATTGCCCGGCTCGCATACGTCGAGCCGACCAATCCGACCGATGAAGCGGTGGACACCTACTTCGCGCCGCTCGTTAGCTCGCCACGCCGCAAGGCCCAGTGCGAGGCCTACGCGATTGCTCTGGAGCAGAATCCGTTTGCCGGGATTGAGCCCGCGCTCCACCGCTCGCGCGTACCGGTGCGGATCGTCTGGGGCACCGGCGACACGGTGTTCTCGCCGGCCAGCCCGGACTGGTTGGACCACAACTTTCCGCGTTCGCGCGGCGTCCGTCGCGTCGAGGGTGCCAAAGCGTTCTTTCCTGAAGAGAGGCCGGACATCATCGCCGAGGAGGCCCGGCGACTGTGGGGGATCGGATAGCGATCCTCGTCAGGTCCCAAGTGTTGTCGGGCCATTGGTGATCTGCCCTCGCGCAACGACAAGCAGGGCACCGCACAAGACGTAATTCTTCAGTAGTCGCGTGCGGATGGGCTGAAATTGGCCGTAAATGTCGCCATCAATATTCCGATGAAGCGGGCGCCATGGCGGTCCCAAACACTTTCGGTCCAACTTCAGTCCAACTCAAGAGGTTGGTCGCACCGCGCGAGTCCGCGCAAGCGACACCAGATGCGGCACTTATGTGATTTAACCCGCTTACTTGCAAAGCAGGTGCTCTCCCAGCTGAGCTACACGCCCACTGCTGGCTAGTTCAGTTATTTTCCATCACTTGCGTCGTTGCCGCAACTTTGGGTGCTTGACGAGTTCACCATTTCGGGCCCACGGATTGACACCGGACAAGCGACCGATTTCAGCCTCATGGTCTGCTCTTTGTCGCCCTTGTCACTCGGGGATGTGATTGGAGTCACGGTCTGGGCCGACCCTGGACCGGATGATATTGGTGTCACCGGTAGGCTCTCATGGACAATTCAAAGAACATACTGATCCTTGGCGCAGCAGGAAGAGACTTCCATAATTTCAACGTAGTTTTTCGAAATCAGCAGCAGTTTCGAGTCGTCGGGTTCACCGCCACCCAGATTCCGGGCATCGCGAGCCGGCGATATCCCTCGGCGCTGGCAGGCCCCGCGTATCCGGACGGCATCCCAATCTTTCCGGAAAACAAGCTGGAGGAATTGATCCGCCAGTTGAGGGTAGATGCCGTCGTATTTTCCTACAGCGATATTTCGCACCTCAACTTGATGCATCTGGCCTCGCGCGCGGTAGCTGCGGGCGCGGACTTCTGGTTGCTGGGGACCGAGCACACACAACTTAAATCTGTAGTCCCCATAGTCTCCGTGTGTGCGGTGCGAACCGGATGCGGCAAAAGCCCCGTCGCGCGGCTGGTGGCTTCCGAATTGATGCGGAATGGACTGAGGCCCGTGGTGGTCCGCCATCCCATGCCCTACGGACAACTGGAAGCAGAAGCGGTTCAGCGATTCGCGACAATGGACGATCTGGACGCTCAACAATGCACCATCGAAGAGCGCGAGGAATATGAACCTCATCTATGCGAGGGGACGGTTGTGTACGCAGGTGTGGACTACGAGAGGATCCTGCGGCAAGCCGAAAAAGAGGCGGATGTGATTCTCTGGGATGGCGGCAACAACGACACGCCCTTCTACGAATCCGACCTGGAGATCGTCGTGGCCGACCCGTTGCGGGCGGGCCATGAGCTCTCGTATTTTCCGGGAGAGGTGAATCTTCGCCGGGCCGACGTGGTGGTGATCAACAAGGTGAATACGGCCTCACCGCTGAATGTGCAAAAAGTGCGGGAAAACATCCGCAACAACAATCCCCATGCCGTGATCATAGAAGCTGCCAGCCAAGTGGTTGTTTCCGCCCCCGAACTCATCAAAGGCAGCCGCGTCCTCGTGGTGGAAGACGGGCCCACGCTCACGCACGGCGAGATGCCCTACGGCGCCGGTGTGGTTGCGGCCAGAGAGTTTGGCGCGGCGGAGCTGGTGGATCCCCGCCCGTACGCGGTCGGCTCCATCCAAAGCAGCTTCGAGCAATTCCGGCAGCTCACAAATTTGCTGCCCGCAATGGGCTACAGCGCCATGCAAAGGCATGAGCTCGAAGAAACCATCAACCGAGTGCCGTGCGACTTCGTGCTGGTCGCCACACCCGTCGACTTGGCTCGAGTGATCAAGTTGAACAAGCCCTATCTTCGAGTCACCTATGAAGTCCAGGAATTGACGCGCCCGGGCCTGGCCGAACGCCTGGCCCAGTTTGCACGGGAGCATGCGCCGACAAGGGTGTAGCCGTGGAGATCAAAGATTTTCTTTCGATCCGGGATTTGTCTCCCGCGGAGATGGAGTACCTGCTTTTCCTGGGCCGCCAAATTAAGGCCCGTGCGCCGGCATATCGAGAGGCGTTGCAGGGCAAGACGCTCGCACTCATTTTCGAGAAGCCTTCGCTGCGGACCCGCGTGAGCTTCGACGTGGGGATTCATCAATTGGGAGGTTTCTGCCTCTATCTTTCGCCGGCGGAAATCAAGCTTGGGAAGCGCGAGTCAATCCACGACGTGGCCAAGAATCTGGAACGAATGGTCCAAGGCATTGCCATCCGCACGTTCGCTCATGAAATTGTGGAGGAAATGGCGGCCTGCTGCGATATCCCCGTGATCAATGCGCTGACCGATTTCAGCCATCCGTGCCAGGCGATGGCGGATTACATGACGATCTGGGAAGTGAAGGGACGCTTGAAGGACGTAAAGCTCGCGTTTGTGGGAGACGGCAATAATGTGGCCCATTCACTGCTGTTTGGCGCGGCACAGCTTGGCGCCGAGATTTGCATCGCTTCGCCCCCGGGCTACGAACCGAGGCCGGACGCGATCGCATGGGCACTCCAGCGCGCCTCGCAAACGAAAGGCAAAGTAAGGATCACCAACGACCCCCGGGTCGCGGTCGAAGGCGCGGACGTCGTCTACACGGACGTGTGGGCCAGCATGGGGCAGGAATCGGAAGCGAAGGAACGGCGGCAGATTTTTCGTCCCTACCAGGTGAACTCAGAATTGTTTGCCTGCGCAAAGCCGGACGCCATTTTCATGCATTGCCTGCCCGCTTATCGCGGCGCGGAGGTTACGACGGATGTGATTGATTCGGCGCGTTCCGTGGTGTTCCAGCAGGCAGAAAACCGTCTGCATATTCAGAAGGCCATCTTGGTCGAGTTGATGAAGCACGTGCCCTTCGAAGCCGTGCGGCCGGCGCAGGCGCCGGAACTCGCAGTTGTCTAGCCAGGTGCTGCAATGAAAATGATGGTGCTTGCTATCGGCGGCAATTCGCTGATTCATGCCGGTGAAAAGGGCACAATTGGAGAGCAGCTCGCCAACGCACGGCGCGTCGCGGCGGAAGTTGTGCGGTTGCTCCGCGAGGGGTGGAGGATTGTCCTCACCCATGGCAATGGTCCGCAGGTAGGTGCTGAACTCCTGCTCTCGGAACGAGCCGTGGGAGTGGTGCCCGGGCATCCGCTGGATGTGTGCGACGCCTCCACGCAAGGGGAGATGGGGTACTTGCTCCAACTGGCGCTTCACACCGAATTGAAGCGGGCGGGCTTGCATGTGCCCGTCGCCACCGTGGTGACGCAGTGCATTGTCTCCCTCGACGATCCCGCCATGAAGAATCCAAGCAAGCCCGTCGGCCGGTTTTACACGCAAGCCGAAGCGGAAGAACGGAGGCGCCAACGCGGATGGACGGTGGAAATGGATGCGGGGCGTGGCTATCGCCGTCTGGTGCCTTCGCCACAACCATTGGAGGTCATCGAGCTGGGAGCGATTCAGCAACTGGTGAAATTCGGAACATTCGTGATTGCCTGCGGCGGCGGCGGCATCCCCGTCGCGTGGGTCGGCGGGGAACTGGTGGGTGTCGAGGCAGTGATTGATAAGGATCTCGCATCGAGTTTGCTCGCATCGAAACTGGGAGCCGAGACATTCGTCATCGGGACGGACACGGACTACGTCTATCTTGACTACAAGAAGACCTCGCAGCTTCCCCTGGTCCGGCTTGACACGGATCAGCTCGCGCGATACGTGCGCGCCGGTCAGTTCGCGCCCGGAAGCATGGGACCAAAGGTCGAGGCCGTCCTGCAGTTCTTGCGTGGAGGAGGGAGAGAGGCAATCATCGCCTCCGTTGGCGACCTTCGCGCGGCGGTGTCAGGGCTTGCCGGAACTCATGTTTTTCCCGCCCCCAAACACGTCCCAGTAAACGTGTCCCCAGGATATGAACGCGCCGTCGCGCGCGGGTGAGAGCGACGCCGCGGAAATGAGTGCGGACCATGCAAACTGCAAGACTAAGCGGAGAAGAATTGTGCACATCCGATTTTATTGAGCTGGAGAACTTGTACGGCGCTCACAACTACCGTCCCTTGGATGTGGTGATTCAGCGCGCGGAAGGCGTGTGGGTTTACGACATCGAAGGGAAGCGCTATCTGGATTGTCTGGCGGCCTATTCGGCCCTGAACCAGGGCCATTGCCACCCCAAGATCCTTCAAGCCCTCGTAGACCAAGCCGGCAAATTAACACTCACTTCGCGAGCCTTTCGCAATGATCAGCTTCCTTTGCTCTATAGGGACCTACATGAGCTGACAGGTTTCGAGATGGCTCTGCCGATGAACACGGGCGCGGAGGCTGTCGAAACCGCCGTCAAAACGGCCCGCAAATGGAGCTATGAGGTAAAGGGAATTCCAGAGGGACAGGCGGAAATCATAGTCTGCGCAAACAATTTTCACGGACGCACAGTGACCCTCATCAGCTTTTCGTCGGAAGCGCAGTATCGCCGAGGTTTCGAGCCGCTCACGCCCGGATTCAAAGTGATTCCATTCGGAGATGCGTCTGCGCTCAAAAAAGCGATTACCTCAAATACCTGCGCGTTTCTTGTGGAACCCATTCAAGGAGAGGCTGGCGTCATCATTCCGCCTCGGGGCTATCTAAAAGAGGTGTGCGAGATCTGCCGGCAAAATCGTGTGTTGCTCGTGGCCGACGAAATTCAATCGGGCCTCGGGCGCACGGGCAAGCTCTTCGCTTACATGCACGAAGGAATTCGGCCCGACATTTTGATTGTCGGCAAGGCTCTGGGCGGCGG
Organism: Candidatus Sulfotelmatobacter sp.; assembly: GCA_035624115.1. GTDB lineage: Bacteria > Acidobacteriota > Terriglobia > Acidiferrales > UBA7541 > Palsa-295. The sequence goes on along the minus strand of DASPSD010000031.1, from coordinate 82,067 downwards.
CTTCTATCCTGTCTCTGCAGTGCTGGCGGCGCGAGAAATTCTGGGAGTATTCAACCCGGGCGATCACGGCAGCACATTTGGCGGCAATCCGCTGGCTTGCGCGGTAGCCCGCGCGGCTTTGCGGGTCCTTATCGAAGAAAGGCTGACGGAGCGTTCGGCGGAGCTTGGCGCTTATTTCCTCGGGTTGCTGCACACGCTGCGCAACTCCTGCATAAAAGAAGTCCGCGGGAAGGGGCTGTGGATCGGCGTCGAATTGCAGACAGAGGCGCGGCCCTATTGCGAAGAGTTGAAGGATGAAGGGGTTCTTTGCAAGGAGACACACGACAAAGTCATCCGTATCGCTCCGCCGCTAGTCATTCGACAAGCGGAAATTGACTGGGCGTTCGAGCGTATTCAGCGAGTCTTCGAGAAATCAGCGTAGTAAGTTCAGTTCATCGGGCCCGGACGAATCCGCGGCAGGATTCGCAAAGGGTTGTCCGCTTCAAGTCGATCCACTCGACCGCATGAGACGGCGCCATCACACAGGCATAGTCGTCACAGTGGGCAATTCCGAGAGTGTGGCCTAGTTCGTGGGCAGATTCCTTGACGAGGCGGCTCACCAGCAACTCGTGGTCCGAGGGCAAACCATAGAACTCCTGGCGCAGTCGAAACGCCGAGACGACCGCGCAGCGTCCGTCCAACTGCGCCTCCCCGAAAACAAATGTCAGGATGGGGATAAATAGGTCGAATGGCGTAACAGCCAATAACCGCGTATCCGACGGAATCTGCCGTGCAGCAAGAGCGGCGAGTATTTCGGTGGAGGAATACTGCTGCCTTCGCACGTTCCATGCGTAGGAGGGATCCCGCTCGGGCGGGAGGATCTCACACGGGACCGAAAATTCCTTCGCCAGTCCCTTCTGGAGTGCGTCGAGAAGCGTGAGCGCCACTTCTCCGAGCGGTAGCAGCTGAATTCTGTTCACAGGGCATCGGCCATTATTTTCTTCCAACCGTATTTCTTGAGCTTGTTGTGGAGTGTCACGCGATCGATGTCCAGAATCTCCGCAGCCAGCGTCTGATTTCCCTTGCAATCTTCCACGACGGATAGAACGTGGGCGCGCTCCACATCCTCCAGTGTGCGGCCGTTATGTTCCTGGCCGGACAACTGAAGCGAGAAATCCTGCTCGCGAAGCTCGGGCTCCTGGGCGACCACCATGCCGCGCTCGACGGCGTTTTCCAGCTCCCGGACATTTCCCGGCCACTGGTAGCGGTCGAGAATGTCCATTGCACTGGGCGAAACGCGAGTGATTTGCTTGTTCATGGAAACGGAAAATTTCCGAATGAAATGTTCGACCAGAATCGGGATGTCTCCCTTGCGCTCCCGCAGAGGCGGGAGCTCGATCTGGAACACATTCAGCCGGTAATAAAGATCCGCGCGGAATTTTCCTTCCTGAACGAGCGCCTCGAGATTTTTGTTCGTTGCGGCGATGCAACGGAAGTCCACCGGAATGGGGCGGCTGCTGCCGACTCGCGTGATTTCGCGCTCCTGCAAAACGCGCAGCAAATCCGTCTGAGTTTTCAGGCTGATGTCGCCGATCTCATCGAGAAAAACCGTCCCGCCTTCAGCCACTTCAAAGCTTCCCTTCTTGCGGTATTGCGCGCCGGTGAAGGCTCCTTTTTCGTGGCCGAAGAGTTCGCTTTCAAGAAGCGTTTCCGCGAGAGCCCCGCAATGAATCACCACCAGCGGATTGAGGCGCCGCGGGCTGGCAGCATGAATGGCGCGCGCGCAGAGCTCCTTGCCCGTCCCGCTTTCCCCTTTGATGAGCACGGTTGCCTCGGTCGGGCCGACGGTCTGGATCGCTTCGAACACGCGCATCATCGCGGAACTCTGGCCCACGAATTCCTTCGGTTGCGCCATGGCTACAACGGTCTCCCGCAGCCGCACGTTTTCGCGTTCGGTGCGGCGATGCGCGAGCGCATTGTGAATCGTGTGGGCGATGTCGTCGGGATCGAAAGGTTTTGTGACGTAGTCATAGGCTCCATTTTTCAGCGCCGTGACCGCCGTTTCAACCGAGGCATAGCCCGTCATGATGATGACGATCATTTCCGGATCGATTTCGTGGATGCGTCTCTGCAATTCCACACCGTCGGTCCCCGGCATCTTGATGTCAATCAGCGCGAGGTCGAATCGTTGCGCCGCCATCTTCGCGAGCGCTTCCTGGGCGCTCTCGGCAACGGTGACGTCGTAGCCTTCCTCGCGAAACCATTTCCCAAGCGAGTCGCGGACGATGAGTTCATCATCCACAATCAGCAAATTACCTTTGGTGGCCACTTGCACTCACCTCCTTCATCGTTGCAATCGGTTCGGCGGCCGAAACAGGATTGGGCCCGATCGGAAGCGAGATCATGAATGCAGTTCCGAGACCCCGTTCGGACTCCACCTTGATCTCCCCATGGTGCCGCTCAATGATGCTGTGGCTGACCGCCAGTCCGAGCCCCAAACTGTGGCCGCCTTCTTTTGTCGTCATGAACGGCTCAAAAATGTGCGCGAGAACCTCGGCAGGAATCCCTTCTCCGTTGTCGCGAATTTCGATCAGCACTTTCGGCAAGTCGGGGGATCGATGGGACGCGAGTGTCAGAGTTCCTCCGCGAGGCATCGCCTCGATAGCGTTCATCACCAGCGCGAGGATTACCTGGGCGACCTGTCCGCCGTCGCATGTGACGCCGGGAAGATCCGGCGCCAATTCCAGGTGCAGGTCAATATTGCCAATCTCGAGCTTGTGTTGAACCAGCTTGCAACAGCGCTGGATGATCGCGTTGATGTCTGCAAGCTCATACGTCATGGGCATGGCCCTGGCGAAGGTCATCAGGTTCTTGACGATTTCGCCGCAACGCCGGCTTTCGCTTTCGATCATGTCGAGCGTGCTGAAAATCTCTTTCTCCGCTGCGTTCGTCTGCGAATAACGCCTTTTGAGCAGCTTCGCGTACGTCAGAATTCCGGCCAGAGGATTATTGATTTCATGGGCCACCACGGCGGCAAGTTTCCCGATGGAGGCCATCTTCTCCGCTCGCAGCATCTGCTCGTGCGCGGCGGTGAGCTGGTTGGTTTTCTCCTCCACGCGCGCTTCGAGGGTTTTTGTCCAGCGATCGATCTCCTGCCGGGCTTCGCAAAGCTGCCGGCTCATCGTGTTGAACGATCTGGCAAGGTCGGCCAGCTCGCCATCCGAATCCACTTCGATCTGGTAGCCCAGGTCGCCCGAACCAAGCCGCTCGGTGCTCGCTTTCAACGCGACAAGAGGAACGTGGACGACGCGCCAGACGAAGAGCGCGCTAAGAAGTGAAACCGTGAGCACCGCGAGAACGGTGTAGAGAATCGTCTGCTTTGTCGATTGGGCCATATCCGCATCCGCAGCGGCGAGGGATAGGTTCGTATCGAGGACGCCCAGAATTTCCTGGCTCGCCGGATGGTAGTGGCAATCCGCCGAGGAGCAAGCGGGCGAGTTTTCAATCGGATTGATGATTCCGAGCGAGCGCTCTCCGTTGGCCTGGCGATACATCCGGAAGCGGTCGGGACGATTGAGGCGGCTGAGCGGGGTGCTCTGCGCGTGGCACGCATAGCATGCCTCGCCGCGCTTATCCACCAAGGTGTTCGTTTCCTTGGGATCCGAGGAAAAGCTGATCCGGCCGTCTTGATTCATGATCCGGATGCGCACGATTCCCGGCCCGCTCCCGACGTCCTGGATCAAGTGGTACAGCCCTTCGCGCTCGTTTCGAAGCATGTAATAGGTCGCGTTCTGCTTAATCACGTTGCTGACGCGATCCGCGCTCGCGAGCGTGCTTTGCTCGAGGTGCCGGCGATGAAGGCGAATGTTCAGATAGCCGAGCAAGCCGATGGCGAGCGTCAGGGAAAGGGCCAACAAGGCGACCAAGCGAAAACTGAGGCTCCTGGTAATCTGCCGCCAGCGGCTTTTCATCGGCGCATGTGAATCAGGGGTTGGCATTGGACAACTCGGGCGCACGCGGCTCCAGAGCAGCCTCGTGCCCATTTTCCGCCTGGAAGATCGGCAGATACTTCACCGCGAGCGCGAAAATGGCGAATGCCACGCCGATGATGCTCGCTGTGACTGCCAGTTCTGTCCATTTGGGGAAATAGTGCATTCCGGCTGAAGATTCCATGCCCGTGATCGCCACGTTCATTCGGTTCGTGACGAAGCCGAGGACTACCAGCACGGAGCTGAGGTAGAGTCCCCCGGCGCTTTCACGGATTTTTGGAACCATCAGCAATCCGATCGGGACAATCAAGCCCATCACCACTTCCAGCAAGAACAGATTCGCCTCATAGCTCCGATGGGCTACGAGTTTCAGCGCCCCTCGCTCGAATAAATCCTGAAAGCGGATGACGGAATACACACACAGCGCCACAAGAAGCGTCCGCCCAAGACTCCGCAACAGTGAAATCTCGAGTTGCTTCCCGAAATGCCGTGAGCTCATACAGGATTCGAAAATCGTCATGGCCAGGCCGACACAAATCGCGGAAACAAAGAAAAGCACGGGCAGAAGCGGCGTGTACCAGAGCGGATGCAGTTTGTTCGGGACGATCAAGTACAGGCTCCCGAGCGACGACTGATGCAGCGTCGAGAGGATCACACCCAGGATAACGAGGGGGATCGACACGGCATGCTGGATTTTCAGCAGCTTTTCCATTCGCAGGCGCTCGAAGATCACCGGCGCAAATTCCAGCGAGAGCACCGTCGTGTAAAGCGTCACACACCACGCCACTTCGAACATGACCGATCTTGGATTCCACATAACCAGGGGATGCCAGATGCGGTATCCGCGCCCGAGGTCGAAAAGCAGCGCGACAACAACCAATAGATAGCCGAGGAAGGCCGTAAGAATCGTAGGTCTCACAATCGGCTGAAACTTTTTCAGATGAAAGATATATACGGTGGCCGTCAGGGTGAAGCCGCCGGCGGCCAGCATCACGCCGCACATCACGTCGAATCCGATCCACAGGCCCCAGGGGAAAGCGTCACTCAAATTTGTCGTGGCGCCCAGCCCTCGAGTAAATCGAAGGACCGTGGCGTAAGCGCCAGCGGCCAGCACCGCCGCCAGGATTCCTTTCCAGAACGTTATCCCCGGCTTAAACATCTTGATTTCTCCTCAACTCTTCTTCTCGGGCCATGCTTGCGATTCCCTGGCACTCCCTTCAGCGGCGGCGACAGCAGTGCGGCGGTCCGTGATCCACCAGATTCCGCCCAGCAATGCGGCTCCTATGGTCACAAGATCGGGGATGTGGGAAAGCGCGCGATACGTAAGGATCGGCATGGACTGGTCGCCCAGGTTTTGCTTGTAACCGAACTCCTCAAAGGGGATGCTCGAGAGGAGTAACACGGAGGTTCCACCCACCTCGTTGAGTCCATAAATGTGATCGACGTATTGGCCGGGGTTCGAAGCAATTCGCGCGCGCGCCTCCGCAATCAGGGCGTCTCGATCTCCAAACTTCGTAGCCCCGGTCGGGCATGCAGCGGCGCAGGCGGTTTGCTGCCCTTTGGCGACGCGATCCGCGCACATGTCGCATTTGCGGACTAGAGGAAGCGCTTTGCTCCACTCATATTTCGGCACCGAGAACGGGCACGCCAGCATGCAGTAACGGCACCCGATGCACCGGGAAGCTTCATACGTCACCGGGCCATCAGCACTCTTGTGGAACGCTCCCACCGGGCAAACCGACGCACAAGTGGGATCCTGGCAATTCATGCACAGCCGCCGCATGAATTTGTCGCCCTTAGCCAAAACCACGGTGAACTTGTTTTCGGACTGCTTGGATTCGGCGGCTATCTCTTCGTTATAGGGAAGGCCGTTGCGTTCCGCGCAAGCTTGCTCGCACAACTTGCAGCCGATGCATATCGTGGCGTCGTATAAGATGGCTTTACTCATAGGGACTCCTGTCGTCGGCCCGTCCAAGAACTTTTCTGGAGGATTTGCGTGCAGGTCGACCCTGCTTTGCGCTTGAGTTATGAAGAGAAAGCGTTGAAGATTGCAGCGGGCCTTTCCTCACTGCCGTTGAATTTCTCCGCATGGCCGCTCATCCAAGACAAGGATCGGTTGCTTGAGGAAATTTCCCCGTGACAATGGTCACGTTTCACGGTGACTTTTGTCACCCGCGAGGACCAGCCGGAATTTGTCTGCCCACCCCAAAAAGAGTCCGGCCCCGCCCACTTTTTGGTGGGCGGGGCCGGAGTACGAGCGGTGCTCCTCTTTTTTCTCAGCTCAGAAAGAATTCACGCGTGATTTCAGCCCACTTCTCGTCCGGCAGTTCGGCGGTCAAGTCGTGGACCGCGAGGCCGCCATCCTGTGCGACAGCTCCGACCATCGCCGGCATCCTTGCATGCAGGCGGCTGGCTGCTTCCGCCATCCATCGGCGAGCTACCTCGCCGCTCAGCAGGTTGCGGAACATCGTCGCCGCGTCGGGCGAGAACACCGACATCAACCAGCCCTTTCCATACGGATCCTGGCAGGGCAGAGAAGTATCGCCGCTCAATGCTTCGTTGACGTTTGTCACTTCGCCTTCGATCGGGCTGACGAGTTCGGCTTTGCTGCCGTCGCGGAAGATGGCGGCGAACTTCTGGCCTTGGCGAATCCATTGGCCGCGCTTCGGGAGATCGATGTGGTCGATTTTGCCTGCCAGCCGCGCGGCGAAATCGTCGAGGCCCACGCGAACCAGCGTTGGGCTCTCTTGCAGCGCCCACGTATGTCCGGGGTGATAACGGCAGTTATCGGCAACCGCGAAGCCAGCCACGTAGTTGGGCAGCATCCGCGGGGCCGTCGCCAAGGGCGGTTCCGCTTTCACTGGCTCGGGAACCCGCTTTCCTTTGCGGATGTAGTCAATGGTGAGGAAGACTGCGAATGTAGCGATGAGCAGAATGATTGTCATGGCCGCCTCCTTGCCGATTCTGTTTTGCTAGCCGCTTATAAGAAGGGCAATCACTTTGCCAATCAGGGGGAGTGGCAGCAAAAAAAGGTAAATTCCAGCGTTGCAGTCAATTCCGGCGGTTACGCGGCTCATTTGAATTGCGTCAAGAGCGGACGTTCAATCGCGGCCCGATGAAAATCACTACAGTGAAATGTCGCGGTTACTGCCAGCGGCTTGCATCCACCTCATTCACTGACACATATGCCCGCACTTTAGGCTGTTGAAGTTCGCAGCGCTGCCGATGAGAAATACATCGTTCGCATCGCCCTTACTTCCGCACGCAGCATATATTTCGCGGGGGCCAGTTCCCACTCCCGGCACTCGGGCCGCCGCTTGCGAAACATCTCGGCGAGAGCAGGCTAGGCGCTGGGAGGCCTAAGAGAGTATGATTTGGCACAAGCCGGCAGCGCGCGTGGGGAGTTTGCACATGGTCGAGCCCAAGTCTCGGTTGATCGCGGGTCTCGTTACGTTTCTCGCTTTTTCCTCAGCGCCCTGCGTCTTTGCCCAGAAGCAGTCTCCGATGAAGATGCCGGGACACGAGAGCGGAATGCATCCCGGCCCGACGATGATGCGCACCTCGTTTTCGCCGGACGCGAAGCTCGCCGTCTCGCGGGATCCTTCAGAAAATTTGCTGAAAGTGCGAGTCGGGCCAGTCAAATTGCCGGCCCACGCCGATCACACGGCGCTCGCGCAGCCGCGTGATTCTTATCTGACCATTCCGTTCGACGGCTGGCTCGTGGCCTACCACCCGAAAGTTGTTGATGCTTCCGGCGCTGCGGTGACGGCGAAAGTGCTCCATCAGGTGGCCTTTTGGAATACAGGCCGGTCGGACTTTTTGTGCCCCAATAAGGAGGAGCATATCTTTGGGGCAGGCACCGAAATGGCGGATTGGCCGGCGATTCCGGGGGTCGGCTATCGCGTCCGCAGCGGCGACCGCGTGCGCATCAGCGCGATCTTCGCAAACCCCAGCGACATGGCCTTTCCCGAAATTTACCTCGACGTGCAGATGGAATACCGGGCCGCATCCGCGGACACCGCGCCGCTCAAGAGCGTTTACCCGACCTGGTTCGACGTGGAGGAGTGCCGCGAATCGGGCTACGATCTCGAGCCTGGCAAGAGCATCACCGCCGCGCGGTTTACGATGAAATTTCCGGGCGCTTTGCTGGGGGTTGGCGGTCACCTCCAGGATTACGGGCGTGGAATTCTGCTGGAGGATGTGACGCTCAAGTCAGCCATCGCCAACCTCAAGGCCCAGACGGACGCCTCCGGCCACCTGTTGAACGTGCCAATCGTTTCCTTCGCCGAGACGGGCGGCTATCGGCTCGAGGCGGGCCAAGTTGTAAGAGTGGCAGCCGCTTACGACAATCCTACCGGCCGGTATCTCCCCGAAGGCGCGATGGGCATCGTGGTGGGGTATTTCCTACCGGATCAAGAGTCCGCATTCAGTGCCTTCGAGCGTCGGCGCTCTCCATAACGGGCAAATCGCTTTCGGGTTGAGGCATTCTCTGATAGCATGAAAATTCGCTCTATTGGCGATATTTCTGTCTGGAGAAAGAGGAAAATGGCACTCGCATGTGAAATTTGCGGCAAAAAACCGCGCTACGGCAATGTGATCAGCCACGCGCACAATGTCCGCCGCCGCCGTTGGAATCCGAATCTGCGCCGCGTGAAGACCATCATTAACGGCGTGCGCAAGCACGTTCGCGTCTGCACGGCTTGCATTCGCGCCGGCCGGATCAAGAAGGCCGCTTGATGTCCTTCCCCTCGGGGGTGATCTCCTTGCGCCGCCGGTTTTTCATCTTTGCAGCGTTGGTCGCCTGCGCCTTTGCCGCATCGTGCAAAAAGGAAACCGCACCCGGCCCGGATGTTTGGGCCGTCGTGAATGGCAAAGACATTCCGCGCGATCAGGTGGAGAAATACTTTCGAACGCGCGTGAACGCCGAAGGCCCCGCCCCGTCCCAGGAAGAAGCTCTTTCGCTCAAGCTCAGCATTCTCGACGAGCTGATCAATAACGAAATTCTGATCGAGCGCGCCACCAAGCTGAGCCTGATCGCAAGCGACGCCGAAGTGGAAGACAAATTCACCGAATCGAAAAGCCCTTACACCGAAGAGGAATTCCAGAAAAAACTGAAAGACGCCGGGCTCACCGTGGATGATTTGAAGAGCGACCTTCGCCGCCAGCTCTCCGTTCAGAAACTCCTGAACCGCGAAGTGGTGGCCAAGATCTCAATCTCGGATCAAGACGTTTCCGAGTTCTACACCAAGAACCGCGCCCAATTCAACGTGGCCGAACCCCAGTTTCACGTCGCGCAGATTGTGGTTACCCCGCGCCCCGATCCCTCCGTCCACAACCGCAAGAACGACAAGGCTCTGAGCGAGGCCGATGCCAAGCGGAAGGTAACGATGCTCGAGCAGAAGCTCAACGCGGGCGCCGATTTCGCGCAACTCGCGATGGACTATTCGGAAGACTCCACCGCGGCCACCGGCGGCGACCTCGGCTTCGTCCCCGAGTCCGCTCTCAATCAGTCCGACCCGGTCCTCAAGCACGCCGTGCTATCGTTGCGCTCCGGGGAAATTTCACAACCAGTCGCCGTCAGCAAAGGCGGGGGCTACCGCATTCTGAAAATGCTAGCGAAAGAACAGGCCGGGCAGCGCGAACTTGCCGACCCGCAGGTGCAGCAATCGATCCGCGACATGCTGCGCAACCGCAAAGAGCAGCTACTGCGGTCGGCCTATATGATTCAGCAGCGCGACGAATCGCACGTGAAGAATTATTTGGCCGACCAAATCATGGACTCTCGCGGCAAACTTCCCGCGGCGAAGTAGTTCTCCACTGTTCCTCGCCGGTACACCCGGATGAAATCCCAGAAAGCTGTTGCCGCACGAGTCCGCTTGTGCCGCAATCACTCCCAGTTCAGACCTTTCTCAGCTGTGCCCCGCCGCCTTTGCAAAAAACGCCGAAGCTCTCCGCTGCATCTCCTGCGGCGTCACATCTTCCACGTGAGTAGCGATGCCCCACTGATGCCCGAAGGGATCCGTAATGCGGCCGAAGCGATCGCCCCAGAACATGTTTTCGAGCGGCATATCCACTTTGGCGCCGCCGGCGACGGCGCGGTTGAAATGCGCGTCGGCATTTTCGACGTAGAGGAACAGGTAAACTCCCGGCGACCCGGAGGGCGCAGTCGCTCCGGGGCCCATCTCATCATTCACCATGATGTGCGAATCGCCGATCATGATTTCAGCATGCGCAATCCTTCCGTCCGGCGACGGCATGCGAAACAACTCCTGCGCTCCGAATGCCTGCCTGTAGAACTCGATGGCGCGCGCCGCATCCTTGCAAGTGAGCGACGGGGTCACCGAATGATAGCCTTCCGGTATAGCTCTGACGGGATTCGACATGGAATGCTCCTTGTGGCGTTCAATTCTCCGTGCCATGCGCTTCGCTGGGGGACGCTTGCCGCCGCGCGCGGCCGGCGCACTTCACGGGGAATAAAAGTCTACATCCGGGGCTGATTGTGTCAAGCGCAGGGCGCTAGGCAATCACAGCGAGGGCTTCGCCGGCGTTGACGGCCTGGCCCTCTTTGACTAAAAGCCGCTCGACCGTGCCCGATTTCGGCGACCGAATTTCGTTTTGCATCTTCATGGCTTCCACCACAAGCAAACCCTGCCGCGCCTCGACGTGCTCGCCCGCTCCCACCAGCAGCCGGATAATTTTCCCCGGCATCGGCGCCACCACTTGCTGCCGGCCTTCGGCTTCGAGCGCGGCGCCGCGATTCCGGCTCCAGTGGCGTGGATCTCTGATGGCGGCACGAAACTCACGTCCACTCACATTTACGCGCAGATCTCCACCAACCGTTTCTACCCGTGCCTCGAGCGATTTGCCGCCGGCCAGAATGGAATAAATTCCGGGCGAGAGTTCGATTGCGTCTGCATTCACCTGTTTTCCATCGATCACGCACCGAAGTTCTTTTCCTGCCCCGGTGATCTCCACCGAATGTGCCTTCCCGTCGAGTTCGATTTCGAGCTTCACTTCGTCCGCGTCCTCACTCTAAATTCTCTCCTCCGCGTGTCACGGCTGCGGGTCGCGCTCCACCTGCTCGCGCCGCGCTTCCGTCTTCCAGCGTGATGGGGATCCTGTCGCCGCGTTTCCCGGTTGATTCCCATCGTGACCATTCATCGATCGGTGCCACAACGCCGCAGCCAAGATTGCGGCTTCCCTTACGTGCGCCGCGCTTGTCTCGACTTCCGCCCTCGCACTTCGCCGATCCTGCTCCTCGCGGAGGAAATCATCGAGCCAGCGGGTGTGGATCTCGCCTTTCTGAAAATCAGGCGCAGCGAGGATTCGCTGGAAGAGCGAAATATTCGTCTTGATGCCCCCCGCATAGTATTCCGCAAGCGCTCTCTGAAGCCGCGCGATTGCCTCGGGGCGGTCCGCTCCCCAGGCAATCAACTTTCCGAGCAGCGGATCGTACTCGTTCGGGATTGTCCAGCGGGGATAGACTCCATCATCAAGCCGCACCGAGGGGCCACCAGGCACTCGCCGCGCACCAACCGTCCCCGGACAGGGAAAGAAGTTGTTGTCCGGGTCTTCCGCATAAATCCGGCATTCGATGGCGTGACCGCGCAGCGCAACATCCTGTTGCGAAATCGGCAGCGGCTCGCCCGCGGCGATATGAATTTGGAGCTTCACCAGATCAAGCGACGTCACCATCTCTGTCACAGGATGCTCCACCTGAAGGCGGGTATTCATTTCCAGAAAATAGAAATTTCGGTGCTCATCCACGAGAAATTCAACGGTGCCCGCGTTCGTGTAGTTTCCCGCGCGCGCAAGCTTGACGGCGGCTTCGCCCATTGCTTGCCTAAGTTCGGGTGTCATCACCGGCGAAGGCGATTCCTCAATCACTTTCTGATGGCGCCGCTGCACGGAACATTCGCGCTCGCCCAGATGGATCACTTTCCCGTGCTGATCCGCGAGCACCTGAATCTCGACGTGCCTCGGCCTCGAAAGGTACTTTTCAAGATAGAGGCGTCCGTCACCGAATGCGTTTTGTGCTTCTGAAGAGGCATCGCGCCACGCCGCGGCCAGCTGGCCTTCACTCTCGACGAGCCGCATCCCTTTTCCACCGCCGCCCGCCACGGCCTTCAGCAAAATCGGGTAGCCTGTTTTCCGGGCGATGTCCGCCACGTCCTCAATTTTTTCAATCGGGTCGAGAGTTCCCGGAACCGTCGGCACTTTAGCCGCGCGCGCCAGATGGCGCGCCGCGGTCTTCGCTCCCAGTTTTTCCATTGCTTCAGGCGCAGGCCCAATGAACGTCACGCCAGCGGCTTCGCAGGCGCGCGGGAGCGCCGGATTTTCGGCAAGGAAGCCGTAGCCCGGATGAATGGCGTCGGCCCCGGCTCGCTTTGCAACGCCGAGAATTTTTTCAATTACAAGGTAGCTCTCACGCGAGGGCGCGGGGCCAATTGGATACGCCTCGTCCGCGAGGCGCACATGCAGCGCAGCCCGGTCCACATCGCTGAACACTCCCACCGAACGTATTCCCAGCTCGCGGCAGGCACGCATAATGCGCACCGCGATCTCTCCCCGGTTGGCTATCAAAATTTTGCGGAACATTCTGGCTCGCACTCGCGGGCGCCATCTTAGCACGCGGCATTCGCACCCGCCCGGCCAGGGTTGGCAACCCGCAATTGACCGGATATGATGCCCGCGGGTGGGCACGAGCTATGGTGAGCCAGGCGATGAGCGCTTCGGAACAGGATCAGTGGAAACGAGCTGCGGCTGAGGCGGCCGCGAAACTTATCGAGAGCGGAATGGTGGTTGGCCTCGGCACGGGATCAACGGCCGCATTTGCCGTTGCCGCCCTGGGCCGACGATTCCACGAAGAGCGGCTTCGATTCACCGGCATCCCGACATCCGAACGCACTGCCGAACAGGCGCGCAGCCTTGGCATCCCGCTGGCTACGCTCGGCGAATGTTCCGAGATCGATCTGACGATCGACGGCGCGGACGAAGTCGAGCGGCGAACGCTGTTTCTCATCAAGGGTCATGGCGGGGCGCTCCTGCGGGAAAAAATCGTCGCTGCTACCAGCAAGCGCATGATTGTGGTGGCGGACGAAAGCAAGGTCGTCGCACGTCTGGGCTCGCTCGTCTCCGTCCCTGTCGAAGTGGCGCCCTTTGGCTGGCAGGCCACGGAGCGAAAATTGGTCGGGCTAGGCGCGCATCCCAAGCTTCGCTTTGGTACGAACGAGAAGCCGTTCATCACCGACGGCGGCCACTACATCATTGATTGCGCCTTCGGTCCGATGGCCGACCCCAAAGAAATCGCACACCACCTCGACCACGTGGTCGGTGTGATGGAGCACGGACTCTTTCTTGGATTTGCCTCGCAGGTATTCATCGGCGGCAAGGGTGGTGTCCAAATTTTGCCTCTTGCGCACAGGGCTCGGGCGCATTCACACAGGAAAAAGCGCGCGACGAAAACCTGATCGCGCCCCACATTGCCCCCCGGCTTCGGTCGACCGCAGAGCGAATCGCATTCACACTCCCAGCCCGCCGTGTTCATTTGAGATAAACCGGTTCTGTGATACTAATTTGCGCCGATTTTAACGCGTTTCGCTCGGAGAATTTCTTAACCCTGAGAGGGTCCCGCCATCCCATTCCGAGCGCTGCGCAGTCCGGCGGGCAACACAATCTTTTCCCGAATTGAGCGTTGCGAGAATCGGGAGCTGCCAATGAACATTCTTGACATGGTTGTCGGCAAGCCTATCAAGACGAGCGACGAACGCGCGGAACAGATTGGAGCGACGCAAGGCATCCCCATTTTCGGCCTCGATGCGCTCAGTTCCGCCGCCTACGGTCCGGAAGCCGCTTTGAGCCTCCTGATTCCCTTGGGCGCACTTGGCGTGCGCTACTTGATCCCCGTCAGCGCGGCGATCATTACGCTGCTAGTGATCGTGTACTTTTCCTATCGCCAGACGATTGCGGCTTACCCCTCGGGCGGTGGATCTTATACCGTAGCGCGATTCAATCTTGGCGCGAGCGCGAGCTTGCTTGCGGCGGCGGCACTCCTTGCCGATTACATCCTCACGGCGGCCGTGGGAATTTCCGCAGGGGTGGGCGCACTAATTTCGGCGGTGCCGTCGTTGCAGCCCTATACAGTTTCGCTGTGCGTGATCATCCTGATCATCATCACGATCTTCAACCTTCGCGGCGTGCGCGAAGTCGGGTTAGCCTTTTCGATCCCCACTTTTCTCTTTGTCGCCACGCTTTTGATTACGATCGGTGCGGGCATCCTCCGCGTCATACAGGCCGGCGGGCATCCCGTGCCCGTGACTGTGCCTCCGCCTCCGCCGCCGGTGACTCAGGCCGTGACATTCTGGCTGTTGCTCAAAGTTTTCTCAAGCGGCTGCACGGCTTTGACCGGCGTCGAGGCGGTGAGCAACGGCGTGAAGGCCTTTCGCGAGCCCACCGTCAAGAATGCGCAGCGCACCCTGAGCGTGATTATTTTTCTCCTCGGCGTGCTGCTGGCTGGAATTTCCTATCTCGTGAAGGCATATGGCATCGCCGCCACGGATCCCGGCCAGCCCGGGTATCAGAGCCTTCTCTCGATGCTTGTTGCCGCCGTTTTCGGCAAAGGCTACTTCTACTACCTCACCATCGCCTCGATCCTTGCCGTTCTATCGCTTTCGGCGAACACGGCCTTTGCGGATTTTCCGCGCCTCTGCCGCGCCATCGCGCAGAATAATTACCTTCCTCATGTGTTCGGGTATCGCGGCCGGCGGCTGGTTTATAGCTATGGCATCGTCGTTCTGGCTTTCCTGACGGGCAGTCTTCTGATCGCGTTCGGCGGCGTCACCGACCGGCTCATCCCGCTTTTCGCCATCGGCGCATTTCTCGCTTTCACGCTTTCGCAGGCCGGCATGGTGATGCACTGGTGGAAAAACCGCGTCCCGCACTGGGAGAAGAGCGCAATCGTGAATGGACTCGGCGCGTTCGTCACCGGTGTCACCGTGATCGTCGTGCTCGTGGCGAAGTTCGCCGAAGGCGCGTGGATTACTCTGCTTTTCATTCCGTTTACGATGTTCTTCTTCACGATTGTCCGCCGCCACTATCACATGGTGAAGATGGAAACCACTTGCATGGTTCCAGCGCACCCTGCCAACGCCAACGAGCATCCGATTGCCATCATTGCAATCGACCGCTGGAGCAGCATCACCCGCCAGGGGATTGAGTTTGCCGCGCGGCTTTCGCCGGAAGTGATCGCCCTTCACGTGGATCCTGCCGAGCAATCGGAATTGCTGCAAATGGATTGGGAGCGGTACGTGGCCGGGCCGTTCCGCGCGGCGGGCGCGGTCCCGCCAACGCTGGAAATCCTCCCCTCGCCCTATCGCTTCGTCATCATTCCCATCGTGCAGTATGTTCTCGACCTTTCAGCGAAAAACCCTTCCCGCACGATCATCGTGGTGATCCCCGAGCTTGTGGAAGACAGATGGTATGAATATTTCTTTCACAATCAGCGTGGCCGGCTCTTGGAATGGGTGTTGCTCTCCCGCGGGAACCAGCGCATTTTTACGCTGAGTGCGCCTTGGTACGTCGGCAAGCGCGCCTGAGGCGGCAAGCAGAAGCAGAAATACCTAGATCAGGATATTGCCGTTTTTTTTTGCGGGGATTGAGGTCGCGCTTCGTTTCAAGCAAGCGCCAACAAGGCTCAATCCGCACCGGCCGAACTCCAATTCGTGTGCTGCGCACCGGCGTTCGCTCTGGCCAGCAGCATGTTCGCCACCGCTTGGTAAATTTGCTCCACCGCAGTGCGACGGTAGTCCCAGCGGGGGTCCGCGCCGGGGGAAAGGACCACCATCGTGGCATTCGCCTCGAAGAGCACCAGGTCGCCGTCCCGGTTCAATCCGAAATCGATTCCACCGTAATCGAGGCCGAGAGTTTTCTGAATCCGCGTGAGAGCGTCCAAGACGCGCGGCCCGAGGACACCGGCCATATTGGCCAGGAACTGGGCTTCCTCGGCGCGGCCAAGGGAATTATCCGCCATTTCGGAGCTGAAATAGTGAACCTTCCAATTCGAGGAGAGGGCCACGTGCAGCGGGTAGAGCTTCCCATCGATCATCATCACTCGGTACTTGCGCCACTTTTCATCGGTCCCGCGTGCCTCGAGGTACTGGATTGCCAGCAATTGTTGCCCGGGAAGCTGCGCGAGCGCGGCAGGAAGCTCATCGGGAATTTTGGCCCGCACAAAATGGTCGCCGGTGTGGAAACCGGGCGTTCGCAATAGGACGGGGAATCGGAATCCCTGTGCGGCGAGCGCGGCCTCGGCGTCGGGAGCAGTGAGAATCTCTCGCGGCAGGGCGACCGTTCTGGGGGTAACCACCCCCGGCAATCCCGAAAGGCGCCTGGATATGTCGAGCCGGCGCGTAGCGAGCACGGCCGAGGGCGGGTTGATGACGGGTGCTTGAGTGAGAGCGAGAAAAGGCTCGGCAGCCGTGAGCGCCGCTGCTGCGACGTCGGCGTCACCGATGGCATTGAATACCATTTGATGCGGAGGCAAGGCAACCTTTCGATCGTAGAACTCTGGAAGGACAACAAAGGTCCGGAACACGCGCTCATCGAGAAATTCCCGCGTTCGCACGTTGCCGCCGTTGGACGACACGAGCTGCAGCACCGATATTCCCTTGCCTTTTCCGAGATAGGGCAAGGCGATCAGGAAACGATGTTCAAAGGCTTTGCGGCGGTGCCATGCGGCGCGCTCTTCATCTCCCAGGTCCGCCAGCACATAGGACAAACCCTCATGCGCCTGCACGAGATTCGGATCCACGCGTAGAGCGTGCTCATAGTGCTCGCGTGCGGCGGCCAGCTCACCTTCTTCGCGCAGCAGATTCCCTAAATTCGACCGGCTCACGGGATCATTCGGATGCCGGGCGACGGCCTCGGCATACGCGATTCGCGCGGCTGGAAGGTTTCCCGCGGCGAGCAAGAGGCTCCCAACGTTGTTGAGCGCTGGCCCGTGCGAAGGATCGATTTCAAGCACCTTCAGGTATTCGTTTCTAGCCTCCACGGTGTGGCCCTGCTTTTGGAGGGCGAGGGCCCGCCGAAATCTCTGATCTACCAAGCTTGAATTGGATTTCATCGGTCTATCTTGAATGGCCGGTTCGGCCGACCCGGCCGCCGGGATAGATTTGCAATCGCTGTGCCACTCGGACTGGCCCCACTCTGTTCCGCCATCCATTGCGGAGGCAGGCTGGGGAACCTCGATTGCAAGAGTCCGTCCGGACGCCGCGCGCGCGGCGAGCAATTCTAAGAAAAAAATAATTAAATCGCAGTGCCGCCAGATGCCCGCAATGAGGTTCCTGAAGAGTGAAAGAAAGCCCGATTCGGGATCTCGATGTCCCCAAACGGGAACGCCCCAGCGAGAAGGCAGCGCACTATCAGCTCGCTTGCCCGGCCTGCGGCTGTCGATTCACGGACGATGGTTGGATGCTCGAATGTCCCCGCTCGCACTCCGCTTCCTTGCTGACCACCCTGTATTCTTCTCGCACGCTCGTATGCGATGAGACACAAGATGGTTTGTACCGATACCGCTGTTGGTTGCCTGCAGCGAACCTGTTGGCCGGAGCCGCTATTCCCGTCACTTACAAAAGCGCGCGTCTCAGCTCGATTCTCCGCCTTCCGAATCTTTGGATCACCTTCAGCGGATATTGGCCGGAAAGAGGCGCCAGGCTCGAGACCGCCACTTTCAAGGAGCTGGAAGCTTACGGGGTTCTGTCTCGAATTCCCCAGAGCGGCTCAGAAGTTCTGGTGGTGGCATCGGCTGGGAATTCCGCAGCAGCCTTCGCTCGAATCTGCTCTGAAAACGGCATTCGCTGCCTGATTGTCGTTCCCGCGAGCGGTATGAAGGCAATGCAGTTCACCCGCCCGCTTGGCCCCTCTGTGAAAATCGTCTCTCTCTCAGGGAATGCGGACTATTCTGACGCGATTGCCTTGGGGGACGCTGTTTCGCGGCGCGAAGGATTCCGGCGTGAGGGCGGTGTCCGAAACGTGGGGCGCCGCGACGGGCTGGGAGCCGCGATGCTGAGCGCCGTGGAAACCATCGGCGCCCTGCCGGATTACTATTTTCAAGCCATTAGCAGCGGCGCTGGAGCCATCGCGGCCCATGTGGCCGCAAAACGATTGACCCAAAATTCACGATTCAGTCGCACGCTCCCCCGGCTGATGCTCAGCCAGAACTTGCCCTTCACCCCCATTCTGGATTCCTGGAGGAGAGGCCGGCGCGAATTCATCCGCATGGAACGGAGCCGAGCCAGAGCCTTGACGCGACGAATTCTGGCCTCCGTTCTTTCGAATCAAAGGCCGCCCTATGCAATTGGCGGTGGTTTGTTTGACGTCCTGAAGGAAAGCCAAGGCGATCTGTTCGGGGTCAGAAATAATGAAGTTCTTCGGGCCATGCGGCTTTTTGAAGAATGCGAGGAGATTGATCTAGACCCGGCCGCTGGGGTTGCGCTCGCCGCGCTGATGCAGGCAGTCAGGTCCAACAGAATCATCCCAGGATCCCATGTGCTCCTTCACATCACAGGCGGCGGGTTCCGCAAAAGAGCAGCCGAGAGGGATTTGGCCCTGACGCGGGCGAACCTGGAAATTCCAGCCAGGGAGCTTCGTACACAGGCGGCGGTTACCAAAGCCTGCAACTTATTCCGCGCCCCCGCAGCGGCGCCTCGGGTCCGGTCGGGCACAAACAAATAAATGGCGGTGACCGCCAAGACGAAATACTCATCGAGCTTCGTTGTTCACCCCTGCCCTCGCAATCAACATCCGCAACACAGCTTGATTAATTCGTTCCACCGTAGGATTGCGATAGTCCCATCGGGAGTCTGCGTCGGATGGAACAACGGCCATCGTGGCGTTTGCTTCGAAGAGCAGGATATCGCCGGATTCGTTCAAACCAAAATCAATGCCGCCATAATCGAGCCCGAGGATATTTTGAATTCGCTCGAGTGCCGTCAGGGCGCGGGGCCCAAGCACGCCGGCCATGCCCTCGAGGAACTTGGCGTCCTCAGCGCGGTGCTCCGCATTGTCTGCCATCTCGGCGCTGAAATAGTGGATTTTCCAATGGCGCGAGATTGCCACGTGCAGCGGATAGAGCCGTCCATCGATCATCATGACGCGGTACTTGCGCCACTTTCCGTCAGCCCCGCGCGCATCGAGGTACTGGATCACGTTTAGATCACGGCCCGGAAGCCCTTGAAGCGCCGCAGGAAGTTCATCGAAACTTTCCACTCGCAGAAAGTGTTCGCCTCCGTGAAAGCCGGGCGTTCGCAGCAGAAGAGGAAACTCGAATCCATGACGATCGAGCATTGTGCGGGCGTCGGATCCGGCGAGTGATTCGCGCGAAAAGATTAAAGTCCGCGGAGTAATCACGCCTGGCAACCCGGAAAGGCGCCTTGCAACATCGCAACGGCCCGTCCCGAGGACCGCTGCCGGCGGATTAATTACAGGCGCGGTTGTATAGCGGAGCAGAATTTCGGCGCCGTCCAGTGCGGCCCGAGCCGTATCGGCATCCCCGATGGCGTTGACTACGAGTTGATGAGGCGGCAAGGTCGTGCTCGAGTCGTAGAACTCCGTGGCGACGAGGTATTTTTGGAACATGCCCTCGCTCAAAAAGCTCTCCACCCGGACGCCCCCTCCGGTGGTGGTGACCAGCTCCAAGACCGTGATCGGCGGCTGCTCGCCGCAATACTCCACTGGTATCACGCAGTGCCCGCGATAGGCGATTTGCCGGTGCTCGGAAGCACCCTCCGGATCTCCCAGGTCCGCAAGCGCGAACCCTAAGCCGGCATGGGCGAGCCGGCACGTGGAATCAATTTTCAGGGCGTGCTCCAGGTGCTCGCGAGCTTTCTCGGGCTCCCCGGCCTCTATTAGAAGGGCGGCAAAATTTACGCGGCTCATGGGGTCATCGGGATGCCGCGCAATCGCTTCGGAATAGACCGTCCGCGCCGCAATTTTCTTTCCGGCAGCGGCCAGAAGTTTTCCGAGATGGTTCAGCGCGCCTAGATGAGATGGCTCGAGGCGGAGCAAGTCAATATAGGCCTTCCTGGCTTCCGCCTTCCGGCCCATTTTTTCGAGGATCCCGGCGCGCAGGAACCGCAGGGCGACAGAGCCCGGCTGCGACACCAACTGTTGCTCCACCGTCTGCAAGGCTGTTTTCGAATCCGCCGGAAGATCAAACTCCGCGGTCTGCTGCGCGGCCTTTCCTTGCAGCAGAGTGTATTGGAGAGAGCGGCCCAGAGAGAGGGTATTTTGCACCAGCGCATCGATCTCCGCCCGGCCTGTCCGATGGTTGACGATTGCTGCTCGAATCGCCACTCGCCCTCCGATCACCGTGGAAGACGGCGCAACGATCCCGGACTCTTGCAGGCCGATGATAATTTTTTCGTTGACGCGGTCCGGCTCCTCCGCCCGGTAACGGAAACAGACGATATTGAGTTCCACGGGAGCCATCAGCTCGAGCTCCTGTGTCTCGGCAATGCGGCTTTCGAGGTAGCGCGCTAATTCGCAGGTGCGCGAAATCGCCGCTCCCAGCGCGTCTGTGCCGTAAACCTTCAAAGTGAACCAGGTCTTCAGCGCTCGAAAGCCCCGCGAGAGATCCGGCCCGAAGTCGCAGGGCCAGGGTGAACCCGCAGCCAATCCCCGATCGGACCGCGTGAGGTATGCCGCGCCGGTGGAGAAAGCGTTCAAGTGCAGCGCGTTATCGCGCACTAAAAGGAAGCCGGCATCGTAGGGCACTTGTCCCCATTTGTGAAAATCGAATCCGAGTGAATCGGCGCGTTCGATGCCCTCGAGTCTTGGAGCGAGATCGGGAGCGAGCCTGGCCAGCGCCCCGTAAGCTCCATCCACGTGAAACCAGAGCTTCTCGCGCTGGCATAGATCGGCGAGGCCCGCGAGATCGTCGATGGCCCCTGTGTCCACCGTCCCTGCGGTCCCCACTACCAGGAAGGGAGTCAACCCGGCATCGCGATCCCACCGGATGGCCTTTTCCAGCGTGGCGAGATCGACGCGGTAGCGATTGTCGGTTCGGATCAGCCGCAGCGCATCGCTGCCGATGCCGGAAAGATCCAAGGCCTTTGCGATGCAGCCGTGAACTCCGGTTGAGGCGTAAGCGGTGAGCTGCTTTTCTTTGGCGGCGACACCGCGGCGGCGCACATCAAAGCCGAGGGCCGCATCTCGGGCGATCGTAACGGCGATGAAATTCGCCATGGAAGTTCCGGTGACAAATAGGCCCGTCGCGCCCTCCGGAAAGCCAAAGATCTCGCGCATCCAGCGGACCACTTGACGCTCGAGTTCGAGCGGCGCTTGATCGCGGCCTCCCACGTTGGCGTTCAGTCCCGCAGCGAGCATCTCCGCCAGCATGCCGGCCGGCGTCCCTCCGCCATGCACCCACCCCATGAAACCCGGATGAACGTTGCCCACGGCGAAAGGCAGAATATCCCGCAGAAATTCACCATGGACTTCGGCGAGATCGGCTGGCTGGCTCGGAAAAGTGCCGCGCATCCGCGCTCGAACCTCGTCTGTCATCGGCTGCCACACGGGGCGGTCGCGAATCGTTTCGATGTAATCGAGGATATCGTCGAGCATGCGGTGTCCCTGCGCGCGAAAGCCCTTCCAATCGTTTGGGTCGAGCGTTTCATTCGCTTCCGTCGAAATGCCTGCGCCGGTAATCCGCGCCAGATAATCGCTCACGATGGAACTCCGTGGTCCCGCCGGGACGTTTTGGGCTCGTGCGGTTCATCCAGCAATCGGGAGACCGGGCAGATTCACCTTGCGCGGGAGAAAATTAGTGGATTCTCATTTTTGAAGCCGCTTCATATCGGAGCTGTCCCGCTTCGAAATAGATTGGGGGGAAGAAAGCAGGGGCTTCAGAGCGGGATATTGCCGTGTTTTTTGCGGGGATTGAGGTCGCGCTTCGTTTCCAGCGAGCGCAAGGCCGTGATGAGTTTCGCGCGGGTTTCCGAAGGCTCGATGACCGCGTCGATATAGCCGCGCTCGGCGGCCACGTAAGGATTTGCGAACCTTGTCCTGAAGTCCTCGATTTTTTCGCGGCGCAACTTTTCGCGCTCGCCCTCTGCGGCGCGGTCGATCTCGCGCTTGTACACGATATTCACCGCGCCTTCGGGACCCATCACGGCGATTTCAGCCGTCGGCCACGCGAAATTCATGTCGGTGCGGATGTGTTTGGAAGCCATCACGCAATAGGCTCCGCCGTAGGCTTTGCGCGTGATGACGGTAATTTTCGGCACCGTTGCTTCGGCAAACGCGAACAGCAATTTTGCGCCGTGACGAATAATTCCTCCGAACTCTTGCTGTGTTCCGGGCAGGAATCCCGGAACGTCCTCGAACGTGATGAGCGGAATATTGAAGGCGTCGCAGAAGCGGACGAACCGAGCGCCTTTCACCGACGCGTTGATATCGAGCACACCTGCGAGAAACGCCGGTTGGTTCGCGACGATTCCCACGGGACGCCCTTCCAGCCGCGCGAATCCCACCACGATATTTTTCGCATAGTGCTCGTGCACCTCGAAAAATTCGCCGTCGTCCGCCACGCCTTGAATCGCGTCCTTGATGTCGTAGGGCTTGAGCGGATCCTCTGGCACGAGAGTATTCAACGCGGGACTGGCGCGGTCCCATGGATCCGAGGTTGCGCGGCGCGGCGGGTCCTCGAGATTATTCGAGGGGATGTAGCTCAATAGCTCGCGGATCATTGCCAGGCATTCGGCGTCGTCGGCGGCAATGAAATGGGCTACGCCGCTCGTGGCGTTGTGCGTCATGGCGCCGCCGAGCTCGTGCTTGGTCACTTCCTCGTGGGTGACCGTCTTGATCACGTCCGGGCCGGTGACGAACATGTAGGAAGTGTCGCGCGTCATGAAAATAAAATCGGTGATCGCGGGCGAATAGACCGCGCCGCCCGCGCACGGCCCCATGATGGCGCTAATCTGCGGAATCACGCCGCTTGAGAGCGTGTTGCGCAGGAAAATATCTGCGTAGCCCGCGAGCGACATCACTCCTTCCTGAATCCGCGCTCCGCCGGAATCGTTCAACCCGATGACCGGCGCGCCCTGGCGGATCGCCAGGTCCATGATTTTCGTGATTTTCGAGGCGTTGGCTTCCGAAAGCGAGCCGCCGAACACGGTAAAATCCTGCGCGAAGACGTAAACGAGCCGCCCGTCAATGCGGCCGAAGCCCGTGATGAAGCCGTCGCCCGCGGGCCGCTGCTCTTCCATTCCGAAATCGATGCAGCGGTGCCGAACGAACTTGTCGAGCTCCTCGAATGTGCCTTCGTCGAGCAGCAGCTCGATGCGCTCCCGCGCGCTCAATTTGCCTTCTTTGTGCTGCCGCTCGCGGCGCTCTCTGCCGCCGCCTTCTTCGGCTTCGGCGCTGCGCCGCCGCAGCTCTTCCAGCCCATCGTGACGCTTGAGGTCTTCAGTCATGGTTGCTTGCCACAATCGGCGCGGCTAGCGTGCCACACCCGCGCACCTCGAGCAAGCCGCTGCTGCTGCCAGCCGGGCTGCTCTCCCCTTACTTGACGAAATCGTTATCGGGTCGCAGACTTGCGTTTGAGGCCATTCAGCTGCAAGTCAACATGATGGCTTTGTTCCGCATGATCTGGTCATCCAAGCCGGCAGTCACGCGAAACGCGACGGCAGCCCTTGCCCTGCTTCTCACCATATCCGTGCGCGGCGCTGCACAGCAGCCCTCCCCATCGAAAAGTGACTCGACGCAAGCTGCAACCCGGAAACAATCCAATGATGCGAGCGACAAGCAGCTTGACACGCGCCGGATCACGCCGGAAAGTGGATTCGTCTCGAACAACATCTACACAAATGAATTCTTCGCATTCAAATATCACTTCCCGAAGAGCCTATCCGTTCAAAGTGGGCGCACGGGAGATTTCCTCCTAAACGTGGATAAGGCACAGGATTCCAAAGCCACCGCACCGAGTGTTGCTGTTTTGGGCTTCCTCGCCTCGAAGACTCACCAACTGCTCGTTCTTCTTGAGCGGCCTTTTGACACCCTGGTCCCCGTAAACCCTGGAGTCACAATTCTTGCAGTGGATGTCTCTTTCGCACCGGGCATCCAAACCGGCAAAGACTTCAATACGATGCAAGGGCGCCATCGTCAGGAGGATCATCTGGGCCTCATGCTGATTCACGAAGCTCAGGATTGCGATTTCGGGGGCAAGGATTTTTCGCGGATGGATTTCAAATCCAAGGGAGAGCTGGGCAACACTGAGTACGAAAGCATCGTCTCGACTGTTGTGAGAGGCTACGCTTTGACGTTTGTTGTCGCCGCGCAGACTCCTGATCGATTGGAAGCACTTGTGGAAACGTTGAATACTTTGGAATTCGGCCCCGTGCCTGCATTCCCTCCCGGCAGCCCACCAGGAGGCCGTCACTTGGGTGCCGCAGGAGCGGCAGTCCAGATCCTTACGCCCACTGAGGGTGTAGATTTCACGGCGTATGTCGGAAGATTCTTGCCCGCAGTCAAGCGGAATTGGTACGCAGTGATGCCGGAGCCAGTCATGCTCGGTGAAAAGGGGATGGTCAGCGTGGTGGTGAACATTCAGCACGATGGCAAGTTGGGCGACGGACCGGCGGTTGAGCGAAGTTCAGGTAAAGTTCCCCTGGATCAAGCGGCGCTCACAGCGATCCGCAATTCGGCGCCCTTCGATCCTCTCCCGGATGCTTTTCACGGCCCATCCATCCGCATTCGAATGGTTTTTCTCTACAATTTACCCGCGGACTACGCTGAGTAGCGTTCAGAAGATCAATTCAGGCCTGACCAATCGTCGGCGAGCAGGATGGAATTGCTGGGATTCGAGGGGTCGTATTTCACGCTGGCGTGCTGGCCGGCGATGACTGTGCTCAAATGCGCTTGGTCTTCGAGGCCGGTGATGTCCTGCGCGGTTTCGTAAGTGACGCCGGAAATCGAATAAGTGTAATAGAGCAGCTTTTGCGCGCCATTGGCCGTGGCCGCTGCTCGCTTGCCGAATGTGCCCGCGCGCTTCGCATCCTTCGCGCCGCCCGGGTGATTCACCACTTCGAGCACCTGGCCTTCGACAATCCTGCCCACTCGATTCAAATAGGCGCGGCGCTGGCGTTCGATCTCGGCGGCGTCTTCCGGCTTGCGCATCAGCCAGAAGATAATGGTGACGATGGCCAGCACTACCAGCCCGGCCAGCGGCGCCCAATTGTGCCAATCCGAAAATAAGTCTTTCAACGTCCGACTTTGCGCGCGCCGGCCCTCACGGCGATTTCGACCAGCGTTTCGCGCGCTTTCTCCCAATCTCTATGGAACTCTTCGAGGTGATCACTTATCCCCTGCCGCCGCAAGCGGCCAGCGCCGCGTCAAACTTCGCGGGCATTGCCGGGGCCGATGACAGGATTGCGAAGCGTTCCGATCCCGCTCACGATCACTTCCACCACGTCCCCGGCGGCGAGCGGCCCGATGCCCGAGGGCGTTCCGGTGGCGATCACGTCTCCGGGCTCGAGCGTCATCACCTCGGCGATGAATCGGATTATAACATCAACGGAAAAGATCATTTCCGAGCCGCGTATGAACTGTTTCCTCGCTCCATTCACGAGCGTTTCGATCGTGGCCGCGGCTGGTTCAAATTCCGTCTCGAGCACCGGCCCGAAGGGGCAAAACGTGTCGAAGCTCTTGCCGCGGGTCCATTGGCCATCGCCGTATTGAATGTCGCGCGCGGTCACGTCGTTGAAGCAGGTGTAGCCGGCGATATAAGGCCGCACATCTTCGTCCGGGCGCAGCTCATGGCACGGCCGTGCCATGATCGCGGCAATTTCTCCCTCGTAATCGACGCGCTTCGAAATGCGCGGCAGAATGATGGGCTCCTCGGGCGCGATGATGGAGGAAGGCGGCTTAAGAAAAATAACCGGCTCTTTCGGTGGCGGGCCTCCCATTTCGGCGGCGTGATCCACGTAGTTTTTCCCCACGCAAACGATCTTGCTCGGCGCCGAAGGAGGCAGCAGTTTCACTGTCTCAAGCGGCCAGGATTTCCCCGTGCGTTCCCGCGTTCCCCACAATTCGGCAATGATCTCCACAACCGTGTGGCCTTCGATGATGCCGCTGCGGGGCGCGGGATGAACGGCGTGCGCCGAGCGGCTCAATTCCTTCGCCGGGAGTTCAATTGGCTGGAAGCGACAGAGCTTCATTGATGGTGATGATGAAGTTCCGAATCGATGCGGCGCCGCCGACGGATGATCGGATGATTTCGCGCGTGCAGAACCATCGCGCCCACCCAGGAACCCACGGCGCATACACCGTAAATCACGGCGCCTTCCACCAGCGCTTCAAAGGGCGTCCGCAGAACCTGGAACAGATCGCGAAAATACAGGCCCGCCGCGTAATAACACAAGACGAAGATGACCCACCCGATCATCGCCGAAGTGAACATCTGCAACGGCCGGTTCAAAAAACGCGCCACCGGAATCAACATGATGAGAACAAACAGGGAATAGCACGCGGCGTTCCGCTCCAGCGCGCGGCTCTCGAGCCAGGGAAGCCGGTTGGCGACGAAAAGCGCCCCGAACATCACGATGCCCAGCAGAACGCCCGTGTACGCACCTGTATGCACAGCCGCGCTGCGCTGCTCAGCGGGAACGATCCGGTCGATCGGAATCATTTCAATCATGGCGACGACGGGCCTTCGGACGGGATGCCGGCAACGACACTCGCCCCGGCAGGGCTTTCATTGCCGGAGCGATCCACCGCGGTAACGCTGTAGGAGTAGCGGCGGCCGGGTACCGCATTCATATCGCGAAACACGGGCGTAAGCAATAATTCCGCGTTCACCCGTGTCCCAGGAGAGCCAGGCTCCTCACTCCGATAGACGTTGTAACCCGCAATGTCGGTTTCAGGATTGATGGCCCAGGAAAGCTCCAAGTGCGCAGGCACGCCGCCGGCGGCGGGCACGTACACCGCCACAAGCCCCTGCGGGGCAGCGGGAGGGAAAACGTCTTTTGGAGTGACGCTCAAGAGATTTGACTCGGCGGATTCGAGCGTCAGACCCGGGTAATGGATCACGGATTTCACCGAGTAGACGTACGTCTTGCCGAATTCAAATTGTGTGTCCCTGAATTCAGGGGCCGTGCTTTCGCCGATTTTAAGCGGGCCTTTTTGGGGAGCAGGACTTGGAGCGCCAGTGGGCGCGGCCGTCTCCGGCTGGACGCGGAAGATTTCAAACGCGGCGATGGGCGGAGCGGGGCCAGCCACAGTTCTTCGCGGGGTTGTCCAAGTCAAAGCGACGGCCGAATGGGTTATCTCTGCCTTTAGGTCTTCGACGGGATCGGCCGCCGGATAAATTTGCAGCGCAACGACATTGGAATCTGCCGACTCCCTCTTTCGCGAGGCTCGCGTGCGGACCATGTAGAGCGCTTCGCTGCCGGAGTGCTTCGCAAAATCTCCCGCTGTCAAAGTGTCGACGAAACGGACGCGGCCTCGCGCCAGATACTTGTCCAGCACTTCCGAAGGAATGGTGAAAAGCAGCGTCGGATTTGCCGCGGCCGGAAGCGAAGGCGTTCCGGCGGAGACGGGAACAAAATCTCTGTAAATCTCTATCCCCGGCGCATGTTTCAGGACTCGGCGCTCAACGGTCTCCTTGGGAAGAGTAAAAGTCAGCGCGACGTCGTTGCCCGATTGCGAAGCAGCGAGGTCTTTCACGGTTTCCGGCACCGGGGGCTTGCGTTCAATCGGGTCTCCCGGAGACGCGCACCCCAGCAGCAGCGAAAAGGCGCAAATCGAAACTAGAAACTCGAAACTCGGCAACTTGCGGGGCTTTGGACTGGACTCGGGACGCTCTCCCGATTTTCGAATTTCCATTTTCGAGTTTCGCGCTCTTTAGAGGATGTAGCGGCTCAGATCCTGGTCCTTTACGATGTTCGCGAGCTGCTTCTGCACGTAGGCGGCGTCTACCTTCACGGTTTTTTTCTTCATTTCCGGGGCTTCAAACGAGATTTCTTCCAGCACTTTTTCCAGAATCGTGTGCAGGCGGCGCGCCCCGATGTTTTCGGTCTGTTCGTTGACCATCGCCGCATACCGCGCAATCGTGGCAATCGAATCCTCGGTGAAGCCAAGCTTCAGCCCCTCGGTATCCAGCAGCGCGGTGTACTGCTTGATGAGCGCGTTTTTTGGTTCCGTGAGAATGCGGATGAAATCGGCTTCCGATAGCGAGCTCAGCTCGACACGGATCGGGAAGCGGCCTTGCAGCTCGGGAATCAAGTCCGAGGGCTTCGTGGTGTGGAATGCGCCCGCGGCGATGAATAGGATGTGGTCCGTGCGCACCATGCCGTAGCGCGTGTTCACCGTGGTGCCCTCGACGATCGGCAGGATATCGCGCTGCACCCCTTCGCGAGAAACGTCCGGCCCGTGTCCCGTTTCACGCCCGGCGATTTTATCGACTTCGTCGATAAAGAGAATCCCCATCTGCTCGACGCGGTCCACCGCGATCCGCGTCACCTGGTCCATATCGATCAGCCGGCTTTCTTCTTCCTGGATGAGGTAGTCGAAAGCTTCGGCCACGGTCATCTTGCGCTTCTTCTTTTGCTGGCCGAAGAAACCCGAGAGCATGTCCTTGACGTTGATGTCCATTTCCTCGACGCCCTGGTTGGTGATGATTTCGAAGGCGGGCATCGCGCGCTCGCGCACTTCGACTTCCACGAGCCGCTGGTCGAGCTTTCCCTCGCGCAATTGCGCGCGCAATTTTTCGCGCGTGCGCTGCACCTGCTCGCGCCGCGCCGCTTCCGCGGCCGGATTCGCGTCCGCCGGCATCGGGGAAGCAGGGAGCAGCAGATCCAGCAGGCGCTCTTCCGCCGATTGTTCGGCGCGTTCGGCGACTTCGTCGAGCTTTTCTTCCCGCACCATATCGATCGAAGTCTCCACCAGGTCGCGCACCATGGACTCGACGTCGCGCCCGACGTATCCCACTTCCGTATATTTCGAGGCTTCCACCTTCACAAACGGACATCCGGCCAGCCGCGCCAGGCGCCGCGCAATCTCCGTCTTGCCCACGCCGGTCGGCCCGATCATCAGAATGTTCTTGGGAAGAATATCCTCCGCCATTTCCGGTTGGAGTTTCTGCCGGCGAACGCGGTTGCGCAGCGCAATGGCAACCGCCTTTTTTGCGGCGTTTTGTCCCACGATGTATTTGTCGAGCTCCACCACGATTTCGCGCGGCGTAAGCTCGTCAAAAGAGGGAAGCGGCTCGGGTTCGGCCGTCTGCGACTCCCCGGAAAGATAGATCACCATGTCTTGCTCCGAATTCCCGTCACAATTCTTCGATGCTGAAATTCGCGTTCGTGAAAATACAGATTTCGCTGGCGATGCGCATGGCTTCCTGCGCGATGTCCTTGGCGCCCATTTTCGTAACCTTTGCGAGCGCCCGCGCGGCCGCCAGCGCGTAAGGGCCCCCCGAGCCGATTGCGCAGATCCCGTCGTCCGGCTCGATCACGTCGCCATTTCCCGAAAGCAGGAAGGTGGACTTGGCATCGGCCACGATTAACAATGCGTCCAGGTGGCGGAGCGAACGATCCGTGCGCCACTCTTTGGCCAGCTCCACGGCCGCCCGCGGCAGGTTGCCATGATACTCCTGCAATTTCCCTTCGAAGCGGGCAAAGAGCGAGAGCGCGTCGGCCGTGCTCCCCGCAAATCCCGCCAGAATCTTGTCGTTGAAAAGCCGGCGCGTTTTCTTGGCGCTGTGCTTGATCACTCCCTCGCCGAGCGTCACTTGGCCATCGGCGGCCAGCACCACTTTGTTGTCGCGGCGCACGCACAACACCGTCGTGCCGTGCATCGGATCGGATTTCCGCGTAATTGGCATCCGGTGATTATACCGCGCACGGCGCGCGGCGGGCCACTCGCAGGCAGACCCATCGAGATTCAAGGGAAACGGAACGGAAATTCCGGAATTTTCAGCGATCGACGAACGGGCTTCAGTCCTTGCTCTTCTTTTTGTTCTTTGGAGCGACTTTTTCCCAGCGTTCTTCGAGAGATTCTTTCGTGAATAGCGAATCGGAAAGGTTGGTGTTGTATTCGCAGCTATCGAAAAACACCTGATAGAACTTCACCCCGTTGCGCTCGCGCGTGATTTGGAACGGCGTTTCGACGCCGCTGAGCGGGTGATAATTCGAGTAGTATTCGGTCTCGTCGAATTTCATGCGCAGGTTCGGGTCGCGCGTAGTCACCACTTTTCGCACCGGCAGGTGCGTCTCGGTGGAAAACGCGATGCGGATCGTGCGGTCGTCGCTATCGACCATCTCGATCCAATCCACCTCTCGCAGGTCCACCACATCGCGCCCGGCATAGCGGAGCACTGTGTCCGGCTCCTTGTAGCGGCGCCGCAGGACATTGTCGATGTCCTTTTTCGTGTCCCCTACGAATGCCGCCACGTCGGTTTGCAGCGCTTCGGAAACGCCGCCACGGTCGAGCACCCAACCTTTGTCTCCGTTCATCACGGTGATGATATTGCGCTGCGGAAGATTTTCGGTGCGATCCCGGTCGGGCGGCTTGGAATAGTCGATGAATTTTGCGTACCCATTGAGCTGGCCGGTGTGCCCGAACTGGCTGAGCTTTCCGGTGCAGGTTGCATCGCGCACGTTGAGGTACGTGCTCCCTCCCATGGCCTGCACGGCTGCCTCGATCAATTGCTTCGCTTTGGCCGCGCTCTCGGTGGGCATCATCGTATTGGGATCCTGCGCCACCGCCAAAGCCGGCGCCAGCGCGATCCGGGTTCCCACGAGGAGGAAACCGGCAAGAACCGTTCGAAAAACTATCCGCACAGAATCGAACCTCCATTTACATTGATCACTTCACCCGTGATAAACGTTGCCAGATCCGAAGCCGCGAAAAGGATCGGCCCCGCGATTTCTTCGGCGGTGGCGACGCGCTTCAATGGAATGGGCACGATCGCTTCCTTCAACCCGGCCTTTGTCCGCAGCACCCCGGCCGACATGTCCGTATCCACCCATCCGGGCGCGACGCAATTCACGAGGATGTCGTGCCGGGCAAGCTCGGTCGCAAGGCCCTTCACGAAGCTGATGATGGCGCCTTTCGTCGCCCCGTAGTGCGAATGGAATGCCTCACCGCGCTGCCCGGCCGTGGAACTGATCGCTACGATCCGGCCGGACTTTTGCGCGATCATCTGCGGCACGGCAAAATGAATCACCGAATAGACACTTTTCAAATTTACGCGCACCATTTCATCCCACTCGCGTTCCGTCAGTTTCTCGATGGGAGTGTCCTTCTCGTTCCAGATTCCCGCGTTCGCCACGAGAATGTCCAGCCGTCCCAGCCTCTCGCGGGTGAATTCCACCAGCCTCCGGGCATCCGCCATTTTCCCGAGGTCGGCCTTCAACGATTCGATGCGCGTGCCATGCTTCCGGGCTTCCTGCTCCACCTGCGCTGCTGCTTCCCGGCTCCGATGGTAATTGAACACAACGTCGGCGCCGGCCTGCGCGAACATTTTCACCGTCGCGGCCCCGATCCCTCTCGACCCTCCGGTCACGAGCGCTGCCTTCCCCGCGAGCGAAATCATGGTTCCCCCAGAAGAAATGTAGAAAACTCAGGCACAAAAAGTGAGAGCAGAATAAGGAGTCCCACCCGGAATGTCCATGCGGCCCTGAAATTTCGGTGGATTTACGACTGCACCGGCACTTGACGGGCTGCCGAAATCAGCTCTTTGAAGAGCGACTGCGCGAATCGATCCGTCTGCGCCATCCGCTCGGGATGCCACTGCACCCCTGTGACCCAGTTCGAATCGCCCGTCCATTCGACCGCCTCGATCACGCCATCGGCCGCGTGCGCCGCAACTCGCAAGCCACGCCCCGGCTTGCGCACCGATTGGTGATGCGAACTGTTCACTTCCGCTTTCGCCGCTCCCGCCAAGCGAGCCAGCCGCGACCCCGGCTCGAGCCGCACCGGATGCCTCGGTTCTGGAGCGCCCTGCTCCTGGCCTGTCCACGGGTGGGCGATTTGCGTCCCGATCTCGCTGGGCAAATCTTGCACTAGCGTGCCCCCTAGAAAGACGTTCAGGCTCTGCACTCCGTAACAGATCGCCAGAACAGGTTTGTGCGCGGCAAACGCGTGCTCCAGCAGCGCCTGGTCCGTCTTCTCGCGTTCTACATCCCCGTCGGCAGTTTTCGGATGGCGAGACTCGTGGTAACGCGCCGGATCGACGTCCATCGGGCTGCCAGGTAACACGATAGCGTCGAGAGTGTTGGCCAACTCGTTCAAGGCGGACGGTTCGAGACCAAGCGAGACTGGAACTGGTTCACCACCCCCCTGGCACACCGCCTCGACATACATGTTGTACTTGCGGCGCTCGCCCTTAAGTTCTTCTTTTCGTGTGCGATACGGGATACCAATGCGCGGCTTCCGATTCATTTCGCTCGTCATGGCCCTTCATCCTACCACCCGCAGCAAACCCCGGCAACCCGCCCTCTGGTGCGAGCGCATGAACCGAATCGCAGCCGGCGATGCGCCATGCAGAGAGCGATCCCTTCACGCGCTGCCGTTGTCCGGAGCGCTGCCCATTTCCTTTGCGCCGCCCGCGAGACCTTTGGAGTGCGGCCTGCCCCGAGCATAGCCAGGGGAAGCTCGCTTGTACTGAGCGAAGTCGAAGGGCTCCCGCTTTGTTTTCAATTCCGGTACAACGCGCGCCAGAATCGGGGCTGAGCCAAATTCGCGAGGATCTCAACAGAGCCAGATGACTTCTAGCGGGTTGCGGCAGCAATCCCGATGATGCGGGAGGGCATGCTGAATCGTGCGGAAGCGGAAGACGCCGGGGATTTCCGCGGCGGATGGCTCTTCAGCCATCCTTCGTAGTTCAATCTCATCTGCTCGATGTGGTGGGGGATGTGACGCTCCTGAACTTCGAGCCATTGCTCCAGGTTCATGCCGTCTCCGGTGGAGGGCCCCACGGTGTGCGACCACACCGGATCCGGAAGAGTGATGAGCAATTGATAGGTCATCCGTCGCAGCCGGCGGATGACCTCGAGCGCTTCGCGCGTGCTCTGGTGGAAGTATCCGAGCGAGCCGGCCCAGCGTGCAGCATCAAATTGCGGCGTGTGGGTTCCGGGCTCGGCGATGTAGCGGCGGCACCTCACATAGGCGGTCGCCTCGCTATCGGCGAGATGCAGGATGATCTCGTGAATGCTCCACCGCTCCGGAACAGGCTTGTACAGCCACATCTTCTTCGGAAATTGCCGCAGCGCGTTTGAAAGCAACGCCGGCGCGCGGCCAAACGATTCCAACCTTTGTCGTCGTTCCTCGCGCGTCATTGGTCCCCCGTCTGCTTACACTTAGACGTTCCAGCGTGCAGTTTTTCTTCCAACACCCACCGAATAAACGCACCAATTCCGCGAATTGTTCACAATTTCCCCTAAATCATTGAACGGCCTCGCAGATTCCGTCCGAACGCGGGAAATTTCTGTTCGCAATCCGCGCGCAGGCGGCTCAGCGGGTTTGCAAAACTGTTCGTTTTCGGCGGAAACGATACGATTTCACAGAGATATTCGCGTTTTTGAAAGAAATTTCTACGATTTGCCGGAGATTTCTACCGGATTTCGGATGGATGCGCGGCCGCGGTGAGCGCGCCAGACGGCCGGCCGTTTGTCACTCGGCTGGAAAAATAGCTTCGCAGGTCGCCGACAAGATAGAGCGAGCCTGTGGCGAAAATCGCTTCACCCGCCCGCGCCGATTCAATCGCTTGTTCCACTGCTTCGGCCGGATCGCAAACAACGCTGATTTTCTTTGCCAGATGAGCCGTCATCTCCGCCAGCAGCGCGGCGGAAATCGTACGCGGCTGGCGCGGCTGGGTGAGGATCACTTCGCTTGCGCGGGGAAAAAGCAGTCCGGCGATTTCATCCACGGCTTTATCGCGCATCGCGCCGTAAACGAGCACGATTCCCCGCCCCTCGAAGTTCTCGTCCCAAAAGCGAAGAAGCTCTCTTGCGCCGGAAGGATTATGGGCTCCATCGAGATACACTTCGGGATTCTCCAGCATGCGTTCGAGGCGCCCGGGCCATCGCACGCCCGCGATTCCGCGCGCGATGGAATCATCCTGGATCGGAAACCCGCGCGCGAGCAGCAGCCGGGCGGCCGTCGCAGCAGTCAGCGCATTCTGCACCTGGAACCGGCCGCGGAGCGGCAAATCGAGCAGGATTTTGTCGGCCGAATCGGGCGCCACAATCGTGGTCCGATAGCATCCGCCGCACGCGTGAACTACTTCCGCTTGCCACGCGCTTCCAACTTCCACGAGCCGCGCGCTCTTCTCCGCGCACCGCCGCGCGATCCCCTCGCGCGCTTCCGCCCGAGTCACCGCGCTCACCACCCACGCGCCCGGTTTGATGATGCCCGCTTTTTCCGCGGCAATTTCCGCGATCGAGTGGCCCAGATAATCTTCGTGATCGAAATCGATCGGCGTGATCACCGCCGCTTCCGGCGTCACCACGTTGGTGGCGTCCAGCCTTCCGCCGAGCCCAACCTCGTACACCGCGAATTCCACTCCGGCTTTCTCGAAAGCCAGGAACGCCATCGCCGTCAGGCATTCAAAGTATGTCGGGTGAGCCGCCAGGCGTCCTGCGGCCATGAGCGACTCAACCGCCGCCCGGATGCGCGCCCACGATTCCGCGAACTCGGCATTGGAAATATTTTCTCC
Organism: Candidatus Sulfotelmatobacter sp.; assembly: GCA_035624115.1. GTDB lineage: Bacteria > Acidobacteriota > Terriglobia > Acidiferrales > UBA7541 > Palsa-295. Next base: position 47,390 of record DASPSD010000031.1, on the reverse strand, counting down.
GCCGATGCGGATGCGCTCGTTGATTCGTTCCAGGTGAGGCGAAGTGTAGAGGCCGGTTCGCATGCCGGCGGAGCGCAAAATGGATTCGAGCATCGCCGCCGTCGATCCCTTGCCATTCGTGCCGGCGATGTGGACGCACGGCAGCTTGCGCTGTGGATTGCCGAGGTGTTCGCAAAGCCTGGTAATGTTTTCGAGGCCGAACTTCTGCACGCGCGCTTGCCGCGGCGCGGCCAGCTCTTTTCCCAGCGCCAACAGCTCGCGAACCGATTGTTCGTAATTCATCAGCGACGCCTATTTGGTAGACCCGCTTTGTAGGTCGCGGTTTCAACCGCGACATTCAGCCGCTTCTATTCGTTGGGCTTCAGCCCCTGAGGTTCCCGCTCAAACCGGATGAGGGAACTTTTCTGACTACTGGCACCAGGCTGATGCGTCCGGCTTTCTCTTGCCGTGTCAATTAAGGAAAAAATCCAGCGCCTGGCCGATGTAAGGTTTCAATTCCTTGCGGGGCACCACCGCGTCGAGGAAGCCATGCTCGAGCAGAAATTCCGCCGTCTGAAATCCTTCGGGCAGTTTCTGCCGGATGGTTTGCTCAATCACCCGCGGCCCAGCAAACCCGATCAGTGCGCCGGGCTCGGCAATATTCAAATCGCCCAGCATCGCGTAACTTGCCGTCACGCCGCCCGTGGTCGGATCCGTAAGCACCGAAATAAACGGAATCCGCGCTTCGTCCAGCCTCGCCAGTGCCGCCGCCACTTTGGCGAGCTGCATCAGGCTCACCGCGCCTTCCATCATCCGCGCGCCACCCGAACACGAGACGATAATCAGCGGCTCCTTTGTCTCGAGCGAACGCTCGATCGCGCGGGCCACTTTTTCTCCCACCACCGCTCCCATCGATCCGCCGATGAATCCAAATTCCATCGAGCAGCAAATCACCGGCCGCCCGTTCAGGCGCCCCTCCGCCGTAAGGATGGCATCTTTCATGCCCAGCTTGTGCTGAGCGTCGCGCAGCCGCTGCGCATAGGGCTTCGTGTCCACGAATTTCAGCGGATCGTTCGATGCCAGCTCGGTATCGCGCTCCGTGTACTGCTCGTCATCGAGCAGCAATTCGAGCCGCCGGCGCGCGCCGAGGCGAAAGTGGTGCTCGCACTTCGGGCAAACTTCCCAATTCGATTCGAGGTCTTTCCTCCAGATGATCGCCCGGCAGGCGTTGCACTTGGTCCACATCCCTTCGGTGCGGACGCGCCGCTCTTCGGCCGGCGTCGGGCTCTCAATCGATTTTTTCTCTCTCTTAAACCACGCCATCGTCAAACCCTATCGTACAAGCCCGCTTTGTGGGTCGCGGTTTTAACCGCGACATTACGATGCCCAAACGCCCGGGGCTTCAGCCCCTGAAGTTCCCAACCACTTTTAATAATCTATTCCTCGCTGGGCAAGAATTCCTTTTGTATACGGATGCTTAATCTCGCGCATCTCGGTCACCAGATCCGCCGCTTCTACCAGCTTCGGATGAGCGTTCCGCCCCGTACAAATCACATGGATGCGCTCCGGCCGCCCAGCGAGCGCTTCCACCACGCGCTCCGCATCCAGCATCTTGTAGCTGATCACGTAATTAATTTCATCGAGCACGACGAGATCGAACTTCTCGCTGTAAATCTGCTCGCGGCCGTACTCCCATGCCTGCTCGCACAATCGTACGTCTTCGGGATCGGTTTCCGCGCCGCCCACTTTCACGAATCCGCGGCCCATCGGCCGGATTTCGAATTTATCGTCGCCGAGCATCTTGGCCGCGTCGAGTTCGCCGTAATGCCACGAGCCTTTGATGAACTGCACCATCAACACCCGCAGCCCTTGCCCCACGGCGCGAAAGGCGGTGCCGAGCGCGCAAGTCGTCTTCCCCTTGCCCGGCCCGGTATAGACAATCAGCAGTCCCTTGCCTTCCGGCATCGCTTCGCGGCTCGCTTGCCCGAGTGAGAATAGTGACCGCACGCTGCCCAAACGTCAAGAAGCCGGGGGGACGACGCTGCACTCTTGCGATAGGTTGACTCCATTCCTGCCGTGAGCAGAGAATTGTCAGCGGCTTCGGGCGGCTCCGTTTTTCTGGAGTGCGGCGGCTTGACGCCGCTTTGTCGCCCGTGACAGCGCACGAAAAGCCAATCACTCGACCGAGGCTTGACTCGGTCGGCACAACTGACGCGTGAAGGTCCATTTCAAATGGTAAGGGAGAGAAGAATGCCAAGAATCTTCGCCAATATTGCAGCGCTCTTAATCGCTTTGACTGTCCTACCGATTCCGTCCCATGCGCAGCAAGATAAGAGCAAGCGCCCCAGCCCGCCTGCCACCGCTGCCTGCAAAATCGCCGACGGCAAGACCATCACCGTGGACTACTCCAGCCCGCGCATGAAAGGCCGCAAAATTTTCGGCGGACTGGTGCCCTACGGCCAGGTGTGGCGCGCCGGGGCAAACGAAGCCACCACGTTCGTCACCACCGCCGATTTTTTGGTGGGCGACAAAAGGATCCCCGCCGGCAGCTATACACTCTTCGTGATTCCCAACGAAGACAAATGGACGCTCATCATCAGCAAAAAAACCGGCGAATGGGGCGAGCCCTATCCCGGCGAAGCTGAAGATTTTGCACGTGTCGAGATGAAATCGTCGAAGCTTCCCGCGCCGGTTGAGAACTTCACGATTGCGTTCGATCAATCCGGCGCCGGCTGCGTAATCCATCTGGACTGGGAAACCACCCGCGCGTCCGTAGACATGACCGAGACCAAATAGTCTAAGGAAACTGCGCGACTAAGACCTTTGGAGTGCGGGAGCTTGCTTGTCCTGAGCGAAGCCGAAGGGCTCCCGCTTTGTTTTCGATGGGAACGCAGTGTGTCCCTGGTCCGTATGATGCCCCCGAAGACAACGCGCCTCAAGAAATCTGAAGAGACTTCCGAAGCGTTTCCGCGATTGCTGCAACTCGCTCCCACGCTGTGGCTGACATTTCCCCGCCCGCGTCGCGCTCCCTCAACACAAGCCAAATCCCCGGCCTGTACACGCCTCCGTCGCGGCAAATCGCACCTGTAAGCTGAGCGATCTCAAAATTCGCGGCCGCCAATTCGCGCCCGAGAATGCCGCGCGCCTCGTCGAGCAAATCCTTGAATCCCTGCGAAGCGAGCATGGGATCGACATCCCGCGGAATGGCGCCCTCGATTTCGACGAGATCGTAATCCGCAAGCGGCCGCCTAATCATCAACTCGACTGAAGCGGTCGGCTTGCCTGCATCGTGTGTGATTTTGATCGACATGGCCCGGCTATTCTTGCAGAAGCGCGCCTATTTCGGGTAGGGGTGGCCCGCCAGAATTGCGAATGCCCGGTAAATCTGTTCGGCCAGCACGACGCGCGCGAATTCGTGCGGCATCGTCAGCGTCGAAAGCGAAATCTTCTGCCTCGCACTCGCTTGCAGCTCTTCTGAAAATCCTTCCGCATCGCCGCACAGGAAAACCAGCTCGCGCATCCCGCGATCGCGCAAATCGCCCAGCCACTGCGCAAATTGTTGCGATGTCAACTGCTTCCCCGCAGCATCAAGCAACACAATCGTCGCGCCCGGTTCGATTTTCAGCTTTCGCAGCGCCGCTGGTGCCCCATCTCGCAGCTCGGTGATTTCGACTTCGGTGTAGCGTCGTATCCTCCCAATGTAATCCTCAACCAGCGCCCGCGCCTCCTCTCGCCGCGTCTTCCCAAGCATGACTAGACGAATTTTCATCGCAGGGTAACGAAGTAATCTTGCGTCAGGGCACGGCTTTAGCCGTGCCGATAGTCATCTGGAGGTCAGGGGTTTCAACCCCTGGGGTACGCATTGAATTTCAAATCAGTCCGTATTTCTTGCGCTTCTCTAGCAACGTTTTCCGGCTGATGCCTAAGATTTCCGCCGCGCGGCCGATCTTGTACCGCGTTCCCTCCAATGTCGCGTGAATCGCCTCGCGCTCGAGCTCTTCAAGCGAACGCAACGGCCCGGCAGGGCCCTGCGAATCGCCAGGCGCGCGCATAATTTCCGGAAAATCCTGCGCGTGCAGCACGCTCTCCTTCGCGAACACCAGCGCGTGCTCGATCGCGTTCTTCAATTCGCGCACGTTCCCCGGCCACGCATAGCTCTCAAGCAGCCGCTCTGCAGTTGGATCAAGCGACGCATCCCGTCGTCCGTGTACGGGCGCGAGCCGGGCAAGAAAATGTGCAGCGAGCGGAAGAATGTCCCCGCGCCGCTCCCGCAGCGGCGGCACCACGATCGTCAGCACGTTCAGTCGAAATAGAAGGTCCTCGCGAAACCGCCCCGCGGCGACAAGCCGCGCGAGGTCCGCATTCGTCAGCGCCATGAGCCGCGCGTCCATGCGGAGCGTTTCCGTTCCCCCCAGACGCTCAAACGTCCGCTCTTCGAGCACGCGCAAAAGCTTCGCCTGCATTCCCGGCGCGAGCGCAGCCACCTCGTCGAGCACGATCGTGCCGCCTTCGGCCAGCTCGAGCCGCCCGAGCTTCCGCGCCACCGCGCCCGTAAACGCGCCGCGTTCGTGCCCGAACAGCTCCGATTCCACCAGTTCCGCCGGCAGGCTGGCGCAATCGATTTTCAAAAACGGAGCATCATGCCGAGGCCCGCGCTCGTGGATCCACCGCGCGAGCTGGTCCTTTCCGGTGCCGCTTTCGCCGGTGATCAGCAGAGTGGTGGACGGTTCGGCAAGTTTTTCCGCGATCTCGAGGATGTGCCGCGAAGCCGGATCGGCCGCCACCCATGCGAATTGATTCGCGCTCATGGCTGCGTCGCGCCGCTATCGGAAGCCTGCTGCGAATCCGGGTTCCGCACCGGCGCGGGAAAATCGATGCGCTCGGCGGTGCGCCACAGCCGCTCGAGATCGTAGTAGCTTCGCGCCCGCTCGCTGAAGATGTGAACCACGAACGCGCCGTAATCGAGCAGCACCCACTCCGCGCCGGATTTTCCTTCGCGATGCTGCAGGCGCACGCCGTGGCGTTCCAGGCGCTCTTCGATCGCTTCGCCGATCGCCTGGATTTGCGGCTGGCTGTGCCCGGAGCACAACAAAAAGTATTCCGCGAATGCGGCCGTGCCCGGCAATTTCAGCACCGTGATGTCCACGGCCTGTTTGTCCTGGGCCGCTTCAACGGCCCAGCGAATTTCGGGGCGAAGGGAGTGCAGGGTCACCGGTAGAGGGCCTGCCCGAGAATGTATTCTTCCACGCGCGCCGGCACAAGCCCGTGGATTTTTTGCCCGTGCTCGAGCCGCTGGCGCACTTCCGTCGAAGAGACGTGGCTCGATACGGTGGTCAGCAAATGCACGGTGGATTTCCGCAGCACGAGTTTGTTCGGATCGCGCCCGTGCGTGCGGCCGAATTTTTCCGGCGGAATCACCAGCCCGAGCAAGTCCGCGCGAAATCCCGGCCGGCTGGCGATGATGAAGTCGCAGGAATCGAGCAGCGCTTCATAGCTTTTCCACGTGGGAATTTCAAGAAATTGGTCGGCGCCGAGAATGAAATAGAGATGATCCTCGGGATGCTCGCGGTGAAATTTTCGCACCGTGTCGATCGTGTAGAACACGTGCGGCGCCGCGCCATCGAGCGGAGCTTCTGCGAGCGAGGGGAAAAATCCCGGATGGTCCGTGCACCCGAGCGCCACCATCGCGTAGCGATGCACAAATGCCGTGAGCGCCGGCTTCGATTTGTGGGGCGGGCGCGAAGACGGGATGAAGTAAATCGCGTCCAGATGAAATCGTTTTTGCGCCGCCTGCGCCACGGCAATGTGCCCCGAATGGATCGGGTCGAACGTCCCGCCGAAAAGCGCCACCGAGCGGCGATGCGCGTGAGGATGCGCGTGGGGCTTCTGAACGGGATGCGAAGTCAACGCTCCTCCCCATGAGGCGCCGCGCGCTCATTTTCGCCGGGAGGCGCGACCGCGGCCTCGTCCTGGCCGTCTGCGGGCGCTGCCGGCTTCGGAATCCGGTCGAGCGCATCCGCCATCGCGCGCACCAGCTCGATGATGCCTTCGCCGGTCGCGGACGATATCGCATGAAACTCCAATCCGCGCTTCGCTGCAAACGCTCGCAACTTTTCCAAGCGCTCGCGCTTCGTTGTGGCATCGAGTTTCGTGGCTACGACGATCATCGGCTTGCTGGCGAGCGCCGGGCTGAACGAAGCCAGCTCGTGTTCGATGATTTCGAAATCGCGCACGGGATCGCGGTCGTTGGCGTCGCTGGTGTCGATCAAATGCGCGATCAGCCGCGTCCGCTCGATGTGCTTCAGAAACCGCGTGCCGAGTCCGGCTCCTTCGTGAGCACCCTCGATCAGTCCCGGCACATCCGCCACCACGAACGTGCGGCCTGTGCCCGGCGCGGCGTCGGGGTCCGCCGACACGACGCCCAGGTGCGGCTCGAGCGTCGTGAATGGATAGGCGGCGATTTTCGGCCGCGCCGCCGAGATGCGCGATATCAATGTGGATTTTCCAGCGTCCGGGAAGCCGACCAATCCGACGTCCGCGAGCAGCTTCAATTCGAGCCGCAGGTGACGCTCTTCGCCCGGCTGCCCGTCTTCATGTTCGCGGGGCGCCTGGTGCCAGGGACGCACAAAATGCGGATTCCCGTTTCCGCGTCCGCCGCGCCCGCCGCGCGCAGCGCGAAATCGCTGTCCAGGCTCGGTGAAATCGAAAAGTTGCTCGCCGGTATCGGCGTCGAACAGCACCGTGCCCACGGGAACCTTGAGAATCGTGTCGGGAGCGGTGCGTCCGTGGCAGTTCGAGCCCTCGCCATGGCGCCCGCGATCGGCGCGGAACTCGCGGTTGTAGCGGTAACGCAGCAAAGTGTTGTCGTGCGGATTCGATTCCAGCCACACATCGCCGCCATTGCCGCCGTCGCCGCCCGAAGGTCCGCCGCGCGGAACATATTTTTCCCGGCGAAAGGCGACGCAGCCGTTGCCGCCGTCGCCGCCCTTCACGGAAATTTTGGCTTCATCAACAAACACAGTTGGCTCGATAGGAGAGGGCGTTCCGAGAGAGCATACGCCACCGCCGCGGGGAAAAACAAAAATACGCGCCCCGGCACCACAAGCGCGCGCAAAAATTCATGGTAGAGCTCATCTCAAGGGAGAGGTTTGTGGGTCGCGGTTTCAACCGCGACATTCGAAATCTCGAATGTCTGGGGCTTCAGCCCCTGAAGTTCCCTAATGCGGTGATCCACAGCAATGCGAATCACTTCGGTCAGTTTGCTGCCGTTGCTTCCGGCTTCTTTTCGGATTTCGCGGCGGCTTCTTCCACGCTCAGGACGCTGATGAACCGCCCCATCCCGCCTTTATCCTCGAAGTGGACCACGCCGGTGATTCGCGCGAAAAGCGAATCGTCTTTCGCGCGGCCGACGTTCTTGCCCGCCTTGTAACGCGTGCCGCGCTGGCGGATCAGGATGCTTCCGCCGTTCACCCTCTGCCCGCCGAACCGCTTGACTCCGAGCCGCTGTCCGTGCGAGTCGCGTCCGTTTGTCGAGGACCCGCCGCCTTTTTTGTGCGCCATAAAATCCTCTATGCCAATTGAATGTCGCTGACCTGAACCGACGTGTACCCCTGCCGGTGGCCGCGCTGAATCTTGTATTGCCGCGTCTTTTTGAACTTGAGCACCTGGAGCTTCGGCCCACGCCCGTGCGCGACGATCTTCCCCGTCACTTTGGCCTTGCCCGCGTCCGCTCCGGCTACGACTTTCTTGTCGTCGGTGCGCACGGCGAGCACGTCTTCAAACGTCACCTTGCCGCCGACCTTTCCTTCGAGCCGCTCGACCTCGATTGTTTCTCCGGGCTCGACCCGGTACTGCTTTCCGCCACTGCGAATCACTGCGTACATGCTGCCTCCCGAAGCGATTGAGAAACCCCCATTATACGGGCCGCGCGCCGTTCGCGTCAACGCAGTGTACTCATCCATGTGATCAGCGACACTCAGCGTTGTAATTGATCCCATCGAAAATATGAATCAAAACCTAACGAATTCCTTACAACTTCTTTAGGTTTTCCTTGCGGCCATTCGGATACACCTTCCTCATGGTTCAGCGAGCTGCTTGGGCGGCGTCATTTTTCTCCGCGGCAGTGATTCAAAAGTTTTACGCATCGCGGCTATCGAAAAATGCGATTTGACGTCTGCCTGCGGCTCGGTTAACCAGATAGAGACGGCCTACCATCGTGCGATAAGAGCACGGCACCGTGCCACATTGACGCCGGAAGTCGTCTACGAGCCGGGAAGGCTGATCTCAGCGACAGCCAAGGGTTTCGCCTAAGGAGGGCTACATGGGGCGTGTGCGCTCCTCATTCACTACGGGTGTGCTTGCAGTCGGTGTGCTTGTGTTGCTTTTCGGAGGGCCTGCGGCCAAGGGCCAATCCACTTTCGGGAGCCTGCGCGGCTTGACGCTGGACGCGACGGGTTCGGCCATCCCCAGCGCGGAAGTAACTCTCATCGGCCTGGACGACAATAGCGAACGCAAAGCGATCAGCGGCGATGCGGGGCTTTTCGAATTTCTGAATCTGAAGGCCGGGCGTTACCGCCTGGCAGGCAAGAAGCCGGGTTTCGCCGATGCCGGCGTCCCCGAATTCGCGCTCGAGGCGCGCCAGGAGTTGCGCCTCAACCTCACCTTTTCCGTGGCCAGCCAGGCTCAGACCGTAGTGGTCAGCGAGCTCGCGAGCCATATCAACACGGAGAACGGAACGATCGACAGCACCCTCGAAAACCTTGAACTCACACAATTGCCCTTGAACTCGCGCGCCGTGTCGAGCAGCCCGCTGGCCGCCCTCGCCCTTTCTCCCGACGTAGTGAAGGACAGCCAGGGAAATTTCGCCGTGGGTGGCGCCACCTCCGCGCAGACCGGTTTCTCGGTGGACGGAATCTCTACGGCCAGCGTGCGCGCCAACGGCGCGCTCCAGGACGCCTATCCCTCGCAGGAGGGAATTTCGGAAATGAGGGTCACGGCGTTCAACAACAACGCGGAGTTCGCCCAGATCGGCGACGTGACCTTCACAACTAAAAGCGGGTCCGACCAGTTCCACGGAAGCGCTTTCGAGTACTTCCAAAGCGACGCCTTGGACTCCACAATCTATGGCTTTCCCTCAAAAGCGCCCAAGACCTTCAACACCTTCGGCGGCAGCCTGGGCGGCCCGGCGATTATCCCCGGCGTGTGGAACGGCAGAAAGAAGAACACGTATTTCTTTCTGGACTACGAGGGAAATCGCAAGACCACTTCGGCACCGGAGTTTCTGCTCGTTCCCACGCGAGCCGAAAGAAACGGGAATTTGAACAATCTTGTGCTAGCGGCGGCAGCGGCCAACCCCGGCACGCCCACGAGCGACTTCTCGGTCTATGATCCGTTTACCGGCAATCCTTATCCGAACAACACCATTCCGTCCTGCACGGCCCCGGGCCCGGGAGGGCCGACGGACTGCCTCAATCCTGTGACGCAGAAACTGCTGAATGCATGGTATCCGCTGCCGAACGTCAACCAAAATGTTATCGGACCCGCGTACAACTACCAGACGCTTGTGCCGATCCCGTCTAACTCCAACGGCTGGGACCTCCGCGTGGATCAGCGGCTGACGTCCAAGCAGCAGATCTTCGCCCGGTACAGTTGGAAAAACGTCTTTGTCACTGAGTCCAACAGCGCCGGCGCGCTTGCCCCCGCGAATAACTTTCTGCCCAATGACCAAGCGCGCGACCAGAACCGCAGCCTCGTCGTCTCCCACAACTATGTGCTGAGCACAAACCTGGTAAACGAATTCCGCTTTGGATTCACGAATTACACGGAAAACGACACGTTTCCCCTCAGCGGAGCGCAGGCCGATGTCGGCACGGGGCCCGGCGAGCTGGGCCTGGTGCAAAGCACCATTCCCTTGCAGTTCATCGCGCAGCCGACGGGCCATGCCTTCCCCACTTTCAACTTCCTAGACGGCACCATGACCAACATCGGGCAGGACCGGGTGGGCACGACCCTATCCAAGACGTATCAATTCACCGACAATTTCACGATGATAAAGCACTCACACACGATAAGATTCGGCTTCGACACCCGCCGAGTGCTTTATAACGCCCTCATGTTTTATTACGCTTCAGACGACTACGGCCAGTTCAACTTCAGCGGCGCACTGACAGGCTACAATCCCACCCCTGGGGCCCCAGAGATCGGCGGCTATTCATTCGGCGATTTTCTGCTCGGGGCGCCGCAATCGAACTTCGCGATCACCGGCGGCCCACAAGTCAACGCCCATAGCTGGCATTCGGGTGTTTACGGCCAAGACCAATGGCAGGTGAACAGCCATCTCACCGTCAACTTCGGTTTGCGGTGGGAAGTGCAACCCGCCATGTTCGAAACGAACGGCGATCTGGCCAGTTTCGATCCGGCGCTCAACAGCATCGTCGTTCCGGACAAATTCTTTTCCATGCTCAAGACTTACGGCCCCGCCACCCCCGTCTACGTGGGAGTTCTGGAGTCCTACAACGGGTGCTCGCTTACGAACTACGGGCTGAGCCCGGATCCATCGTTACCCTGCACTAATGTGATCTCGGCCAGCCAGGCCGGCCTTCCGCAGGGTCTGAGGCATACGCCTCTGCATGATTTTGACCCGCGCGTGAGCATCGCCTTCCGGCCGTCGAAGGACGAAAAGACGGTGATTCGCGCGGGCTTCGGCCTCTTCACGATGACGACGCTTGGCCCGATGTCGTTCAACAATGCGATGGTCGGTGTTTCCGATCTGGTCAGCTATTCCAATCCGTATCCTGTCACAAACAAGATCTTCCAGTTTCCGGACGCCACCCCTCTGAATGCTGCGATTCAGTATGGCGGGGGCGCATTTGAGGAGGCCAACAATCCCTACTGGAAGGATGCCACCTCAGCTCAATGGAACCTGACTGTGGAGCGGCAAGTAACGCCCAGCACCACGGTGCGGTTCAGCTATGTGGGCCAGGGCACCTGGCATCTGCCCATCACCATCGATCTGAACCAAGTGCCGGCCAGCAAGACTCCGTACTCGCAAAGCGAGGCGCCCTTTCCGCAGTTCGATCTGCTGATGTCTTCGGAAAGCATCGGGAACGCCACCTATGAGGCGGGCATCGCGGAGGTGCAGCACAGAGTCTCGCACGGGCTGACGTTCCAGGCGAACTATACGTTCGCAAAAAATATCAGCGACGCCCAGGGCAGCGACGCGCCTGCCGGATTCGCGAGCGAAGAACCCTATGCCGTGGAGATCGCCAACCGCTATAACCTTCAGTACGACCGCGGCAACGTTGCGGGAACGCCGCGGCAGCGCTTCCTGCTGACGGGAATTTATCAACTGCCGGTCGGTACCGGGCAGCTTGTAAATGTGCCGCAGCATTTGAACCCGCTCCTGGGGGGCTGGAATTTCAGCACGGTTGTGACGATGCAGACCGGCCAGTGGCTGACGCCCACGATGAACGCGGCCTCCGATCAATCCAACACCAACATGGAAATCCGAAATTCGGAAGGATCGGCAGTAGCGCGCCCCGACTGCGTGGGCAATCCCGTGCCTTCGAATCAGAGCCGGGCGGAGTTCTTCAACATCAATGCATTCTCCGTTCCGCCGGCAGACGCGGGACGCTTTGGAACTTGCGGCCTGGGCATCCTCCAAGGGCCAAACCTGATCAACGTGAACGCGGCGCTGGCCAAGGTCGTCCATATCAGCGAACGATACCGGCTGCGCTTCGAGGCTTCGTTCACCAACCTCCTGAACCGCTCCAATTTCGCGCCGCCCGCTCTCAACATCAGCAATCCGTCATCCTTTGGAGTGCTCACCTCCGTGCTGCCGCAAGGCAACGGCGGAAACCGCACCGGCCAATTAGCTCTGCGCCTCGATTTTTAGAGGTGGACACTGCGGGCCGTCTGGGGCGCCGCCCCCGGAGCCTGTGTGAGAACCAGGGATTTCCGTCAGGGCACGGCTTCAGCCGTGCCGTAAGTGTTGCAAATTCAGGGCGGCTTCAGCCGCTGAGGGACTGATTTCGCAGTTCTCACACAAACTCCGCAGCCCCTGTGGTTCGAGCGACCAGCGCCCCGGCCCGGCCGGTGTTTGCCGGCGCCCATCACCATGGCGGAGTTCTACGGGAATGCCGCTCCAGGGCCGAAAGCCGCTTGCGTCAACGCGGCTTTCCAGTAAGTAAAAATCTTTTCCCCGACTCCGTATACTAGCCGTTATCCCTCAGATATTTTGCTTGTTCATTAACAGGCCCAGTACGTCAAAATGAATGATGTACTTGGACCACGTCAATCAAAAAACCACTCATCATCGCTGGATGCGCCGTCCTGCTCCTGGCCGTCATCGCCGCGTGGCAGATCGCTTCGCTGGAACTCACCAACATTGAGATGAAAGAGGACTTGCACGACCTCGCCGCGCAAGTCGCTCCCGCCATCGGATTGACTCCCCCGAATTCGGATGAAGATCTTCGCAACTCCGTCATCCGCATCGCGAAATCGTACGGCATCCAACTCGGACCGGAGCAGGTAACCATCCGTCGCTCCGGCCCCGAGAAGTCGCCGACCTTCTTCATTGCGGCGGACTACCGGGCGCGGGTGGGCATAGCCGGATTTTCCTTCACGCTTCACTTCACGCCGTCCAGCGCGAAGTGACGTCGTGTGCGCGGGCATCCTCCCAATCATGAGCCAAAACTACCACCCCAGCACATAGGCGAAGATAAGCGGAGCAACAATGGTGGCATCCGATTCGATGACAAAGCGCGGTGTATCGATGCCGAGCTTTCCCCACGTGATCTTCTCATTAGGCACCGCACCGGAGTAAGATCCATAGCTGGTCGTCGAATCGCTGATCTGGCAAAAGTAACCCCACAGAGGCACGTTTTCTCGCCTGAGGTCCTGATGGAGCATCGGGACGACACAGATCGGGAAATCGCCGGCGATGCCCCCGCCAACTTGAAAAAAGCCGAGTGACCATTCGGCAGTCGACTGGGTGTACCAGCGCGCGAGTTCAATCATGTATTCAACACCGCTTCGCATGGTCGTGACGTTTTTCACCTTTCCGCTGATGACCTGAGCGGCATACATGTTGCCGAGCGTCGAATCCTCCCACCCCGGAACGAACAGGGGCAGGTTTTTTTCCGCAGCCGCAACCATCCAACTGTCTTTCGGGTCGATCTGATGGAACTGTTTGAGCTTCTGTCCCCGGAGAATCTTGTACAGAAACTCGTGCGGAAAGAATCGGTCCCCGGCCTTGTCGGCCGCCTGCCACTCTTCCATGACGATTCGCTCGATGCGGCGCATGGCTTCCTCTTCGGGAATGCAGGTATCGGTCACGCGATTCAGGTGCCGCTCGAGAAGATCGACTTCCTGCTGCGGGCTCAACTGGCGGTAGTGGGGGACACGTTCGTAATGGTTGTGGGCGACGAGATTGTAAAGATCCTCTTCGAGATTGGCCCCGGTGCAGCAGATGCCATGCACCTTGTCCCGCCGGATCATCTCGGCCAGGGACAACCCGAGTTCGGCCGTGCTCATGGCCCCGGCGAGCGTGACGAACATTTTGCCGCCACTCGCCAGGTGCCTGTTGTAGGCTTCCGCAGCGTCAACGACGACAGCGGCGTTGAAATGCCGGTAGTGATTTCTGATAAAAGAGGTAATCGGACTGCTCGATGAAATGCCCAAAGATTTTCTCCACAAAAAGATTTTAGAAACACACGTGCAGAGAGAGAGGAGAGCGCATGAAGCTGGCTAGAAGTAGCTCGCAGTATAGCTCAGCAGCCGGAACAAGGTATGCGGCGAGCGAAAGACTTGCGGCGAGCGAAGGTGACAATGACTGCTCACAAAACACAGATAGCACAAAGCGGCGGGAACTTGCCACAACAATCCCAGTACAATGCACCCAGCTTCCACGTGCTTCGGCGTTGCCCTTCGGGGGCATGGCATCCCGCTCCAATCAAGGAAATCCGTGACTGATTTGCTGGCAACCAAGCGGCTCGAAGCGCTGATGGACGAAGCCCGCCATCAGGGCGAAACCGATCTGAAGCGCGTGCTCGGCCCGCTGAACCTGGTCACCCTGGGAATCGGCGCGATTATCGGCGCGGGAATCTTTGTCCTGACGGGAACCGTGGCGGCGAATTTTGCCGGCCCGGCGATCGTCCTCTCTTTCATTTTTGCGGGAATCGGCTGTTTCTTTGCCGGTCTTTGCTACGCCGAGTTTGCTTCGCTGATTCCTGTCGCCGGATCTGCGTACACATACGCCTATGCGACCCTGGGCGAAATCTTTGCCTGGATTATCGGCTGGGACCTCATCATCGAGTACGCCTTCGGCGACGCGGTCGTGGCGGCTGGCTGGAGCGGCAACCTGGTGGCGTTGCTGCAGAGTTTCGGAATTCAAATCCCACCCCAGCTCATCGCTACTCCAGGCACGCTCCTGGTTTTCTACGCCGGCAAATGGTCGCCGCTTGCGACGGTCCAGCCGCTGCTCGATCATGCCGGGATCCGCCCCGAGACACTTCCGCATGCGCACGGAATCATGGACTTGCCTGCCTATCTTGTGACCGCGCTGATTACGATGATTTTGGTTCTGGGCATACGTGAGTCCGCCAACGTCAACTCCGCCATCGTGATCATCAAAGTCGGCACCGTGCTCACATTCATCTTTGTTGCGGCGGCGTTCCTTCTCCAGCACCCGTCGGTCGCGGCGGCCCACTGGCGCCCGTTCATTCCGCCGAACCTGGGCAAGTTCGGGCAATTCGGATGGTCCGGCGTAGCGCGCGGTGCGGGTGTGATTTTTTTCGCTTACATCGGCTTCGACGCCGTTTCCACAGCCGCACAGGAGGCGCGAAATCCGCAGCGAGACATGCCCATCGGAATTCTGGGCTCGCTCGCGATTTGTACGGTCTTGTACGTCGCTCTGGGTGCCATGCTCACGGGAGTTGTGAGCTACACCCAGCTGAACACGGCCGCGCCCGTCGCGCTTGGAATTGAAGCCACCGGCGCAAGCTGGGGCAGCACGCTCGTGATGCTGGGCACGTTTGCGGGCCTCACCTCGGCGATGCTCGTCATGCTTTTGGGGCAATCCCGCGTCCAATACTCGATGTCGCGCGACGGCCTGCTGCCACCCTGGGCCGGGCGCGTGCACCCAAGATTCCGCACCCCGTGGATCTCTACCATCGTCGTGGGGTTTTTCGTTGCGCTGCTCGGGAGTCTTCTTCCCATCAATGTGCTGAGTGAGCTGACTTCGATCGGGACGCTCCTTGCCTTTGCGATCGTGAGCGCGGGCGTTTGGATTTTGCGCGTGCGCCGGCCGGATTTGCCCCGGCCATTCAAGGCGCCGCTCGTGCCGCTGGTCCCCATCCTCGGGATGGGAATCCCCTTGATTCTGATGCTGAGCCTCTCGCGGGCCACCTGGCTGCGCTTGATCGTGTGGCTCATCATCGGAATGGCCATTTATTTGGGTTATGGACGCACGCACAGCCGCCTCGCGCGTGGCATGGGCAAGGGGTGACGCTTTTCTCTGTAGGGGCATCCACCGGCAGTCCGGCGGACCGTGCCCGCGCTGCCCCTTACCACGACGCTGCCCGAGTTCTAGGCACCGCCTCCGAGATCTTTGGAGTGCGGGAGCTTGCTCCCGCTTTGTTCTCAATCTAGGCACAGCTTCAGCCAAGTTCACTACCTGAGCTAAACCTGTGTCCGCGTCGGTCTCCGTAATGGCATCGGCACTCATGGCTTTCGAACCCCGAGAGCAGGCACTCACGAATACGCCCGGCGGCACGTTTCATGCTCCCGGCATGTGGACGCGCAATTGGTCTTGTCGATAAGAATATAGTTGTGGCAGCCGGCGCAGACGACTCCGTAAATCGTCTCGCTGAACTGATCGTGGCCTGTCTTGGACGTGTGTTCGCTGCGCGCCTGTTCGCGGCTCATGGGCATAAAATTCGCTCCTTCCCGCTTACGGCTTCCAATCTGCCGCCGACGTGAACCGATAAAGCGGATACACTTCGCGAAAGATCTTCGCCGTTTCCCGTTCGAGTCCGCTTCGCGTGGCCGCGCCCGTGGCCAGCTTGCGACGCACCACCCAGCCCTGCATCTTTTTCCAATCCTCCGGCTTCACGGGCCAGCCGGAGTGCTTCGTCCACTCGCCTTTTTCGGAAGAATACCAATAGCTTTCGTACTTCTTCCCCAGCCGGCCTTTCTGCTTTTCGACCCATTTGAAATTTTCGTTTCCGCGCGGGCGCGCCATCTGCGCAAGAGCGGACGTCTTGCCGGTGCCGTAGATGCGGAATCCGGACGTGACGCTCTCGGCCGAAACGCCCACGTAGAGCTCGCCCGCTTCGCCCTCCGGCTCCCGGAACAGCAGGTACATCTGCGAGCGGTAGGGCGATTTATCCTGCGCGAAGCGGATATCGCGGTTGATGCGCGAAAAATTTTCTCCCACGCGGCCCGAAGTGCCGAAACGCGGATTCAGCTCCCGCGCCGCGGGCGAGAGTTTCTCGAGCAGCACGCGGAAGGGCGCGACCACGGCCGATTTGTAACGCTCGCGGTTCGCGTCCATCCAGGATTTATGGTTGTTGCGCCCCAGCTCGCGAAAAAATTTGAAAATGTCGCTGGAAAAAATCCCCGCCCGATCCGCCATGCCGCACCTGCCTCTCCGATTGTCGCGACCATTCTAACCCATCCAGATTGGCTCTTGCGCCAGCCGCCGGAGGTCTCTAGGCTGATCGGATGACTCAATTTACGCCCACCGAACGCACCCAGGTCCGCCGGCTGCCCGCCCGCGGCGCCTACGACTCGGAAACCATTTTCCGAATTCTCGATGAAGGGCTTGTCTGCCACATCGGCTTCGTGGCCGATGACCAGCCTTACGTGATCCCCACCGGCTACGCCCGCGTGGGAGAGACCGTTTACATTCACGGCTCGGCAGCGAGCCGCCTGCTTCGCACGCTGGCCGGCGGCGTGCCCGTGTGCGTCACCGTGACGCTTCTCGATGGACTGGTCCTCGCGCGCTCGGCTTTTCATCATTCGATGAATTACCGCTCGGTGGTGATCCTCGGCAAGGCGCGGCTGGTGGAAGATCCCGCCGAAAAATTGCAGGCGCTCACTGCCTTCACGAATCACATCGTTCACGGCCGATGGGACGATGTCCGCCAGCCCACCGAATCCGAGCTGAAAGCCACCTCCGTGCTCGCCCTTCCGCTTCAGGAATGTTCAGCGAAAGTTCGCACCGGCCCTCCCAAGGACGACGAAGCAGATTACTCGCTTCCGATTTGGGCCGGCGTCGTTCCCCTCAAGCTCGTTCCGGCCGCGCCCATCCCCGATCCCGCATTGAAGCAGGCCCTCGACCCGCCCGCCTACGCGAAAAACTACTCGCGCTGAGCAGGATGACTTGGGTGTTTCTCGTAGGGGCACGGCATGCCGTGCCCGCGCTGCCAATTTCCGAACCGCTGCCCATACTCTCCGCGCCGCCTCCGAGACCTTTGGAGTGCGGGAGCTTGCTCCCGCTTTGTTTTCAATTCCGGTACAACCCGCGCCAGCACCGGGGCTCAGCCGAATTCGCGAGGATCTCAACAGAGCCATTTCAAAATTGAATTCTGCAATTCGCCTTTAGGCCGCGCGGAGCGCCTGAAAGCTCGCGCCTCATTTCCTTTTCACCATCGCCGCAGTGGAATCCCCCGTGCAAGAGATGGGCAGAGGGCATAAAGATGAGGTTTTCTAAGGCCATTTTGATATTTGCCGCGGCCATCAGTTCCGCAACGGGAATCGCGCGAGCGCAGAACGCAACTCTCAACCTTGCCTCCACTCCTCCGGCTCCCCCCGCCGATCTCTCCGGCACTGCCTCGGCGGCCACTAACGCCGCTGTGGTCAGCCGCCCAGCAAAGGAGCGCAGTCTGCTCCGTCGCATCGCATCCTACCCGCTCGAGCACAAGTCGGAATTCGCCATGGGCACAGGGTTGATGCTGGCGCGCATGGCCGATGCGGCCACCACGGTTCACGGCATCCACACCGGAACCGCGTTCGAAGCTGACGGGTTCACGCGTTTCTTGATTGGCAGGCGCCCTTCGAATTTCGGAGTCTATTCGCTCTCCGCGGGGATGGGCCTGGCAGTGATCGGCGTGAACCACCTGTGGATGAACCGCTGGTTCAAGGGCTCAGACCCGTGGGAATTCGCTCCCGCGTTTTGGACCGTTCCGCAAATCGTAATGGGGGCGACCACGGCGCAGTGCAATATCGCGGGCCTCGCGGGCTCGCCCGGCCCCGGCGCAGGGGGCTCGACCGCTCGCCCCGCGCCCCTGCAAATCTATGCACCCGCGCTCTTCCACCGTGAAAGCTTGAGCCGGTAACCGAGAGCACGCGCCAAGTTTGTCGAGCTTCATCCTGCCCCCGGCACGTCGCGGAAATGGCGCGCGGGGCTAAGGCTCGGGCGTCAGCTCGCGCCCGTAGTTGCTCCAGAGGATCTGAATTCCGAAATATCCCAGGAATTCCGGCTGCCCGCTCCAATTGCCGCTGAAAGTGCGCCCGGCCATGAACAGAAGAATGAATCCTTTGTGCAGCTTGTAGCGCCCGCCAAAGTCGAACGTCGTATCGTGCGGCAGCGCAGCCATGGCGCGGTCATTATAAATCTCAACGTCCAGTTCGAGGCGCGGTGTCATCTGGTGCCCCGCCACAAACCCGAGAATTCTTTCGTAAGGCCCGTGCCAGGGGAAAAAATAGCCGCCTTCGAAATCCAGATCGAGCGGGCCCACCTTTTTCGAAATTTCGACCGGCAGCAAAAATCGCGGGCCGAGTCTCGCGATCCGCCTCATTCGCCCGCGGTCAGTGGCAGCCGCAGGATCGAGGCGTGCACCCGCAAGAACCGCTGGAGGACGCCGAGGTGGAAGAACCAGCGGAAGATTTTCCGTTCGATGGCGCCGCAAAGACGGAAAGCTGTAGAGTGTGCTTGCCGCTCGCGCATTTCGGGCACGTGATGGCCTGCTTCTGGCTCATCACCAGCCGCTCGTATCGCTCGCCGCAATCATTGCAGATGTATTCGTAGATAGGCATTCCATGGCCTCAACGATTTCCAAAACCATTTTACACCGAACCTTATCCAAGCAAACTTTTACAAGGATTTTTGCTCTGTTGACATCGTAGCTCGGCAAGCGCTGCCGGAGGCATCGGTTTTTTGGAGTGCGGCGGCTTGACGCCGCTTTTTGACCGTGGACCTCTGCTAAAAACCAATCAATCGACCGAGGCTTGACTCGGTCAGCGCATCCCGTGCTTCAACCCAGCACTGCTGTTCCGCCTCTGCCCCCGCCTACTAACCGACAGTTGCCACTATGACGCGGCGCTGATATAAGCAGTTAGCGTCCTGCCCATTCTTCAGGACCATCGCCGACGGCGAATTAGGGGGGATTATGGCGGAACAGGGGACAGAAAAACGCGAGCCGCTCTTGGTGATTCGCACTCCGCTCTCCGAAGACAGTTTTGTCTCTATCTATTTTTCGAGCAGCGAAGGCCGATTCATGACCGAACGCGAGTGGTGGCACCTGAAGCAGGTGGTCGAGCTCGCCAGCAAAGTGTTCGTCAAGCAGGAAGCCCGGGCGCAAGCCGCCGGCGCGGGCGGATAGCGCGTCAATCTGACTTCCCCCGGCTGGCGGGCGGCACGATTCCGTTCATTCGCAGATATTCCACCATTTGCCCTAGTGATCGTACGCGTGCGCGACCCCGAATGTAGCCAGCCGCAGCCGCGTCGATTTGCTCTTTCCGGGGTTTTGCAGCATGTTCTCGGCGGTCAGCGTGGCCGCGGCTCGGTGGCCCAGCGCAAACGAATCTTTCAAAAACTGAATGATTTCAGCTTTCGTTTTCAAATTCTCCGGCCCGTTTCCGTCGTTCAAGCCCTCCGCCGGCTTTTCGCCGGTCAGTGGCGACCAGATGAACCAGTTTGAAGCAGCCACGTGCTTCAATTGCCCTGCAAACGACCGCACGCCTTTGTAATCGCTCCCCGGAATGTTCAAACTTTCCGGAGTGAAATTGAATTTGTCTTCCGGCATGGCCTCGGCAACATCCACAATCTGCTTTTCGACGTTGCTGATTTCGCGATCCACCACGGAAGCGAGCGTCGTGGGATCTTGCGCCTGCTGCGCCCGCGCCGCCGTCGCTGCCACCATCATGATCGTCATCGCCATAAAAATTCGCACTCGCTTCATTCGAGTCCCTCCTAACTTTTCTTACAGGCCGAAATGTTCCTCGTACTTGCTCCGCCGAAATGCCCCCGCGCCGCCTTCGAGACCTTTGGAGTGCGGGAGCTTGCTCCCGCTTTGTTTTCAATCTGAGTAAAGCGGGCGCCAACTTCACGCCCGAACCACCCGCGCTCTCAAGCCTCCCGAAGCGTAAACATCGGATCCACCTTCGTCGCGCGCCGCGCTGGAATAAAACACGCCAGCAGCGCAACCCCGATCAGAAGCAGTGTGACGCCGCCAAACGTCAGCGGATCCGCCGGCCGCACGCCGTAAAGCAGCCCCGCCATCAAGTGCGACACAATCAGCGCGCCGATGAACCCCGTACCCGCGCCGGCCACCGCCAGCCCGAGCCCCTGCCCGAGCACCATCCGCAGGATGTCCCTCGACTGCGCGCCCAGCGCGAGCCGGATCCCGATCTCGTGCGTGCGCTCGCTCACGATATAGGAAATTACTCCGTAAATCCCAAGCCCTGCAAGAAGCAGCGCCGTCAGCGCGAACAGTCCGACCATTTCCATCGCGAATCGCCTCTCCGCCAGCGACGCGGTCACTGTTTCGCTGAGCGACTGCGCGCCGAAAACGGGCAGCTCCGCATCCACCGCCTGCACTTGCTCGCGCACCTGCTCGAGAATTGCTGCCGGGTCGATCCGTCCGCGCACGAATATCGCCAGGTCCTTTGCCCGCCTCTGAAACGCGCTGTAATAGATTTGCGGAACCGCCGCCTCCGCCAGCGATTCGGTTCGCGCATCGGCGGCCACGCCGATCACGGTCGTCCACGCCAACTCATTCCGGCCGCCCGGGGCCGGCAGCTTCAGGCGCTGCCCGGCCGCGTTCGCGTTTGGCCAGTACGTCCGCGCGAACGCTTCATTGACCACCACCACCTGCGGCGCCGTATCGGTGTCCAAATCGTTAAAAAAGCGCCCGCGCAGCAGCGTCATTCCCAGCAAGTGAAAATATTCCGGCGTAACGATCGAAGATCCCACCAGCGGAGCCTCGTTGCTATCGGTCTCGTGGCCTTCCAGATTGAACGGCACCGTTCTCAGATCGTTCCGGCCATGGCCCAGCGGGAGAGCCGGGAGATTCGCCACGGCAACCTCCTCCACTCCGGGCAACGTGTGCACGCGGCGCAGCACTTCCCGCAGCAACACGGCCTCTTGAGCGGCGGTTCCATAAATATCGGTCTTCGGATCGTTCGGCACCGGCAGCCATACTTGCACCGTCGTCACCTTCTGCGGATTGAATCCCGGCCGCACATTCAACAAATCCCAGAAGCTTCTCAGCAGAAGCCCCGCCACGATCATCAACACCAGCGACAGCGCGAATTCTGTCACCACCAGCCCGCGGCGCGTTCGCGCCTGTTCCCCGGATCCCTTCGTGCCCCGGCCTTCCTGTTTGAGCATGTGGTTCAAATCGAGCCGCCCCGCGTGCAGCGTGGGCGCCAGCCCGAAAATCGCTCCGGCGGCGATCGACGCGCCCAGCGCAAAAAGCAGAACGGGCAAATTGATCGCCACTTCGTTGAACCGCGGCATGGTCTCAGGCAGCAATTGCAGCAGATACCCCTTCGCGAGAAAGAGAATCCCGAGGCCCATGATTCCGCCGGCCAGCGAAAGCAGCATGCTCTCCGTCAGCAATTGCGCCATCAGCCTGCTTCGCGCCGCCCCCAGCGCCTGCCGCACGGCCATTTCGCGCCCCCTCGCGCTCGCGCGCGCGAGCAGCAAGTTGGCGATATTCACGCAGCCGATCAGCAGCACCAATCCGACTGCTCCCAGCAGCAGAATCAACGACTGGCGAACGTTGCTGACCAGCGTCTCCTTCAACGGCACCAGCCGCACTTTCCATCCGTTTTGCGCCGGATAATCCTGCGGATATTCTTTCTGCAAGGCCGCCACCAGCGCGTCCACGCGGCTTTGCGCCTGCGCAATCGTCAGACCCGGCTTGATTCGCCCCATCGCTTCGATCAGGAAATGCGTGTGCCGCAGCGGAGGAGGCGCCGGATCGGCGTCAAAATTATTTGCACACCAGATTTCGGTGGACCACTCTCCGGTGGTTTTTCCCGGATCGCGAAAACCGGGCGGCATCACTCCCACCACGCGATACAAATCGTTGTCGAGCCGCAGACTCTTGCCCAGTATATTCGGGTCGCGCCCGAACGCCCGCGTCCACAGCCCGTCGCTGATGATCGCCTCCAGATTGAATCCCGGCGTGTGATCCTCCGGATTGAATATGCGGCCCAACTGCGCTTTCACTCCCAGCAGCGCAAAATAATTCGGCGATTCGCCCAGAAAGCTCGCTCGGGTCGGCTGCGACGCGCCCGTCAAATTCACCGACCCGCCTCCTCCGAGTTGCGAGACATATTCAAACGCGCCGCTGCGTTCGAGATCGTGCCACTCCGGCACCGACATTCCCACGTCCTTCGCGCCGATGCCCGGAAGATCATCCACGATGCTGACGAGCTGCCCCGGGTGCGCGAACGGCAGCGGATGCAGCAGCGTCGCGTCCACCACGCTGAAAATCGCCGTCGTCGCTCCGATGCCCAAAGCGATGGTCAGCACCGCGATGGCGGTGAACCCGGGAGCCTTGCGCAGCATGCGCACGCCGTAGCGCACGTCCTGCCGCAAGTGGTCCCACCACATCCAGCGTCCCGACTCGTAAAAGCGTTCCTGTGATTGCGTGACGTTGCCGAAGCTGCGGTGCGCGGCAGCGCGCGCTTCTTCCGCGCTCAGCCCTTGCTCCCGCAAACGCTCGGCCTCGAGCTGCAAGTGGGCCTCAATTTCCTGGGTGAAATCATCCTGCCTGCGCTTGCGTCCGAACATGGCTTTAGCTTTCCGCCCGCACGGGCCTCAGCACCCGCCCGATGGCCGCCGCCAGCCGCTTCCACTTCGTGGTTTCTCTCGCCAGTTGCCTTCGTCCCGCACCGGTGAGCGAGTAGAAGCGCGCTTTCCGGTTGTTCGCGGACGTCCCCCACTCCGCCGCAATCCACCCGCGCTCCTCGAGCCGCTGAAGCGCCGGATACAGCGCGCCGTGCTCCACCAGCAGCTCTTCCCGCGACGTCTGCTGGATCGCGCGCGCAATCCCTTGCCCGTGCTGCGCCCCGAATATCAGCGTCCGCAGGATCAGCAGATCCAGCGTCCCTTGCAGCAATTCGAGCCGTTTGTTTCCTTCTCGGGTAGACATTTGACCTGAGCGCATGGAAACTTAGACGCGCCCGCCCCTGATTGGGAAGCACGGTATCGCTGGGGCTTCGGCGTCCGTGTGCCGGCGCACGTTTTTTCGTCAGCGCACGGCTTTTTGCCCTCTCTCCCCGCCGAAGCGCGGTTTTGGCGTCCGCCTCATTGGTGGCGGACATTGGCGTAGGCGGGCCTGCCTCGCCGTAGCGGTTTCATCGCATAGGCGGGAGCGGCGCCGAAGGGTCTCCGGTTTGGCGCATCCCGGCTCTTCAGTGGCACAGGCACTCTTGCCTGTGGGCGCATTTGCATTTGATCCTCGGGTCCATGCAGCGCGCGCATTCGAAGCGTCTGCATCCCTCGCGCATCCAATCTGTGTCCATCCTGCGTACTTATGGATTGGACCGAGGGACCCCAATGAACCGCATACCAGGTGTATCCATGGCAACCGGAATCACCTCTCTGCTCCTTCTTGGCGCGCTCGTGCTGCTCGGCTTGAACGCCGCGCCGCGAGCCTTGCACGCCACCGCAGCCGCCAAGCCCCTCGCCGAGCGCACCCCCGTGCTCGTCGAGCTCTTCACCTCCGAAGGCTGCTCGAGCTGCCCTCCCGCCGACGCGCTGCTCGAACAACTCGACCGCATCCAGCCCGTCGCCGCCGCGAATATCATCGTCCTCAGCGAGCACGTCGATTACTGGGACGATCTCGGCTGGCGCGACCCCTACTCTTCCGCCGCTTTTTCGGCGCGCCAGAGCGCCTACTCCGAGCGCTTCGGCGGCAACACGGTGTACACGCCGGAAATGGTGGTCGATGGCCGCTACGAACTCGTCGGCAGCAACGAACCGGGCGCGCTTCGCACCATCGACAAAGCCGCGCACGCGGCCAAAAGCTCCGTCGCGCTGAACGGCGCAACGGTTCGCGACGGCGCGCTCACCGTTCACGTCGACGCCTCCGCGCTCCCCGCTTCCGCCTCCGACGCGCCCGCCGACTTGCTCATCGCCGTGGCCGACGAGCAGGACATGTCGCAAGTCAGCGCCGGCGAAAATGACGGCCGCAAGCTCACTCACATCGCCGTCCTGCGCAGCCTCACCCGCGCCGCGCAAGTGGACAAATCGCGCGGCTACGCAGGCGAAGTAAAAATCCCGTTCGCCCAAGCCGCCGCAAAGCCCTTGCGCGTCATCGCCATCGTCCAATCCCCCGCCGGCCCAGTCTTCGCCCTCGCCTCCGCGCGCCTTTCGCCGTAATCCTGCCTGCCCGCCGGAGCCTTGGCGTTGGCAGAGGGCAGGTATGTATATAAGCATACAGAGCGGTTGTGAAAGTATGTCTGCACATATACAATACAATGGGCACGGTATAGGTATAGATATCCGAGGTGGGCGCATGGAACGAGAATTTAGCGACCTTCGATTGCGACAACTTGAAAGAACCCTCACTCCCTACTACGCCACGAAACTTGAGGTCCGGCCAAAGGCCGGCTGGCTTCGAGCCGTCCGGGAAGCACTGGGTGTCACTATGCAAGAAGTGGGGAAGAAGATGGGAAAAGCGAAGCCAAATATCCAGCAATTCGAGAAATCTGAATTGGCCGACCGTATCACCCTCGACAGTCTTCGGCGCGTAGCAGACGCGATGGATTGCGAGCTCGTGTATGCGATTGTTCCTAAGTCCGGCACTCTGACTGAACTCGCCGAGCGCCGTGCGCGGGCCCACGTAACGCGCGACGTCCACGCGGTTGAGCGCACCATGGCCCTTGAGGGCCAAGCACCGGGCGGCGTAGATCAATTGATCGAAGACGAGACCAAACGGCGGCGCCGGCGATGAGCGCGACTCCCGGCGCCACGCCGATTTCACTCGAAGACACGAATGACCTCTTGCCGAAGCACATCGCAACTCGGCAGGATTTGAATGAATGGGAAAGGGCCAACATTCTGAAAGCTCGCGAGTGGGCGCTAAGCCCGAGGGTTCTGCGGCGTTGGGATCCAACCGATGAACGCTACCTGCGAATGTTGCACCAGAGGATGTTTGGCGAGACTTGGAGATGGGCCGGCAAATTTAGAGTGAAGGACGGCCAAAATATCGGCTGTCCGTTTGTGGAGATCTCGCAGCGGATTCCGCAGTTGATTGGCTCCGTGCGGTATTGGATCGGCCACACGACATACTCCATCGATGAAATCGCAGTCCGCTTTCATCATCGGCTGGTTGGCCAGATTCACGCGTTTCCGAATGGCAATGGCAGGCACGCAAGATTGCTTGCAGACGTGCTGGCTGTAAAGCACGGTCGCCCTGTGTTTACCTGGGGTCCGCCCGGAGGCGATCTCGTGGACGAGAGCGAAGTTCGTCGGACATATCTCGAAGCATTACGCGCCCTCGATGCCGATGATAGAAATATCCAACCCCTTCTTGCTTTCGCTCGCTCATAAGGCCGCGCCCGCCCCAACCCTCAAGCCGCCGCCCTCGTCCTGCTCGTCCGCCGCTTCCCCGACACGCTCGATCGCCTCGACCGCGTCGCCTCTTGAGTCCCCTGAACCTATGACCTAAAACCTGACCCCTGAAACCTGTAACCTGCCCCTGAAACCTGGAACCTCTCCGCCCCCCCTCGCCCCGGCCCCTCGCGCCTGAAACTTGTAACCTGTTCTTCTTCGTTCCCCTCACACATGACTCTCCGAAGGCTC
The DNA here is from genome assembly GCA_035624115.1 of Candidatus Sulfotelmatobacter sp. Taxonomy (GTDB): domain Bacteria; phylum Acidobacteriota; class Terriglobia; order Acidiferrales; family UBA7541; genus Palsa-295. The sequence goes on along the minus strand of DASPSD010000031.1, from coordinate 21,367 downwards.
CGCAACACCTCGTCGATCGGCTCCCTTCTTATCCCATCCTAGTATTGTCCAGTCGGTAAGAGCGCATCGCGACGGCCCGTGGTACAATCCGCCCCGATCGGAAGGATGACATGGGCCGCCTTCTTGTTCACCTCAACGCAAAGCCTGTAATGACGGTCAACAGGCGTGTCCTTAAGAAGAGGAAAGTGGTCTATCTCTTAACCGCTGCCCGCCCCCTAAAGTACAAGGGCGGCAGATCGAGAATCGTCTACATTGGAACCACAAAGAAGGGTGTACACAGGATAGCCAGCAGTGCTGCGTACCGCGCCGTAGAAATTATGTCGACAAGAGGACTGAAAGAGTTGAGCGTGTTTGTGGTTTCTTGCAGCTCACGTCCCGGCCTTCAGACATGGGAGCGCCTCGAGGACGCTCTCATTGCTGCGTTCCGAATTGAGTATGAGCAACTTCCCAAGTGCAATAGTCAAGGGAAGAAGAAGAAATGGAACGACGAACTAGACCGCATGTTTAGGCTGAAGGCTGTTAATAAGGTCTTGAGGCAGTTCGACGCATCAAATCGATGAAACGCGTTGGCCGTTTGTCCAGAGCGGATGCGCCGAGTGGGCCACCCGCCCGCGGACTCAAGTTTCAGAGTGAAACCCTTATGTGAAGAGAACTGACTACTGCTCATCCGGGCGATCACGGCGAGTCGTCATTTCCGGGGTAATCCTCTCTATTTTTCGAAGTTCGCCCGTCGTCGAAAGATGCGCAAACCAAGGGCGGGGATATCTTTTTATTGCGGTGAGTATCTTTGGTTTGCCTAGGATAAGGGCAGCCACCCATGTGGCTGGGGAATACTTGTCGGAGCTTTCGGTGGCGATAATCGCGACGTCTGTCTTTTTTATGGTATCAACGTGCGTGAAGCGGATGTTCTTGTCCATTGTGACGAGGACTAGCTTTTCGGCGTGGCAGTACTCAATAATTTGAGGGTCCCTAACTGGGTCTCCCTTTGGGTCTCCAGTCCGAAACGCTTCCGCGAAGCAGCGAACGGCGTACCCGGCCCGCTTAAGCTGCATGGGATGGACAGTCGTGCCAAACACCTCTTCGAGAAAGAGACACGGCTTTTCATGCCGCTTTTCGTAAGCCAAGATGCCTCAAAGCCTGCCGAACAACCGCCTCTTCGAGTTCGTACTCCTGGGCGAGGGCAGGGATCTTTTCTCCAGACTGTCTTCGTGAACGTAAGAGGCGTGCCGGTATCCGAGTGCCGGTGATTACCAAAAGCCCAGACATTACGCTCGGATCCAACGTCACGGGCCTGCGTCTGTCGCCGGGCCTGTAGTGGCGCCAGGGATAGATTTGCTCCAGTTGCCCTTTGCTATTTCGTCGAACTCTGGTCGCGAACATGTCGACTACGTTCTGCATCACGAACTGGCGGTGTTGGCTCAAATCTACGACGTGGCGCACTACACGACCTCGTTGCGGTCGATCCAGTAAAATATGCTTAAATAAGACTTTTATGTTTCTGTTTAGGAGAGGGTATTGGGACTGAGTTTCGAGCCGGGCATTCCGAAGAATTTCTTTTGCCTTCTGCATGGAAATGCCAGCGTGCCTTCGGATGAATTCTATGAAATGGACTTGCGCTAAGTCGTTAAAGGAGAGTAGCTGAACCTGGCCTGCTTTACCGGCGGGCGTCCAGAGGGGTTCGTCCGAGATCCAGCGGTAGAGGGTGCGAAGGGACATTCCGAGGTAGGAAGCAGCTTCGGGGATAGTGTAGATTGGATAATCGCGCAGGTCCTGCCGCGCTCGCCTTGGTTGCCGTGCATATCGCCGTGCTTCCACCTGGATCCCCCCAAAAAAAACAACCACAGCGCTCCGACGGGTGACTCAGCACGCCCGGTCAGTCCGGTTCGTCACGAGGAAACGAAGGACCGCTCAAAAGGTGGCGCACGCCCGTTACCCCCAACCATGGTGAAATCGACCCACGAGGGATGTTAGCGCGGCGATGTTTGCCGTCGATGGACTGGTAAACTCTTCAAAAAATGCATGGTAAACAACGAACGCGGGGCCGCTTTTGACTACGAGCGGGCTACCGAGTTCAACATAATAGCGCACTCGAGTCCCCCGGCGCTCTTAATCAAAACGATCTTCTGGGTTCTCTGGACTAGGAACTTTCGTCGGCATCCCGTCCGCCCCCTCTGCAACATCATCGGAGCGGCTACCGAATCCGTGTTGATGCGTAGACGGAAGTGCAACCGCCGAGCGGATGACCGAACCGATTTCCTCCGATTTGATGTGTTTATCCGCTTGCCGCCGTCCAACCTGGGCGGCAGCTTCTAGCGCAGCTTGCTGTGTCGGAAATCGCCCCTTGAGGATAAACTGTGAATCTATCGTATCCGGGCCATCATCCCAAGCAACATACACCTCCGCGGTCCAGCCAGAACCATCTGCGAGTTCGTAGGCTCGAGGGTCAACCCAATGGCTTCGATATCTCGTAGACATCCACAGCATTCTATCACGGTGCCGATATGTATCAATAAAGCAAGCTGGACGGGTGGCGCATCCGTCTACTTCACGGTCTTCATAATCCAAAGGATTAAACCACCCGCGACAAGCAACGCGGTGAAGAAAAACAGGAAAGTGTCGGCTGTCGGATGTTTTTCGCTCCACGCATGAAAATTGATGTAGGCGGGGAAGCCACGCGTAAGGACTCCAAAAAGAACTCTCACCAGTACGAAAAGCAGCACGACACCAAGCGCGATTTCGAACCCCAGAATTATGCCGTTCATACCCGTTGTGCCGGGCGTTCGGCCCGGTTAAGCTTGTGTCAAGGCGCCACAGGCCCATAGATGAACGTTGTTCCGCCCACCGGGCCGAACACCACCGAGCCATCAGGAATAATATAAACGTCCAAGCAGTCTCGCCCGCATCCCAAAAAACGCACGCGCTCTTCGGAAAGCGACTCAGCCACCAACGGTTTTCCGCATTTCGGGCAACACAGTTCAGACCTTTTATTGAGATCCAGGTGCAGGATCATATTCCTCCTCGGGTACTTACGCTAGCGGTCTGTGCGAGGGTCGTCAAGGTTCATTTGATCCACCGTGAGGTCCGCGGCGGTTCGAGGCTTGACTTTCATCTGTACAGGGTGTGGGGCTGCGGGTGGCTCAGCACTTGAATTTGGGTTTCTTCGAGTTTGAATTTTGGGTGGCGCACTCTTGCCGCAGGCAGGGGTGCGGGGGTTGACGTTGAGTCTGAGAGCTTGCGCGCTCCCCGGTCCGAGCCGGACAGTTCACCCAAGACGCCGGCTTGACCCTCCCAGTTTAGGCCTGGGAAGGGTCTGGGCGGCGAAGCGCGCATTTTGCGTTTTCTTGGCGGGGCCTTTTTCGGGCTAGAACGGCGCATGCATTATATTGCATGTCTGCGATCCACAGTTTTTTAGCCAGGCGCAAACCGCCTGATGACTTTCACTTGAAGCGGAAATATATTGCATGTGCATCGGGCGGCGGGCAAAGAGTCGGGCCCGCCTTAAGGCGGCCCCGAGACGGAAGTCGGGGCGCAAACAGGGCGCCGCTACACAAGCCACAACGAGACATGCGTTATATTGCATGTCTTCGGCATAAGGAGGCCAGTCCGGAGTAACCCCTTACGTCCCAACGCAAGTGCATGCACTATAATGCATGTCGGCTAGACTGAATGCACGAGGCGGCGTCTTTTTCGGCCCCAAACGGCTCGCGAGCGGCCAACTCCCGATCCCACAAAAAGGCTGTTTTTGCGCTGTTTTGCGACAAAGTGCTTGTCGAAGTTACAGCAGATTTTTCAGCGAGTGTTTTTCGATTTTTGTTCGCTTGAGCGAGGCGGAAAAGGACCAGCTTTCGGCGGGCCGGGCCAGGCGCCAATCAGGAGATTGGCGTTCCCGGGAAGATGCTGAAGAGCCGGCAAGATGCCGGCGTTACAAAGGCCAAGAGAGATTCTTCGGGCCGATTCCATCGGCCCACAGAATGACGAGCTGGGGGCGGGATGACAAGAAAATTGAAAAGCTGCGGGAAGGCAAAGGCGCACAGGCAGGAGTGCCTGTGCCACTAAAAAAGAAAACGCCCCGAGCGAGCCGGGGCGTTTCGTGAAAATTTAGTTTGCGGAGATGGGTAATTAGTCGCCGGCGACGGCTTCGGCGGCTTTCGGCTCTTCGATTTTTGGCGCGGCGTGGCCGTTGCCGTTTCCGTTGGCCGGCGCGATTTGCACGGGCTTGACCGGCGCGCCGGGAACCGCCATCTGGATTTGCTGCACCGTTCCGATTTGCACCACGGACTCGGCGGGCTTTTTCAGCACAAGCTCTTCGTAAATTTTGCGGACCTTCGCGGCTTCCTCGAACGCTTTCTTGCGGCGCGCGCGATCTTCTTCGGCGGCGGTGAGAGGAATGTCGTGCTCGAGGTGGCGGACACGCGCGGCGTCGTCGGCGTCGATTCGCAGCGAGTGCTCGTAGTTCGCGAGATCGACTTTCTTGCCCTTGGCGTAAATTTCGTGTTTGCCGTGCGTCTTGTACCACTGCGCGACAGTCGCGTTCTTGTACATGTTCTCGATAATTTTTCGCCAGCCGATGCCGGTGTTGTACGCGCAGAAAGAAATTTCTCCCTGCTGCGTGGCGTAGGGAATGATGCACATCTCGGTGCGGCGGAAATCGTAATTGAAAAGATCCTGGAACCACATTCCGGCGATGAAAAGAAAATTCCAGGGATCCTGCTTGCGGCGCTTCATGGCGTCTTCAAACGTGCGGTCGGGGCTCGTGCGGCCGTATTTCTTTTCCGAATTTTTCGTGAGCGCCCAGGTCTTGTCGAATTTCATCCACAGGTCTTTTAGCTTGAGGCTCGGCGGCGCCTGGAAGGGCTTGTAATTTTTCAGCAGCGCGAGAGCCATCATGAAGTTGGAAAACTTTTTTCCGCGGGCCGCGTCGGTGATGGCCGTGACGTCTTTGGTGAGCGACGGCGCATCGAGGAACCGCGGCACCGGCGCCCACTCTTTCGTTTCTTTGTTGATCATCAGCGCGGTGCCCACGCCGCAATTCGGATGGCAGCCGCACGAGAGCGAGCCCCACTGCGAATCGGGGCCGTGCGAAAGGTCAGAAAAGCCCGCAAAAGTGGCTATATAGGAGATGGGGAACCAATCGCGCGTCGGCTCGACTTTTCCGACTTGCTGGCTCACGTCTTTCGCCAGATGCGAAAGCGTATAGCGCTGGCGCATGCGCCGCTCGGGCGTGATTTCTTCATCGCGCCCGGTGAACGAAACCGGCTGGAACGATACGAAAGAAATTTTCTTGGGATTGTCCATCGCGAATTTCACGATGGGGCCCACCTGGTCGTTGTTCACGTTGTTGACGATCGTGGTCACGAGCACGATTTCGATTCCGGCGGCGTGCATATTTTCAATCGCGCGCAGCTTCACGTCGAAAAGATTGCCGACCTGGCGATGGGAGTTCGCGTCGTTGCCGATGCCGTCGAATTGCAGATAGGCGTAACGCATTCCGGCTTCGAATGCGGCCTTGCAAAAATCCTTGCTCTTGGCGAACTCGATGCCGTTGGTGGCGGCTTGCACGGAGTTGTAACCGACCTTGCGCGCATAGCGGACTGCGTCGAGGAAGTAAGGATGCATCGTGGGCTCGCCGCCGGAAAATTGGACGGACATTTGCCGGCGCGGCTTGATGCGCAGCGCGTTGTCCAGAATTTCCTGGATTTCCTCCCAGCTCAGCTCGTGGACGTAGCCCACCTGGTTCGCGTCCATGAAGCAGGGATCGCACATCATGTTGCAGCGGTTGGTGAGGTCCACGGTGAGGACCGAGCCGCGGCCGTGGCGAATGGTGCTCGAGCCGTGGCGGTGGAGGTCTTCGTCGTTGTGCGCGGGAATATCGCGGCCGGGGAAATTTTTCTCGATCCAGTTGAGGAACCTGGAATCGACGGCCATCAGGTCTTCAAATTTTCCGTGGATGGGACATTCCTTGATCATCCAGACCTGGCCGTCGCGCTCGATAACTTGCGCTTTAATCTCGCCGACTTTTTCGTGGACGAGGTCGGTCCAATCTTTTTTGCCGTTGATGATGGCATCGCGAGCTTCGCGGACGCAATCGGGGCAGAGCGAATCGGTGGTGCGCGGCCAGCCGAGCGTGGGCTTCGACTTTTCCCAGGATTTCAACAGCGGCTTATCGGACCATTTCGGCGTGAACGACGGGTTCGGATTATATTTGTTGAAGAACTGGATCGAGTCGAACGTCACGCCGGCCGACTTGCACAGCGCCCAATCGAAAGTTTTCCAAAGCCGGTTGCCAAGTGTCATCGGCATAACTCTCCACCTCTCCTCTTACTTGAGCTGGGAATTCCCCCAGATGCCTAATGCTAAAATTCGCGCCCGAGAAAGACCTGCGCCCCCAAACCAGTTACGGTACCAAAGTTTGCCCTGGTTCAAACTGGGCGTCTAGGAGCGTGCGTCCAAAGGGGCAATTCGGGGTGTGAACGGTGCCATTGGGGGCCTGACTGGGACGGCAGCAAAGCTCGGAACACGTTGTAGATACGGAATTTAGCGGGGAAGGCCCGGGAGCGTCATCACTCCATGTTGAGGGGGGTCCGCAGAATGGCGATGGCGAAGTGTGCCAAAAGCGGCGCGTCGTCGTCGAGCTGGAGCCATCGGACGACGCAATGGTCTTTGAGATACTGCGACACTTTCGATTCGTTGATGCCCAGATGCTCGGCGAGCTTGGCCTTCAGGCCGCTTTCGCCGTGACCGTGTCCGCCGCGCGGACCTTTGGCGGCGCGCCCTCCGCGGACCAAATTTCCAAGCCCCACACGGAGCGTCTGGCAAGCTTCGACGTAGTAAGAAGTGATCTGGTCGGAGTCGGAAAGCAAAAACACTCCGGGCCCCGCGGGAGCTTCGTCCGATTCGTCGAGCTTGTGGAGCGGGCTCGAGACGAGGCGCCGCAACTTCGATTCAAGTTGCACGAGGCGCGAAGCGAGCGCCGGATCGCCGGCGCGGCCGTGCGCGGTGCGTTCCGACGGAAGCATGGGCGCCGGCGGCTCGGCGGGAGCGCGAACGCGACGCGGGGGTTCAGCTGCTTCGGCTGGCGCGGGCTCGGGAGCTTCTGGCGGCGCCGCTTGTGCATGCGGTGTGCGGGCACTCGGCTCGACGAAGGCGCGCGAGGGCAATGCAGGCGCGGGAGCGCCTTTGCGCCGGCGTCCGCGCCCTCCGCGACGGCCTCGGCGGCGTTTCCTCTTTTCGCCGGGCGCAGCGGGCGATACAAATTGTTGCGCCGGAGCGGGTTCTTCCGCCGGCTCTGAAGCTTCTTCTGGTGCCGGCATCATTGCAGGCTCTTCGATGGGAGCAGCGTCCGCGTGCGGCTCTGGAGCTGCTTGCGCGCCGGGCTGCGAGACTTCGGCGCCGAGCCGCGTGAGCGCTTCATCGGCTCTCTTTTTCCAGTCGGCGCGGCGGAAGCGTTGCGCTGCGATGGTGTACCAGCGGACCGCTTCGTCGTTGCGCGCAGCCTTTTCTTCGATCGCCGCAAGTTCCCAGGCGACCATCGCGTCGTGCGTGCGCTGGAAGAGCTCGGAAAGCTTTGCCGGTGGATCGGGTGCGTTTTTGGCTTTGCGGATCCGCGCCTGAATCTGCCGCCAATCAGCCATGGCGCCATATTGTATCAGCGCGTGCAGACCTAGGCCAAGGGTGGTTGAATTTGAGAGGTGGACTAATTCGCGCGAACCACGCCCGCCGGGGCCAGCCGGAGCGATTGCAGCTTACTCAAGATTCTCCCAGAAACAGCGAAAGAATTTCAGTTGGTTGGGCTGTCTTGCGCGGAGCCGGATGTGCTCACCGAGATCCGCCGGCGAATGCCGCCCCAGAGCGTGAGGACGCCGGACCCAAGCAGGAGCAATGTCCCTGGTTCGGGAGTGGTTGCCGTTACGGTCAAGGTGTACATTGCGCCGGCTACGCCATTGGTGCCGTCGTCGGTCAATTCAAATGATCCGGTCTTCATCGTCGGCGCAGATTCGTCATTCATGTTGAGCTGCATTCCATCAAATTCCGGGATGGAGAAATTGAGATCGTTCAGGTCAACCGTAGTGAACGTGCTATTGAAGAAAACCAGCGTGTCGGGAGTTGCGGGCCCGCCATTCAACGAGAGGTCGACGATTTCCGCGAAAAACTCGCCGGAAGCAAAACACGGGGACGGCGGCACTTCCGCCGGACAGGTGGGCGTGGGCGTCTGCGACATCGTCCAGGTGGCGAGAGGGCTACTTGAACCGCTCAAGGTGAGTATGTAGTCGAGTGTTCCATCCCCCTTCGCTGTCGGCACCAACGCGAAACACGCCATGGCAAGCGCAAGACCCAAACGCTGCAATTTGCCCATGGTAACCTCCGTACTCCCCTCATCCGGGTGCAGTGCGAGACAGGCCCGAACTCACCCGGCAGTGCTACTGCACATAAACTGCCATCCCCGAAACGCTCGTAAGCTCAGTCTCTGCAATCTCTCAAAATTGGACGGTGAAAAAAATTTGCGATAACGCGAAGCCGCGTTCCTCGGCTTCTTGGATGCAGCGTCATTCCCAAATCGGTCCCAGTCTCAGTATTTATACTAGTCTGTTTTCGTATCTAGTGAACTTTTCGCACGACGCATGCCCGGGCATCCGTTGAACAGGAGGCGCTTTCTCATGGCCTGCGGGCGCAGTAGGATGATGCGCGGGAGAGGGCGTGAATCCGTCTGAGCGGACGACATGGATTTGCGAGAGGGCGCGGGTGGTGGGCTTCGATCTCGCGGGCGTTGCGGCGGCGGATGCGCTTGCGGAGCTCGCGCACATACCGGAATGGCTGGAGCGCGGCTATGCCGGCGAGATGGATTATTTGCGCGACCCGCGGCGCGCGGATCCGCGGCTGGTCCTCGATGGCGCGAGAAGCCTCATCGTGGTCGCGCTCAACTACAGTGCGCAGAATCCTTATTCCACCGAATGGGCCGCCGTGCCCGCGAGCGATCCGCCGCGGGGATGGATTTCGCGCTATGCGTGGGGCGACGACTACCATGAGGTGCTCGGCGAAAAACTCGAGACGCTGCTCGCGGCGATGCGCGCGCAATTCAGCGAGCCATTCGAAGCGCGCGCGTACGTGGATACGGGGCCGATTGTCGAGCGCGTGGCCGCGAAACATGCCGGGCTTGGCTGGCTCGCAAAGAACACTTGCCTCATCCACGAACAGCTCGGCTCGTGGCTCTTTCTCGGCGTGATTGTCACGACTCTCGATCTTGCGCCTTCGCTCGCGCCGGGCGAGCCGCCTCCGGCGGATCAGTGCGGCAATTGCCGGCTGTGCCTCGACGCGTGCCCCACCGAAGCGTTCCCCGCGGCCTACGTGCTCGATGCGCGGCGCTGCATCTCGTATCTCACGATCGAGCTGCGCGGCGCGATTCCGGAAGAATTGCGCACGGGAATGGGACGCGCGGTGATCGGCTGCGATATTTGCCAGGATGTTTGTCCGTGGAATCGCAAAGCGCCGGTGACGCGGCTTGCAGCGTTTCAGCCGCGGAAAATTGCGGCGCAAGAAAATGGAAAAGAGAAAATGGAAAATGATCACTCGCTGTTTGCGCCGGAGCTGGAGTGGCTGGCATCGCTCACGCAAGAGCAGTTCAGCGCGATTTTCCGCGGGAGCGCGGTGAAACGCGCGAAATGGCGCGGGCTGGTGCGCAACGCGTGTGTGGCGCTGGGAAATTCAAAAATCGCGCGCGATTCGGAGGCGTACGCGCGCGTCACGCTGCTTCTGAGCAAGCTCGCTGACTCCGACGATGCGATGATTGCCGAGCATGCGCGCTGGGCGCTCGCGCGGCTCGCGCTTGCGGAGCCGCTGCTTGTGTGAAATTGACTTGCTGCTCCGGATTCCGCTAGCGTAGCCGGCTCGGGAAATCTGAATTCAAGAGCGTTTGTCAGTACCGCGTCAGATGGGGAGAGGGAACTTCAGGGGCTAAAGCCCCGTGGCCTCTCTCCGCGAATGTCGCGGTTGAAACCGCGACCTACAAAACGTGTTTGCGGAATAAGTTCTTTGGCAGGAGGCGCGCACATGCATTCAACATTTTGTGTGGCAATTTTTCATGCGGCCAGGCCGCATTTCAGTTTTCCTTCGAATGCAGAGGCGACCGAACTCATCACGCTGCGATGGATTCATTTCGTTTCGGGGATCATCTGGATCGGGCTGCTCTATTTTTTCAATCTGGTGGGCTTTCCGACGATGAAGCAGATTGACGCGGGCGCGCGCGTGAAAGTGTATCCCGTGATGATGGCGCGGGCGATGTGGTGGTTCCGCTGGTCGGCGCTCGTGACGGTACTGGTCGGGCTGCGGTATTTTTGGATGATTCTCGCGACCGACGCGCAAAATTCCGGCAAGCCTGTGCTGGCACTGCACTGGTTTTTCGAATGGCTCGCGGTGTGGCTTGTGGCCTACGCGCTGATTTATCCGTTCCAGCTTCCGAGTAAAGGCATTCTCAATAACGCATGGATCCGCACGATCGCGATTGCTGTGATCGTGGTCGCGGCGTCATGGGTGGTGCTCGATCTGCAGGGCGGCCCGCAATCGTCGAACGGGCATCTTGCGATCAGCGTGGGCGGCGGAATCGGTTTTCTGATGCTGCTGAACACCTGGGGCGTGGTGTGGCGCGTGCAGAAGCGGTTGATTGAATGGACGCGCCAGAACGCCGAGCACGGCACGCCGATGCCGCCCGAAGCCGAGCGGCTCGCTCGCTGGGGTTATCTCGCGTCGCGCGTGGGATTCTGGCTGTCGTTCCCGATGCTCTTCTTCATGGGCGCCGCCGACCACTATCCATTCCTGAGCAGCATCACCGATTGAAATTGTAAGAACGCGGCCTACCTGCACGACGTCAAATGCATTAGGGAGCAGCACCTCGATGAAACCCAATGCTCGTCCCGCGGCCACGATCACTCTCATCATTTTCGCGATCGCTTTTCCAGCACTGGCCTTCGAATACCCGCTTTCCTCGACTTCGATTCGGGAAGCGTATTTCCAGGGCGCGCACGCCGATGCAAAGCTGGACGAATTTCTCCAGCGCTATACTGCGAATCCGCCGATGCCGAAGACCGGACAATTTCATATTTCGATGATCCGAATGCAAACGCCCTACGAGCAGGTGGTGGAACGCGTGATGCAGAATTTCAATTACGACGAGCAATCCGCGCAGCGGGATTTTACGGAGAAGCCGGTCGCGTTTCGCGTGCGGGTGGAGATTCATACGACCCCTTCCTACAAGGGAAGGCCCTATGACGGTGTAGGCGCATATCTGGTCAAGCCGAGCTATTCATGGACCGAGTTCAAGCTCAAATTTTTGCAGCAGAAGGAAATTCCGCGAAAGGATGCGAGCGGTACGGAGATCTGCTTGGGCGGTCCGGACGGTTGCGTTTTTTCTGGCTGGTACGTGGATCTTGCTTACGACCTTGACGAAGTCAAATCTGCGCCGGCGGAGTTCAAAGTGATTGAGCCGGACGGCGAGACCGTCGAGGCGGACTTCGACCTCGATACGCTTCAGTAGAGGTCCGTCTCCGAAGCCAATGAGACAGCAGGGATTTCGGAGCCGTAGATTACCGCCTGTGAAGATTTTCACGCGAAGGCTCGGGCTCCCAATGCAAATCCAGCCCACGGCGCAACCGCGCAAGAGCTCGCCTTCGGGCTTTTTCGAAGCGCCGACGCTCGCCAACCAGAGCCTCAAGCTGCTCGCTCAGGAAGCTGTTGATTGACGTACCTTGCTCGGCTGCGAGGACTTTCGCTTCGCGGAGCAAGGAAGCATCGAGCTCGAGCGTGATTTTTCTCTTCATAAGCCACGAATTCGTTGAAAGCTGCCCCCTACAATTCAGCCTGCTAACAAATGGATTGTCAAATAATTGATTCAGAAGTTGTTTGCTAGGACCGCCAGCGGAGGGTGACCGGGCCGGTGACCGGATGGCGCATGGGCGCGCCGGTGCGCTGCGATTCGAGATGCGCGGCTTTCAGCTCGAAATACCAGCGCGCCGGGCGGTCGGCGTCATCCACCAGCATCATGCGGTCTTCGTACTTCAAGCCGAGCGCCTGCTTTTCGATCACTTCGGTATCTTGCCGGATGAAGCGCGGACCGAGCACATGAATGATGAACGACACGACCGGGACGAGCGGCAGAATGTTCCACGCGGCGCAGAAATCGAGCCGGCAGAGATCGCGGCGTATGGGCGTGACGGTTGTGCGGCTGGAAAGCCAGTAGCGGCCGGCGCGGATTTGTTCGAAGCGCATATTCGGCAGCACAAAATCGATCGTCGTAGTGGCGGGCTCGCCAGTGAGAAGCTTCAAAATTTTATACGGCGCGCTATTGGCCGAGGGCGCGTGCGGGCTCATGCGGAAGCCGTTGGGAATGGGCTCGAACTGCTTCGCTTTTTCGCGGATACTGCGGCGGGTGCGCCACCACCAAGCTTGATGCACGAAGGGCCCGTGCGCCGGGTCCATCAATCCGATGATGCCGTGATCGACCGTGCAGGGAAGGTCAGCCCAGAGACGCGCGATTTTGTAGCGCCGGGTGAAAGTGGGCAGTTCGGGCGGAGGCGGCGGTGCAGCACCATCAGTCGCGCGGCCTTCGGAATTCGTCATGAACACCCAGAAGTAGCCGTCGCGCTCTTCGCACGGAAAGCTGCCGGCGAAGATGCGGTCCACTTTAAGTGTCGAATCGGCGGTGAGGGATGGGATCTCGCGGCACTGGCCGGTGTGCGCCTCGAATTGCCAGCCGTGATAGGCGCATTCGACCGCGGCGCCGTCGAATTGGCCGAACGAAAGCGGAAACGCGCGGTGCGGGCAGACGTCGCGCAGCGCGAACGATTTTCCCGCAGTGTCGCGCCCGAGCACGAGCGGCACATCGAGCAGCATCGCGCGCTTGAGCTTTCGCCCGAGCACTTGCTCGCTGCGCAGCGCCGGATACCAATATCCCCACAGCCACTCGCCGTTAGAATTTCCCTCGCCGGAATTAACCGCGTCGCTCATCGCGGCTCATCGTAGTACAGCCGTGTCCTCACCGCAAAGCTGGCAAGTAGGTTCATTCGAATTGGCGTATCATTCCGAGAATGGTCGCCGACAGCATGATCAGGAGAAAGCAAATGGCGAAACCTTATTCGAAACTCCGCGCCGGAATGAAGCCCTCCGCGCGACGCCGCTCTGCATGGAAGGCGAAAAATACCCTACAGCGAATTGCTCTGGCCGAATTGCAGCAGCGTCACCGAATTTGACGAGGCGGACAATCCGGCTTATTCTTGTAGAAGAGTGGCAATGATGTTTGCTGCGTTTTATTAGCGAGTTCCTTCCCGCCCTCTTCCGGGCGACGCCGGCAGTGAGTCCCGTTTATTTTCCGATTTCCCTTTTCCGTTTTCTTTTTGCATTGGGGCGTGGCTATGGCGAATTTGACGCTGTTTGAAAAATTGGACCAGATCGAGACGAGGTACGACGAAATGACGCGCGAGCTTTCTTCGCCCGAAGTGCACGCGGATTCGGGGCGTTACCAGAAGCTCGCCCGCACACATTCGGAGCTGGGCGAGATGGTGGCGAAATACCGCGAGTGGAAAGAAATCGAGAAGGGGCTCGAAGGCGCGAAGCAACTGCTTGCCGAAGCGGACGATCCCGAGATGAAGCAAATGGCGCACGACGAAGAGCGCACGCTCGAGGCGCGCCGCGAGACCGTCGAGCGCGAATTGAAATTTTTGCTCCTGCCCAAGGACCCGAACGATGAAAAAAACGTGATCGTCGAAATCCGCGCGGGCACGGGCGGAGACGAAGCCTCGCTTTTCGCCGCGGAACTTTTCCGGATGTACTCGCGGTATGCGGAATCGCAGGCCTGGAAAGTGGAAATTCTCGAAAGCTCGCCTTCGTCAATCGGCGGAATGAAAGAAGTGGTGGCGGCGATTCAGGGGCAGAAAGTTTATTCCAAGCTGAAATACGAAAGCGGCGTGCATCGCGTGCAGCGCGTGCCGGCCACCGAGCAGCAGGGGCGCATCCACACGTCCGCGGCGACGGTGGCGGTGCTGCCCGAGGCCGATGAAATCGACATCAAAATCGAGCCGAAAGATTTGCGCATCGACACGTTTTGTTCTTCCGGCCCGGGCGGGCAATCGGTGAACACGACGTATTCGGCGGTGCGCATCACGCACATTCCGAGCGGCCTGGTGGTCTCGCAGCAGGACGAGAAATCGCAGATCAAAAACCGCGCCAAGGCCATGCGAGTGCTGCGCGCGCGGCTCTACGAAATGGAACAGGAAAAGCAGCACGCGCAAATTGCCGCCGAGCGCCGCGGACAGATCAAGACGGGCGACCGCTCGGAAAAAATCCGCACGTACAATTTTCCGCAGAATCGCGTGACCGACCACCGCATCAATTTCACGCTGCATCAGCTCGATCAGGTGATGGACGGCAAGCTCGGGCAGCTCGTGGATGCGCTGGTGACGCATTACGAAGCGGAGCGGTTGAAGCAGGAGTTGGTGGAAGCCTGAGGTCCGGCTCGATCGAGCCGCTTGCGTGCGTTGCGCCGGTATTGAAAACAAAGCGGGAGCCCCTCGACTCCGCTCGGGGTAAACAAGCTCCCGCACTCCAAAAGTCTCGAGGTGCAGCGTGGAGGACGTGGGCAACTGCGCGGACAGAGGCCACCCGGGCACGGCGTGCCGTGCCCCTACAAGAATGGGAGAGGCGGCGCGGGGGAATTTCCTTTAGCTTCGCTCGAGGCGGAGCAGAAGCTTGCGGCAGCGGGCTTTCATCGCCGGCGTGCCCCTCTGCGTGGACTCGCGCAAGAGTTCGATCACCGATGGGCGGAGGCTCGCGTCGCCTTCCGCCAGATCCGCGAGGCCCTGAAGCGCGAAAGTTTTGACAATCGAGCTGCGGTCTTCGAGATAGTTGTTGAAAGCGGCGATGGCATGCTGCTTTTCTGCGACGTTCAACGGAAGCCGCGGAATCATGGCGGCGAGATGCCAGCGCAGCTCCTGCTCTTTCGCGCCGGCCAGCAGGCCGAGGAGTTCTCTCTTGTAGGGCCGGAGGAGCTCCGAGTTCGTACGCGTCACTTTCTCGGCGGCATCGGCGGCGCGCATGCGGACAAGCGGATCCTCGGACCACAGGCCTGCGACTAAGGCAGGAAACAATTTCGGATTCCTGGCGACACTCGCCGCCACTTCATTCGAGCGGCCGATCATTCGCCGGTCGCCTCCTTTGAGGCGCGCAAGAATGTTTTTCCGAGGCATGGATAGGAAGGGCGAGCGAATGATACCCCAGCCGGGCTGCAATCCGGATTCGTCTTCCCTTCTTTCCGGGCTTGAACGATCATCCGAAGCAACGATGGAAATCCGGGCCGCGCTAAAAGAGGGAATTGGCCGCTTGCGAACGGCGAATGTGGCGTCGCACACGCTGGCCGCCGAACTTCTGTTGATGCACGCCCTCGGCTGCGATCGCACCTGGCTTTACACGCACGCGGAGGAGCCGCTCGATCCCGCAACCGCGGAAAATTATTTTGCGCTCGTGGCGCTGCGCGCAGCAGGCGAGCCCACGCAGTACCTCACCGGCAAGCAGGAATTCTGGGGCCTCGAATTCGAAGTGACGTCCGCGGTGCTTATCCCGCGGCCGGAGACCGAGCACGTGATCGAAGTCGCGCTCGAACGGTTGGGCGCGCGCGGAATCAAGATGAATCTCTCGACCGGCGCGCCCAGACCGCCGCTGCGCATCGCCGATGTGGGCACAGGATCCGGCTGCATCGCCATCGCTCTGGCGCATGAACTTCCTCATGCGGAAATCTTCGCGACCGATATTTCTGCAGGGGCGCTGGAAGTTGCGCGCCGGAATGCGGAGCGCCTCGGCGTCGCACAGCAAATTCAATTCAGGGAATGCGATCTGCTTGATAGTTTCACGGTCGAAGAAGCTTCAGCCGCACGGGCACGGCATGCCGTGCCCCTACGAGGATCGAACCCCGAATCATTTAATTTAGTGGTGAGCAATCCGCCTTATGTAGCCCGCAACGCAGCGACGACGCTCGCTCGCGAAGTTCACGACCACGAGCCTCACCAAGCGCTGTTTGGCGGCGCCGAAGGCAGCGAAATCTACGCGCGCTTGATCGAGCAGGCAGGAGCACTCCTGGGTCCTGGGGGGATTCTCGTCCTCGAACTTGGCTACAACTCGGCGCCGCATGTCCGCGCGCTTCTCGAGGCGCAGCCTGGCTGGACCGGTATTCAAATAACGAAGGACCTGGCCGGAATCTCCCGCGTCATCTCCGCCGCGCGCCGATAGCGGCGCTCACAGCTCGACGAGGGCGCGGTGGACCAGGTAGATGGCGATCGCGCCTTCGCCTACAGCCGAGGCCACGCGCTTGAGGTTTCCCGAGCGGACGTCTCCCACCGCGAATACACCCGGCAGGCTCGTTTCCAGCATCGAGGGCGCACGGCCTCCGGTGGACGCCTGTGTGCCCGGGATGCCATCGAGGTCGCGGCCGGTGAGGATGAATCCTTTGTCATCCAGCGTGAGGCACCCGCGCAGCCATTCGGTGCGGGGCGAAGCTCCGGCCATGATGAAGACGTGTCGAATGTCGTGGACGGAAGTCTCACCGGTGGATTTGTCCTGCCAGGTGACGCGCTCGAGGTGCGTGTCGCCCTCGAGCGCAGTGATTTCCGTCTTGTAATGCAATTCGATCCCGGGGTTCTCCTCGATCCGCTGAATCAGGTAGCGCGACATCGTGTCGGAGAGCCGGCCGGAGCGAACGAGCATCGTGACTTTGTGCCCGGTCTGCGAGAGGTAAACGGCGGCCTGGCCGGCGGAGTTTCCGCCCCCGACGACAATCACGTCCTCGGTCCCGCAGAGCTGCGCTTCCATGAAGGTCGCGCCATAGTAGATTCCCTGGCCCTCGAACTTTTCGAGATTGGGAATGCGCGGCTTGTTGTACTGCGCTCCGGTAGCGATTACTACAGCGCGCGCCGCGAGTTTGTTGCCGTTGTCGAGCACGACTTTGAAGGGGCGCCGGTCGCAATCCAGACGCGTGACGCTGTGCGCCACCATCATCCGCGCCCCGAATTTTTCCGCCTGCACGGTGGCGCGCACGGCCAGCTCGTGCCCCGAAACTCCTGTCGGGAAGCCCAAATAATTTTCGATCTTCGAACTGGACCCGGCCTGTCCTCCCGGCGAAAGCGCGTCGATCAACAGCACGTCGAGGCCTTCGGACGCGCCGTAAACCGCGGCGGCCAGCCCCGCGGGCCCCGCGCCGACGATGATGAGATCGCGGATTTGCATCTCATCCACAGGAGTGTTGAGCCCCAGTGCATCCGCCAATCCCTGCGTCGTGGGGTTGCGCATCACTTTCCCCGCGTTGCAGCAGATGATTACCGGAATCTCCTCCGGCTTCACCTCAAAGCGGTCAAGCAGCGCCTGCGAACCTTTGTCCGCGTCGAGATCCACATACATGTAGGGATGCTCGTTCCTGGTGAGAAATTCGCGTAGGTGCAGCGTTTGGGCCGAGTGCTGCGATCCCATCAGGACAATGTTGCCCTGCCCGCGGTTGACGAGTTGGAGGCGGCGCAAAATGAACGCGCGCATGAAAATTTCGCTCAGCTCGGCGTCTCTGGCCACGAGCGAACGCAATCCATCTCCGCTCAGCTCCAAAAAGTCACCGGATTCCGTCACGCGCCCGCGAACCAGGCTGCGCCGCCCGGAAATCATGGTCATCTCGCCGGTAAACTCGCCCGGGCCGTGCGTGGCCACCTGGCGCTCGCCTTTGAAATCCGGCTGCACGATCTCCATGCTCCCCGAGAGCAACACAAAAAATGGGATGTCCGTGTCGCCGGGCTCAAACAGGATTTCGCCCTTCTTGACCTGCCGGAGCCGGCTGCCCGTCCGCACGCGGTCAATTTGCGCTGCTTTCAGGACGGGAAAAGCCTGGGTACTCGCGTCCAGCAGGCTTGGTATCGGCTGTGAAGCCATTTCGTCCCCTCCGGTTCAACTGGATGCGTGCCTATTAGAGCATGTTTTGGCGGGCTGGGATTCACATTGGAATTGCCGGGCATGGCGGGGAAGCGTAAAAGTAGTCGGATGCCGCCAGAAAATCCGCGAGCTGAAACTGCCCGGCCCGGGCGAACCGGCGCATTTGCGGCTGCAAAATACTTTGCCATCAACGCCTTCCTGATTTTCCACCTTCTCGCGATTCTTTGCTGGGCGCTTCCCATCAATACGCCTGTCACTCTGAATTTCAAAAATTTTGTGCGGCCGTATTTCCTCTGGTCGGGCCTTTTTCAGGGGTGGGACATGTTCGCGCCCAACCCGAAGGCCATCAACGGATACCTCGAGGCAATCGTCATCTACAAAGACGGCTCGACCGACTTGTGGCCTTTTCCTCGAATGGAATTGCTGAGCTATCGCGACCGGTATTTTGAGGAGCGCTACCGCAAGTACGCGGAGAATCTCACCAGCGGCCTTTATCCCGGCCTCTGGCCTGACGCGGCGCGCCACATCGCCCGGATGTACCGCGGCCGACCGAGCCCGCCGCGAAAAATCATGCTGGTGGCTCGTTGGTCTGAAATCAATCCCCCCGCGGCTGGAGGCAATGAGCGCGGCCCGTGGGAAGCGCATGTTTTTTACAGCTACGACGTCCAGCCCGAGGATTTACAGTGAAGCTGAAGTCGCTATGGCAAGCCTGGAACCATTTTTTCTTCGCCGAGCAATCCCCCACGCCGGTCGCGCTTTTTCGAATCCTCTACGGCGCGCTCGTTGCCGCTGATTTGATTTTGCTGCGGCCGGACTGGCTCGATTGGTATGGCGCCCATCCGTGGATGAGCCTTTCCACGATGCATGCGCTGGAACCGGGCACGCGCTTGAATTTGTTCGCGGTCATCCCCCAGCAGAGCGCATGGATTGAGGCGGTCTTCTGGCTTTTTCTGGCATCGGCTGTGCTGCTCACTCTCGGTCTCTTCACTCGCTTCAATTGCGCGTTTGTGTTTCTTTGCCTCACCTCGCTGCACCAGCGAAATCTCTACATCAACCACGGCGGCGACACTTTCTTGCGCGTCGCCGGATTTTTCCTGATCTTTGCGCCGGCCGGAGCGGCCCTTTCACTGGATCGCCTGATCCGTATCCGCCGCGGAAAAGAAGGCGCTGAAGTGATGCCTCGTGCGCCCTGGGCGCAACGCATGATTCAGATCGAATTGGCGCTTCTTTACTTCGCCACATTCTGCTGGAAAATCGAAGGCGACACCTGGGCGCAAGGGACCGCGCTTTACTATGTCTATCACCTCGACGAGCTTCAGCGGTTTCCCGTGCCGGGGTGGTTCGAGCGCCCTGCGATTCTCAAGATCGGCACCTGGTTTGGCCTCGCGCTGGAATTTTCGCTGGGAGTTCTGATCTGGGTGAAGGAGTTGCGCTACTATCTCCTGGCGCTCGGGATTCTGTTCCACCTTTGGCTGGAATACTCCTTGAACGTGCCTTTATTTCAGTGGGAAATCCTCTCGGCATACGTATTGTTTATTGAGCCCGCCGATCTCACGCGGATCTGGAGATGGATCAGCGCCCATGCGCCGCTCCCCGTTTCACGCGTCTTCCATAACTGGGGGCCTGCAAGTCCAAAATAGCTTCGCTTTTTCTTCGCTAGCAGGAGTATAGTTGCCCCACCAGGCCCGACCGCCATGCCCCGGCTGGCCCATTTCCGCGCCAAGCGGGACGCTCCTGCGCTTCCCCTGGGCGAAGCGCGCGCCGCGATTCTCCACGTGGATATGGACGCGTTCTTCGTATCGGTCGAGCTGCTGGCGCGGCCCGAGCTGCGCGGGCTGCCGGTTGTCGTCGGCGGCCAGCGCGACCAGCGCGGCGTCGTTTCCTCGGCGAGTTACGAAGCTCGCCGGTTTGGGATCCACTCGGCGATGCCCTTGCGCACCGCCGCGAAGCTTTGCCCGCAGGCGATTTTTCTCGATGGGCACCACGAACTTTACGGCCAATGGAGCGACCGCGTAGCAGCTGTGCTCGAGAAATTCACTCCCGTCGTCGAGATGGCTTCGATTGACGAAGCCTACCTCAATCTCGCCGGCACGGAGCGGCTGCATGGCCCGCCGCTCGCGGCTGCCGACAATCTCCTGCGCGAAATCACGCGCGCGACGGGCTTGCCCTGCTCGGGCGGGCTGGGCTCCACGCGGCTCGTCGCAAAAGTGGCGAGCGAGCAGGCCAAGCCGCGGGGGTTGGTGTGGGTTCCGGCCGGCAGCGAGGCCGCGTTTCTCGCGCCGCTCGGCGTCCGGCGGATTCCCGGTATCGGACGCGTCACCGAAGCCGCTCTCAAGGAGCTGGGCATCGAAACCGTGGGGCAGCTCCAGAAAATCTCGCTCGAGCGGCTGGAGGAGATTTTCGGCCGCTGGGGCACCGCGCTTTTCCGCAAGGCTCATGGCATCGATTCCTACGAATTCTTCGTGGACGCCGAGCCGAAATCGCTCTCCCACAATCGCACCTTCGGCCACGACACGAACCACCGCGACCAGCTTGAAGCGACGCTCAGCTTTCTCTGCCAGAAAGCCGCCAAACGGCTGCGCGATGCCGGTTTGCATGCGCGGACCGTGAGCCTCACGCTCCGCTACACGAATTTCCGGACGATTACTCGCAGCCTGACGCTCACGGAGCCTTCGGATCTCGACAGAGTCTTTCTCGCCGCCATTCGCGGGCTCTTCGCGCGTGCCTGGGACGGCAGCGCCATGCTGCGGCTCGTGGGCGTCGAGCTGGCGTCATTTTGCGCGGGGCCCGGCCAGATGGAACTCCTCGATCCTCACCGCTGCGAGAAACTCGAGCGGCTGGCTCGCGCGACGGATGAATTGCGGAATCGCTTTGGATTTTCGAAAGTGCAATTCGGCGGTTCGCTGGGAGCGAGAGAGGAACACGAAGAATGAGAATTACGCGCCGGCTCGCCGCACTCGCACGCGTGCCGTATAATTCGGCCTCGTATGTCTACTGTGCCGAGTCCCGCGCAACAAGCCTCCCAAAAAGCCGGCCGGCGGATTCGCAATTTCTGGGCGCGCGTCACCGAAGGGCTCGAAGTCGAGCAGCTCTGGGGACAGTTCAAAACGGAAGCTCGCGCGACCTACGGCCTTTACTCGAAAGAGGTGGATTGGGAAGCCATCGGCCGCGAACCGAAAAAATGGAAGCGGCCGCTTCTCGCCGCCTGGGCGCTTTTCCAGGCCATGCTGATGAAGCTCTCGCCCGCGCGGCGTGTGCTGCTGCTGATCGCCGTATTCCTTCTGATTTTTCAGCCGGATTTTCGCGGAGGCGGAGGAGAATTCACGATCCAGCTCGGGTGGCTGGGCGCGGCGCTTTTGTTCTTGTTACTGGCTCTCGAACTCGGCGACCGCGTCACGATGAAGCGCGACCTGGAAATCGCGCG
>DASPSD010000015.1:0-8182 GCA_035624115.1 Candidatus Sulfotelmatobacter sp. | reverse complement strand
TGTCGGCTCATCACATCCTGGGGCTGGAGCAGGTCCCAAGGGTTCGGCTGTTCGCCGATTAAAGTGGTACGTGAGCTGGGTTCAGAACGTCGTGAGACAGTTCGGTCCCTATCTGCCGTGGGTGTTGGAGAATTGAGAGGAGCTGTCCCTAGTACGAGAGGACCGGGATGGACCGACCTCTTGTGATCGAGCTGTCACGCCCGTGGCACCGCTCGGTAGCGAAGTCGGGAAGAGATAATCGCTGAAAGCATCTAAGCGAGAAGCTCGCCTCGAGATAAGGTTTCCCAACCCCGATGCGTCGGGGTAAGAAGGCCAGTCGAAGACTACGACTTTGATAGGCGGGAGGTGGAAGCGCGGTAACGCGTGTAGCTTACCCGTACTAATCGGCCGTTCGGCTTGACCATAAAACTTTCCTAACGCGCAGCTTTACCCTGAGGAGTCCGCCCGCATTGTCGACGGACGACGAGGGGCTACGGCGCCCAAGGAAAGGCAACTTTCCGCATCGTGTTACTCTGCAGCGGAATTTGCGGTTCGCCATACTTCCTTCAGTTGCTCATCGAAATTCGTCTCTCGAACTTCGAAGCTCGCTCCGCTCAATTCCGAGTTTGCATTTTCGATTTTCGAATTTCGGTTTTTGACTTTCCTGGTGGTCTAACCGCAAGGGTCACACCCGTTCCCATCCCGAACACGGAAGTTAAGCCTTGCAGGGCCGATGATACTGCGCGGGTAACTGCGCGGGAACGTAGGTCGCCGCCAGGATTAAATCTCATAGGCCGCCCCGGCAATCGCCGGGGCGGCCTTTTTTATTTCGGGCATGACTTTGGGGCAACCGAGCGAGATTATTGCATCGATGGCTTTCCCACGAGTTCGTCTGTTGCAGAGCGGAGAACATCATGAGAAGAATTCCA
Organism: Candidatus Sulfotelmatobacter sp.; assembly: GCA_035624115.1. Lineage (GTDB taxonomy): Bacteria > Acidobacteriota > Terriglobia > Acidiferrales > UBA7541 > Palsa-295. The sequence goes on along the minus strand of DASPSD010000015.1, from coordinate 7,274 downwards.
CTTACTATGGTTCTCTTTTTGTTCGGAACGATCACGGCCAAGGCACAGGTTGCATGCTCGCCCAAGGTCGAGTCTTCCACGTGCCAAGAAGTAGCAAGCCAGTGGAACGCCGTCTTAGACCATGTGATTCTGCGCGGTGCCACAATCTCCGTTGAACTGCTTACGCCCAATGAATATGTTCAGCGAGTGGCGCAGGTACATAAGGAGGATGCGACCCTCGGAATACGATGCGGTGGATGTCCTCCCGCCTATTCGGGAGCTCCCAAGTACCAAGCCTTTGATAATGCGTGGACCGAGAATATTTTTTTCCTCAGGGAGCGCGATGGCCGCAACCCATTCCCAGGAAAGGTCCTCGTTTCAGCAGATGCTTTTGCGGATCTCGCTATAGATAAGAATGGGCATCCAATACTCGAAGATTTTGAGAACGATCAGGGTAAAGGCAAGAGACTGGTGATGGATCACAAATTCCACGTCGGGAAAATGAGCGAGGTTCTTCAATTCATTGCTGGGTACTTCCAGGGAATGTGGGCGTCATACGCAGACTTTGAAGTACTACCTCTGAAGAATTCCAAGTGAGCACCATGAATCATAGATGTTGATATTCTGCGTCCAATGAGCCGCGGGGCAGATCACAAATTTGAAGCGACCATCTACAAAATCTGGATGCTGCGGTACGTGGACGTGCCGAAGGACGTCAGCCTCGCGCTTCAGCGCGAATTTGCGCGCGCCGGCAGCGCTGCGCGTCCGGGGAAAGGCGAGCGCGGGAAATACCTTCCCGTCGTCGCGATCGTGAATGGTCGCAGCACGCGCACCACGCTCACGCCGGCGGGCGGCGGACGCTATCGCCTGCAATTCAACGCAACGCTGCGCAAGGCGGCTCGCGCCGACGTCGGCGATCTAGTCGGTGTCGAACTCCGGCTCGATACGGAATCGCGCGAGCTCCCTGTCCCGCCCGAACTTGCAGCGCGGCTCCGCAAGCGTGCGCGGCTGCAAATGGAATTTGACCGCCTGCCGCCGGGCGGCCGGATGCAATTCCTGCGCTTCGTCCAGGCCAAGTCGCCCGCAGTGCGCGAGAAGCGCATCAAGCGCCTTCTGGAAATTCTTCTTGAACGGTCCCTGCTTCGTTTTAGCAAACCTGGCCGCAAGCAGTAGTGGAGGTCCTTTGTGCGAATCAAAATTGCAATGCTTATGCTCCTTGCTGGCCTGGCAGTATCTACGCGGCTCGTCTACGTGGCTCATGCGAAACCGGGGCCGCGCGATGCGGCCGATGAATATACGGTCGCGTGCCGGGTGTTGGAAGCCCATGCGGCCGCGTGGCCGGGCGTCACAATCGTTTTATTCCATCAGCAGGAAAAGCAGGATCAAGCGCGCCTGAGATCGTTGCTCAACGCGAATTCGGGCGCCCGGGTCGGAGTGAAAATGGGCGGCGGAGATTGGAAGCCCGCGACGGTCGTTCGCCTCAAGAGCTGCTTCGGCCGCGGCTTGCTTATGTTTCCGGCGGGCGCCGAAGCCCCCAAAGACGGCGAAACGCTCCTCGTCAAGTTCCCATCTGAAAAGGAGAGCGAGTGAGTTAGCATTTGGGTGATGAAATTTCGCGCCTTCATTGCCGCGTTGGTTTTGTTCTCACCTTTTGCGTACGGTCAGGCAAAAACGCAGCAGAAAAAATCAGCCGATCCCGACCGGCTGGGGCTTACGTGCAAGGAAATTCTAGCGATGAGCTCGTCCGAATGGATCGCCAAGCTTGTGGCAATGAACGATTCCATTGTTGACGGCAACCTTCGCGGCATACGCGTGTATGGCGACTGTTACGATGAGCGCACCGCCCATCTTGCAAACGCGTTAGTGGAGAAACACAAAGGGCCGCCGCCCGCTGCGCGCAAGACTTTCGCCGCATTCGACCAGGCGCTGAAGGACTTTACGGCGCTGGCCCTCGAGTCCACGAAACCTCCGGCGGTCGGAGTGAAGGAGGCTTACGCGGGGCTCTACGAGAAACACTTTCGCTACGACTTTTATGTCAGCTTCGAACAGAAAGCCGCACTGGCCACAACTGCGCCGCCAGCTTCGCCTTCGGTGCAACAGCCCGCGGAGAAAACTGCGAAGGAACTCGACCCGCTGACGACAGCGAAAAATCATTTCGGCGAACTCTTCGGGATGCTTCCCGACGAGAAGATTCACGAGGTCCATGCTGCTTTCGGGAAAGTGCTGGCCGCCACTGAGGGAAACAACGAGACGAAGCTCGCCGTCTATCGCTACGCCATCTTCGTCCTCGAGCCGCCTTCGGCCGAACCCTATTCCCCACCGCCTTTTTGAATTCAGCATCGGGTGTGTGGCGCCAAGTCGCGGCGTCTGATAGGCTTTTGCGTTCGTGATTCTGGAGACCGCATGAAACCCCGGCTGATTTTCCTGATTGGAATTTTTCTCCGCTTTGCCGTCGCTGTGCCCCTCCCGGCGCAAATGGACGATGCCGTGAAACAACTCGCGCGCGATATCTATAAGCAACTCATCGAAATCAACACCGCCGACTCGGTCGGAAACACGACTGTCGCCGCCGAAGCCATGGCCAAGCGCCTGCGCGATGCCGGCTATTCCGAAAGCGACATCTTCGTCGGTGGCCCAAATGAGCGCAAAGGAAACCTAGTCGCCCGCCTGCACGGCACGGGCGCGCATACGCCGATCCTTCTGATCTGCCATCTCGACGTCGTCGAAGCGCGCCGCGAAGATTGGTCGGTGGACCCATTTCAATTCCTTGAGAAGGACGGCTACTTCTGGGGCCGTGGCACGATCGACGTGAAATCCGGGGACACCTTCCTGATGATGGCCATGATCCGCATGAAGCAGGAAGGATTCACACCGGACCGCGACATCATCCTCGCGCTCACGGCGGACGAGGAAGGCGGCAACTTCAACGGAGTGGATTGGCTGATTCGAAACCACCGGGAATTGATCGACGCCGAATATATCTTGAACCCCGATGCAGGCACGTTCCAGTTGGTGGATGGCAAGCGCTCCGTGGTCGCGATTCAGGCGAGCGAAAAGCGCTATCAGGATTATGAATTCAAGGTGACCAACCCGGGCGGGCACAGCTCGCTGCCCGTGGCGGACAACGCCATCTACCATCTGGCGGAGGGCTTGACGCGCCTGGAGCGCTACAAGTTTCCGTTCGAGCTGAACGAAGTCACGCGCGCGTATTTCGAGCGGATGTCGGGCATCTTTGGCGGGCCGGTGGGCGCCGACATGAAAGCGATCACGCTCGATCCGCCGGACCTGGCCGCGATTGCGCGCCTTTCGAATCTGCCGTTCTATAACGGCGCTACGCACACCACGTGCGTGGCCACTCGCCTCGAGGCCGGCCATGCAAACAACGCGCTCCCCCAAATGGCTCGCGCCGTCGTGAATTGCAGAATTCTTCCGGGACACTCGTCCGAGGAAACTCGGGCGACGCTCGAACGGATTGTCGCTGATCCGAAAATTTCCGTGACTCCGATTTTTGGGGGCGCCGGTGGAGGACTGTCGAACCCGCCGTCGCCGCTGCGCGCCGATTTGATGAGCGCGCTTGAAAAAGTCAGCACGCAGATGTGGCCGGGCGTTACCGTCGTGCCGGTGATGGAGGTGGGCGCCAGCGACGGCGCGATTTCGCGCGCCGCAGGGTTTCCGACGTACGGAATTTCCGGGATGTGGCTCGATGTGAACGACGACCGCTCGCACGGGCGCGACGAGCGGTTGCCGGTCTGGTCGTTTTACGATGGCGTGGAGTTTTACTATCGCTTTCTGAAAGTTCTCACCTCTCCGCAATGAGTTTCCCCGCTGAGGAGGTCGGCCCTTGAGCCTGCTGCGGCGCATGATTGTGCTTGCATCGGAAAACCGGTGGCTGCGCGAGCGCGCGCCGCGATTTCCCGTGCTGCGCCGGGGTGTGAAGCGCTTCCTGCCGGGCGAGAAAGTGGACGATGCGCTGGCGGCTGCGCGGGAGCTCGCCGGCAGGCGAATCGCCACGGTGTTTACGCATCTCGGAGAAAATATCTCCGACCGCGCCGAAGCGGAAAGCGTCACGCGCGGCTATCTCGAGGTGCTGGACCGCATCGGTGCTGCGTCCCTCCCCACCGAAATTTCCGTGAAGCTCACGCAGCTTGGACTCGATCTCGACGCGGAATTCTGCTTTGCAAACCTCGCGGCTCTCGCCGAGCACTGCCCGGCGGAAAAAACACTCTGGATCGACATGGAGCAAAGCCGCTACGTGGACGCAACGCTGGAGCTCTACCGGCGGGCACGTAGCGCGCGTCGAAACGTGGGCGTGTGCGTGCAGTCGTATCTGCGCCGTGCGGAGAAGGACGTCGAAGAGCTGATTCGCCTCGGCGCTTCGGTCCGGCTCGTGAAAGGCGCTTACAGCGAGCCGCCGGAAATTGCATTCCCGAAGAAAAAGGATGTAGATGCGAATTTCTTCGCGCTCGCGCAGAGGCTTCTCAGTGCTGATGCACGGAGTGCCGGTGTTCGCGCGGCGATCGCCACGCACGATTGCAATCTGATTCGCCGCATCACCGATTGGGCCGCTTCGCAGAGAATCGCGAAGAGCGAGCTCGAATTTCAAATGCTCTACGGGATTCAGCGCGCCGAGCAATTGCGGCTGGCGCAAGAAGGCTTTCGCGCCGGCGTGCTGATTGCCTACGGCACATTTTGGTTTCCATGGTTCATGCGGCGATTGGCCGAGCGCCCGGCCAACCTGCTCTTCCTCGCGCGCAATTTGTTTTCGAGCTGATTCCGCGCGGTTTCCCCTCCGAATGAACTTTTCCGCCGCCGGCTGCGTATCTCCGGTCAGCAAAGGGGTGAGACCTTGAATAATTTCGTGCAAGACGTTCGTTACGGAATCCGCATGCTGGCGAAAAGCCCGGCATTTACTGCGATTGCCGTCCTCACGCTGGCCTTGGGCATCGGAGCGAATACCGCGATTTTCAGCGTGGTGAATTCGTTCCTGTTCAAACCGCTGCCGGTGAAAGATCCCGGGCGGCTCGTCGTGGTGGCCAATCACGACGCGAAATATGACGATCCGCACGAGCTCTCGAATCCCGACTTTTTGGATTATCGCGCGCGGAATAATGTTTTTTCCGAGATGACGGCGTTCGCCCTCAGCTTTGTCGGGCTAAGCGCCGACCACCAGAGCCAGCGCGTGCTCATTACTTATGCAAAGGGAAATTATTTTTCGATGCTCGGACTGCATCCCGCACAAGGCCGTTTGTTTCTTCCGAGCGAGGGCGAAACGCCCGGGGCCGATCCGATCATGGTCCTCGGATACGATTTCTGGATGCGCCGATTCAATGGAGATTCGGGCGTCGTGGGCAAAACGGTGGACTTGAACGGACGGCCGACAACGATTGTCGGTGTGGCGCCGAAAGGATTTCATGGAACATTTTATATCGTGGAATCTGATGCCTATGTTCCCATGGGAACGCTCGTGTACGCCGCCGAATCGCCCAAGGTTCTCACTGATCGAAACGACCGCCGGGTCAGCGTCCTGGCCTACCTGAGGAATGGCGTCACGCGGGAGCAGGCGCGCGCGTCGCTCCAGGTGATTTGCGACAACCTGGAAAAAGAATATCCCGCCACGAACAAAGGCCTGCGCATGGATGTGATCCCGGAAACTCTGGCGCGTCCCGAGCCTTCGGCAGCAGGTGCGTGGCCGTTGATCGCCGGGCTTTTTCTGGGCCTCGTGGGACTGGTGCTCGTGGTCACCTGCGTCAATGTGACGAACCTGCTGCTCGCGCGCGCGGCCATTCGCTCGAAAGAAATCGCCATTCGCGTGGCGCTCGGCGCGGGCCGCATCCGCGTATTCCGCCAGTTGCTCACAGAAAGCGTGCTGCTTTCGGCCATGGGCGGTGTCGGCGGCGCCGCGCTCGGCCTGTGGGTGATGAGATGGGTGGAAAAAATCCGCCTGCCGGGCGATTTCCCCATCCGCATGGAGATCGCGTTTGATTGGCGTGTGTTCATGTACGTGGCAGCCGTGGCGCTGGCTGCGGGCATATTCGCCGGACTTGCGCCGGCGTGGCGGGCGTCCGGATTGGCTCTCAACGATTCGCTGCGGGAGAGCGGGCGATCGCTAACAGGCAGCGCCGGCCACAATCGCATCCGCAACTCGCGCGTGGTGGCGCAGGCGGCGGGGTCGCTTGTCGTGCTTGTTGTTGCCGGACTTTTTCTCCGGAGCCTCGAGCGCGCCGAAAAGATGGATTTGGGATTCAAGCCGGACCATGTGCAGGATCTCACCATGGATGTTCACCAACTCGGATACGACGAAGCGCGCGGCACCGTGCTGTTTCGCCAGGTGCTGGAACGCGTGCGTGCGCTGCCGGGTGTGGACGCCGCAACTTTGGCCTTCTCCTCGCCGTTCGGCTATTACAGCGATTGGGGCGAAGTGTGGAAAGAAGGCCAGGAAGGGCTGCCGGAAAGCCAGGTCCCGCGAATGGCCCACAATAAAATCGACACGCATTATTTTCGCGTGATCGGAATGACGATCGTGCGCGGCCGCGAGATCGGGCCGCGGGACCAGAGCACTTCGACGCGTGTTGCCGTGATAAACGAAACCATGGCGCGCCAGTTCTGGCCCGGCGAGGATCCGATCGGGCATCATTTCCGCTACGGCTCTAGCAAGGCGCCGGACGTCGAAGTGGTCGGCGTGGCGAGGGACAGCAAATACACTTGGATCGCCGAGGACCCGCGCCCATATTTTTATGTTCCGGCGTCGCAGGACTACAGCTCGGTCCGCGTGCTGCACGTGCGCACATCTCTGGCTCCCGCGAGCCTCGCGCATGCCATTGCAGACCAGGTGCACGCGCTCGATCCCAATCTGCCGGTGTTCGACGTGATGACACTGAGCGAATCCCTCGACGGCGGGAACGGATTCTTTCTCTTGCGAATGGCGGCGGTATTTGCCGGAGCACTCGGCGGACTCGGGCTGCTGCTGGCGGTGGTGGGCGTTTACGGCGTGACTTCCAATGCGGTGAACCAGCGGACACAAGAGATCGGCATTCGCATGGCGCTCGGTGCGCAGCGCAAGAAAATTCTCGCGATGGTGATTTCGCAGGGGCTGAAGCTCGTCGCGATTGGCCTGGTGATCGGAATCGCGATCGCCATGGGAGTTGCAAAGGTAGTGGGCAATTTCCTGGTCAATACAGGCACGCTCGATCCGCTCGCGTATGCGGCCGCTTCGCTGCTGCTCGTCGGTGTAGCGGTGCTGGCCTGCTATTTTCCCGCTCGGCGGGCCATGCGCGTGGATCCGATGGTCGCGCTGC
>DASPSD010000083.1:0-49997 GCA_035624115.1 Candidatus Sulfotelmatobacter sp. | reverse complement strand
CATGATGCTCACGGTGTACGACGGCTTGCCGTCATACGTCAGGATGAATTCGGTGACCCAAAGCTCACCGCTGCCCACAATTCGCCGGACAGAGAACCGCTTGTTGCTCGGCTAACTGGAGCGCTGGCCCTGTATGTTGCGCCGGCCGCGGGTTCGTTCGCCTGACTGCGGATATTCCAGCACCGCGTCGTCGAGGTAGATGCGGTGCTCTGTTTCAAAATCGTTGGCATCGGACGCCGCCCAATGCTGATCCAGTGCCGCACGGATTTGTTGCTCTTGCGTGGACTGCTCTAACTGCGGTTTCGCTGCCATCTTCATGCTCCTTTACTTTTGCCTTACGGAACGAACCCCGGACCGCCGGTGGTCACTACTGCATTCAGCCTCTGCCCGGTCTGAATTCGATTGATTTGGTCCAGGGCGTCTTCTGGAAGGGCAGAGATGTCGAAATTCTCTCTCGCGCGTGCCGCACTGCACCGCCCGGGCCGGCAGCACAAGCCCCGGCGTCTTTCCAAATCGCGCGGCGATAGTCCTAATGACTGGATCTTCGAGCGGCCCCGGCCTCATCCCGTGACCTGGTGGGGCAAAAGCTAAAGACACAATGCTCTTCTCCTTGCAAAATTCCAATAGCTTCGTTTGCGGCAGATATCGATGTGCTTCGACCTGGACCGCGGCCAGCTTGATTCTCGCCGATTCATAGATGGGCTCCAGTTCGTCTCTAGCCGCAGGGACCGTCTCGGCCGCATTGGGAATTCACCTGCCAAAGCCGAGTGCGGGCATATGGCCGGCTCCCTGGTTAAGTGGAATTCTCTTCATCCGCAGATCAGAAGATTCAATTACGGCTACACCTCCAAGCCATTTTCCCGTCCAGCATCACGGGCCGAGTGCCGATATTAGACGCCGGGGCCCGCAAAATGGGTGCGAACTCCTGATGCGCAGAACGCAGAGTATCGGCGCGAACATCGTTGCCTGGATCCTGATGGACGAGCAATCCGCAACCATCGCTCACGGCCACTCGTCGACTTGAGTCGGGGCCTTGGGAATTGAACCCGTGGGGTGAAGCAGTTGGGTAACGCACACTTTGCGAGAAACGAGCTACAAAGTGTCACCCATATATCCGGTACAAGCTGTCACCTATATCTCAGGCTGCTCAGATTCGACGGCCCGGTTCATCAAATCTCGCCAGAGCTACTGCTTGGGTATATCCGGGCGGTTCCACCAGCCGCCGCCGAGGGACTGAAACAGCGCAGCCGTGTCGGCATACCTGTTCGACTGAGCTTGCACGAGGGCGATGAGGGCCTGCTGATAAGTCTGCTCCGCGCTCAACAGGGCGAGATAGTTTACGTAGCCGGTTTGCAGCTGCTTTGTCGTCAGGTCCAGCGTCACCTTGGCGGCATCGGCGGCAGCAGCGGAGGCCTTCAGCGCGTCGGCATCTTGCTGAAGCGCATGGAGCGTATCGGCAACATTCTCGAATGCGATCAGAACCGTGCTGCGATATTGCTCGGAAGCCTGGACGTACGCCGCTCTTGCAGCGCGCTCGCGGTGCACCAAAGTGCCGCCCTGGAAGACGGACTGCGTGACGCTTGCTCCCACGTCCCAAAAGCCGGGTCCGTCTGAGAACAGCCGGCCGAGAAGCGTCGCCATACTGCCCGCATCTGCGGTGATGGCAAAACTCGGGAGCCGGTTCGCCACGGCAACGCCGATCTGCGCGCTCGCGAAATGCATGTTTTCTTCTGCCTGCCGCACGTCCGGGCGCTGGTCCACCAATTGCGAAGGCAGGCTGACAGGCAATTCTTGAGGAAGCTGCAAACTCGAAAGCTCGAACTTTTCGGCCAGATCATCGCTGGGATAGCCGCCGGAGAGCGCAGCCAGCAGGTCACGCTCCTGATCCAACTGTTTCAGCAGTGGCGGCAGAGTAGCTTCAACCTGCGCAAGCTGCGATTCCTGCGCGGCGACATCCAGCCGCCCAACATAGCCTGCGTCGAATTGTTTGCGCAAGACTTGGAGCATAAGGGTGTTGATTTCGATGAGCTGATGCGTCGCGTCAATCTGGCCCCGCAAAGACGCCTCCTGGACGGCGGCGGCAGCGACGTTGGAGCTCAGGGTGATGTGTGTGGCCGCCAGCGCGTACCGCGCTTGTTGCTCCTGGGCTTTCAATGATTCGACGGTTCTTCGATTCAGGCCGAAAACATCGGGGACGAACGAAACGCTGACTTGAGGCGTGTAGAGAGCATAATTCAGCGCGCTCGTGTTGGTCACAGGTGAAATATTGCTCGAAGACTTTGCCCGGGCGGCCGAAAACCCCGCGGAAATACTGGGATAGTAAGCGCCTTTCTGAGCCAGGACGTTTTCTCTGGCAACCAACAGAGCCGCTTGCGCCGCTTTGATGTCGGGACTGTTCTTGAGCGAGCGCTCAATCAAATCGTTGAGCGGCTTCGATTGAAAGAGTTCCCACCATTCTCCGGGAATATCCTTCCCATCGACGAACCGTTGCGCTTCTCCGTCAGGGACATTCGGGGTGCTGCTGGTGGTGGCAAGCGGCGCTGGGGTGTAACCCGGAACATTCGGAGCCGGAGGACGCTTGAAGTTCGGTCCGGCAGCACAGCCGGCGGCGAAGAGCAAGGGCGCAACCCGGATCAGCCGCGCAAGACTCGATTTGGAAATGTGGTTCATTTCAATAAACTCATCCCGGCTTTCGATTCATGGTGGTTCCGTTGATCGCGCTGGAATTCCGGGTCCTGGAGTTTGACGGTCCGCCAATCAGCGCCGGATTTTGGCCGCGATGGCGGACATCTTTGAGCGGCGGTTCGGCGTCTCGGCTTATGCTTGGTTGTCGCGATGTTGCTCCGGGTTTTTGCCCCGTGCTCCGGCTGAAATCTTTCGTCGCAGCAGGACTCCCGGATTTGCCTGCGGCCGGCGAACGAAGATTTGCCGGGTTTTCGGATGTCGAGCGTCGCACACCTTTGCGAACTGGCGTTGGATGCTTGGAATCGCTCGGCCCGGCGAGGTTGCGCGCGTGGTTTTTATCCGAGACGTGGGGCCGGCTTCGTTGTCCTGCCGATGAGGTCCCCTTTTTCTGATTTTTGGTCTGCTCGGAGGGAGCGGCAGGCGAGCCGTCATGCAGATTGGGCTTCGCTGAACTTTCGCTGGCCGCACCCGCTCCCTGTTGGCCAGCCAGGCCGAAAGGGGCCGCGTAACTGTTCTCCAGCGCCACTCCTGCCAGCCCGATTGTCACGAGGAATAGGAAAGTGGCTTTCATTTTGATTCCGCCTGTGAAGCATGATGATTCTCGCCGCCTAGAAAGATCATTCTCAGTGCGGGTACCGCGAGAAGCAGCATGATGGGACCCACCAACATGCCGCCGACGATCACGGTGGCGAGCGGACGCTGCACCTGGCTCCCAATGCCGGTAGAGATCGCTGCGGGAAGCAAGCCGATGCAGGCGGAGAGTGCCGTCATCAGCAGCGGGCGCATGCGCGTGGTGGCGGCTCGATACATCGCGTCCACTGGCGCGAAGCCGTGTGCTCGCTCCTGATTGTAAAAAGTGATCATCAGAATGCCGTCCATCACTGAGACGCCGAACAGCGAAACGAAGCCGATGGCAGCCGAGATGCTGAAATTGAGGCCGGAAATGTAGAGAGCGAGGATGCCGCCGACGATGGCGTCGGGGATGCCTGCGAGCGCCAGAATGCTGTCGCGGAAGTTGTTGAAAAGGCTGTAGAGCGCCCCGGCGATGAGAATGAAACTGATCGGCACGATGATTTCGAGACGCCTTTTGGCTTCCTGAAGGTCTCCGAATTCGCCGGCCCAAATCAGCCGATAGCCGGACGGAAGTTTCACATTCTTTGCGATTCGTTCCTGTGCTTCCTCGACTGTGCCGCCAAGGTCCCGGCCGCGAACGCTGAACTTGACCGGAATGAATCGTTGCACGCTCTCGTGATAAATCCAGGCAGCTCCAGTGTCTAAAGAGATCGTTGCCAACTCACTGAGAGGGATGTAAGCGGTATTACCATTCGCCGTCGTGTAGGCGACTTTGATGCTGCGAATTTGTTCGATGCTGTCGCGGTATCCGGGCGTATAGCGGACAACCAGATCGAACTGCCGCTCGCCTTCCAGAACGGAAGTCGCCACCGCGCCTCCCATGGCCGCCTGAACAACGGCGTTCACGTCGCCCGAGTTGAGGCCATAACGCGCCGCCTTCGCGCGATCGACTTTGATGTTCAGGTTCGGCTGCCCCAGAACTGGAAAGACGCCGAGGTCTGTAATGCCGCGAACCTGACTCATTTGATCGCGGACTTGTTCGGCCAATTTGGTAAGGGCTTCCAGATTGGGCCCGACGATCTTTACCGAATTCACGCCTTTGACGCCGGAGATCCCTTCCTCGATGTTGTCCTCAATGTACTGGGAAAAATTGAAGATCACTCCGGGCAATTCATTGTTGAATTCCTTTTGAATCTGGTCGGTCAACTCATCCTTGGTCAAGCCTCTGGGCCACTCGTCAAAGGGCTTGAGCGGCGCGAATAATTCGACATTGGAAAACGGCGCGGCGTCGCTGCCGTCATCCGGGCGGCCATGCTGAGAAACCACCGTGATGACTTCGGGATGTCTCAATAAAATTTCGCGCATTTTTCTGGTGGCAGCTTCGCCGTCTTGCAGCGAAAGCGTGGTCGGCATGGACGCGCGAATCCAGAAGTTGCCTTCCTCCAGGTGCGGCAGGAATTCGCTGCCGAGGCGCGGCGCGATCAGGAAGAAAGTCCCCAGAGAAATCGCAAGCTCGATTCCCACGACGAGAAAGCGGCGGCGGAGCGCAAAGCGCAGCGCGGGATCGTAGGCGCGATGCAGGATGCGCACGACGATGGTTTCAGATTCCTTGACGCGCGCCGGCAGCACGATGGACGCGATCACGGGCGTTATCGTGAAAGTCGCGATGAGCGCTCCGGCCAGTGCATAGCCGTACGTCCGCGCCATCGGGCCGAAGATCTGGCCCTCCACGCCTTGCATCGTAAACAGTGGCACGAACCCGGCGACAGTGATGAGCCCCGAGAACAGCACCGCCTTATCCACCTGCAGGGCGCTGATTAGAATCAGCCGCATACGATGGTTCCAGCCATGCGCAGCGGGGACGCCCTCCGGGTTCTTGGTCGGCTCCGGCCCCCAGTGCCCGTTCGCCAGACGCTCGAGGAGGCTCTGCCGTTCTTCCGCGTTTCGCTGGAAATTGCGAAAGACGTTCTCAACGAGAATGACGGCCGAATCCACGATGATCCCGAAATCCACGGCGCCCACCGAAAGCAGGTTCGCGCTTTCTCCGCGAAGCACCAGAAGAATCGTGGCGAAGAACAGCGCGAAGGGGATGTTGATTCCTACGATGATCGCGCTGCGCAAGTTTCCCAGGAAAATCCACTGAATGAGAAAGACCAGCAGGCAGCCGAAGATCAAGTTGTGCAGAACCGTGTGTGTGGTCAGAGCGATCAGCGACGACCGATCGTAAAAGGGAACAACCTTGACTCCGGGCGGGAGGCTGCCGTCATGATTCATGCGATCAATTTCCGCTTTGACTTTCGGAATCATGTCGGCGGTTTTTTCCGTCCGGCGCTGAACCACGATTGCGCCAACGACGTCGTCCTGCCGATCGCGGCCGAGAATGCCGAGCCTTGGCCGATAGCCGACGGAAACCTTTCCGACATCCTTGACCAGGACCGGGACGCCGTTCTCTTGGGCCAAAACCACATTTTCGATGTCGCCGACTTTGTAGCCTTCCCTCAGATCATCACTTCCGCCGTCGTCAATCAGGCCGACGCCGCGAATGTTGATGGACTGCTGGCCGATTCGAATTTCGCGTCCGCCGACGTTGATGTTGGCGTTGCCGAGCGCGTTGATAATCTGAGGTACGGTGACGCTGTAGGCTTCGAGCTTGTGCGGATCCACTTCGACCTGGAATGTCTTGGTGGGGCCGCCCCAACTGTTCACGGCGGCAATGCCGGGAATCGTCAACAGCCGCCGCAGGACGATCCAATCCTCGACGGTCCGCAGATTCGTGATTCCGAAATATTTCGGACCGACAACTTGATAGCGGTAAATCTCGCCGGTCGAGCTGTTCGCTTGAATCGTGGGCACCAGTCCGCCGGGGAGGCTGACGTTCTGCTGCATCGCCACCGATGCCTGGCTATAAGCGAAAAAATAGTCCACGCCGTACTTGAAGGTGACGCGCACGAAGGACAGCCCATAAAACGAAGTCGAACGAATGACGTCAATTCCGGGTGTGGAGTAGAGCCCGATTTCCATCGGCCGGGTGTAATAACGCTCCATCTCTTCGGCTGAAAGGCCGGGCGCCTGCGCGGTGATTTCCAGGATGACGGGAGTCGGGTTGGGATAAGCCTCGATATTCAGTTTTTTGAAAGCGACGAGCCCCGCGCCGGCAAACAACAGCAATCCCAACACCACAATCGTGCGGCGGCTCAGGCAAAACGCGACAAGTGACTTGAACATAGCTTAGCGTCTTTAATGAAATGAGCGCAGCGCTGGGACTAATCGCTGGGCGGCGCCTCCAACATGTTGCTGAGAAACACCGCGCCGTCGCTAACCACCAGCTCCCCTTGCTGCAAGCCGGCAAGAACTTGGACACGGTCATCCTGTCGGAGTCCGATCTTGAGAACTCTTTGCGAGAAGCGATGGCGATCGGTCGTCACCCATGCGGTCATCGTTCCGTCGGGTTCTCTCACCACGCCGTTCGCCGGGATCGCCGTGGCTTCCACCGGACCCTCAACTCGAATCGTGAAGTTGGCGAGCATTCCCGGCAGCAACAGATTCTGGGGGTCGGTTATTTCGGAGCGGATTGTCAGGCGGTGGGTGTTCGAATCGACGGTCTCGTAAATTTTCGAGACTTGGCCTTTGAACGCGCGTCCCGGATAGGCCAGCACTTTGGCCTCGACCGGCTGGTGCAAATGGAAAAATTCGCTCTCACTTTCCGGGACGGTCGCGAGCATCCACTTGAGCTTCACGTCCGCGACGGAGTAAGGCGCCGGTGGGTTGCCGGGCTGAACGAAAAAGCCGGGCTGGGCGTTCTTGTAGGTGACTTTTCCCGTGATAGGGCTCCGCACGACCAGTGCCGGATCGATCTTGCGCGAAGCAATCATCTGATCGATCTCAGCGTCGGTCTTCCCGAAGACGAGCACGGCGTCGCGGGCGGCTTTGAGAGCGCCCTCCGCGGTTTGCTGATCGGAAATCGCCTGCTCCAGCTCTTTTTGGGGAACCCCCACATTCGCCGTATAAAGTTCTTTGGCGCGAGCCAATTCTTTGGTGGTCATTTCATAGACTGCCGCGGCGCCAATCAATGTAGATTCGGCCTGGATGAGGTCGGGACTTTTGATTGTGTAGAGAGGCTGGTCCTTTTGGACTTCGGCGCCCAGTTCCACGAACGTCTTGATGATCGTTCCTTGGTAAGCGGGAAAGACCGGAACGGAGAGGTCGCCGTCAAAATCAATGTCTCCGACAGCTTCTTTCTCAACGGGGAATTTATAGGTCCCCACCGGCTCGATCTGGATGGAGCTGATTTGGCTCGCGGAAAGGTCGAGGGTTGTTTCGGATTTTGATGCTTGGGAGTTTGGGCTTGACGCTTGCTGCTTGTTCGAGTTCCCTTCCTGGCCGCGGCTGGTCCGCGAAATCAAAAGCCCCGCCGCGATGGCCGCCGCTGCGATCAGCGCAAGCAACACCACAGCTTTTGTAGTGACATAAATTGGAATTCTTGCTGCTTTCATCGCGCAGTGCTCCACCGTTCTTCGGGAAAATGCCTAACCTAATTTTCAAAGCGGGGCCGCAAGGAGGGAATCCTATCTTCTCGCCGGAAACTTCATCTTCCGGCGGCCGCAAATGAATCTTTTGGCCGATTTAAGTATCTTTCGATCATGGGGATGGCGTGCGGGGAGCAGTTGCGGCAATATCGGAACTAACGGCTATGGAATTGTCTGCGATTTATTCAGGCAAAAATCGAACCGCCTTTCTGCTTAGTGCGGCGCTCCTGATTGCGCTCATCGCCATAATTGACTGGCTTACAAAGCCCTACATTTCGATTGGTTTTCTGTATCTCTTCCCCATCATGCTGATCGCGGGATTCCTTCCTCGCTGGCAAATCGTTCTGGTCGCACTCGGTTGCGCTGTGCTCCAGGAATTATTCAGCGAGCTTCCGTCAAGCGAAGCCATCACGCGCCTGCTAATGGCCTCGGCGGGATTTGTCGGAACCGGGCTGTTTGTATCGGAAATTATCCGCAGCCGCCAGATGGCGCTCGAGCACATGGAGGAGGTTGAAACCCACAGCAAGCTCCGGCAGGAGGCGGAAGAACAGCTTCGCATCCTCGTGGAAAGCAGCCCGGCCGCCATCGTTACGATCGATGAACAGGGCCGGATTCTCCTGGCCAACGCGGCTGCGCGAAACCTCTTCGCATCCGAGGGAGCTGCCCTTGTCGGGCAGTCCATCAAAGAGTACCTGCCTGCCCTGCTCAGCGCCGTCCAGAGCCATCGGCCCGCCCAATTCCGCACCGAGCTCCGCTGCCGCGGAAAGCGCACGGACGGAGAAGCCTTCCTCGCCGCCGTCTGGTTTTCCACCTACGCGGCCGAAGAGGGCTCCCGTCTGGCCGCCATCATCGTGGACCTTTCCGAGGATTTGCGCGATCGCGAGGAACTGAGTCTCGACCACCTCATGAAGAACACGAAAATCCTGATGGGCGCCGTGGCCCATGAAATTCGAAACGTGTGCGGCGCGATTCTTGCTGTCTACAAGAATCTTTCCCGCGTCCCGACCTTGAAAGACGACGAGGATTTCCGCGCGCTCGGCAGCCTCATCGAAGGCCTCGAAAAACTCTCGGAAATGGAACTGCTGTCTCCCTCGAGCCAGAATGGGTCATCGGTTGAGCTGACCAGTTTGCTGGATGAGCTGCGCGTTCTGATCGAGCCGCCTTACCACGAAGCCGGTTGCGAAATTGCCTGGCGCTTGCAGGACAATCTTCCGCTGGTCCTGGGAGATCGTTATGGGCTCCAGCAGGTGTTCTTGAATCTCGCGCGCAATAGCCAGCGCGCCATGGAGTCGGCGGCGGAAAAGCGACTGACCATTAGCGGCGATGTCCAGCCTGGCTCCGTGATAATCCGCTTCGAAGACACGGGAGGCGGAATCGCTTCCCCCTACGAACTTTTCAAGCCTTTCCAGCCGGGCGCCAATTCCACCGGCTTGGGCCTCTACGTGTCTCGCGCGATTCTCCGCAGCTTTGGCGGGGAGCTCAAGTTCGAGCCTCGGAGCAGCGGTTGTTGCTTCGCTGTCACTTTAGCTAGAGTGTAAGAAATGGTTAAACCGTCGGCGAAAACGATCCGCATATTGCTCATCGACGATCACGCGCTGTTTCGCGAAAGCGTCGCCCGTCTGCTTCAGGCCGAGCCTGGATTCGAAGTCGTTGCGGATTGCAGTTCCGGAGCGGAGGCCTTGCGAGTTTTGAAATCGCGGGAGGTCGATATTGTGCTTCTGGATCTCGATCTTGGCTCGGAACGCGGAGGAGACTTCCTGGAGAGCTTTCGCACGGAACGGTTGAACGGGAAGGTCCTGTTGGTTACCGCGGGCGTCAACGACAGCGAAGTTCCGGCATTCATCCGGAAAGGGATCTCCGGCATCCTCATGAAACACAGCTCTCCAGCTCTTTTAATTCAGGGAATTCGGGACGCCATGGAAGGGAAAGCTTTGTTTGACCGAGACTTGTTGCAGAGAGCTATGGAAAGCGCTGAACAACATGCCTCACAGCAATCCCGTGCCAAATTCACGGAACGCGAGCGGACGGTCCTTTCGTCCATCTTCGAAGGACTCGCGAACAAGCAGATCGCGGACCGCTTGCAAATCTCTGAGAGCGCGGTCAAAGCCTGCCTGCAACAGCTTTTCGTCAAAACCGGAGTAAGAACGCGAAGTCAATTGGTCCGCATCGCCTTGGAGCAATACCGGGACCAACTGTAGTCCAACATCGAAGCTGCCGGCTTCGTATCATCCGCATCTTCCGTGTTCGCAAGTCCGGTCAAACATGCCCGCGCGCAAGGGCCGCTCCGCCCGCTGATGGCGTTTTCGCAGATGATGCGAACCGAGTTACTCCGCAGCCTGATGGATATCGGACCAAGGTTGCCGGCGAAGAATGTATCGGGCGGAGGGGTTGGTCCCGGCTTGCGGCAAAAGCTGATAAACATTCGGGCCGGCCGCCTCGAGCAGTTTGCTGACAGGGCTGCTGCGGTCGCTGATGTCTCCAAACACGCGCGCCCCGGTGGTGCAAGTTTTGACGCATGCTGGAGTGTCTCCGCGGTCTATGAGATGGGCGCAGAGAGTGCACTTCTCCATTTTTTTTGCTTCCGCGTCAAAGTGCTGGATCTTGTATGGACACGCTTGCTGGCATCGCTGACAGCCGATGCATTTTTCGCGATCGATCAGCACTATGCCGTCGGCTCGCTTGTGCGAGGCGCCCGTGGGGCAGACCTTCACGCAAGCGGGGTCGGCGCAATGCTGGCATGCGAGCGGCAGAAAATGCATCTGCAATTCAGGGAAAGGGCCGTCCGGACCGATTTCACGGACTTGCGTCCAAAGTGCGCCTGGCTTGAGGCGGTTTTCCTGTGCGCATGCCACCGTGCAGGCATGGCAACCTGTGCATCTATCCAGATCGACGACAATGGCAAACTGAGCCATGGTGCGTCATCCCTCTTCGCCCGCAGCCGGTGCCTCGAAGTTCGGCCCGGAACCGGAATATTTTCTGGGCTGAGTGCTGCCGTAATAGGGGGGATCCCAAACATACGGGGGCGCGTCTGCCCGATAAATCGTGCAAAGCTGCGAACGCAGCGCCGGCACGCCGAGCGCGTCGTCGTGCGCATCACCGGAGATCAGCATGTTGGCGTTCGCTCCATCCCAGCCGTAGCCCGGCAGGTTCAGTTCGCGACATCCCTGCCACCAGCCATGCGCCAAGGAAACCACTCCGGGTAGCACCCCTGCGGTGACCTTCGCCTTCATACGGATTTTCCCGGTGCGAGACTCGATCCAGATCCACTCCCCGTGTTTCACACCGAACTTCTTCGCCGTTTCGTTGTTGATCTCTGCTTCCGGGTGTGGATAGAGCTGGCGCTGGAGATAATTGTTGCGATGCTGCGAATGATAGAACACCGGGAGCCGGGCGCCCGTCAAAACCAATGGATACTTGGTTGCCAGGTCCGGCTTTGCATAAGGACTGTCTGCCGGTTCCTCGTAATCGGGCAGCGGGTCGAACCCATGTTGCTGAGCGATAACACTGAAAATCTCAATTCTGCCTGTAGGAGTTGGAAAGCCAATCGCTCTGCCGGTTTTTGAATCGACGGCTTTGTAGTAATCAAGAGGCGCCGCCGGCTGGCCATTCTCGACGGCAAAACCTGCGGCCCGGGCAGCGGAAGCATTGGCAGCCTGAACTTGTGACTTCCACTCACGCCATTCTCGCTCTGTCTTCCAAGGCCACCACTCCGAGCTTAGCCGCCGGCCCAATTCGATGTAGAACTTCTCATCGCTCCAGCGCTCGAACATCGGACCGATCACGGGATTCTCCCCGCGCTCGAAAGGTCCCAGACCCGCCGGCAGCACGATGTCGGCCAGATCGTTGGTAGGAGTGATGTACAGGTCCATATCGACGAGGAACTCAAGCGACTGCAAGCCCTCCCGAACAATCTTCTGATCCTCGCACCATCCTCCCAGTGGATTGCCCTGCACCATCACGTAAGCCTTGATCGGATATGGTTGGCCGGTCTTCATCGCGCGGAAGCAGTCGATCATCGAGGGCTGGCCCGGCTGAAGCGGGTATTCGTTCAGCGCCGGCCCGGCTGGATGCGGCCCTTGCATCTGGATCGAGTAATCGTCCGCCTGAGCGCCCCAGGGCGCCATAGTGCGCGGCCCGCCCTCGCGTTTCCACTCGCCGGCAATCCACTTCCAATGCGGCGCACCACAAAGGCCCCCGCGGCGATTGATGTTGCCGGTCAGTGCCGCCAGAATCACCTGCGCGCGCAGTGTTTGGAACGCGTTGGTGTGCCCTTCGATGCCCTGGCCGCCCGGTTCCATGCAGGCGCTCGGAGCACGGGCGTACATGCGCGCCGCCGCGCGAATTTTCTCGGCGGATTCCGTCCAGCACAACTCGGCTGCTCTTTCCGGTTCGTACTGGGCGGCGCGCTCGGCCAGCAATTGCACCACCGGCTTGCATTCGATTCCGTTCACGCTGTATTTGCCGAACAACGCGGGCTCTGCTGGGAACGTATGGGCCGGCACGGCGCGCTTCGTGGCCGTGTCCCAGACCATCAGGGTAGGCCGCTTGGTGCGGTCCGCAATACATTCCGGAGATGGCAGGAACTCTCGCGAGTCGCCGCCTTGGGCAACATCCGCTTCACGCAGGAGTTGAAAAGTATCCGTCCGCACCAGCATCGGCGCGTTGGTCCACTGAGTGATGAACTCCTTGTCGTACAGGCCCTCGGAGAGAATGACGTGAATCCAACTGAGCAGCAGCGCTCCGTCCGATCCCGGTCGCACGGGAAGAAAAATGTCGGCCTTGTGCGCCAACGGATGCTCGAAGCGTGGATCGACGACAATAAGCTTGGATTTGCGTTCGAGCAGGTCGTCCATGATCGGGCGGCCCACCATCCCGGCATGCGTCCACACCGGATTTTTGCCCCAGTAAACCTGGCATGCGCTCAGATCGTTTTCGGCATGGAGATCGTAGCCAACCGTCATGCCGACCGTCGCGCGCATCGGCGCGTAGCAGATGTGGCTCGGGACGATCCAGTTCGGAGTACCGAGACAGTTCTTCAGCCGCATGCTTTGTTCTTCCGAGCTCCGCCCCGTTCCTTGTCCGATCGCGATGGCGTGTGCGCCGTATTGTTTCTTGATGCGCTCTAGCGTCGCCACAATCGTTGTGAGCGCTTCATCCCAGGAAATTCTCACCCAGCCCGGGTCGGCCTCGCCCTTGGGCCGAGTACGTTTCATCGGATAGTTCAGACGCTCGGGGCTGTAGAGGTTCTGGACGGTGGACTGGCCCTTCGCACACAGCGCACCGTGATTCGGCCCGTTGGGATTGCCTTCGACTTTGATCACGCGGCCGTTGGCGACGTGCACCAACATGGAGCACTTCGAATGGCATTCGTGGCACAGGCCGCCAACCACTGCGATCGAATTTTGGATAGCTCTGCGTTGGCCGCTCACCGGCACAATTTCGGGAAGCACCTGGTTTTTCGAGCGGAGAATAGCGGTGCCCATGCTCGCTGCGGCGGCCACGACAAACTGTCTCCTCGTGAAGGCAGCCTTGTCCATGTTCCACGCCTAGCACCTCGTTGGGAACCCAGGCCGTGACTCCAGTCACATCCGTGAGTGATTCCTGGCCCTTCGAGTCTTCTTCCAGGACTCTCTAATTCCCACGCACAGTGCAAGTTAGGTCCCTCTGCGAACTTTATTAACGCAATTTTCAGCGATTTAAGGTCAAGGTACTTGACCTTAAATGGTCAAGTACCTTGACCTAAGCCTTGACCTAATACTTGACCCCATTTGGGATGTTAACGGCATCAAGTAAATTGACGGATTTGTTCGCCTGGCATTCGCTCGGGGATTCCGCCGGCTAAGCAATATTCCTGTGGGCGTCGGTGCGGAAGACGCGACGGACAGAATCGAGGAACGCGAGTGTGGCGGCTGATTCCTCGTCTTTTCGCCAGGCGAGGTACACTTCGATTTTGGCCTCCGGCTCAACGAGCGGCACCGAAATCAGCTCGATGCCGGAAACCGAGCGATTGACCGTCGCTCCGGCTCCCACGAATATTCCTTTGCCGGAGGCGATCATGATTGCGCCGGCTTCCTCGTGGGCTTCGACATGTGTCACCGTAAGGTGGGGCGTCAGGCCCTGCCGGCTGTACAGGCCCAGAATCTTGTCATAAAGTCCCGTCGAAAAATTCCGATCGAAGATGACCAGCGCCTCGCCGGCGACTTCTTTCAACCGCAGCGACCGGCGCCTCGCCAGCCGGTGGTTCTTCGGCAGAACGACCACGAATTCCTCTTCAAATAGCAACTCGCAATCCAGGTTGACCGGGTCCACAGGGGGGCGGAGGAAACCAACATCGATTTCACCTCTGTGCAGCAGTTCGTTTTGATGGGTGGAGAAAACGTCCCGGCATTCAATCTCCATCGCCGGCAGCCTCCGGCGATGCTCGCTCACCGCCTTGTTCACGATTCCGCCCAGGCCGGAGGCGATCCCGATGCGCACGATTCCCGATTCGCCCTTTTGCGCGTGCCGGGCCGCCTCGACCGCGTGGCCTGCCTGCAAGATTAATTTTCTGGCTTCTCCCCAAAAGGCATGGCCGGCTTTGGTCAGTTCCACGCGGCGCTTATTTCGTGCAAATAGCGCGACGCCCAGGTCCTCCTCGAGCTGGCGAATCTGCCGGCTCAGCGGCGGCTGGGCGATATGCAGTTGTTCCGCCGCCTTGGAAAAATTGCGGTATTCGGCGACGGCGATGAAGTAGCGAACGTGACGCAGTTCCACGGTGCCCCATCCTATACCTAATGGGTATGTCTGGATAAGAGGCTATCGTTCGATCCCGGCCGGGCGGGCATTGCCGCTCCCTCGCCGCACTTGCTGCTCGTCATTTTTCCCGAGTTCCTCGTTCGCCCGGCCGGCTTTGCTGCGCCTGCAATTCGCGCAGTTTGAAACGTTGCAATTTTCCCGTAGCTGTCCTCGGCAGAGCAGGAAGATACTCGATCCAACGCGGACGTTTGAAGCTGCCGGCCTTTTGCGCGACCCACTCTTGCAGTTCCCGGCTCAGTTGTTCGCCGGCAGCGAATTCCGGATTCACCACCACGTAAGCGGCCGGCTTGGTGAGGCCGTTCTCATCATTTCGCTCGACTACGGCAGCTTCGCGCACGGCGGGATGCGCGACCAACGAACTTTCCACTTCCGCCGGGCTCAGCCAGCGGCCATTGACTTTGAATGTGTCGTCGGAACGGCCTGCGTACCACATGTACCCGTCTTCATCCTGGTAGTATTTGTCCCCGGTGCGATACCACTCTCCTTCGAACACCTGTTTGGTTTTTTCCGGTTGATTCCAGTAGCCCGCACAAATCGAATCGCCCTTGACGAACAGGTTGCCGATCTCTCCTCGGGGGACGGGTTTCCCGTTCTCATCAAGAATCTTGGCTTCGTACCCGGGAATCACTTTGCCGCTTGAGCCCGCCCGAGGTGCGTCCGGACGGTTTGAAATCACCATCTGCAATGTTTCGGTTGAACCCAGAGCATCGAGGATCTCGACCGCGAAGCGCTTCTTGAAACGCTCGAACACTGGTGCGGGAAGGGCTTCGCCGGCCGAGATGGCGTGACGCACGCTTGACAGGTCAAAATTTCTGCCGTCGCTGCTCGCGTAAGCCAGCAACTCGGCGTAGTTCGAGGGCACGGAGAAGAACAGCGTCGGGCGATACCGCTCAACATCGGCATAGACGCCCGCCGGCGTCGGGCGCGCGGGGGAGAGTATGGTGGTTGCGCCGCAACCCAACGGAAAATATCCGGCGTTTCCCAATCCATAGGCAAAAAACAATCGCGCCACGCTGTAACACCGGTCGGTCTCATTCATGCCCAGGATGGCTTTCGCATACAACTCCGTGCTTACAACCATGTCGCGATGCAGGTGAATGCAGGCCTTGGGAGACCCGGTGGTTCCGGACGAGTAGAGCCAAAACGCCGGAGTATCCCTTCCGGTGGGCTCGGCTTCGAGCTGCGGCGAAGCCGATTCCGTTTTCCCGTCTTCCATGGCAATCGTTTCGCTCAGATACCCGAGTTTTTCGGGCGGCAAGCATCGTATCTGCGGCGCGAGCGGCTCGCTTGTCACTACCACTCGCGCCTGCGAATCATTGAGAAGATATTCGTAGTTCTCCGGCTTCAAGAACGGGTTGGTCGGAATCGGTACCGCGCCGATTTTGATCGCGCCGAAAAAGTAATAGAGGAATTCCGGCGAGTCGAGCAACAGCAGCAGGACTCGGTCTCCCGGGCGGACACTCGCGGTTCGAAGCCTGTTCCCGGCGCGATTGGTCTGCTCGAGCAGCCGTTGATAGCGGATGCGGTCGGCGCCGCATTCAATCGCGATCTTATCGCCTCTCCCTTCGAGTACATTGCGATCTACGAAGTGAGTGGCGACATTGAATGATTCGGGCAGATTAAGCGGTGACGAGTGCATTCGTGGAGGTCAGTCTTATCACCAAATGCAGAATTCCGTGAGAATTTTGGCAGTATAGCACGGCAAGAAACTCTCGATTCTCATGCGCTTGTGCAGTTGTCCCCGGTTCTTGGAAAACTCACAAATTCATGGAACGCCTGAGAGGCACCGCGTTGCGAACCTCGCCGAGTGCCAAGGGGCGCTGTATCTTTCAGTTACCCCATTGCATCGGTTGGCTGCCGCGTGCTCGGCCGAATCGAGCGTCAGTTTGATTCATACCTAAGAGGTATAAGCACGCGACCAAACATGTATTGGACAGTTTTCCCCTTCCCAACCATCCTCGCGAAAACTTGGGGGCTCCGAAACCTTGGCGAGGCTGAATCTTTGTGGTTCCCAGTGTCGTGGCCTGCCCCACTCGACTGCATCCTGCGGGAATTACGCCGGCGCGAAAATGGATTGTGTCTTCGGCCGATGCGAGTTCGAAGATGGCAATTCGCGGATGCCCGCCGCCGGACGGACGCAAAGGGGCGAAATCTGGTGAACTACTTCGGAATTACAGTCACAACCCACAAATAGGAGACGCGCATGAAAGTACGCTGTCTGCTGACAGTCTCGTTGCTTGGGCTCCTTTTGTTTCTCGGCTCCGCGACTTCCGCGCTGGCGCAGGCCAATATCGGGTTTGCGCAGCTGAACGGAACAATCACGGACGAAAGCGGCCGTGCTGTGGTCAAAGCCTCCATTTCCCTGCGTGAGCTGAACACCAACGCGCGCTATGGCGCCACCACCAACGAGAGAGGTTTCTACGTAATTCCCAATATCGTGCCCGGCAAATATGAATTGACGGTCGAAGCGACCGGCATGGGGAAGTATTCCAATCCGGGCGTCGTTTTCACCGTAGGCCAAACGGCGACGATCGACGCGACGATGAAAGTTGCGGCGCGGCAAGAAACGATTGAAGTAACCAGCGAAGTTCCCGTCCTGGAACCCACGCGCACCGAAATCAGCCAGGTGATCGGAACCGAACAAATTGATGATCTTCCGATCAGCGGCCGCCTCTTTACCGACTTTGCGCTGCTCAGCCCGGGCGTAGCCACCGGCCGCGTCAGCCTGCAATCCACTTTCACCGATCCGACGACGACGCGCATCTCGTTCGGCGGACAGCGGGATCTCGACAACCTGGTGACCGTAGATGGCGCCGACAACATCAATTCGGCGACCGGTTCGCAGCGGGCGACCCCTTCACAGGAGGCCGTGAGCGAATTCCGCGTAGTGAACAACAGCTTCGCCGCGGAATACGGCCGGGCGCTGGGCGGGATCGTGAACATTGTGACGAAATCCGGCGGCAATCAATTCCACGGTTCGCTGTACGATTATTTGCAAAATGACGCCACCGATGCGCGGTCCCTGCTCCAGCCGGCTCCGCTCAGCAATACGTTGCGCCAGAATCAATTTGGGGCCACGCTCGGAGGCCCCATCCAAACAGACAAGACTTTTTTCTTCGTCAACTACGAAGGGCAGCGCCGAGCCCAGGCCCCCACATATCCGCCGGTGCTGTTCGCACCTGCGGCCTCCCAATTTGTACCGCTGGGACTTGCCAATCCGTTTCCGGGAGACACAGTCTTGCAGGCCATCAACACCGTGAAAGGGACGCTCGGACTGGCACCGGAGAATCTCAATGTCCTCAAAACCGCGGACATTGACAATGGATTTGTGAAAGTCGATCACCAGTTCAATACTTCCAACCGGCTTTCGGTCCGCTATCTGATCCAGGACGCCGTGAATCTGAATATGCTGGTCGGCGAGACGCTGGACGGCGGCGGTGTTGGGATGCCCAGCAGCGGGCGAGACGGTGACTTGCGCGATCAGTCGCTTGTCGGGACGTGGACCTCGCAAATTTCGCCCACATTGGTGAACACGGCGCTGGTGCAGTGGGCGCGCCGGAACTACGGCTTTCTGGGCGTAACGGGGCAGCCGAACCTCGACGTACCCAACCTTCTGTTGTTCGGCCACAATTTTGGGGCTTTTGATCGCTACAACGAATCCCGCGTGCAATTTTCCGACACCGTCTCCTGGGTCAAGAACAAGCACTACATTCAGTTTGGCTTCGACTTCAACTACATCTGGAACTTTGTCATCTGGCCGGGATTCACTCCGTCGCGCGATATTTTCCCGAGCCTTTCCGATCTGCTCGTTTCGGGCGCTGACAATTGGGGGACGGCTGCTTGCCCGCCCCCTCTCGTTGGGCTTCCGGCTCCGTGCATTGCGGCGTTCTTTTGGGGTGCGCCAATCGGCCCCGGGCCTTTCAATCCCAGCGCGCCCTCGCCTTCGCTTCCGACGACCTGGCAGAACGCTTATCTTCCCTCCGAGGCGCAAAATTTCTACGTTCACCTGAATCACAGTTACTACGGATTGTTCGCCCAGGATCAATGGCGGATCAGCCCGAAACTGACGCTGAATTACGGGCTGCGTTATGATTTCGAAGAAGGGCTCGGGTTCTTCATCAATCCCGACTACCGCGAATGGCAGCCTCGCGTAGGAATTGCTTACTCTCCCGACTCCAAGACCGTCATCCGCGCCGGCTATGGAATCTTTTTCGACCGCTACAATCTCACCTTCTTCTTTGTCCCTGCTCCTCAGCGGCCTCCGGTGATTCCCGGGTTGCCGACCAATAACAACCAGCAAACCGGCACCTGGCTGCTCAACAGCCTGTTCCTACCGACGCCCTGCTTCCTGCAAGGATGTCCGGAGCCGGGAAGCCAGGTCTGCGTGGTCCGCGGCTGCTCCAATAATGGAGGGCCGCCGCTTCCCGCCGGGACAGTTCCGCCGCCGCTGGTGGATGCGGCCTTCGAAAACCTGATTACATCAGGAGCATTTCCGGATAACTCGCTCTACGCGCAAGGCGGCACGCTCGCGGATCGCCATCTGCGGGCGCCCTATTCCGAGCAGGCCAGTCTCGAGGTGCAGCGGCAATTCGGCGGCGGCTTTACGGCCAGCGTGGGCTATCTGTTTGTCGCCGGCCACAAGCTCGTGCGGCCTGTCGATTTGAACGTAGGCCCGCCCGTCGGAGTGGAACCGAGCACCGGCAAGCTCATTTACGACTTCGCCCTCAATGATCCCAACGTCGGTCCGCTGCCCTGGGGCCCTTCGGGGACCAATGGAATTTTTTACTACACGGACTCGACCGGCAATTCCGCCTACAACGGCGCTCTCGTGCAAGCTCAGGAAAGAATCGGGCGATATTTCACGCTGAACGCGAATTACACGTTCTCGAAGACGCTGGATGACGGGACGTTCGTCACTTTTGTGAGCACTCCCGAGTCGAGCGCCCAGAGAAATCTCGAGCGCGCGCTTTCCAACCAGGATGTGCGCCACCGGTTTATCGCGAACTTCGTGGCCGATGCGCCGAATCACGGGCTGTGGCGCAATTTCGAATTCAGCAGCATCGTCACGGTTCAGTCGCCCCGGCCGTTCACCGAATTCGTGGGATTCGACGCCAACAATGATGGAAACCCGGTCACCGACCGCGTCGGAGCTTCCGGCCGCAACAGCTATGAAGGCGATAACCTGCGCACCTGGGATTTGCGTCTCATGCGCACAGTGAACTTCCCCGGCGAACGTTACAAGTTGCAACTGGCGGTGGACTCTTTCAACGCGCTGAATCGCCCGAACGTCGACGAGGTCTTTTCGGTTTACGGGACCTATGACTTTTGCAGCGGATTGGTCCCCCGGCATTACAAGGACACCGTCTCGGTCATGATTCAAAATCTTGAAGTGGCGGGCTGCCCGCCCGGAGGGCCTCCGATTCCGAACAATCTTTTTGGCACGCCTCGGACCGTGTTCAACCCGCGGCAGTTCCAGTTTTCGGCGAAATTCATGTTCTGACAGCCGCACAACCCCCCTGCGAGGCAGCCGGCATCCCAAATCCGGCTGCCTCGCGAGTACTTGCCCCACAGAAAATTGATACAGTCCGGGTGCAAGAAAGCGAACAGAAAAGGACCGTTGCACGTGCCCGAACAGCCCGGATACCACAAGATTCAAGCCGGCACTCAGCCGGAAAATAATCATCCGGCGTATTGCTCTTCCATCAAGCGGGCCCCCAAGCTTCCTCTGGTGCTTCTCCCTCACACGGTCTCTGAGCTCACGGGTCCGGTGTTCGGGCACAACGCCATCGGCGAAACCGACAACGATTTGACCGCTCAGCACGCCGGGGGTCCGCTCGGCGAGCGCATCATCGTGTCCGGCCGCGTGGTCGACGAAGACAATCGCCCGGTCCGGGGCGCCCTGGTCGAAGTCTGGCAGGCGAACGCGGCGGGCCGCTATCTCCACAAAATGGACCAGCACAACGCCCCGCTCGACCCGAATTTCACGGGCTGCGGGCGAACACTCACCGACAACGAGGGCCGCTACAAATTCGTCTCCATCAAGCCCGGCGCCTATCCCTGGGACAATCACCCCAACGCCTGGCGACCCGCGCACATTCATTTCTCCGTTTTCGGCGCCGGCCTGCTCACGCGGCTGGTGACGCAGATGTATTTTCCGGGCGATCCGCTGCTGCCGTTCGATCCCATCTTCAACAGCATTCCTGATACGGCCGCACGATCGCGGCTGATTTCCCTTTTCGATTGGGAGAACACTGTGCCGGCCCACGCGCTCGGCTTTCGGTTCGATCTGGTGCTGCGCGGCCGCGAAGCCACCCCCATGGAGAGATGAATGCGTTTGTTCGCGACAGCTTCCCAAACCGTCGGGCCGTTTTTTACGATCGGGCTCAATCCACTGGCTCGAAACAATCTTGTGCCGTCCGGCGCGGCGGGAAAACTCTGTACGATTCGTGGACGCATTCTCGATGGCGATGGAGTCCCGGTGCCGGACGGAATGATCGAAACCTGGCAAGCCAATGCCGCGGGAGAATACGTCCGCGCGGAGATTTCAGCCCCGAGTTCGCGCGCCACAGAATTCACCGGCTTTGGACGAATCTCGACGGACGAACGCGGCGCCTTTCAATTCACCACCATTCTGCCGGGCCCAATTCCCGCGCCCGGCGGCGGAGTGCAGGCGCCGCACATCGCCGTTCTTGTTTTCGCCCGCGGCCTCCTGCGCCACCTGGTAACGCGAATCTATTTCCCGGACGAACCCGCCAACGCGGCGGACCCGATTCTCAAAATGGTGCCGCCGGGCCGCCGGTCCACATTGATCGCAAGAAAGATTTCCGAATCCTCAGACATTCTGGAGTGCGATGTCGTCCTTCAGGGGGAAGCCGAGACAGTTTTTTTCGAGGCCTGATTGCGCGGCAAGGTTTTTTCTTCGGGGCTGGCTTTCCCACCGCACTCTGCTGTAGCTTTCTCGCCCAGGGGGTAAATCGCTCTGACCGACGCCGGCCCAACCCGCCTCCTCGATCCGCTGTTCCGCAGCGAGGAAATGCGCGCGATTTTCTCGGACGCATATTTACTCGAATGCATGCTTCGGTTTGAGCTCTCCCTCGCGCGCGCCCTGGGAAAGGCGGGCATCGCGCCTCCTTCTGCGGTTACGGCCGTGCAGAACGCGCGCGCGGGGCAATTCAATTTCGAGGAGCTTGCCGCGCAAGCAAAGCTGGCGGGCAACCTTGCGATTCCGTTCGTGAAGGCGCTCACCTCGCTGGCAGAAAATGTTGATCGCGAAGGCGCAAAGTTTGTCCACTGGGGCGCGACGAGCCAGGACGTCCAGGACACGGCGCTCGTTTTGCAGCTTCGGGATGCGTTGGCGCAGTTTGACTCGGATCTCTCGAAACTTTGCGATGCACTCGCGCGTCTCGCGGAGAAGCACGCAACCACGTATCTTGCCGGCCGCACCTGGCTGCAGCAAGGTTCACCTGTCACCTTCGGCCTGAAAGCCGCCGGATGGCTCTCCGCAATCGAGCGCCACCGCGCGCGGCTTGCCGCCACGGCGAAGCGTGTCGAGGTTCTGCAATTTGGAGGCTCGGTCGGCACATTGGCTGCGCTCGGGCCGCTCGGTCCGGAAGTCAGCCGGGCGCTCGCAGACGATTTGAAGCTTCGGGTGCCCGATATGCCCTGGCACACGCAGCGCGACGCGATTGCCGAAGTCGGCACAAATCTCGGTTTGCTCACTGGAACGCTCGCAAAAATCGCGCGCGACGTTTCGCTGTTGATGCAAACGGAAGTCGGCGAAGCTTTCGAGCCCGCCGAACCCGGCCGCGGCGGCTCCTCCATCATGCCGCACAAGCGCAATCCCGTCGAATCGGCTGCCATCCTCGCCGCCGGCTTGCGCGTTCCCGGTCTCGTTTCGACCATGCTTGCCGCCATGGTTCAGGAACACGAGCGCGGGCTGGGCGGCTGGCACGCCGAATGGGAAACTTTGCCCGAGATTTGCCTGCTGGCGTCGGGCGCCCTGCGCCACACGATTACGATGATCGCCGGACTCGAAATCGACAAGGATCGCATGCGGAGGAATTTGGAACTCACACACGGCTTGATTTTCGCGGAGGCTGTGAGCGCCGCACTGGCGCAGCACCTGGGCCGAGCGGCCGCGCACGAGCTGGTCGAAGCCGCAAGCCTCCGCGCAATCCAAAAGAAGCAGCACCTTCGTGCCGCCCTGCTCGAGGATCCGCAGGCTGCCCGGCTGCTTCCCGCCGGCAAATTGGACCAGCTTTTCCGCCCTGAAAATTATGTGGGCTCGGCCGGCCAATTTGTCGAGCAAGTGATTTCACGGCGCGGCAGCAAGCCGTAGCTAGAGCAAGGGACGGGAGAAACGCCATGGATGATCGCGAGCGGCACGCGCAAGGAATGAAAGTACGGCGCGAGGTGCTCGGAGATTCTCACGTCGATAAGTCGGAGGGATCCAAGGATTCTTTCACGGCGGAATTCCAGGATCTCATCACCCGCTACGCCTGGGGTGAAATCTGGTCGCGTCCCGGACTGCCGCGCCGCACTCGCAGCCTGCTCACCATTGCCGTGTTGGCCGCGCTCAACCGCCCCGAGGAGCTTCGCATGCACCTTCGCGGGGCGCTGGCGAACGGCGTGACCCACGATGAGATAAAGGAAACGCTGTTGCACTGCGCCATCTACTGCGGCGTTCCGGCCGCCAATTCCGCGTTTCAGATCGCGTCAGAAACGTTGCAGTCTGGCCGAAGTTGATCCATCCGAATTGCTTTTTCACACCGTATAAAATTCACGGTACGGCTTCATGCGCTCCCGTGATGCCAGAGCCGCCACACCCTTTTTGATTTTCCAGGAACGGGTAAGGGCGCGAAGCACGTAGCCGCTGATCGTGGCCCCTCTCTGTTCGGCGCTCGCCCGGATCCACTCGGCTTCCTCCGTCGAGCATCGAACCAGGATTGCCGTTCTCGGCCCCGGAGCGCGAAGCACGTGAAGATAAGCCCGGCGCCGCAGCTCACGAAATCTGGAATTGGCAAAGAGGCTCGCCTCAAATTGCACAGCTCGAACCACGATATTCAGCACGTAGTTGCTCACGGTCCGGCGTTCGTTTCTCGCTTGCTCCCGGATGGTAGCGGCTTCCTTTTCAGCACAGCGGATCAAGAGGGCGGTTCGCGAGCGCATTTGGCACTGATATCATGTGATATCACAATTTGCAATCCCTTTCTCGCCTGAGCTATACAGGAGTTCATCGAGCTGGGAGTTGCTTCGGCGCGTTCTCTGCCCTGCTTGCACCGAGGAGGGACTTGTGCGGGCCCCGCACGCTTTCGAGCCATCCGAGAATTGCCTCAAGTGCAAGTTCCGCAAAGCCGCGTTTTTCTGCGGCCTGGACGGTCCCGCGCTCAGGGATTTCGACGCCATCAAATCCCTGGCCGTGTATCCCGGCAATGCGCTTCTGTTTATCGAGAAGGAAGATCCGCGCGGCGTGTTTGTCCTGTGCGAGGGCGAGGTAAAGCTCTCCATGGCTTCGAGGGAAGGCCGGACGCTGATCCTGCGATTTGCCAAGCCGGGCGAAGTGCTCGGATTGACGGCCGTCGTAGCCGGTATTCCCTATGAAGTCACGGCGGAAACTCTGACGCCGTCGCAGCTTGCGTTTGTCCGCCGAAATGATTTTTTGAAGTTCCTTGAGCATCACCCCGGAAATTACGAAGCAATCTCAAAGTACCTCATTTCGGTCTACGCCAGCGCGTGCAACCAGCTCCGAAGCGTCGGGCTTTCTCCCATCCCCAGACGGCTCGCCAAGCTTCTGCTCGATTGGTCGGACGAAGCGGGCCGGCAAGAGAGAATCGATTGCCGCATCACGATGCGATTGACGCACGAGGAGATCGGTGAATTTATCGGCAGCACTCGCGAAACGGTCACGCGCACTCTGGGCGATTTCGAGACCCGCCACATCATTTCCTTGCGCGATGGATCGGTGACAATCAACGACCGGAAAACACTGGAAGCCATGGCTGCGGCGTGATCCGCGGCAGCCGCGGTTCTCCCCTCCCGGCGCCCCTCAGGATTCCGCTTTGGTTGAAGCCGTGAAGGCGCCCCAGCGCGCTCGCCCGCACGCCTCGATTCACTCTTCCAGCGTCGAGATGTCGCCCACTTCCTTGCCTAATTCCTGGGCTTTGAGCAGGCGACGCATGATTTTTCCGCTGCGAGTTTTCGGAAGCTTATCCGGAAACGCGATCTCGCTCGGAATGGCGATCGCCCCGAGCGTGTGCCGCACGTGATCTTTGAGCGTCGCTTCCAGCCCCGGCGAGCCGGTGTGCCCCACGCGCAGGATCACGAAAGCCTTGATATTTTCACCCTTGATCTCATCCGGCCTGCCGATCACCGCAGCTTCCGCCACAGCCGGATGGCTCACCAGCGCGCTCTCGACGTCCGCCGTCCCAATCCGGTGTCCCGCCACATTCAGCACGTCGTCGGCGCGCCCCACGACAGTGAAATATCCGTCCGGATCGCGCACCGCGATATCGCCGGTGAAGTAGCACCCCTTAATCCGACCCCAATCTTGCGCGTAACGATCGGGATCTCCATACACCGTGCGAAAAAGGTGCGGGAAGGGACGGCGCAGCACCAGCAACCCTCCCTTATTCGCAGGAATCGGATTGCCGTTTGGATCCACGACGTCCGCCACCACGCCCGGCAGCGGCTTGCCGACTTTCCCCAGCCTTGCCGGAAGCACCGCGGGACTCGCCAGGCACGGCCCTCCGGTTTCCGTTTGCCAAAAGTTGTCGGCCACGAACCCGTGTGCCCCGCTGCCGCAAAGCACGCGATACGCCCAGTCCCAGGCTTCGGGGTTCAGCGGCTCGCCCGCGCAGGTGACCCAGCGAAGGCTGCTCAAGTCATACTTCGCCGGCAGCGCGTCGCCGTGGCGCATGAACATGCGCAGCGCCGTGGGAGCCGTAAAAATCACGGACACGCGATAGCGCTCCACAAGTTCCCAGGCGATCGCCGGGTGCGGAGAATCGATCGCCCCTTCGCGGAAGAAGGTCGTGGCGCCGGCCAGCAGCGGCGCATACACGATGTACGAGTGGCCCACCACCCAGCCGATATCCGACGTGCAGAAGAAAACGTCGTCGTCGCGGATGTCCCAGAATCGCGTCATGTGGTAATAGGTGCCCACCATGTATCCGCCGTGGACGTGCACGACTCCTTTCGGCTTTCCTGTCGTTCCGCTCGTATAGAGGATGTAAAGCGGATCCTCTGAATCCATCGGTTCGGCGGGGCATTCGGCCTTCTGCCCGGCGATCAGCTCGTAAAAATCAATTTCCCGCTCGGGACTCAATTCCACCGGCGGCTTCTCGCGGCGCAGCACCACAATGCTCCGCACGATTTCGAGGCCTTCCACCGCCTCGTCGAGAATTCCTTTCAAGTCCACCTTGTTGCCGCGCCGGTAGCCCACATCGGCCGTCACCACCACGCGCGCCTGCGCGTCTTCGATCCGGCTGCGCAGCGCCTGCACGCTGAAACCCGCGTACACGACGGAATGGATCGCTCCGATCCGCGCGCAAGCCAGCATCGTGGCCACGCTATCGATGCACAGCGGCATGTAAATCACCACGCGATCGCCCTTTTTCACTCCCAGCGACTTCAGCCCGTTCGCAATCCGGCAGACGAAATCGAAGAGCTGGCTGTAGGTCACCTGGCGCTCGGCGCCGTCTTCGCCCACCCAGGTGTAGGCCACTTTGTTTTTGCGCCCATCGCGCAGATGCCGGTCGAGGCAATTGTGCGTGATGTTGCATTTGGCGCCGAGGAAGTAGGCGAATGTCGGGTAGGTCCAGTCGAACACCTTGTCCCACGGCTTGAACCACTCGAGTTCGCGAGCTACGCCGTCCCAAAATTTGTCGGGATCCTCGATCGAGCGTGCGTACTCGGCGTTGAAGTCGCGCATGCGCGCCTTTTCGGCCAGCGACTTCGGTGGCGCTATTTCGCGCCCCACGTTCAATAGCTGATCAACCGCGCCTTCCATCTGGGTAGCAGGCACTGGAGCCATAAGGTCCTCCACACAGCAGCGAATTTAGGCCGGGGCCGATGAGGAAGAGGAGACATCACACGGATTTGCTTCCACCGTGCTTCGGGTCACGGCCGAGTGTGACGCAGGTCACGGAGCGTCGCAATAGAGCGCGCCTCGCGCTTCGTCGGCACCGCTCCAGACAGCGAGCTCCGCGTGACGTTCGTCATGAAGCGGGGTGACCATTGTCACTGCCCGAAACGGGAGGAGGCTGGCATCGTGTGAAGCAGGAGGCGCTTGATGCCGACCGCCGAGATCAGCACAGGAGTTACACTCAAAAATGTCCTTCTCGCCACCGACTTCTCCCCGGCGGCCGAGAACGCTCTTCGGTACGCCGGAGAGTTGGCGCGTCACGCCAAAGCAAAGCTGTACGCGGTGCATGTGCAAGCGCCTCCTAATTACGCCCTGCCGCCTCAAAGCTGGAAAGGCACAGCCGAAGCCACGGGAATTCAAGCCCGCCAACTGAATGACAAGTTGGAGAATTCGTTCCCGGAAGTCGAGAGCGAGGTGATTGTCCGCGAAGGAGTGCCCTGGCGCATTTTGGCGTCCCTGGTGAAAGAGATGAGGATCGACCTCATCGTTTTGGGCACCCGGGGAAGAACCGGTGTTGAGAAATTGCTGCTGGGCTCGCAAGCAGAAGAAATCCTGCGCCATGCTCCCTGCCCCGTGCTGGTGGCCGGCCCTTATTCCTACTGGAGCGAGCACGGCGGCAAGAAGGTGTCGGAGATCCTTTACGCCACGGGCTTTGGTTTGAGCGCCCAGGAGGCTGCCGTTTACGCCCTGTCATTTGCGGAAAATTACCAATCGCATTTGACCCTGCTTCACGTGATCGCAGAGCCGCGCGCCGACGAGTTTGTGAACGCCAGTCAGCTCGTCGAGGCGTCCGAACGGAAATTGCACACACTGGTGCCGGGGCCGGACGGCCTCCCGAAGGAGCCTTCGTTTTTGGTGGAACAGGGCCCAACCGCAGAGAAGATTCTGGAGGTGGCCGAGAAAACTCACGCGGACTTGATTGTTCTTGGAGCGCGCCAGGCGGACGGCTTCCCAGGGGCGTCAACGCACCTGCCGATTTCTGTGGCGCACAAAGTGATCTCGGAAGCGAATTGCCCGGTTCTGGCCATCCCGAACGGCGAAGAGCACACGGCCACGTGAGTGTGGCGTCCAACGGGCAGCTCGTCTAGCCGGGCAGGGGGCCCGGCAGCGGGCGTTTTCAGTTTTCTGGAAGAGGTTTCATGGAGCCGCGGTGCAGGCCGCGGGTCTGTGAGATGAATTCTACCGATCCTCTCGGTCAGGAGGCAGGCGATGACGACCATGCAAGTGAGCGAGCGAATTGCACTCAGCAATATTCTCTTCCTCACGGATTTTTCCGATGCTTCCGAATCCGCTTTGCCATTTGCCATCGCCCTCGCCCGCAAGTACGAAGCGCGAGTCCACGCGCTGCACATTCTGATTCCCGACCCATACGCCTACATGGCTCCGGACATGGCTGCTTGCGCCATTGAAGGACAGGAAGAGGTCGCCCACACGGAGCTTCAGCGTCTCGAGGCGCGCCTGAGCGGAATTGCCCACGAAGCGAATGTGATCCGGGGCAGCTCCGTCTGGCCGGTGGCGAAGCGGGCCATCGAAGAATCCCGCGCCGACCTCATTGTCGTTGGCACACACGGCCGCACGGGGCCGCAGAAACTGCTGCTTGGTTCCGTGGCGGAGGAAATTTTCCGGCAGTCGCCCATCCCGGTTCTGACGATCGGCCCGTGGGTTCGGAATGCGATTCACGGAGGCGGGAACTTCCACCGCGTGCTCTTCGCCACGGATTTCACACCGGATTCGCTTGCTTCGGCGCCTTACGCGATTTCGATGGCCCTGGAAAATGAAGCGCGGCTGACGCTCTTGCACGTGATTCAGAAAACGCCACGCGACCGCCGGCGCCGGCCCACGGAAACCTCGGTAGCCACGGCCATGCACGATCTGCTGGCGATTGTTCCGCCCGATGCGTCGGCTGCATGCCGGCCCGAAGCAATCGTGGAATACGGCGAGCCCGCGGAGAAAATCCTCTATGTTGCAAATCAGCAGGCCGCGGACTTGATCGTGCTGGGCGTTCGCGGCACGGAATATTCCGTCGGCGCCGCCGTTCATCTGGGGAGAAATACGGCTCACCGGGTAGTAGCGCACGCTCGATGCCCCGTTTTGAGCGTCCGAGGGTAGCCCCCGGAGGGCCCAGACAATTCCTTGCAGCCGAAACCGATTTTGCCGATAGTATGGGTGTGGCCTCGGAGCTGTCCATCAAGCAACTTCATGATCCGGCACACGATGTGCTGCGCTCGGAGCCCCGGTCTCTCGGAGGATTCTTCAATCCCAAGACGGTCGCGGTGATTGGCGCTTCCGAACGCGAAGGCAGCGTCGGCCGGGCTGTTGTCCACAACCTGAAAACCGGCGGCTTTGCCGGCAAAATTTTTCCGGTAAATACCCAGCGTTCCGAGATCCTCGGGCTCCCGGCGTTTCCTTCCATTGGGAAAGTTCCGGAACCGGTTGATCTGGCGGTCGTATGCATTCCAGCAGCGGGCGTTCCGGCGGTCATTCGCGAATGTATCGAAGCGGACACCAAAACCGCGGTGGTCATCTCGGCCGGATTCAAGGAACGCGGCCCCGAGGGGCTGCAGCTCGAGCGGCAAGTCGCAGCCGAGCTCAGCCGCGGCCCCATGCGATTGATCGGGCCCAATTGCCTAGGGGTGATGAATCCGATCATCGGTCTCAACGCCACTTTTTCGCAGACGATCGCCCGGCCCGGCAAAGTTGCGTTTCTCAGCCAGAGCGGCGCGCTGCTGACGTCGATTCTCGGCTGGAGCCTCCGCGAGCATGTCGGGTTCAGTGCATTCGTTTCCACGGGCTCGATGCTCGATGTCGGATGGGGCGACCTGATCGATTACTTCGGCGATGACCCCCACACCCGCAGCATCGTCATCTACATGGAATCGGTGGGAGACGCGCGATCTTTTCTTTCCGCTGCCCGGGAAGTCGCGCTCACAAAGCCGGTGATCGTGTTGAAAGCGGGGCGCACGGAAGCAGCTTCGAAGGCGGCTTCTTCGCATACCGGCGCTCTTACCGGCAGCGACGACGTCCTCGACGCCGCGTTCCGCCGCGTCGGCGTCCTGCGCGTCAATGCCATCTCGGACCTCTTTTACATGGCGGACGTTCTCGATAAACAGCCGCGCCCCACCGGCCCGAAACTCACGATTCTCACCAATGCGGGCGGACCCGGAGTGCTCGCCACCGATACTTTGATTCCCCTGGGCGGAGAGCTCACCACGCTATCGCCCGAGACCCTGGAAGCGCTGAACGGATTTCTGCCCCCGCACTGGAGCCATGGAAATCCGGTCGACATTCTGGGGGATGCCGATTCCGCTCGTTACGATCAGGCTGTCAAAATTGCGCTGGCGGATCCCAATAGCAACGGCCTCCTCGTCGTTCTGTGTCCGCAAGGGATGACCGATCCCACCGAAATCGCCGAGCGCATCAAAGTCCATGCGCACTCTACCGGCAGGCCCTTGCTCGCGAGCTGGATGGGTGGGGAAGAAGTGGCCAAAGGTGTGGCCGCGCTGAACGCCGCCGGGATTCCCACCTTTGGTTTTCCCGACACCGCGGCGCGCGCTTTCAGCTTCATGTGGTGCTACACCTACAACCTCCGCGGAATCTATGAGACGCCCATGCTCTCCGGCGACGCCGACGAGGCTGCCGAAGCCCGCGATGTAGCCAAGGTCTTGCTTTCCGGCGTCAGCTCCGGCGGCCGGACGCTTCTGACGGAGTTCGAATCCAAGCAGTTGCTCAAAGCCTTCGGAATCCCCACGGTCGAGACGCGCGTGGCGCGCAGTGAAGAGGAGGCCGTAGCGCTCGCCGCCAAGTTGAATTTTCCCGTCGTCGTGAAACTCCACTCCGAGACCATCACGCATAAAACCGATGTCGGCGGCGTGAAGCTGAATCTCGCGGACGCCCAAGCAGTGAGAGAGGCCTACCGCGCCATCGAATCCGGCGTGCGCAGCCGCTTTGGCGAAGGGAATTTTTTCGGCGTCACAGTTCAGCCGATGGTCAAGCTGACCGGATATGAGCTGATCGTTGGCAGCAGCACGGATCCGCAATTTGGCCCGGTGATTGTCTTCGGTTCGGGGGGAGAGCTGGTCGAAGTCTATCGCGACCGCGCGCTGGCGCTGCCTCCGCTCAATTCCACGCTCGCGCAGCGCATGATGGAACAGACGCACATTTTCAAAGCCCTCCAGGGTGTCCGCGGACGCATGCCGGTGGACCTCCTCGAACTCGAGTCTGTGCTGGTCCGGTTCAGCCGGCTGATCGTGGAGAATCCGCGCATCAAGGAAGCGGACATCAATCCTTTAATCGCCGGTCCCGGCCAAATCCTCGCACTCGATGCCCGATTCGTGCTGCATCCGAAGTCGGTGCCGGATTCCGAGCTTCCGAAATCCGCCATTCGTCCTTATCCCATCCAATACCACACTCCCTGGAAGATGAAGGACGGCACTCAGGTCACTATCCGTCCGATCCGCCCCGAGGACGAGCCCTTGATGGTGAAGTTCCACGAAGCGCTTTCCGAGCGCAGCGTTTACCTCCGCTATTTCCAACCTGCGAAACTCAGCCAGCGCATCGCTCACGAGCGCCTCACGCGCATGTGCTTCCTCGATTACGACCGCGAAATTGCCCTGCTCGTGGATTATCAGGTCCCCGGCTCTCACGACCACGAGATTCTCGCCGTCGGCCGCCTCAGCAAAATGCACGGCAAAAATTGCGCCGAAGTGGCGTTCCTCGTCCGCGACGAATACCAGCGCCGCGGCCTCGGTACCGAGCTCCTCCGCCGCCTGGGTCAAATCGCCCGCGACGAGCACATCGCCACGC
The DNA here is from genome assembly GCA_035624115.1 of Candidatus Sulfotelmatobacter sp. GTDB lineage: Bacteria > Acidobacteriota > Terriglobia > Acidiferrales > UBA7541 > Palsa-295. The sequence goes on along the minus strand of DASPSD010000083.1, from coordinate 18,473 downwards.
TTCACGCTTACATGCTTCAGGAAAACATCGAAATGCAGGGCCTCATCAAGAAGCTCGGCTTCAAACTCAGCTCCACCGACGATCCCACCGTCCTACTGGCTTCCGGCTCGCCCGCCGAACAATCGTTGTAGCCGGAGTGGCCCCCGCGGTGAGTGGAGCCGAACCCATGCCGCGCCCGCGCCGCCAACACCAGAATCGTTGCCTCTTTCTCCGCGCTGGCTGCGAGAACTTTGGAGTGCGGGAGCTTGTTTATCCCGAGCGGAGCCGAGGGGCTCCCGCTTTGTTTTCAATGTAGGTGCACCGCGCGCCATGCTCTCGGATGAATCTTTCCGTATCGTCTTCTGGGCCAAAAGTAGCACCGTAGGCACAATGGATGTTCCGTCCCTCCGGGACTCGTTTGATTTTCGTTGTAGGTGCCCGGCACTCCCGTGCCGGGCTACAGGCTATTGCGTCCCTAAAGGGACTAGGTAGTCCTTTGCTTTTCCGGCGCGCGCACGCGAACTTTGGAGTGCGGCTTGGCCCGAGCGGAGCCGAAGAGCTCCCGCTTTGTTTTCAATGCCGGCGCGAATCGAGCTGATCCCTCGATCGAGAGCAGTCTCATTTGAAATTTCAAATTTGAAATTCTTTCGCGCGCGCCGCAGACCCGCGCTTGCAAATCAAAAATCGGTGAGAAATTTCGGAACTCGGCCCGCGCGCAGCGCATTCACGGCCGCGAGGAAGTCGATCACCTCCTGCGCGAGCGCGCCCGCAACCGGCGGCAAAAATCCCGCGGCCGCAATTCCCATGCCCACAATGCTGAGCGCCATCCCGCCCACCGCGCTTTGCAACGCGATCCGCCGCATGTGCCTCCCGATGTGCAGGAACTCGTCCACTTTGGAAAGCGATGGATCGAGGATGACGGCGCCCGCGGCTTCCGCCACTACTTCGCTCGAGCGCCCCAGCCCGATGCCGACTGTCGCCGTCAACAGCGCCGGCGCATCATTAATCCCATCGCCGACAAAAATTGTTTTCGTGCGCGCGGTTTCTTCGCGCACGATCGCCACTTTCTCCTCCGGGCTCTTCCCCGCATAGACGCGGCTCACACCCACGCGCTCGGCTAAAGCGCGCGTCTCTGATTCGCGATCGCCGCTTACCAGCAACACCTTCTGCACTGCGTGGTGCGGCAGCAAATGCGCCACAAACGATTTGCTCTCGGCTCGCGGCTCGTCGCGGAAGCGATACGTGGCCGCGTACGTTCCATTAATCGCGATCTGACATTCGATTCCGGCTGCGGCCTTCGGAATCGCCGATGCGTCAAAACCCGCTTCCTCCGCCATCCGTGAACGGCTTGTGATCCACACCGCCGCTCCATCCACCACGCCGCGCAATCCTCCGCCGGGCGGTTCTGAAATTTCGCTCGCCTCCTGAACCGGCACACCCGCGGCGCGCGCCGCTGCCACCACTGCCTGCGCCAGCGGATGCTTCGAATACTGCTCGAGGCTCGCGGCTGCGGCCAGCACCTCGGGCGCGGAAAATTTCGGCGCAACAATCTGCTCCGTCAGCTTCGGCATCCCGTAGGTGAGCGTCCCGGTCTTATCAAAAATCATCGTGCGGCAGGAGTCCGCCAGCTCGAGCACGGCCGGATCGCGAATCACGATTCCCCGCCGCGCCGCGAGCGAAATTGCCGCCAGAATGCTGATGGGAATCGCCAGCAGCAGCGGGCACGGCGTGGCAATCACGAGCACCGCCAGGAACCGGATGCTATCGCCCGAGAAAATCCACGCGCCCAGCGCCACCGCCAGCGCAATCGGCGTGTAATAAGCGCCCAGGCGGTCGCCCAGCCGGCGCAGCGGCGGACGATTTTGTTGCGCGTCTTCCATCACGCGCATGATTCGCGCATACCGCGAATCCACCGGCAGCCGTGTGCTGCGGAATCGCAGCGCTTTTTCGCCGTTGATCGCCCCCGATAGCACCGGCGTTCCCGGCGTCTTCGACATCTGATACGGCTCGCCGGTCAGGTACGACTCGTCCATCACTCCGTGCCCTTCCAGCACCACTCCATCCACCGGACAAATTTCGTGCGGGAACATCACCAGCAAATCCCCCACGCGAATTTCGTCCAGCTTGATATCGCGGATTCCCGATTCCTCCACGCGGTGCGCCACATTGGGCATGCGCCGCGCCAGCGCATGCAACACCGCCGACGCCCGCCGCGCCGCCAGCGTCTCGAGCGCATTCCCGCCCGTCAGCATCAGCGCGATCACCGTTCCCGCCAGCCACTGCCCCAGAATCGCCGACGCCACAATCGAAATCCCCGCGAGCAAATCCGATCCAAACTCCCGCTTGCACACGCGCCCCGCAAGTTCCCACACGATGGGAATTCCCGTGAGCACAAGCGCCAATTGCAGCGGCAAGTCGTAAGTCGCCCGCGGCGCGCCAACCCCCCAGCGCAGCACAAACGACGCCGCAATCCCCACAAGCACAATCGCCGCCATCGCCTCGTGCTTGCGCGATCGCGCCTTGGGTGGGGCCGCGCTGGCCGCGCGGCCCGGCTCGAGCGTCGCCGAAACGGGCTTCGCCGCGGATTCTGTGAGCACTTCTGGCACGGTCGTTCAGCCTCTTATCGAGCGTGCCGCTCGGGCACGCATACAGCAAGTCTACGCACCGGCAAGTATCATTCCACGTGACAACGGTCACGCCCCCCTGTTCCTTTGCGCACAATGATCACCAATACGCAAAACGCGCATCACTTGCGACTTGCCCGCCGTCCTTCCAGGGCGTGCGAGATGAGTCTGGTTCCCGAAAAGCTACGGATGTTCGATGATCTTGGCCGAAGCCAGATTCCATGGAGCCCGATCAGGCAGGAGCAGTTCTAATAGTCGCGGCATTGCTTGGAGCAAAGGAGAGGAAATGCTTCTGGGCTGGCACATGAAGCCGGCTTCCCGCGTCGGCGGCGTGGAAGCGCTTGAAAGTCTTCGGCAGGCACAGCTCGAGGGCTCGCCATTTCCCCTCGTTTTGTTGGACGCTCAAATGCCCGAGATGGACGGCTTCATGGTGGCAGACACAATCAAGAAGGACGAATCCCTATCCGGGACGCTCATTGTAATGCTGACCTCTGCCGGCGTGCGCGGCGATGCCATCCGATGCCGCGAGCTGGGTATCAACGCCCATCTGAACAAGCCGATCAAGCGCGCTGACCTTCTCGACGCCATCAAGCTTGCGCTCCGATCCGGCGGTCCGAGTGATTCCAAACCAACACTGATCACGCAGCACTCCTTGGTGGAGCATCGCCGGCGGTTGCGAATTCTGCTGGCGGAAGACAATGCTGTCAACCAGAGGCTGGCGCTGCGCTTGCTGGAAAAAAGAGGCTACACGGTGGTCGTGGTCGCCTCGGGGACGGCCGCCCTGGAAGCGCATGAACAGGATGCATTCGACCTGGTCCTGATGGACGTGCAAATGCCGGAGCTGGATGGCTTCGCAGCCACGGCGCGGATTCGGGAGCGTGAAATGGCCACGCGCAGCCACATTCCCATCATCGCTATGACCGCTCACGCCATGGTGGGCGATAAGGAGCGTTGCCTCGCCGCGGGCATGGATGGATATATTCCCAAATCCCTGCATCCGAAGGAACTGTTCGCCGCCATCGAGGAATTCGCTCATTCGACCGAACCGTCTCCCGCTTCGTGCACTCCATAGACACAATTAGAGGTTGATCTCCGAATCTCTCGGACCGTTGCCTCCGGCTCGGCTGACGTGGAGTGCGGCCTCCCTGTGCCGGATTACGGAGCCCTCTTCAGTGTAAGTGCGCTCCCGGGCAGATTTCGTTTTTCCGGAAAAATCGCCTTATTTGGAAGTAATGGGTGGCTCGCGCGAACGCCTGATTCCAGCAGCTAACTTCCGGTTTGCCCGTCATACCTTCCTAGCTCCTTCGTTTTGCGCGTAAACTGCGTTAGTCTTGGTGATTGTTGCGGAGGTCACTTATGAACTATTTGCCGATGACCAAACTGGGAGCGATAGAAACATCGCCGAAGGTCGTCCAGTTCGGGATTTTTCTGCCAGGCGTTGATTCAGCTGGTGGCTACGCTGTTTCCGTCAAAATCATTCACGAAAAGGATCAATATCTGCAGGCTGCCCAAACCACACTCGTTCCCCAGACGCATTCAGTCGATGCGTCCTACGGCGATTACTGGTCCGGCCAAATCGATCTCAACACGGCGCCGCCGCCGGCTGGATCCACCTCGTTTGGACAGCCCGGACGATATGTGTATCGCTACCTGATTCACAGTCCCACGCGCGGCGACATTGACTTCATCATCGATCCGTTTTCGCGCGAGGTCGGGGTTGGACGCCTGTCCGCGATCACCATCGGAAGTACCCCCTATACGTTTTCAGCGAACGAGACCACCTGGAAAACACCGCCGCTCAAGAATGCGATTATCTACGAACTGATGATCAGCGAGTTTCGCGAGGATCTTGGCCGCACGATCAAGCAGCTTCCTTACCTGGCGGATCTGGGAATCAACTGCATCGAAGTGATGCCCGTCTCGAACGTTCTCGCCGAAATCGATTGGGGTTACGATCCCATCGGTTATTTCGGCGTGGCCGAACGGTTCGGCAAGACCTCTGATTTTCAGGCCTTCGTTGACCAGTGCCACCAGAACGGAATCGCCGTCGTCATCGATTCCGTCTACGGCCACACGGGCGGCGATTTTGCCTACACCCAGCTCTATGGCGCACTGCAGGGCGATCTGCCCAATCCTTTTAACGGAAGCAGCGGAGATTTCGGCACGCTGAACGATTTCTCCAAGCAGCTTACGCAGGATTACTTTTATTCCGTAAACCAATTCTGGCTCGACACGTTTCATGTTGATGGGTTCCGGTTCGATGACGTTCCGGAATATTGGGACGGTCCGACCGGTTCCGGCTATGCCAATCTGGTCTATTCCACCTACCAATATGTCAAGTCCAAGGCCGGGGCCACCGACCACTATCAGCGGTTTTTTGATTCGTCGGGCAACATCAATCTGATCCAGATCGCGGAATATCTTCCCAATCCTCCCGAGATCCTCTACGGAAGTTACAGCACCGGGACCTGGCAGGACGGAACGCTGGGCGCGGCTGAGAGCTGCGCCGCCGGCGCAGACGGGGCGATCGAGCAACTGGGCCTGCAACTGGGGCTGGCGGGATATCCCGCTTCGGTCACGGTGAACGCCGACACCCTGCCGAAGACCGCTCTGCAGTACATTGAGAATCACGACCATCAGCGTTTTCTTTGCAACTTCGGCACGATTCCGGTCGACAACGACCCAGACGACGTTCTTCTGCAGCAGGGAGACCGAGACGGGAAATGGTTCAAGGTCCAGCCGTATCTGATCGCGGTGATGACTGCGAAAGGCACGCCGCTGCTCTCGGAGGGTGAGGAGTTCTGCGAGAACTATTGGATTCCGGGCAGTGGCTATGGCCGTGTGATGCTCTTTCGGCCCATGCGCTGGAACTATTTCTACGATAATGACGGCAGGCCGATTATCCGTCTCCTTCGGAATCTGACGAAGATTCGCCGCGGCGGAGCGCAGTTCACCGATGGCCAGCATTATTTCTATAATGACTACGACAACTTCAATTCCAAGGGACTGCTGGCGTTTTCACGGCAGCTTGGCAGCACATTCAGCCTGATTGTCGTCAACTTTACCGATCAAGACCAGACGTCCACGTTCGCCTTTCCAAATGGTGGTAACTACGTCGAGCAAATCGAGGGCACACAGAATCTACCGAATGTTGTCGCCGGTGCATTGCAGGCGCTTTCGGTCCCCAGCAACTACGGATGCATTTGGACCTTGGCCTCCGCCTAGCCGAGCGGCGCTGGTGCCTCTGCGCGCGAATAGGTGCCAGATGGCCAGTGGGTTCGGCACAGCGAACCTCTTTCCGGCTCACGAGCGATAGGCTGCCTTCGATCACTTCCGGTTTGGCCGACTGATCGAGCGCTATGTCAATCCCGTCCAAACGATTATTCTGAAGTGTGCTTGAAAGTCCAGACGCCCAGCCCAAGGCCCCGCCGCGAAAAGGCGCACTCCGATCAATCGTCCGGTGGTTGCTCTTCGCAGTGGCCTTGCTTTGGTCCTTGGCTGCGCTGATGCTTGTGGCGGCCCGGTGGATCGACCCACCAACCACCGCGGTGCACATGGAGCGCCGCTTGCAGGCTTGGATTCGCCACGCGCCGTATCACGAACGATACGAATTCGTTCCGCTCAGCCAAATCGCGCCCGATTTCCAGCATGCCGTGATCGCCGCCGAAGACGCGCGCTTCTACCAGCATCATGGATTCGATTGGCACGCGATTCAAATTGCTGCGGACGTCGATATGGAAGGCGGCCGCATTCGCGGAGGATCCACGATTACGCAGCAACTGGTGAAAAATCTGTTCTTCGGAACCGGCCGCTCGATCCTCCGCAAGGCCGCCGAGTTCACGCTTGTCCCGGTGGCTGAATTCGTCCTCGGCAAGCGGCGCATTCTGGAGCTCTACCTCAACGTGGTCGAATGGGGCCCGGGTGTTTATGGTGCGGAGGCGGCGTGCCGCTACTACTACCACACCTCCACTCGGAATATTGGCCGGGAAGAATCGGCCCGCCTCGCTGCGATTCTCCCGCTGCCCCTGAAGCGCCGCCCCGATCGCATGAATCGCTACAGCGAACTCATCCTCGAGCGCATGCGCCAAGCGGGCTGGTAATCGCGCCGGGCCAACGCCAATCGCCCTTGGGGGGTGACTCGTATCACAGGAGGGAATGACACGGGTCACTGCTCAGCCGAACGGGACGACATAAGAAGTTTGAAGGGGCGTCAGGCGCGGGGGAATCTGATTTGCCTGAAATTCGGCCAGCCGCGCGGCGCTAAGGGGGACGTGATCTATGCGCGCCCCGCCATCGTACGAAGAGCTCGAGGCGAACCTAAACTGGAACGTAGCCGAGCGGGAGTTGGGCTATCGGCCGGGCGGCCCGATTAACATCGGTTGGATGTGCAGTGATCGTATTTGCCTGCTGGGTCAGGCGAACAAGTTGGCGCTGCTCTGGGAAGACTATCAGGGAAACACAAAGCGATTCACCTACGACGACATTCGCGTTTTTTCCAACACCATCGCTCAGTTCCTGTGCGCGCAGGGCATTCGACCGGGAGAACGCGTTTGCCTGTTCCTGGATCGTGTGCCCGAGCTGTATATCGGGTTTCTCGGGATTCTCAAGATGGGAGCGGTGGCGCAGCCGCTGTTCTCGGCGTTTGGCGACGAATCCTTGCTCGTCCGGCTCGCTGATGCCGGAACGTCCGCCATCATCACCCAAAAGAAACATCTCTACAAAGTTCGCAAGATCCGCGCCCAGCTTCCGAATCTGCAACACATCATTGTCGTGGATGCAGACGCCGCCTCACTGCGCGAAGGAGAAACTCCGTTTGCGATGGAACAGGCCCCGCGACTCGAAGACTTCCCTGTCTATCCGACGACGGCCGAATCTCCCTCGGTTCTCCACTACACCTCCGGGACGACGGGCCTGCCGAAGGGCGCCCAGCACGTCCACTATTCGATCCTCTCCCAGTACCTCACGGCGAAATGGGTGCTCAATCTCCAGCCGGAAGACATTTACTGGTGCAACGCCGATCCCGGGTGGGTGACCGGCACGTCGTACGGGATCATCGGCCCTTGGTCAAACGGCATTACGCAGGTCGTTCTCGATTGTGGGTTCAACGCCGGCCGATGGTACGAGTTCATCGAGAAATATCGTGTCACTGTCTGGTATTCCGCGCCGACCGCCATCCGGCTTTTGATGAAAGAGGGAGCAGAAATCACCCGGAAGCATGATTTGTCGAGCTTGCGGCATCTGGCCAGCGTTGGCGAGCCGCTGAACCCCGAGGCCGTGCTGTGGTCGCAAGAGGTATTTGGAAAGCCATTCCACGATACCTTCTGGCAGACCGAAACAGGCTGCATCGTCATCACCAATTTTCCCGGGATGCCGATCAAACCCGGCTCAATGGGAAAGCCATTTCCGGGAATCACCGCGACCGTGTTGGATCCCAAGAGCTATGAGCCCGTGAAACAGGCGGGCGTAGCGGGCTTGATTGCGCTGCGGCCGGGCTGGCCGTCACAAATTCGTGGCTACCGGCACAACCAGGTGGGATTCGAGGAGAAGTTCAAGAATGGATGGTATCTGTGCGGTGACCGCGCCTCGATCGATCCCGACGGATATTTCTGGTTCATGGGACGAGACGATGACGTTATCAACACCGGCGGGCACCTGGTCGGTCCGTTTGAAATCGAATCGGCGCTCCTGGGATGCCCTGCGGTGGCCGAATCCGCCGCGGTCGCCAAGCCCGATCCCATCAACATGGAGGTCGTCAAGGCCTTCGTTGCCCTGAAAAAAGGTTTCAAGCCTTCCGACGATCTCGAATTGGACATTATGAACAACATTCGCAAGCGGCTGTCGCCGCTGGCTATGCCCCAGGAAATCGAGTTCGTGGACTCACTGCCCAAGACGCGCAGCGGCAAAATCGTGCGCCGCATTCTGCGTTGCAAGGAGTTCCACGAGCCCGTAGGGGACCTATCCACCATCATGGAGGAGTGAGGAGAGCCATGGACGAAATCACCAGAGTCGTTCGCGACTACATCATCCGCGAGTATGTGCCGGAGGGAGACGACCGGGAAATCACCGAGACAACGCCGCTGATTTCCAGCGGCCTCGTGGATTCCTTTTCCATGGTGTCTCTCCTCCGATTCTTGGAAAAGAAGTACGCGATTCACATTCCCGACGCCGCGGCCACACCGGAAGCTTTCGACACTGTCGAGCGCATTGTGGCCCTGGTGCAAAGGTTTCAGAAGGCGGAGGTCGCCAGCGTTTAAGCGTGCCCGGCGCTGCACGAGCCCTTTTGAGAAGCGGGCACGGCACGGAATTTTATTGTGAGAGGCCTGCCATGTCATTCTCCGATACTGTTCGCCACAACTATCAAGCAGACATTGAAGGAATCAGAGCCACGGGACTGTTTAAGGAAGAGCGATACATCCATTCGCCGCAGTCTTCGGACATTGAAGTGGAGTTCCCGCTTGGCTCTGCAATCCAGAAGTGCATCAACATTTGCTCCAACAACTACCTCGGGCTGTCCAGCCATCCGGAGGTGATCGCTGCCGCGCATGCCGGGCTCGAAACGCGCGGCTACGGGATGTCCTCCGTGCGCTTCATCTGCGGCACCCAGGATATCCATCGGGAACTGGAGAAGCGGCTGACCGAGTTCCTGGGAACCGAGGACACCCTTCTTTTTCCGTCCTGCATGGACGCGAACGCCGGCTTCTTCGAAGCCTGCCTGAATGAACAGGACGTGATGATCGCCGACCGGCTCGTTCACGCCTCCATTGTGGACGGCATGCGCTTGGCGAAAGCCATGCAAGACACTTACAAGCATTCCGACATGGGCCACCTGGAGGAGAAGTTGCAGGAACACCAGGATAAACGGTTCCGCATGGTGATCACCGATGGCGTCTTCTCCATGGATGGCGACACGGCCAAACTGGCCGAGATTGTCGCGCTCGCGGAAAAGTACAACGCCATGGTGTTCGTGGACGATTCCCACGCCACCGGCTTTATCGGCAAGACGGGCCGTGGGACACACGAGCATTGCGGCGTATTCGGCAAGGTCGATGTGATCACCACGACTCTCGGAAAAGCGCTGGGCGGCGCTTCGGGAGGGTGCGTGAGCGGTCGACGCGAGCTGGTGGAGATGTGCCGCCAGCGGGCGCGTCCTTATTTGTTTTCCAATGCCGTAGCGCCCGTGATCGTGGCGGGAGCGCTCAAGGTGCTGGATCTCATCAGCGCGTCAACCGAGCGCCGCGACAAGCTGGAGTGGAACGCCAGGTATTGGCGAGGTCTGCTCAAAAAAGCGGGTTTCGATCTGAAGGAAGGGGACTCACCGATCGTGCCCGTCATGCTCTACGACGCCAAGCTGGCGCAGGACTTTGCCCGCGACCTTTTCAACGAAGGTGTCTACGCCGTAGGCTTCTTTTTCCCCGTCGTGCCGAAAGGGCAGGCCCGGATTCGCACCCAACTCTCGGCCGCCCACGAAAAGCGCCATCTGGATACGGCGATTGAGGCCTTCGAAAAGGTCGGCAACAAACACGAAGTTCTGGGACTAAGCAAAAAGGAACTCGTCGCAAGGTTTGCTGCGTAATTGCAAACGCCCGCAGGCGCGGATGAATGGCAGCGCCGGGCACGGCGCTTCATGGCTGCGGATGGGGGAAAGGAGGTCGGTATGCTCTGCGCAGAACTGGAAGACTTGGAAGCGCAATTCAACAAGATCGTCACTGCGCTTGAGGATCCGAATCTGACCGCCGCGGAACGGTCAATCCTGGAGAAGGAGCGCGTGGAGATGTCCCGTGTGATTCAGGACCATCAGACGAGCGGACACAAGGGCGGCCCTTGTTTTGAGGAATAGGAGGACAAATCTTGGCCAGCAGAGGCCGCTAGAACAAGAAGAGCCGCCCCGGATGCTCTCCTCTAACTTGCCGTGAACCGCGATGTGTTCTCACAAGCCTACTTCGCGGTACTATCCCGCACGGACTGCAACGATACTCGCTCAACGCAGGCCCCTGGCGCGGCCAAATCGTTGTGATGCGCGTCATTGCCCCGTTCCGGCAAGAGTTGGTCTACTTCCAAGGAGAGTCACCGGATGCCGGCTGAATTGATCGACACCAAAACTCTTCCCGAAAACGCCTATAAGCTGCTGCGCGACGGCGAATCGTACCAACCCATCGTTCCGGCTCCCGCTGCATTGCCGGAAATTACTTCGCGCTCCATCTTCTGGGGCGTCTTGTTTTGCGTGATCTTCACGATCGCGTCGGCCTACTCCACTCTCAAGGTCGGCCAGGGAATGGAAGCGGCGATTCCGATTTCCATCCTCGCCATTGGCCTGGCGCGCTTGTACCAGCGGCGCTCCTCTGTGCTGGAAAACGTGATCATCACCAGCGTGGGTGGCGCCTCCGCCGCCGTCGTATCCGGCGCGGTCTTCACCGTGCCGGCGCTTTACGCTCTCCACCTCGACCCGCATCCCGTGCAGACCATCTTCATCTGCCTGGCCGGCGGGTGCCTTGGCATTCTGTTCCTCATCCCGCTGCGGCGCTACTTCGTGCGAGAAATGCACGGCAAGTTCCCGTTCCCGGAGGCCACGGCCATCACCGAAGTCCTGGTGGCGGGCGAAAAGGGCGGCTCGCAAGCCAAGCTTCTGCTTCAGGCCACCGTCATCGCCGCGATCTACGATTTCTTCGTCACCACCTTTCACGTCTGGAAGGAATACTTGAACTTCCAATTCGTGCCCATCATGCGGTCACTTGCCGATCGCAGCCGCATGGTCTTCAATTTCGATGCGGTCAGCTTCATTCTCGGCCTCGGCTACGTGATGGGCTTGCGCGTGGCTCTCATCTTTTGTGCCGGCGGCGTGATGGTGAACTTCGTGCTGGTGCCGATGATCTGGTTTGTCGGCAGCCGGATGGGCGACGTCACCGTGTATCCCGCCGCCGTCCCCATTTCGCACATGGCGGCAGCGGATATCTACCGCAATTACGTGCGCTTCATCGGCGTGGGCGCCATCGCCAGCGCGGGACTCGTCGGAATTCTGAAATCCCTGCGCGTGATTGCGGGATCGTTTGGCATCGCGCTGCACGCCTTCCGCCACGGGGAAGCGCCGCAGATGGAACGCACCGACCGCGACATTCCCATCCTCACCATTCTGCTCGGAGTCGTGCTGGGCGCGATCGGAGTGGCCGCCTTCTTTGGACAGCTGCATGTTTCCTGGACCGTGGTCGGATTGGGCCTGGCGCTGACGCTGTTGTTCTCCTTCTTCTTCACCACGGTCGCTGCCAATGCCATCGCCACGACCGCCAACAACCCGGCCAGTGGCATGACGTTGCTCACGGTGATTGTCGCCGCAGTGGTGCTGCTGAAGTTCGGGCTCTCCGGAGCCACCGGCATGTTCTTCGTGATGGCCTTGGCCGGAATGGTCTGCGTGGCCCTGTGCGCATCCGGACAATTCATCACCGACCTGAAGGCCGGCTATTGGATTGGTTCGACGCCCGCAGCGCAGGAGAAAGTGAAGTTCATCGCGGTCGTCGCCGCCGCCGTGACGGCGGGGTTCACCATCATCCTGCTGGCCAAGGCATTCCAGTTCGGAGAAGCCGCGCCGGGTGACCCGCGGCAGGTCCTGGTCGCCCCGCAGGCCTCGGCGCTGAAAGCGGTGGTGTCGGGATTCATGAGCGGCCAGCCGGCTCCTTACATATTGTTCGGTCTCGGCGCCATGGTCACCGTGGTGCTGGAGATGCTCGGCCTTTCCTCGATGGTCTTCGCGCTCGGAATCTATTTGCCGCTCCAATTGACCACGCCCATCCTCACCGGCGGATTCCTCTCGCACCTGGTAAACAAGCGCGCCGAACAGACCGGCGGCCCGCAGGGCAGAAACATCCGCGACCGGGGTATCATCATTGCCGGCGGCCTGATGGCTGGCGGCGCCCTGGGCGGCGTGATTGGGGCGGCGCTGCGCGTGCTGCCGCACTTCAAAGAAGAGTGGATTCAGACGCCGTTCTACGACAACAATCCGGTGTCACAATCCCTTTCCGCACTCTGTTTTATTGGCGTGTGCCTCTACGTCTGGTTTAATTCGCTGAAAAAAGAAAAGGAGACGTGATGGACAATGCCGGGAAATTCGCTGCGGATGCAATTCTTGCCATTGACACCCTCTGGGGCGGCGATGTGATGTGCCCCTCCGGAACCGGCCGGTTCATCGCCGATTCCTGGTTTTCAGACGAGCCGCTGCCCGCTGCCTACACGCTGCCCGCCGCCGCTCGGATCAGAACCTCTGGTGGAGTTTCCAGCAAGACGTTGGACCGCGACGCCGTCGCAGAGTATTTGCGCCAGATCAATGTTCCGGAAGTGATTGATGGCCTTCGCAAGGAAGCACAGAAATTAGGCGGCCTGCGCGGCCGATATTTGACAAGCCTGTCATCCTCGCTCGCCACCATGTGGGACCTCGCTCAGGAAGTTCTTGGCAAAGGTGACCCGGTTCCCTACGAACGGTGCGTCGAGGTGGCCACCGCCCGCGCACCGGAACCCTCGCAGCCGGAGGCGAAGCGGAACCGCGTTACCGAATTGCTCCAAAGCGCCGGCTATCAGGCTTCCGGCTCGGCGGGCATCCTCGATGCTGTGGATCAATGGCGCCGCGAACGCCTTGTCCCCATGGCTTCCGTGCGGGCTCTCGGAGCGGCCGTCATTGCCCGCATGAACGAGCTCAGCGCAAAAAACCTCGTGCCGTACCTTCCCGCGGAACTCGCGCGAGTCCCGCGCGCCAATATCGAATTCCTTCCCATCAAGGAGGCGTGGTTTTCCGGCTCCATGAATTACATTGGCCGCGCCAGAAATGCGGACGGCACGCCGAAATACGAGGCCACTTACGAGATCAACGCCTCTTTGCAAATTTCGGTCCCGGAGTTCGAGCAGCTCGTCAGCCACGAAGTCGTTCCGGGTCACGTCACCACTTTCGCCTATCTCCAGAATCTCTACGTGCGCGGCCTGGTCGGATTCGAAACCACCGTCCTTACCATGAACACGCGAGCCGCCACTCTTTTTGAAGGAATCGCCAACAACGCCATCCTGATCGCCCACGACGTCACCGAAGTGGACCAACTTCCCGATGAAGATTTGCAGATCGGTGTGCTTCTCGCGCTCCTGCAAGACGACGCCAAAAACGAAGCTTCCTATCTCACCTGGCGCGAAAAAATGCCCCAAGAAGAAGTGGCCGCCATTCTTCGCAGGGATTACTTGGTGACCCAGGAGCGTGCCGGCAAACTTTCCGGCGCGTGGGCACGCCATCCGCTCCTAGGGCGGATGTATCTGCCGGCCTACCGTCGCGGCACAGAAAAAGTCGCAGAACTGCGCCGCAAGTATCGGCCGAGCGAGCTGCTGCCGATCCTATATGGCGCTGCGGGATTGGTGGATTGTGAGACCGTAGAAACTGCACTCGAACAAGCGGCTTATTCCGGTCACGCCGCCGCTCAACGGTGACTCCCAGAACTATGTGGCACAGCTACTCGCGGCTGTGCAGGTTCTCACTCTTGTTGCGGCCGCCTTTTTACCCTGCCTGCCGCGCCGTAGCCTTGGCGAAGGCGGGAGCGTAGCCGAAGGGCAGGTGGGCGTTCTTCGCCAGCGTAGCAGCCAGCCTCACCGGCTGTCCTGAGCCGGGCCGAAGGGCGCCGGCATCCTGTTTATCCCGAGCGTAGTCGAGGGGCCGGCTCTGTGCGCTTCCTGGGAACGCCAATCTCCCGATTGGCGCATCTTCGCATTCGTACGGCCGGAGTCTCGCCGGCTCTTCTCCTCTGCGCCCGTCATCCTGCCTGTTTACACTGAGCGAAGCGAATATGTCTCGCCGTAGCTTTGGCGAAGGCGGGCCTGCCTCCGTGCTTCCTTGCCTCGCCTCTTCGCCGGTGCGCTCCAATCAGAATGCGCGCTAGTCTGTTCCCTTCGGTGGCGCCGGGCCATCGGGCCCGCCCGGACCGCCGCGGCCCTCCCGGCCGCGAGGCCCGCGCGCTCCATCGCGCCCGGGTCCGCGCCCGCGGCCCCGGAATTCTTCCCGCAACTTGCGAAGCTTTTCGCGCTGTTCGGGAGTGAGCGCGTTGCGCATGGCGAGATGAAAATCCACGGCGCTCTTTTCGCGCGCCAGCCGGGCTGCGCCGATTTCATCGAGCTTGCGATCGATCGCCGTTTTATCCGGCTTTTCGGCCGCGAGCAGATCGCGCAACTCGATCCGCTTCACCTCAATTTCCGCGCGGCCGCGGATTTCGGCTTTGCGGAAGTCCGACGTTTGCTGGCGGATTTTTGCCGCTTGTTCCGGCGTCACGCCGAGCTTTTCCCGAATCTCCGGGTTGCTCACCAGCCGCGCCAGCATGAACTCGCGTTCCCCGCGCCCGCGCCTTCCCCGCTCGCGGCCCCGGCCGTCTTCGCGCCCTCCCCGCTCGCCTCCCCGGCCCCATTCTCCGCCGCGTCTCGGGCCACGCGACTGCCCATCGGGCCGATCCATCTGGCCGGGATCGCCGCCCGGCCCTCGATCTTGCGCAAAGCTTGCGGGCGCAAACAGCCCGGGCGAGCCCAAAAGCAATGCAAAAAACGCTGCCGCTGCTGCCGGTTGAATTCTCATTGTTTTCGCTCTCCGATCATCAAATCGCACCAATCCGCGGCCGGGATTGTACTTCCGAACCGGCTCGCCACGCGTCCGTAAAAGTAATTCGCCGCCAGCCGCAAAAAAGTTCCCGCTGCGGAGCTGCGTGACCCGCCCCAGCCTCGTGCATAGCGGGGCTGGCCGCGCCGAAGCCTTGGCGAAGGCGGGAACATTTCTCGTCGCATTTGCCCGTAATTCTGAAGCCGCCTCGGCGGCCGAAGAATCTCTCTTGGGTTCGCCTTGCGCTTGGCCTTCGCAGGGGCATCCGCCATAAGTCCGGCGGACCGTGCCCGTTCTTCGCCTTGCCCTGGGAACGCCAACCTGCACTGCCTGCCCGACGAAGCCTTGGCGCAGGCGGGAGCTCAGCCGAAGTGTCCCCCGATTGGCGCTGCGGATCATCGCGAGTGACCCGAAGCTTTTTTGGAGTGCGGCGGCTTGACGCCGCTTTGTTACGGCGAGGCTTGACTCGCCCGGTCTTTGTCTCTGTCCTTGCCTTTCCCGGGCCCTTCGCGACGCAATTTAAACCCGCAATTTTGTGACGATTAGAAATGGTCCCGCCCCTTTGTTTTCATGGAGATACAGCGATTTCTACTCGAATCGAGTGTCGATTAGAATTCGCGTCTCGCCCCCCTCGCCCCCACCCATTCCTCCGGCGCGTCGCCGCTTCCAAGGTAGCCATCGTCGAGCTCCTCGCCAATAGCATGCACAGGTGCAATCGCCGCTGCAACCGGAAATCCCTGTGGTGATTGACTCGGGCTTCAGCGGCCGCCCTTCTCTGCCTTCGTAGCGGCGCGCCCTTTGCGTCCCGGCTTCCATGGCGGGACCACCTTTTTACCGTGCCTGCCCGCCGGAGCCTTGGCGAAGGCGGGAGCGCACGTGAGGGATCTGCTGTTGGCAATTGGGTGTACGCCTTTGCTTCCCCTTGGTCACCCTGCAAAGCATAGCGACATGAAAAGCTACGTGTTATTGTCACTAAAAGGATGCCAATCGAAACCTACCCCGACCAGCTTGAGCCTGCGGATCAAAACGCAGTGATCTGGCGTTTCATGGACATGAAGAAGTTCACCGACTTAATGGATTCTGGCGAATTGTATTTCTGCCGTGCAGACCTGTTTCACGACGAGAGTGAGGGGTTGCCTCCTGAGAATTACTTTCCCTCTCCCAATCTACACCCCCTAGATGTACGGGACCGGCGGACAATCGATGATTCGATTGGCTGCGTGGCACAGTTTCGCGAGGCTTTCTACGTCAACTGTTGGCATCTATACCGTAAAGAGACATGGACGATGTGGGAGAACTACGGTAAGGACGGCGTGGCTATCTGCTCACGGTATCGGTTCCTGAAAGCGGCCCTCAATGCCCTGGATGATCGCGCTTTCATTGGACAGGTCCGCTACGGATCACGGCACATGACTGGCTGGAATCTTTTCCGATTTATCACGACGAAGCGACCGGAATTCGCAGACGAGCAGGAGGTCAGAGCGTTCCTGTGGATCATCGACCCTTACGCAGGTATCAATCGGCACGTCGATGCGGATAATCGAGTGCATGATCGTCCGCTTACCCCGCCCCCAGACCGCGTGCTGAAGAGCCACAGGCGGAAGGTGGACGTTCAAGCATTGGTGACTGCGGTTGTCGTTACCCCTCGGGCCTCTCCGATTATCCTGGGCGAAATCGATCACTTGGTGAAAACGAAGGGTTGTGTGATCCCGGTTCGAGCGTCAATTTTAAGTTGCTTCCGAGAACTTCTTCCTAATACAGAGTCGCTCGGGGGCAGAACAGATTCTACATGAATGCGCCAACGGGCATTGAGATACAGATTCCGTTTTTCGCCGAACCATTACGCATCACGCGCATCGTTTCAGACTACACTGGCACTCTCTCTTTCCACGGGAAGCTCATTCCGGGCGTACAAGAGCGACTGGGCAAGCTTCAAGCGTTGGTCGAGATTGATGTCCTCACTGCCGATTCATCCGGTACCGCTAAAGTGCAACTCGGCGGAATGCCTTTCCTGGGGGTGCAGATATTTCAAGACTCAGAGCGCCACGACGTGCGGAAACAGGGTCACGCCGAGAGGAACAATCCCCGCCAAATAGCGTCCTTCGGGAACGGCAACAATGATGTGCTCCTCCTGAAAACCGTGAAGGAGGCAGGAGGTTTGGCTGTTGCTGTAGATAACGGTGAAGGCTGCTCTATTGAAGCCATGAAAAATGCAAACATCTTTATCGTGGGCATCGCGAACGCACTAGACTTGTTGATCGAACGAACATGGTGTGTGGCCACGCTCCGAAGATAGACGATGGTGCCGATGGTTGATGGGTATGATTCCCCTCCTCTGCCAGAGGTGAGCGACTGCCATGAAACACTTCTTCGAAGAAGCATCCATTGAGGTATGGCGGGTTGGCCGCGTTTATTTTTTTTCGGAACTTGATCGTGAGTGCCTGCCCGCTCGGCCTTACACCTCGGGCTACGGAAAACCCGGCGAACACCAGAAGTAAGGATCAAATTTAAGCCTGAGCCACCCGCCGCCCGTTTACCAAACGACCATCTCGCGGGAGAAAAGGCGGTGCCCGAGTAGGCTTGACAGATATGATTTAATCTCGCTGGGGAGAAACCTGTGGCCTGGGCTGAAGGACTCACCGCCGAAGAATCCACCTTTCACGGACGCACGCGTAGGGCGTGGATGCGGACGAAAGATGGCATAAGAGATGGAATTGGCTGGTGCCTCGAATCAACCGGGGCACCAGCCAAGTTGAAGATGTTTGAGTTTGTGGATCCCGTTTCGAATGAAACGATCTATCTCTATACGAGCAAGAGGTTCTCCGTGCTGTGCATCGGGGAGCGTCGCTTCTATTTCGACCGGATCACTGGTAGCTTCGATGGAGTTTCATCACCGGCGACCAACAGTATTGCCCGGTGGCTGAAACTCGGCAATTAGCGCAGCTTCGCGTTGGGCCCTGTCTCTGGCTAAGGCGTGGCCTTCTGCGAAAAAGTGGGTGATGCCGACAACGGGCGGATTATTCAGGTGCTCGAGAAGGCGCCTGCGCAAGTTGTCGGTTTCGCCCACATACTGGCAAACGTATACACCTCGTCGCAATGAGAACAGTCCATAGACTGCCCCCACTTCGTAGTGACCGGACCGACTTTTTGTGCCACGGCGAGTGAGAGAGTTTACATCACAACCTCATCGGACAGGGATCCAAATGGCGGCGCGCAGGGAGCCGTAGGCGACCGGAGAGCCGCCATTTGGGGCGCGAATGCCGCCGGCG
>DASPSD010000082.1:0-31878 GCA_035624115.1 Candidatus Sulfotelmatobacter sp. | reverse complement strand
AAGAAAAAGATTTCTCCGGGCGTGGGGCAGGTGAAGGGGAAGAATCCCCTTCCCCTGCACCCCATCCCCTCGAACAGCCGGAACCAAAAGTGTCAGGGATGTGCCCGGTCTAAAATGTCAGACATGTCCCCGACCGTATCTTGCCCGAATCGCTCTCCCGGCCTAACGCGGGCTCGTGTTCTCCTGCGCGCTCGCGCCCTCGACTCCCTCAATTCCCCCCAATAGCCGCGCCCCCACTTGCGATTGCGAGTCCATTGGAATCCAGGAAAAACTCCACAGGGATTGACCCTTGCAATCGCTCCCGCGCCATGCCAAGTTGGCTTGGGCGACTTCTGCCATGGCGCGCTGCGAAAATCCGCTAAAGCAAATCAGCGAACAGTCTGCACTCGCGGCCGAGCGGTCCGTCCTCTCCATTAGGCCGTGCGGGAACAGTTTTTTGATTGCGAATTCCATTCAGCCTGCTCGTAAGTCCTTTTGCTGCAATATGGGTGATCGGCAAATTCGGACGGTCAGCCCGATAATGACTTTCAGACTGAATTGTTGTAACTCTATGAAAACAAAGGATCGCCCCCCCTTCATCCCGATAAAAAATTTCAATATTTGCACAATGATTGTGCAATCCGGGGGGAGCCGAACTGGCGCATCGACGCCCATCCAAGATCTTGCTTTTCTCTGTGCCCTTTTTCCGTTCTCGGTGCCCTCTGTGTTAAATCTTTGCTGCCAATTCCGGCCCCCTCAACCCTGTGGTCGCACAACCTGCCCTAATTTTCATAGGTTTGTCTTGAGCTCCCCCTTCGCGGTTCCGTTGACGCCCGCTGCGCACCCCTGCTACCCTGAGGCCCGGGACGCCCGGCCGGCATCCAATCCGCGTCCCGATCAACCGCACTCTCGCAGACCGAATCGAAGGGGGGAATCCGCATGGCCACCGCAGTGATGCCCAGAGTTTTCAAGAATTACATCAACGGTGAATGGGTGGAGCCTCGCGACGGCAAAGGCATCGAAAACCGCAACCCGGCAAACACGGGCGAGCTCGTGGGCATGTTCCCGCGATCGACCGAAGAGGACGTCACGCTGGCCATCGATGCCGCCCGCGCTGCCTACGAGAAGTGGCGCCTCACGCCCGCGCCCAAGCGCGCCGAAATTCTCTACCGCGCCGCGGAAATCCTGGTGAAGCGCAAGGAAGAGTTTGCGCGCGACATGACCCGCGAAATGGGCAAAGTGCTCGCGGAAACGCGCGGCGACGTCCAGGAAGCCATCGACATGACTTACCTGATGGCGGGCGAAGGCCGGCGCCTTTACGGCCAGACGACGCCCTCGGAGCTGCCGAACAAGTTCGCGATGTGCGTCCGCACACCCATCGGCGTCACCGGACTCATCACGCCCTGGAATTTTCCCATGGCCATCCCTTCGTGGAAAATCATGCCCGCGCTGGTGGCCGGCAACACGGTGGTGATCAAGCCCGCAGAAGATACGCCGCTTTCCACCTACAATCTGGCGCAGGCGCTGGCGGAAGCGGGATTGCCGCGCGGCGTCCTGAATATCGTCGCAGGGAAGGGAACCGTCGTCGGCAGGACGATTCTCGAAAGCCCGGATACCAACCTGATCAGCTTCACTGGCTCCACGGAAGTGGGACGCATCGTGAGCGAAGCGTGCGCTCCTACTTTCAAGAAATGCCATCTCGAAATGGGCGGCAAGAACATCATCCTCGTGATGGACGATGCGAATCTGGATCTTGCGGTGGACGGTGCGATCTGGGGCGGCTTCGGCACCAGCGGACAGCGCTGCACGGCCGCCAGCCGCGTCGGCGTGCAGAAAAAGATTTACCCCCAGTTCGTCGAAAAATTCATCGAGCGCGCCAAGAATCTGAAAGTCGGCGATGGGCTCGATCCCAAGACCGACATGGGCCCCTGCATCAACGAGCAGCAGCTCAAAACGGTGGTGAGCTACGTCGAGATCGGCAAGAACGAAGGCGCCACGCTGGCGGCCGGCGGGCATCGCCTCGAAAGCGGCGCCTACGGCAAGGGATGGTTCCACGAGCCGACCGTGTTCATCGATTGCGACCCGAACATGCGCATCTGCCAGGAAGAGATTTTCGGCCCGGTGGTGAGCGTGATTCCGTTCGAGACGATTGACGACGGCCTGAAAATTGCCAACGGAGTGAAGTACGGCCTATCGGCCGCCATCTACACGCGCAACGTGAACAACGCATTCCGCGCCCAGCGCGATCTCGAGACTGGAATCGTGTACGTCAACGCCCCCACGATCGGCGCCGAGACGCATCTTCCCTTCGGCGGAATCAAGAACACGGGGAATGGCCACAGGGAATCGGGCCTGGCGGCGCTGGATTTTTATTCCGAGTGGAAGACGATATATGTGGACTATTCGGACCGGCTCCAGCGCGCGCAAATCGACAACGCTTGAGCCGCCATGCCGGAAAAAAAAGAGGGGGCGAGACTCATCCCCCTCTTTCCTTCGCCTCTCTCAGACCACTGCGGCTGCGGCAAATTGTTCGAAGGCCGGGATCGTGGCGTACTCGACTTCGAAATCTTTCATCACCGGAACTTCTTCGGTGAATCGGTCGAGAATCGCCACAATCTCCAGGTAGGCTTCACGATGGAATCTTTCCGCGTACATCTGCTCTTCCCACAGGAGGATGTTCACCGCTTCCTTCCTGTAAGGATCGAGCATCACCAGCACGTCCACGAATCCCTTTTGCCTCCGCAGCAGCGGAAGAATTTCATTCTCGAAGACCGGCCGGAGTTCGCGAGCCGCATTCAGCTTGAGATGGAATCTCATTTCCCGCGCGAACATCTCCGCCTCCTCTCCACTCCGGATCCCCCGCAAACCAAGGCGCTTGCCGCGCAGCCGGAGCACGACGCATGCACGGCTCATGTGTACTGCCGCGCCTGGCGCGCGGCGGTGACTCGAATCACCAATCGGTGTGACGCCGAAGACCACAATCCTGCTTCCCTCGAAACTTCCCCCTGCACCGTGATGGAACATTCGCGCGCTTCCTTCCTTGCGTCCCGCGAAGGTGCGGCGTACCCTCTCTGTGAGCATCGAGCAGCGCGCACGATAGAAACTTTGCATGCCGCGAATCGCCCGAGCGGTTCGCGCCCCCTCCGTCTAGGTGCCAACGTAAACCCGGATGCTGCCGGCGCGCCCGCGCCGCAAGGGAGGAGTTCATGCCGGAAATTCGACACAATGTGATTACGCGCGAGTGGGTGATCATCGCCACCGAACGCGCCAAGCGTCCCGAGGAATTCGCCAAATCCAATGTGCGGCGGGCGCCCTTGCAACCGCATGTTCCCACTTGCCCTTTCTGCGTGGGCAACGAGGACAAAACTCCGCCGGAAAGCTATCGCACCCCGGTCGACGGGCCCTGGCAGGTGCGCGCCGTCCCCAACAAGTTCGCGGCCCTCGATCCCACGGCGCTGCTCAGCCGGCACGTCTCCGGGTTGAAGCGCACGGTATCGGGAGTGGGAATTCATGAGGTGATTATCGAGACGCCGCACCACGACCGCGTGATGGCGCTGCTATCGGAGGCGGAAATGCTCCACGTGCTCGAAACTTTCCGCCACCGCTACAACGCGATCACCTCGGATCCGCGTGTGGCCCACGCCACGCTGTTCAAGAACCACGGAGAGCGCGCCGGAACTTCGCTCGAGCACCCGCACTCGCAGATCGTGGGCACGCCGATCATTCCTCCATCGGTGCGCGACCGCATGGAAAACGCTTTGCGGTACTACGACGAGACGGGCCAGTGCATTTATTGCAGCGTGCTCGAAGAAGAGCTGCGCGACCAGGTGCGCGTGGTGGCGCAGTCGCGCGACTTTGTCGCATTCATTCCCTATGCTTCGCTCACGCCGTTCCATCTTTGGATTTTCCCGCTCCACCACCAGGCCACCTTCTCCGACGTGAGCAATGAACAGCTTGCGGACCTCTCCTGGCTGCTGCGCTTGATCCTGCGCAAGGTGTACTTCTCGCTTTCTGATCCGGATTACAACATTTCCGTGCGCACCTCCCCCCGCGAAGCGCAAGGTCTCCGCTACTACCACTGGTATCTGAGCATCATCCCGCGCGTGACGCGCCGCGCCGGCTTCGAGCTGGGCTCCGGAATGTTCATCAATACCGCGATGCCGGAATCGAGCGCGGCGTTTTTGCGCAATGCGCCGGCCGAGCCGGTGGAAGAATTGGACGCGGAAACGCGGGGCGGGACGGTGCTTCACCAGTGAGGGCAGGGAGGCGCGCGTGCGTGGAGGATGCTGCCGCCGAGGCTACGAAAGGCCGGCCAGATTTTTTCGCGGCACGAAAGCGGTTTCGCCGATGAACTGGCCCTGAAGGATGCGCACGCGGCAGCCGAGTTCGGCGTTGGCGGCGTCGAGAATTTTTACTTGCGTGCCCCGGGCGACCATCAGCAGCTTTTGATCCGCCACGAGAAGTGAAATTCCCAGATCGTCGCGCGCGGCCTCGCATTTTTCTTTCTCGCTCAGAATCTGTTCGTCCGCCGGAATCAAAACGAAATTTGCCGAATCCACTGCGCTCACCGCAGCCACTTGGCCCACCCAATCGGGGCGCGCGTCTGGGGCGGCGCTCGTCTCGGCCGCAGCTCGCGGTGGTGCGGCGCGTTCCACTCCTTGCACAACTCCGATGAAGCGGTAGCCGCGTCGCGCCAGCGTCTCGACGTAGCGCGGACGATCGGCGGATTCGCCTAGCGCATCGCGCAGCTTGCGGATGGCGCTGTTCATCCCGTGCTCGAAGTCGACGAACGTGTCCGCATCCCAGAGCCGCTTGCGGATCTCCTCGCGGCTCACCATTTCGCCGGGATGTTCGAGAAGCATGGCGAGGATTTGCAGCGGGCGGCCCGCGAGGCGGATTTTGTGCCCGTGCTTGCGCAGCTCGGCGGTGCGCAAGTCGAGCTCGTAGTCGTCGAAGCGCAGCCGGCTCGGGATTGGAGCAGCGGAAGCCATTGGCGAACCAAGCTCGCGGAAGTGTAGCTTCGGTGCGCCGGCAGTTCAAGGGGTTCCGGTGGAAGTGTGGAGGATAAGTGATGTGGAATCAGCGAGTCGCCAACTTACCCACGACTTACCCAGAAACGAGCCTCGGTGCATTGATGGAAATCAGCTCCAGGATGAAAATGCCCGCCATGTTGTCGCACTCAACAGAGCGGAAGGCGCATTCGGGAAACCGAGCAAGCGGGACGCACTCATTGAGCTCGATTCATACGATGACGGCCCGAACGTCAATCCACATGTTGGGAATGCTCTCCTGGCTCGAACGGACCGCCAAGGAATTGGCCGAAGCAGATAGCAGATCGAAATGAAGAAGATGGTGCGCGGAAGTTTGTTCCTGGTTGCGAGTTTCGGGCTTGCGGCATTTTTCCCCGCGACCTGCAAAGCGCAGGCGGAAGTGGCTCCGGACAATTATGAATCCGCGAATGCGGTGCCCTTTGCCGCGAGTCAGCCGCTTCAGGCAGCCAGTGTCGGAAGGAAGTCGCCGGAATTGCGAGGGAAAGTCACGCTGGCGCACGCAGTGCAATGCCCGGAAGCAAAGCTCGAGCCGGGCGAGTACGCGGTATCGGTAGACGTGAACGGAACCGACCGCCCGATCACGCTGCGGCGCAACGGGCAATTGACCCGCATCAACGCGCGGACTGCCTTGCGTGTGGACACGCCAAGCCAGAGCGCGCTGGTGATTAAGAAGGACGGAAACGAGCGCAAACTCGAAGGCATCTACGTGGAGAACCTCAAGCTGATGCTCTATGTAAGTTCGGAGGGGAGTGAGGCGGCCGGCCGGACCGAGCGCGTCCCGATCTCGTAGTCCGGAGTGCGCGCGCCTCACCAACGCGCCCTGCGGCGGACCCAGGATCCGCCGCAGGGCAACCGTTTATGGACCTGCTTTATCGAATCGCGCGTGAATACCGAAGCGAATTCATTGCACAGTGACGTTTGCAGTGGCGGTTGTGCGGCCGAATGCATTGGTCGCCGATAGTGTGTAGGTGGTGGTTTGCGACGGAGTGACATTCACGCTTGTGCCGCGAACCGCGCCCACCTGCGGCGTGACGATGAAATATCCCGCACCGGTGACATCCCAGGAAAGCGTGACTTGGCTCCCGGCGCTGACCGTTTGCGGGCTTGCCGTGAAGGCATTGATTACCGGCGCTGCTCCCTGCGGAATGTTCGAAGCGGTGTAAATCGGATTCATCTGCACGACGTCGAAATCGGACGCCGTGACGTTGCCGAGCAGGTGCAGGTCGCTATTGTCCCAGCGATCGTCCGGATCGCCGGTGATGTACATCGACGAGCCGTTGTCCGCCATGATCATGCCGTACTTCTTTAGCGCGTTCAGGATCACCTGATTGGTGGTGGAAAAAGTGGAGACGTCGAAGCTCGATTTCAGCCGCAGCCGCATGCCCATCGGAGCGGCGTTGGCATTGGAAGAGTTTGCGGCCCAGTGAGAAGCCGGCGGCACAAACGCGGCGACGCTGAATTGCAGCGTGAAGCGCAGAGCGTGATTGATCTGGCCGCTCGCTACTTCGTCATACCGCGCAAGCCCGGGGAAAATCGGAAGGCCGGCAGCGTCGGCGGAAGTCCACGTATAGGGGCGCTGCTCATTTGCCAGGAGATCCCACACGGCTGCGGAGCCTGCATTCCAGGAACCGTCTGCATTGACGCTCGCGTTGTAGAGCTCGTAGAGCCAGCAGTTGCTGTTGTCGAGAACGAGAACGTGGCGGTCGCCATTGCCCGGCGCGGGATAGCCCTCGATCGGCGCGTTGGCCGGGACAGGCATCGGGCCGGGATCGCTCTCGTCGCCGAACGCAGTGAAAATGATATTCACGAAGCCCTGCTGCGCCCCAACGACAATGTAGGGAATCCCCATGCTCTGGCCGTTGTAAAGTCCCGAGCCGAAATCAGGATGCACGGGCACGCTCGCCCCGATGAAATTAATCAATGCATCCGAATTCGGGACCACCGGAGCGGAAGAAATATCCTGATTCCAGAGATTGTCGGCTGGGAAGGGAACGAAGCCATTGAGGCTCCCGCCCTGGCCAAGGGTCATGCCGCTGCATGCGCTTGGCTGCGGACCGCCGGAGCCCACTTGGACATTCACCGTGCCGGAAGTGCTGCTGCCCGGATTCGGATTCTGCACGGCTACGCCGATCATTCCCGCTGTGGCAGCCGAACCGCTGGCTGTCAACTGGCTGGACGACACAAACGTGGTCGTGATCGCAGTCCCGCCAAAGAGAACCTGCGCGCCACTGACGAAATTGCTGCCGGTCAGGGTGAGAGAAAACGCGCCGATTCCGATGCTGGTGGGATTCACGCTGGTGAGAGCCGGCGTCGGATTCCAGAGCGTGACGGCGCTTGTGCCCGCGGCGCTCGAGTCGGCTTCGCTTACCGCGGTGATGGTGACGCTGTTTGGATTCGGCAGGGTGTTCGGAGCGGTGTAAACGCCGGAGGTGCCGATCGTGCCGGCCGCAGCCGTGCCTCCCGGCGTGCCATTCACAAGCCAGGCTACGGAAGTATTGGATGTGCCGGTGACTGTGGCATTGAATTGCTGCTGGGCGC
Organism: Candidatus Sulfotelmatobacter sp.; assembly: GCA_035624115.1. GTDB lineage: Bacteria > Acidobacteriota > Terriglobia > Acidiferrales > UBA7541 > Palsa-295. The sequence goes on along the minus strand of DASPSD010000082.1, from coordinate 24,310 downwards.
CGGCGCGAACGTTGGCCGGATTCGGCGCCACCGAAACAAGCACGCCCGACGGCGAAGGCCCCGGGCCCGCGGGTACTCCGGCTGTCCCGCCGCAGCCAAGCTGCATCAGAATCAATGAAAGCCCGAATCCCAGTGGTGCGATTCGCACAGGCACACTCCGCTGGCAGCTCGAGAAAGCGATGAATCTCTCGCTTCAATTGTCAGGGAGCGCACCTCACGCGAACAACTGGACAGAAGTACAAGATTCGGTCAGGGGCAAACAGGGCGAAAAGTTGGCCCCTTATCGAGGAATGCAAATCATCATCGGTCATTCAGTGGAAGACCGGGCGGCGGGAGCGGCCGAGTATCTCCCCCTCCCGATTGTAAGGTGAAGGTGCAAGGCTGATCGGACCGAGGGCAGGCGAGCGTGCCCGCGCGGGGCATCTTTTGAATGGTGGAATCGGGAAACGTCTGAGGGATGATGGCACTGCGTACGGATTCGGTAAGCTCTTCAAGCGGATTATCAGAGGTGAAGGACTGGATTTCCACAACTTTTGAGCCGGGGCCCACGATCAAGATGTACTGGGCGATCCCCTCCAAACGCGAAGGGTTCGGAATCGGAATCGACCGGCGCGACCGCAACTGGGTCCGAGCTTGCTTGACTCGATTCGCAACAAGTGAATCATTTCCAAGTAGTCGCACAAGCCGTTCGCGCGCATCTTTCTCATCGTCATTGATTTCGCGCGTTGTTGGAATCAGGGCCACTGCCTCGGCATAGGTTTCGGCCGCATCGTCCTTGCGGCCCTGCACTTCATAAATCCGCGCCAGGTGGTCGAGGACGGTCGAGTCTTCGAGCAACTGTGAGGCCGCACGCGCATTCTTCTCCGCAGAGGGGAAATCGCCGGAGTGGAAATCGATCCATCCGAGCGTGTCCCAAAAGGCTCCGATCTCGTTGAGAAGCACGAGGGTGCGAGCCTGCATCGTGTGGATCGTAATTTGGTTGAGCTCGATTTCTACAGACCGGATCGATTCGGTGGACCAAACCCTTGCCGAGTCGAGATGGCTCTTTTTTTCTGCAAGCAGATAGGCGGCGTCATTCCTGAAATTGGCGCCCCCCTGGAGCGATATGGCCTCGTCAAAAGCCTGGACGGCTTTGTCTCCTTGCTGGTTCTCGAGATAGGCCCTGCCGAGGTTGAAATAAGCAAAAGCACTTTTCGAGAAGTAAGAGGTCGCCTTTTCGAGTTCGGCTACGGCTTTGTCGGGGTGGTGCAACTCTATATAGAACACCCCAAGGCGCATGTGTGCGTCCGGGTCTTCCGGAGCGGCGGCGACGCGCTGTTCCAAAAATTCGGCCCCCTCGGAATATTTGCGTTGCAATGCTAGCGACCAAGCGACCCCGGTATACGCGAATGCATTTTCGGGGGCCAAGGCCAAAAGATTGCGGAAGGCGGCTTCCGCGTCCGAGTATTTCCCCAACGCCATCCGAGCGCGCCCGAGACTATTCCACGCGGAAGCATATTCGGGGTCCAGCCTTACTGCGGATTCCAAGCTGCGCTCCGCATTTCCCCAGTTCTGGCGCTTGATTTCCGCCTGGGCGTCGTTGTAGAGCGTTTCGGCTTCGGGAAGGGGTGTATGTGGCGGCCTCGATGGGATGGGTTTTTCGAGAACCGGCGGGGCGGGAGGTGCGGCTGCGCCGGCAGACTTTGATACATGACTCGTGAATGATTCCACCACTTCTTGGCAAAATGAAGCATACTCGGCTGCCCGGTCTTGGGGCACCTCGGGAACCCGCAAAGCGAGGCGCCAACTGGCCCGAAGAGTGCGACCCTCCCATTCCGCGTCAGATTGATACTCGGCGAAATCTTTCGAAATCTGAAAGTGCTCAGGAGGGCCGCTGCCAGGCTGCGCCTTTCCAGGCAGCGAAAAGGCTACGCTGAGAGCGTAGTCGGTTGGACCTCCGAGCTTCACGGCTTTCTGCCCGGCCTTTCGCGAACCATTCGATTTCGCTTCTACACCCGGCAAGAACGCGAGCAGCGTCTCTTGGTCAACGATTCCAGAGCTGAAGGCACGCGCAGCCTCGCGCGCGGAGCCCCGGGTTTCATCGGTGCCAAGGATAGGAACAGCAATCTTCGTTGTGATGGAGAGTTGGAGGTGAAATGGTGTGCTTGTGTCGGTGGGGTCGCCCGCCTTGAAGTCATGCAGTCTGAAATCGTCGCCCGAGCTCTTGGTTTTGGCCTGCTCTCTGGCGGCACTTTGCATAATCGCCATGAATTGAGCAGGAGGCAGCGTCAGGATTCCCAGACGCAGGAGAACCTCGAGGTCCCCGCGGGTGTCAAAAGCAAGCGCCATATCCAGGTGTCCGTCTTCCGTGAACTCGCCCTGAACGTCGAATTTGTAAATTGTGGGACCTGGCAGCGCCTCTGGAGTTTTCGTGAGGCCGGACAACGAGTCCGAGCGCGCGACGAGAGCGCTCTTGCCGCGCAACTGTGGCAGCAGATAGCCGAAGGGAGCCACGCCAATCGTGGAATCCATCCAGTACTCGTGAGAGTCTGACTTAACCCGGGTGATTACATGATCGAACTGGATGGGGGATGGAACGTCCGGGTCAATCTCCGCCCGCGAATTGACGAGGGCAGGATCGGCATGCAGTCCTTCTGCTTCTAGAAACGCTTCCAGAAGGGTGGCCTTATCTTTGCAATCGCCATAACGATTCTGCATGACTTCGAGAGCGGAATGGGGCTGGTATCGGCCCACTCCGAAAGAAAGGCTCACGTAGCGGATGCTTCGCGAGACCCAGGCGTAAAGCGCCTGGATTTTTTCAGCTTCGTCCTTCCGGCCGCGGACGATTTCATCGGCCTCCGCGCGGATTTCAGGGGTCGGAATTCGGCGGTCCCGCTCGAGTTGCAGATACCACTGGCCGATTTCGTCCCAGGATTGAAACGTCGAGAAAGTTATCTGGCGGGGAGGGGGTGGTCGCATTCCCTCCAAGAGAGCTTTCACATCGAACTTGAAATCCTTGAGCGGCGGGCGCACCACGGGCAATTCCAGATTTGAGGCAGACCAGTGGTAGAGCCGGCGGCTTCCTTCCTCTCGGATTCTCGGTTCTATTCCAGGTGGACTTTTCAGTTTCAGCTTGCGGTCGCTCGGGACATTCAGGTCGACTTGTTCGTCGAGGCAGATGGCGTCACTGATGAAGTTCCAGGCCTGCCAAAATTGGCCCGCCATGAGGGGCTGAAAAACGGTGGTGATCACGTCATACTCGATGGCGTCGCCGACGGCCACGCCTGGCACGGTGACGTGCTTTTCCCGCGCGTCGGAATACATCGGTGCCTCGCGAGCGATCGGCGCACTCAAGTCCTGGACGGCGTCCGGCCCGGCTGTGACGACCTTGCCGTCCGGCTTCACAACACGGACGCTTCGAATTTCGATTTTTTCATTGGCGGCCCCGTAATTGAAAACAAGGTTGCCCGCCTTGGTGAGGCCGGAGGGGCTCTGAACGCGAAGCCGAGCGCGAATTTCGCGAGATCCGGTGCCGTCGCTCTCATACTGCATTTCACCCCGGACCATCTCGTATATGAATGGCTGCATTGAAAAGTCAGGGGTGGTCTGCGGGATTTCCTTGTTCGCGTCTGGTTTGTTCTGAGCACGGGCGGCTATTGGGGCGGCAAATCCCAGAGCGAGACTCAGCGAGACTCTTCCTGAAAGGCGCAGCCACCCGAGCAAAGAGAGGGGTCTCATCGAGAATAGTCAGATTGATAGTAACTGAAGAATTCCGCGTTCGCCATTGGATACAGCCCTGAGTCAAAAATTCACCTGTGGATAACCCACGGCTAGTCTCTGCAAGCGGGTTGACATGAGCTTGTGGGGAACCCAAAATAGCGCAGCGAGTATTGGCGGGCGAGTGGGTTCCTGCCTGGGGCGAAGGCCGATCACAATACAATCTGGGTGCGCCGGAGAGTGCTTGGGTGCGCGCCCGCGCGAGGAAAATCATGCGACGTCTTCCGTTCGGGTGTATTGCGCTGTTGATTCTTGCCTTTCCCTCGGGGCTTGCGTCCCAGTCAACTGATTCAAGCCGAGGCCAGCTCTTTTCGACACCGGCTGCGAATGGCTGCGGCGGGAGCAGCATCGGCGCGCTCGCTGGCGGCGATCAACAAGATCACGGTTTTGACCTTTCCAATCTCGATCGGTCGGTCTCACCCTGCGACAATTTCTTTCAGTTCGCCGACGGTGGCTGGGTGAAAGACCACCCCATTCCTTCCGAATATTCCCGCTGGGGGACGTTCATCATCCTCCGCAATCACAACGAAGACGTCCTGCACGAAATTCTCGAAGAAGCTTCCAAGGACAAAAATGCCACGCCGGGCTCCAACTGGCAAAAAGTAGGGGACTACTACGCGAGCTGCATGGACGAGGGCGAGATCGAATCGGCGGGGCTGAAACCGCTCGAGCCGGAGTTCAAGAAGATCGCCGAAATAAAAGACACTGCGACTCTCGAAGCGGAAGTTGCCCGGCTTCAGCGAGCCGGGGTTGATGCGGTGTTCGGGTTCGGTTCGGAACCCGATTTCAAAAACAGTTCGCAGGTGATTGCAGCCGCCGGTCAAGGCGGGCTGGGGCTGCCGGAGCGCGACTACTACACGCGCGACGGAGAGAACGACAAAAAACTGCGCGACGCCTACGTAGAACACGTAACCAACATGTTCAAGCTGCTCGGCGACGACGAATCGAAAGCTGCGGCGGAAGCCAGGACCGTTTTGTCGATCGAGACCACGCTCGCGAAAGCATCGATGGGACGCGTGGATTTGCGCGACCCGTACAAGGTCTATCACAAGATGGCGGTGGCGAGCCTTCATGAATTGACTCCGAAGCTTTCGTGGCAAGAATTCTTCCAGGAAATCGGCGCGCCGCCGATTTCGGAAATCGACATCAATCAGCCCGACTTCTTCAAGGAAGTGAATGCAGCTTTGACGGCAGTTCCGCTCGAGGATTGGAAGACGTATCTCCGCTGGCAATTGGTGCATTCGGTAGCAGAAGCGCTGCCGGCAAAATTCGTGGAAGAGAATTTTGATTTCTATCATCGGACCCTCGAAGGCCAGAAGGAGATGCTGGCGCGCTGGAGGCGCTGCGTTGAAGCGACGGATCATCAACTGGGAGAGGCGCTCGGACAGATTTACGTGCAGCGCGCATTTCCGCCGGAGGCAAAGGCCCGGGCCCTGGAGATGGTGAAGAACTTGATGGGCGCGCTGCGTGACGATCTCTCCACGCTGGAGTGGATGGGCCCCGCCACGCGCGAGCAGGCGCTCAAAAAGCTCGCTGCGATCCAGCTCAAGATCGGCTATCCCGACAAATGGCGCGACTATTCCGGCTTCCACGTGGACCGCGGCCCTTACGTGGAGAACGTGCAGCGCGGGAATGATTTTCAAACTTCCTTCGATCTTTCGAAAATCGGCAAGCCCACCGATCGCAAGCTGTGGGGAATGACGCCGCCGACTGTCAACGCCTACTACAGCGCGTTGCATAATGAAATTGTTTTTCCCGCCGGGATCCTTCAGCCGCCCTTTTATGATCCGAACCGCGACGATGCCATGAATTACGGAGCTATCGGCGCCGTGATCGGCCACGAGCTGACGCACGGATTCGACGATCAAGGCGCGAAATTCGATGCGGATGGAAATCTGAAGAATTGGTGGACGGACGAAGACCTGAAAAATTTCCAGGCGCGCGGGGAATGTATCGTGAAGCAATTCGACGCGTTCAATGTCGAGCCGGGCCTGAACGAAAACGGCAAGCTCGTGGAAGGCGAAAGCATCGCCGATCTGGGCGGGCTCACCATTTCCTACCGGGCGCTCCAAAAGACGCTCGAGGGCAAGCCTGCCCCGGCGCCCGTCGACGGATTCACGGCGAGCCAGAGATTTTTTCTCGGCTGGGCGCAGGTCTGGGCGGGAAGCACGCGGCCCGAGCGGATGCGCGTGCAGGTCAATACGGACCCGCATCCGCTGGAACGGTTTCGCGTGAACGGCCCGCTCTCGAATATCGAGGCGTTCGCGAAGGCGTTCAGTTGCGGGGCAAATTCTCCGATGATCCGGCCGGAAGCGCAGCGCTGCCGCATCTGGTAGCCGGCCGGTCAGGATTCCGCGGGCGTGCCAAACACCGCGGATGACACCACTGTGGCGGGAGCGGGCGATTCGGCCGTTTGCGCGTCCCAATACAGCCGATACCAGCGCGCCTCGCTGGCCCGCTGCCACAGCCGCGTGCCCAGCCAGATGAGGATGGATAGCTGCCCCAGCAGAATCGCCGTGTTGATCGATTCGGGGCGGATGTGGCTCATCCAGATGCGCACTCCGGCGCCGAAGCCGATCCAACCCAGCAAACTGATGCGGAAATAAAGCCAGAAAAGCGAACCGAAATTCTGCCGGAGCAAGCCGGCCGCGCGCCTCAACGCTTTGCGCATTCGCGGCTCATCCTCGGCGACGGCGATCACTTGCGCCATATCGAACCACAGCCGCACGCACATCAGCAGCACGACAATTCCAGCGAGCGCCACACCCATAAAAATGACGGCAGTAAAGGGAGAAACGGCGCGGTCATCGATGCGGCCAAACAGGCGGAGACCAAGTCCGGCCAGAATCAACAACGGAACCAGCAGAACTGCAAAAGAGATCATCAAGCGCACGAACCGCCAGAAATAATGGCCGCACGCCTCGAAGAAAGGTCCGATCGAAAGCGGAGCGTCGTTGTAGTAGGTCACGAGCAGCCCGCCGGTGATGAACAGCAAAAAGACCGTGAAGACAAACGATGGGCCCAGCAAACCCGTGGCAGGGCTACCGAACGCCGATCCCGGCAAGGCTCTCAGCGAAGTGACGACGCCGAGGTCAAACCCGTAAACCAGCCGGTCTGCGATCAGGCTGTGGTTCAAGACGGCTCCGATGCGCCGGGCAAATCCTCGCGTGCCGATCCATGCAAGAACCAGATTGACGAGGTACACCCAGAAAAACAGGCTCGGATGCCGCAGCAGGAGCCGCCAGCCTTCCAGAAACGTCGCGGGTTTTGTTGATGCCATCCGTTGATTCCTCGAGCGCAAGCACGGAGCTGGAGCCGCCCCGCCTAAGTGAGCCACGCCAGACACTGCGCCAGCCACTGGGTCAAAAATATCCAAATATTCGAGAGTTTGCGAACGGCCCGTTTGTCGGCTTCCACCCGGTAGCTGTTGTTGAAAAGATCCCGGTCGAGCAGGATTTGATGCTCGGGATCGATTTCGGCCGAAACGATTTCCGCCGGCCGATCGTGGGTGTAGCGGACCCAACGATCGCGGCCGTCCCAGTGCTCTCGAGCCGTCTGGCCATCGTCGAATTTCACGGCTAAATCCACGGGAAAAATAAAGTCGCCTTTGCGATGGACGGTGACGTAGTTGCGAAACAGCCGGCTGCCCGGCTTCGCGGCGCGTTCGTCCTCTTCGTACCAATTCACCGGGTCGGACTGCACGTCGAGGATTTCGTAGTCGAGAATGTTTGTGCCATACACGGCCTGGTCGAAGTACCAGCGAAGGTTTTTCCCAGAAACCTCTTCGACCGTTTTCAAAAAATCCTCGCCGGTCGGATGCGTGAACCGGTAGCGCAGAAAATAAGCGTGCAGCGCCTGCATCAGGGTCTTTTCGCCGATAATTTTTTCAAGCGTGAGGAGCACACTCGCGGTCTTGCCGTACGAGATACCGCCGTATGCGGAGTCACTCTGAAATTTCCAGCCAAAGCGCGTGAGGGGATCCATATCGGCGACGCGCAGGTAATCCCGGCGCTGTTCCGCGTCTTCGCCCAGTTGCGTCCAGCGAAATTGGAAGACCGAGGTCTCTTTTCCGTAGAGGTGGTCCATTACTTTCGCTTCGAGGTAGCTGTTGATGCCTTCATCGAGCCAGGCCTCTTCGAATTCATTCGTGGCCACCATCCCATACCAATACTGATGTCCGAACTCGTGGACCAGCACAAGTTCCGGCACATAGGCTCGCTTCGGCATCCACCAGGCGGTGTCGGCGGTGACGAGAGTCGGGTACTCCATCCCGCCCGCCTCGAGCCCTCCATGCGGCGGATCCACCACCGTGATCCGGTCATAGGGATACGGCCCGATCCATTCGTCGTAAGCCTGGAGCGTGCCTTTCAGCGCTTCCAGATAGCGCGCGGTGGTGCGGTCGTGGCCCGGCGACATCAAGACATGAATCTTCACCGTGCCGCCGCTTCCAGTCCAGGTGTCCTCCACAACCTGAAAATGGGGGCTGGCGGTCCATGAAAAATCGTGGACGTCTTCAGAGTGGTACGTGAGCGTTTTGGTGCCGTCGGAACTGCTGACGGCGGAGATCAGGTCACCGCCCGCGCCGACGATTTCGCCCTGCGGCACAGTGAGCTTCACATCGAATGTCCCGAAGTCGGCGAAAAATTCCGTGGTTTCATGAAACTGATGGCAGTTCCACGCGCCCTTCCACCAGACGCCGACTTTTGGAAACCACTGTCCGACCATGAAGAAATCACGGACGTATCCGGTGCGCGCGACGACCCGAGGCATTTGATCTTCGAAGGAAATCTTGAATTGGACGTCGCCGCCCGGAGGAATCGGCTTCGGAAGCTCGACCTGCATCACCGTGCGGTCGTCCGCATTGCTATCGTCCGGATGAACGAATTGCATGCGATCCGTGAGGTCTCCCATCCCGGCCACTTCCAAACGCGTGATGCGGATCGAACCGCGATATGCGGGCTTCCACTCGAATCCCGGGTCGTCGCGGTGGCTTTCCGTCATAAACGTTGACTGCGGCTGGAAGGCATTCAGGTAAAGATGAAACGGAAAAGTTTGCTGCGGCTGGCCCGTGAGATTGTGATAGGTCAGGACTTCGCTTGCCTGTATGGATTTTTTGGCCGGGTCGAGCCGGGCTTCAATCTCGTAAGCGACCACCCGCGTTGAGAGAGGCTGTGCTTTGGCTGCGGGGCCGGCCTTGTCGGCGGTTTGCGCAGCAGCCTTCAGGCTTCCTGCCGCAAGGAATGCCGCGCAGGCAAGCAAGCAGGCGAGCCGCAAGAGCTTCATCAAGCCTCCCGAACGAATCGCACAGCATAGAGTACGCGCAAGGGGATGCGCAAGCGGCGATCGCGGTTGCGCGCGCGTTGCCTCCTCGCGCAAGACGTTTGGCGCCAAGTTGACGCGTTTCCCGCGCCCGATTAGACTTGTAATAGAGCGGCTGAATTGTCGAGCGCGGCAGCGGCGCGCTGAACGGTTTCGATTGCATTCATGACCTCGACAGTCTTGCAACAGCGGCGTCACCAGCAAATCTTGACGGACGTGGTGCGCGTTTACATCGAAACGGGCGAGCCCGTGTCTTCGCGGAGCATCGCGCGAAGGCACGTGGAGCCGCTGAGCCCTGCGACTGTCCGCAACGTGATGGCGGATCTGGAAGAAGGCGGCTACCTCTACCAGCCGCACACTTCCGCCGGGCGCGTGCCCACCGCGGCGGCCTATCGCTTCTTTGTCGAGCAAGTGGCCGCGCAGGCCACCGCCAGTCCCGAGGACCGGCAGTGGATTCGCCGGGAACTGGAAGCCGCGCAGACGCCGGAGGCGGTGATGGAGCGCGCGAGCCACGTGCTCTCCGCCGTTTCGCGCGGGCTGGGAATTTTCATTTCGCCGCCGCTGGCCCGCAGCGTGGTGGAACATGTGCGCTTCCTGCTGTTGCCGGACCAGCGCGTGCTGGTGGTGCTGGTGACGGCCGGAGGACTCACTCGCGACAAGCTGATCCGCCCCGAGAAGCCGTTCAGCGAGGAAGAACTCAATCGCGTGGCGGACTACTTGAATCGCCATTATCACGGATGGACGCTCGAAGCCATGCGCGCCGATTTGCGCGTTCAGTTGGAAAAAGATCGGGAGCGATACGGCAAGCTGGCGGGCGACGCGTTGCTGTTGTGCGACCCGAGCATTCTGGAGGACGCTGCCGACCGCAAAATCTACGTCGAAGGCGCGGCGCAGATTGCCGCGTCGCCCGATTTCACCGACCAATCGCAGTTGCGCGAATTGCTCGAAGCCATCGAGGAAAAAGACCGGCTGATTGCGCTTCTCAGCGGCTGCATTGAAGCGCCCGAGCCGGTGCATGTGGAGCTGGGGCTCGAGCAGATGTCGAATGCAGGAAAACACCTGGCGCTGGTTTCGGCGGCGTACACTTCCAAAGATATGGCGCAGGGCACGCTCGGGATTCTTGCACCGATGCGCATGCATTACGAGCGCGTGATCACGGCGGTCGCCTTCATGGCGCAGTTTTTCTCCGAAAACGAGGAAGGCCGTAAGCTCTCATGATGGCGAACAAGGAACACCAACCGGACGAATTGAAGCCGGGCCCGGCTCCAGTCATTGGCCCGCCCGGGGAAGGGAATCCAGCCGCGTCCGCGGAAGAGAATTCGCTGGCGGAGCAAGTAAAGAAGCTGGAGGCGGAGAAGCAGGACCTCACCAACACGCTGGTGCGCCGCCAGGCCGACTTCGAAAATTACCGCAAGCGCGTGGAGAAGGAGCGGCACCAGGAGCGGCACCGCGGCGTCGAACTTCTGATCGAGAATCTGCTCCCCGTGCTGGACGCATTCGAGCGGGCGCTCGCGGCTCACAACGAAGCCGAATACGCTGAGTATCGCAAAGGATTCGAGCTGATCTATCGCCAGCTTCGCGACGCGCTCACCAAGCAGGGTCTCGAGCGCATCGAATCGGTGGGCAAAGAATTCAACCCGCATTTCCATCACGCCATCGAGCGCGTCGAGACCACCGCGCACGCCGATGGCGTCGTGATCGGGGAATTGCAGCCCGGCTACGTGTTCCATGGCCGGGTGCTGCGGCCGGCGATGGTGCGCGTGGCTTCGGCAGCAGCGCCCGCAGCGAAGCGAGAAAACTGAAAGGGAAACCAGGGCCCATGGCAAGCAGCAAGCAAAGAGATTTCTACGAAGTGCTCGGCGTGGCGCGCGATGCCACGCCGGAGCAGATCAAGTCCGCCTACCGCAAAGCCGCGATGCAGTGGCATCCGGACCGCAATCCGGACAACAAATCGGCGGCCGAGCACAACTTCCGCGAAGCCACCGAAGCTTACAGCATTCTTTCCGACGCACAGAAGCGCACCGCCTATGACCGCTTCGGCCACGCCGGAGTCACCGGCCGCGGGTTCGAAACCGGCGGATTCAACGAGACGATCTTCGCGGATTTTCAGGATATTTTCGGCGACCTCTTCGGCTTCGAAAATGTGTTCGGCGGCGCACGGCGCGGCGGCCGGGGCCACCGCGGGCAGCGCGGCGCCGACCAGCGCTACGACATGACGCTCAGCTTCGAAGACGCTGCCGCCGGGGTGAGCACCAAGATTCACCTTTCGCGCCACGAAGTTTGCACCGCGTGCAAGGGCACCGGCGCGAAGTCCGGCACCGGGATGGTCACCTGCCGGACTTGCGGCGGGCGCGGGCAAATGTCGTACTCGCAGGGATTTTTCTCCATCACGCGCACGTGTCCCGCGTGCCAGGGCACGGGCCAGGTGATCCGCGAGGCGTGCGCCGAATGTCGCGGACAGGGGCGCGTCGAGCGCGAACGAACTCTCGAAGTAGGCATCCCCGCCGGCGTCGATTCGGGCACACGCCTGCGCATGGCCGGGCAGGGCGAGCCCGGAACAAACGGCGGGCCTCCGGGCGATCTCTACATTTTTCTCGAAGTGAAGGAGCACTCCTTTTTCGAGCGGCGCGGCGCCGATCTGATTTGCACCATTCCCGTCAGCTTTCCGCAAGCGGCGCTCGGCACCATGATCAAAGTGCGGCTGCTGCGCGGTGAGGAAGATCTCGAAATCCCTGAAGGCACACAGTCCGGGCAGATTTTCCGCCTGAAGAGCAAGGGGCTGCCGAATCCGCACGGCGGGCGCGGCGATCTGTACGTAAATGTCCGCGTGCTGACTCCTTCCAAGGTCTCGCGCGAGCAGCGGCGCATCCTCGAGCAGCTCGGCCAGACCATGAAGGTGGAAAACAAGCCGGCGGAACGCTCTTCGAGTTTCTTCGACAAGGTGAAAGACATCTTCGGGTAACGCTCAGCCGCCGCGCGTGCCTGGGCCCCATCGAAAATCCCTCCATGCGACGCCGATTTTTTGTTGACCGCTTCGAGGCCGAATCCGCCACGCTGCGCGGCGATGCAGCCGATCATCTCGGCCGCGTTCTCCGCGCCGAATCGGGACAGCTCTACGAGTTGAGCGACGGCAATAGCGTGTGGCTCGGGCGCGTCGAGCAAATCGCGCTTTCCAAGCGCGGCGGGAGCCGCATCGAATTCTCGCTCGTCGAGCACGTTCCCGCGCGGGAAGCCTGGCTGCACTTGAACCTGCTCATCTCCATCGTGAAATTCAATCGCTTCGAATGGTGCCTCGAGAAAGCGACCGAGCTAGGCGTCACCGAGATCATTCCTCTCGCGGCTGCGCGCGCCGACAAGGCGCTCGTTGCCGCTGCGGCCAAGCGGCGCGAGCGCTGGGAAAAAATCGTGCTCGAGTCAGCCGAGCAGTCGCGGCGCTTGCGGCCTCCCGTGATGCGCGCGCCGGTGCGCCCCGCCCATGCATTCGCGGAATCCGATGCGGGCGTGCGAATTCTTCTTTCCGAGCGGCGCGATGCGAAGCCGGTTCGCGCAGCGCTCAAAGGCGCGAAAGGGACCTCGGCGGCTCTCGCCATCGGTCCTGAAGGCGGCTGGAGCGATGACGAATTCGCCGCGGCGCGCGCGGCGGGTTACATCGAGACCTCGCTCGGTGAAAATATTCTGCGCACGGAGACGGCCGTCATCGCCGGGCTCTCGCTCGCTCGATTTTCTCTCGGTGATTGACGCGGCTCGCGCAGGCGGGAACGCTTGGCTCCATTCGGGCGGGCATGCTATAAATATTGGTCGAACAGAATGCTTGATATCTCCCATCCTGTCCCATCCGCTCCCACGGAAAATGCACCGATGCCGCAATTGCGGCGCGAGCTTCGCAGTTGGACGCGAGACCTCGCCGTGGCGCTGGGGCTGGCGCTCGTCATCATCATCTTTCTCTACCAGCCGGTGAAAGTGGAAGGGACGAGCATGGCGCCGCTTCTGAGCGATCAAGAGCGCATCTTCATCAATAAATTCGTGTACCGCTTCGAGCCGATCGAGCGCGGCGACGTGGTGGTTTTCTGGTATCCGCTCGACCGGTCCAAATCTTTCATCAAGCGCGTCGTCGGGCTTCCAGGCGAGACGGTGGAACTGCGCGGCGGACGTCTTTATATCGGTGGCAAGGAACTGAAGGAACCCTATGTGCCGCCGGGGTACCTGGACGGCTCGACGTTCGGGCCCACGGTGATTCCTTCCGGCGATTTTTTCGTGATGGGCGATCATCGAGATAGTTCCAACGATTCCCGCGTTTTCGGCCCTGTTCCGCGGCAGTTCATTTACGGCAAGGCCGTGTTCGCATACTGGCCCGTGGATCATTTCGGCTCGCTCACGTCAACTTCCACTGTCAGCGCGGCATCGAAATGAAAACTTCTGGAGGACACACTGACCGAAGCCCCCGGAGTTCGCGCGACGCTCGCGCTCGAGGACGGGCGAGTTTTTAACGGACGCGCGGCGGGCGCACTCACCCGCCGCGGCGGTGAAGTCGTTTTTAATACTTCCCTCACAGGCTACCAGGAAGTTTTCACCGACCCGAGCTATGCCGGGCAGGTCGTGTGCCTCACCTACCCGCACATCGGCAACGTCGGCGCCAATCGTGACGACGAAGAATCCACCCGGCCGTACATTGAAGCGCTTGTGGTGCGCCAATTTTCGGTTCTGGCTTCGAACTGGCGTTCTAAGGAATCCGCGCAGAAGTATCTCGAGCGGCACGGCGTGCCGGTGATTTGGGATTTGGACACGCGAGCGCTCGTCCGGCATCTGCGCAACGTGGGGGCATTGCGTGGAGTGGTGGCGACCGATGGCACCCCAGCGGAAAAATTAATTGCGGAAGCCCGCGCGCTGCCCACCATGGCGGGCCAGGAGCTCGCCAGCCGCGTCACTTCGCCGAAACGATATGACTGGACGCGCGGCTCGATCGATCTCGCCGCGCCTATCGGCGATTCATCTCTGCTGAGTCACGGCAGTTTAGGGGGTCGGAGCTTCAGCTCCGACAGCGCAAGACCGTCAGGGCACTCCTCAGAGGTTTCAACCCCTGAGGGAAATCCCCGCTACAAGGTGATTGCCTACGATTTCGGGATCAAGCAGAACATCCTGCGCCTGCTTGTCGATCACGGCTGCGAAGTGACGGTGGTCCCAGCGCAAACATCCGCAGAGGACGTTCTCGCAGTGAAGCCGAACGGAGTTTTCCTCTCGAATGGCCCCGGCGATCCCGAACCGATCGGCTACGCCATCGAAAATATTCGAAGGCTTTTAGGGCGCGTGCCTATCTTCGGAATTTGCCTGGGACATCAGCTCTGCGGCCTGGCGCTCGGCGGGAAGACGTTCAAGTTGAAATTCGGGCATCACGGCTCAAACCATCCGGTGAAGAACCTGGTGACGCAAAAAGTGGAAATCACCGCGCAGAATCACGGCTTCTGCGTGGACCCGGATTCGCTGCCGTCATCGGATGTCGAAATCACGCACGTGAATTTGAACGATCACACGAACGAGGGCATGCGCCACCGCTCGCTTCCGCTCTTCAGCGTTCAATATCACCCCGAGGCGTCGCCCGGCCCGCACGACGCGCGCTATTTGTTTGATGATTTCATCGCGCTGATGAAGCAGGAACGGAAGGGCGGGGTTGAAATCCCGCCCTTCCGACTTTGCGACGGAACGGGATAATTCTGAAGATGCCGAAACGGACTGACATCAAGAAGATTCTGATCATCGGCTCGGGGCCGATCATCATCGGGCAGGCGTGCGAGTTCGACTACTCGGGCACGCAGGCGTGCAAAGCCCTGCGCGCCGAGGGCTACGACGTGGTGCTGGTGAATTCAAACCCCGCCACCATCATGACGGATCCTGAAATCGCGAATCGCACATACATCGAGCCGCTTTCGCGCGAATATCTCGAAGCCATCATCGCTGCCGAACGCCCCGACGCCGTGTTGCCCACCGTGGGCGGACAGACGGGACTGAATCTTTCCGTGGAGCTTGCGGAGAGCGGGATCCTTGAAAAATACAATGTGAAGCTCATCGGCGCTTCGCTGCGCGCGATTCGCATCGCCGAAGACAGGCTGCTCTTCAAGGATGCTTGCCGCAAAGTGGGCCTTGAAGTGCCGGCAAGCGAAGTCGTCACCAACGTGCAAGAGGCCGTGAAAGTGGCGGATGGACTCGGCTATCCGGTCGTGATTCGCCCATCGTTCACCCTCGGCGGCACGGCCGGCTCGATTGCCTACAACCGCGAAGAATTTGCCGATGCCATCGCCCGCGCGCTCGACGCGAGCCCGGTGCGCCAGGCGCTCATCGAAGAATCGGTGCTCGGCTGGAAGGAATTCGAGCTCGAAGTGATGCGCGACTTCCGCGACAACTTCGTGGTCATCTGCTCGATCGAGAATTTCGATCCCATGGGGATTCATACGGGCGATTCCATCACCGTCGCTCCCGCACAGACGCTGACGGATAAGGAATACCAGCGGATGCGCGATGCGGCTGCTGCCATCATCCGCGAAGTGGGAGTCGAGACCGGCGGGTCGAACATTCAGTTCGCCATCGAACCGGAGAGCGGGCGGATGGTGGTGATCGAGATGAACCCGCGTGTTTCGCGCAGTTCGGCGCTCGCCAGCAAAGCCACGGGATTCCCGATCGCAAAAATCGCCGCCAAACTCGCGCTGGGGATGACGCTCGATGAAATTCCAAACGACATCACGCGCAAGACACCCTCGAGCTTCGAGCCCACGATCGATTACGTGGTGGTGAAAATTCCGAAATGGCAATTCGAAAAATTCCCCGGCAGCGATTCGACACTCACGACGCAGATGAAATCGGTGGGCGAAGTGATGGCTATCGGGCGCACATTTCAGGAGGCGCTCTGCAAGGGCATTCGCTCGCTTGAGCCGCACACGCCCTGGCGCGCGCCTGCGGACGTGACGATGGCGCTGCTGCGTGAAAAACTCACTGTGCCACGCCCCGATCGCATCCACTGGCTTTTCGAAGCGCTCGAGCGCGGAATGACCCGCGCCGAAGTGTGCCAGCACACCCAAATCGACCCATGGTTTATCGAGCAGATGGAAGAAATGGTTGCGCTCGATCGGCGGACCGCTGCAACTACGCTCTCTGCCGCACCCGCTGGATTGCTCCTCGAAGCCAAGCGATCGGGGGCCAGCGACGAAGAGCTCGGAAAACTCTGGAACACGACCGCCGAGGCAGTCCGCGGCCGCCGCAAGCAGCTCGGAGTGAATCCGGTTTTCAAGCGCGTGGACACTTGCGCGGCGGAATTCGAATCATTCACTCCATATTTGTATTCGACTTACGAAGAAGAGGATGAATCGGATGCAGTGGACCGGCCGAAGATCGTCATTCTGGGGAGCGGGCCGAACCGCATCGGGCAGGGAATCGAGTTCGACTACTGCTGCTGCCATGCGTCATTCGCTTTGAAGGAAGACGGCTACGAAACGGTGATGGTGAATTGCAATCCCGAAACCGTTTCCACCGACTACGACACTTCCGACCGCCTCTACTTCGAGCCGCTTACGCTCGAGGACGTCCTCGCCGTTCTCGAGAGAGAAAAGCCGCACGGCGTGATCGTTCAATTCGGCGGGCAGACGCCGCTCAATCTTGCGCTCGAGATCAAACGCAATGGCGCGCACATCATCGGAACCGATCCCGAATCGATTGACCTGGCGGAAGACCGCCGGCGGTTCGGTGCGCTGCTGGAAGAAATGAAAATCGCGCAGCCGCGCGCCGGCACGGCACTCGCGCCCGACGAGGCCGTGCGAGTCGCAAAAGAAGTGGGCCTGCCCGTGCTGGTGCGGCCGAGTTACGTTCTCGGCGGGCGCGCCATGGTGATCGCCTACGATCTGAAAACGGTGGAGGAGTACGTCGCCCAGGCAGCCCAGATCGGCACGGCCAGCGATCCGCGGCGGCCGATTCTGATCGATCAGTTTCTCGAAGACGCAACGGAAGTGGACGTGGACGCGCTGGCCGACGGCGAAGACGTGGTGATCGCGGGAATCATGGAACACATCGAAGAGGCAGGAATCCACTCGGGCGATTCGTCCTGCGTGCTGCCCGCGGTCACGCTCAAGCCCGCCGTGCTCGAGCGCATTCGCGATTACACCGCGCGGCTGGCGCGGGCGCTTCGTGTGGTGGGCTTGATGAACGTGCAGTATGCGATTCAGCGAGATACGGTGTACGTCCTGGAAGTGAATCCGCGAGCTTCGCGAACGATTCCCTACGTCAGCAAAGCCACCGGAATTCCGCTGGCGAAAGTGGCGGCGCGGCTGATGACCGGGCGCAAACTCCGGGAACTGAGGCTGCCTGTGGTCGAGGCAGACGGCGTGAAGGAGCTTGCTGTAAGGGATTTCTACGCCGTAAAGTCGCCGGTATTTCCGTTCAATAAGTTTCGCGGCGTGGATACGATTCTTGGCCCCGAAATGCGTTCGACCGGAGAGGTGATGGGAGTTTCGTCCACGTTCGGCCTGGCATTCGCGAAGGCGCAGCTTGCCGCGGGCCAGCGTCTGCCGTCGCAAGGCACTGTCTTCATGAGTGTCAATGACCATGACAAGCGCCATGCCGGCCACATCGCGCGGGATTTGATTGCCGCCGGCCTGCGCGTTGTGGCGACCCGCGGGACCGCGAGCGCGCTCGCAAATCAGGGGGTCGAAGTCGAATCGGTTTACAAAGTGAATGAGGGCCGGCCGAATATCGTGGACCTGATCAAGACGGCGAAAGTGGACCTGGTGATCAACACGCCCTTAGGGCGGGAATCTTTTTACGACGAGAAATCCATCCGCCGGGCTGCGATCCGTTACAACGTGCCTTGCATTACCACGCTTTCAGCAGCCAATGCCGCCGCGCGCGGCATCCGCGCACTGGCTGGACGTCCGGTGGAGGTCGCCGCCCTGCAAGACTTGCATCAACGCAAAAACGCTGCGTCGGCAGTTCCAAACGGGCGGGCATGAGCCGCGAATCCCTGCGGATGCGTTCCGATTCCGGCGGCATCACTTCGCCGAATCGATTGGAGTAAGATGGGAACCATGAACATCCAAGGGATCTTTCCGCCGCTTACCACGCCGTTTTCCGCGGATGGCGCGATCGCACCCGGCCGGCTCCGCGAGAATATCGTCCGCTACAACCGCTTTGGACTTGCAGGCTATGTCGTGAACGGGTCCACCAGCGAGTCGGTGCTGCTGCGCTGGGAAGAAATCTATCGCCTCTGGGAGACTGCCAAAGAAGCGGCAGCGCCCGGAAAAACGATGATTGCGGGCTCTGGGGCCGAGTCTACGGCGGAGACCATCGAACACACGCGGCGAGCGGCAGAGATTGGATATGACGCGGCGCTTGTCCGGACACCGAGCTTTTATAAGCCCGCAATGAACGACACGACTCTCGCGGAGCATTACCTCCGCGTGGCCGACGCGTCGCCAATTCCTATCCTGATTTATTCCGTCCCTGTTTTTACTCATGTAACGGTAGAGGCGTCGCTTGTGTCGCGCGTTGCCGACCACCAGAATGTACTCGGAATCAAGGACAGCTCCGGCGACGTCGAGGGCGTCGCGAAGATCATCCAGGCAGCCCCGAAAAGATTTCGAACGCTGGTCGGGTCCGCCTCCACACTTTTTGAATCGCTGCAAATCGGAGCTGTGGGTGCAATCCTCGCGCTGGCGGATGCATTTCCGGAGCTTTGCGTCGAGATTTATGAATCGGCGAAGTCGGGCGATCGAGCGCGGGCTCATTCGCTCGCGCAGAAACTGATCGCTCCTGCGAAAATGCTCGGCACGCAATACGGAATTTCGGGCCTCAAATACGCGCTCGACCGGCTCGGCTACTACGGCGGCCCGCCACGTCCGCCGCTTCTTCCGGTCGGCGAATCCGCGCGCCGCGAAATCGACGCGATGCTCGCAGCAACAATCCCCGAATCCGCCGCGGCGCATTGAGGCCGCTCCCCTCCGAAATCCTGAATCCGCCGGTACCGAATTTCATCAAACGAAAAGGCTATTGGCTCGTCAAAATCGGAGACGGAGCGCGCTTGTAAACCCCAATCTGCGGGCGCGCATGCGAGAGACACAACGGCTTGGCGAATCGAATGAATCGAACAAGGTCGAGTCGATGTTGCCTCCGCCCCCGGCGCCTTGATTGCCGCCTCCCGAAGGCGTGTGTATCATGACCTCCTCCATGGAGTCCCAGTGCCTCGCCCTCCACGACCTTCCACATACGACCAAACTTTTTTCCACGTTTATTGAAGATTTTCAGCGCGTCTCGCGCTATTACGCGCACCCGCCCACGGAAGCGGGAGTCCTCGCGGCCGCCCGCGAAGTGCAACTTGCTCCGGAGACGCGAGCGCGCGTCGTGGAAGTGCTTCGGGAGCAAAACCGCAGGTTCGGCACGGACGCTTCGACAGAAAAGAACATCGACCGGCTTGCAGCAGGAGCTGTGGCGATTGTAACCGGCCAGCAGGTGGGACTTTTTCTTGGGCCGGCCTACAGCGTGTACAAGGCGCTCTCTGCTATCCGGTGGGCCGAAAAGGCTACGGCTCGAGGGACGGAGGCGGTCCCGATTTACTGGCTTGCCACGGAAGATCACGATTTGGCCGAGGTGAACCACTCCGACTGGAACACGCGCGAGGGCCTGGCCCGCTTTGAATTGCCATTGCGCGAAGAGGATTCCGGGCACCGCGTCGGGGATGTCTTGCTGGGTGCGGCGATTGAGCCGCTCGCCGCAAAAGCCGCCGAGAGCTTGGAAGGTGAATTCGCCGCGGAAGTCTCGCGCGCGCTGCGTGAATCCTACGCGCCGGGGGAAACCTACGGCTCGGCGTTCGGAAAGCTGATGGCGCGAATCCTCGCGGGGCGCGGGATGATTTTCATCGACCCGCTCGATCCGCGCTTGCACCAGCTTGCAGCGGGAGTGTACCTCCGGGCGGCCGAGAAAGCCGATTCGCTTCGCGACGCGCTGCTCGAAAGATCGAATGAGCTGGACCGCGGCGGTTTTCATGCCCAGGTGAAAGTGACGCGCGAAACCACGCTGCTCTTCTACAACCTGGACGGGCGCCGCCAGCCGGTGCGCCGGCGCAACGGAAAATTTTCCGTGGGCTCCGCCACGTTTACTCCCGACGAACTTCGCGCCGCGATCGACCGGAATCCGGAAGCCTTTACGGCCAATGTGCTGCTCCGTCCCGTGGTGCAGGACACGATCCTTCCTACCGCAGCGTACATCGGGGGCCCCGCAGAGATTGCCTACATGGCCCAAGCGCAAGTGGCCTACCAGGCCGTGCTGGGAAGAATGCCTGCCATGCTGACGCGGGCGGGATTCACTCTGGTCGAGACGCCAATCAGCCGGCTCTTGAAAAATTATGACCTCGAAATCCGCGAGGTGTTCCGGGGAAAGCAGTATGTGCGCTCCAAAATGGAGCAAAAATCGCTGCCAAGAGCGCTCGAGCGCAAATTCGCTGTGGATGAAAAGAAGCTGAAGGCATTGTTGCAGGGATATCGCAAGCCGCTCGAGCACCTGGACAAGACCTTGCTGGGCGCGCTGGAATCGGCCGAGAGCAAAATTCTTTTCCAATTCCTGAAGCTGCGTGAGAAAGGGGGCCGAGCCGAAAATCTCCGAATTGGTGTGCTCGACCGTCATGAACGGCTGCTTCTCGATGCTTTGTGTCCCCACCGCGAGCCGCAGGAGCGCACGCTTTCCTTCCTCCCATTCCTGGCCGCCCATGGACCCGATCTCCTCGATACGCTCGGCGAACATTTGGATCTCGCCTGTCCCCACCACCACGTTCTCTTCCTGTAAAGATGGCCGCCCCGGCCGCGCTTGGCCTCCCGCCGCCCAGAGCTTCCCGACGACTTGACGTTTGTCCCGTGTTAAAATGCTTTCAAACGCATTCGATAACGCAAGCCAACGCGGAGGACCGCATGAAAATCACACCGGGAAAGCAGAAGGGCATGAAGGCTGTCTCAGACTCTCGCGGCGTAATCGCCGCGGCGGCCATGGACCAGCGCGGATCGCTGAAGAGCGCCATCGCCAAGGACAAAGGCATCGACAAAAAAGACGTGACCCATCAAATGCTCGAAGAGTTCAAGACGGCGGTGACGCGAGTGCTGACTCCGCACGCAAGTGCGATTCTGCTTGACCCTGAATACGGGTTGCCCGCCGCCCGCGCGCGATCTTCCAACGCGGGGCTCCTGCTGGCGTATGAAAACAGCGGCTACGACAACACGCGTCCCGGGCGGCTGCCGGATTTGCTCGATAATTGGTCCGCCAGGCGGCTCGCCGCAGCCGGCGCCGACTGCGTGAAAATTTTGCTGTACTACACGCCGTTCGATCCGCCCGAGGTGAACGACATCAAGCACGCGTGGGTGGAGCGCATCGGCGGCGAATGTACCGCTGCGGACGTGCCGTTCTTCCTCGAATTCGTGGGCTACGAAGAAGGGAAAGACGAGAAGACGATCGAGTTTGCGCGGAAAAAACCGGAGGTTGTCACGCGCAGCATGGAAGAGTTTTCGAAGCCGCAGTATGCCGTCGACGTGTTGAAAGTGGAAGTGCCCGTCAACATGGCGTTCGTGCAGGGAACCAAAGCTTGCAAAGGCGAGTACGCCTATACGCGCGAGCAAGCCAAGGAATATTTCCGGAAAGCCGCGGCCGTCGCAAAGAAGCCGTTTATTTATCTTTCTGCGGGTGTGAGCAACGACGTGTTCAATGAATCGCTCGAGCTGGCTGCGGAATCAGGAACCAATTTTTCGGGCGTGCTGTGCGGCCGCGCCACGTGGAAAGAAGGCATACCCGTTTACGCGAAGCAGGGAGCAAGAGCGCTCGAAGACTGGCTCAACGACCAGGGCGTGAAAAACATCGGAAACGTGAATCAGCGCTTGAAGGCTGCCAAGCCGTGGTTCGCGTTTTATGGCGCTTCCTCGGCCTCCGCGCTGGCGGATTAGACCCAATCGATTGCCGCGCCGTCGCGCGGCGGCCCGAAGATACGCGCGGCGGCGTGTTGCGCCTCTCTGCGGTAGAATCGCCTATTCGGTATGAATATCGGCGTTTACATTCAGGTGCCATTTTGCCAGACGAAGTGCACCTATTGCAATTTTCACACGGGCGTCGTCTCCCGCGAGCGATACGAGCCCTATGCAAATGCGGTCTGCCGCGAGATTGGCGAGTGTGACGCCGGACTGGCGGCAGCGCTCGACACAATCTACCTCGGGGGAGGCACACCGAGCCTGCTGAACCCTCCGACGCTCGAAAGAATTTTGTCGGCGACACAAGGAAAATTCAATGGGAACCCTGTGGAAGTCACCCTCGAGGCCGACCCTGAAACAGTAGCCTGCGAAAAGGCGGACGCGTGGCTGCGCGCCGGATTCAACCGGATCAGCCTGGGCGCGCAGTCCTTTCAAGATGAAGAGCTCAAGGCTTCAGGACGCATGCATCGTCGCGGTGACATTTACGCGGCAGTGCAGGCGCTTCGCGCGGCCGGCTTCCACAACATCAGCATGGACCTGATTGCCGGGCTGCCCCATCAAACGCGCGAGTCGTGGGATGAAAGCATCGAGGAGCTGCTCCGGCTGCGTCCGGAGCATGTCTCTATATACATGCTCGAGATCGACGAAGGCAGCCGCCTTGGGAAGGAATCGCTCGCAGGTGGAAGCCGTTACAGCGCCGATGCGATTCCGAGCGACGATGCGATTGCGGAATTTTACGAGCGGGCCTGCGAGCGGCTCGGCGCCGAAGGATACGAGCATTACGAGATTTCAAATTGGGCGCTCGAGGGTCGGCGTTCGCAGCACAATTTGAAATATTGGCGGCGCGAACCTTACTTCGGCTTCGGCGCCGGCGCACATTCCTTCGATGGCCGGCGGCGATGGGCGAACGTGCACGACTCGGCGCAATACGTGTCGTCCATCGAGCGGGGCATTTCTCCGCGCCAAAATGTCGAAACTGTATCGCCTGCGCAGGCTCTGGAAGAGGAGCTTTTTCTCGGCCTGCGCCAGATCGGTGGAATCGACCTTGCTCGAATCGAGCGCGATTACCGCGTTAATCTGCGCGCGCGCGTTGAAGCGCTCCGGCGTGAGGGACTCGTCGAACTCCGAGGTTCGTGGCTGCGGCTTGCGCCGGGCCGCCTGACCGTTTCGAATGAAGTGTTCGTAGAATTGCTTGGCTAGGGAGCAGCGAGTGTACACGTCCACGCCGGGAAGCGACGGGAGCAGGAAGGGCGTCGTCGATCTGCGCAGCGACACGGTGACGCGGCCGACTCCGGCGATGCGGTGCGCGATGGCGGAAGCAGAAGTCGGCGACGACGT
Organism: Candidatus Sulfotelmatobacter sp.; assembly: GCA_035624115.1. Classification (GTDB taxonomy): domain Bacteria; phylum Acidobacteriota; class Terriglobia; order Acidiferrales; family UBA7541; genus Palsa-295. The sequence continues at coordinate 923 of DASPSD010000082.1, read as the reverse complement.
GTACGGCGAAGATCCGACGGTGAATCGCCTTCAGGCGCGTGTGGCAGAAATCTTCCAGCGTGAGGCGTCGCTGTTTTTGCCCTCCGGCTCGATGGGCAATCTGCTCGCGATCAAGACTTGGACGAAACCGGGGATGGAAGTGATCTGCGAGCAGCGGGCGCACGTGAACGAGTATGAGCTGGCGTCGATGTCCGCGGTGGCCGGATGCATGCCACGCACCACGCCCGCGCCGAACGGGATTCTCAATTGGAATTTGATCGAGCCGCTGATTCGCCCGAAGGCGTATTACTTTTCTCAAACCGGAATGGTGACGCTCGAAAACACGAGCAACTTGCACGGGGGCACGGTGTATCCGCCGGCGGTGGCCGAAGAAATCTGCGATCGCGCGCATGTTGCGGGGCTTCCGGTCCATCTCGATGGCGCGAGGATTTTCAATGCCGCTGTTGCTCTGGGGCGCAGCGTGGCGGAGCTGACGCGAAAATTTGATTCGGTGATGTTTTGCCTCTCGAAGGGGCTGGGCGCGCCGGTGGGCTCGATGCTGGCCGGCTCGCGCGAGTTCATTGAGAAGGCGCACATCGGACGCAAGCTGCTCGGCGGGGGCATGCGCCAGGCCGGCGTGCTTGCCGCGGCAGGTCTTGTCGCGCTGGAGGAATCGCCGAAGCTGCTTGCGCGGGACCACGAAAATGCGCGGCGGCTGGCCGAGGGGCTCGCCCAAATCGAAGGAATCGCGATCGACCCGAAGAAGGTCGTGACCAACATTGTGATTGCCGATGTGAAAGCCACACGCCGGAGTGCCGCTGAAATCTGCTCCGACCTTGCGAGACATGGAATCCTGTGCGCTCCCTCGGCGCCGTTCTCTATCCGCATGGTCACGCACTATGATGTCGACGGCGCAGGAATCGAACGCGCGCTCGCCGTGATGC
>DASPSD010000073.1:0-78480 GCA_035624115.1 Candidatus Sulfotelmatobacter sp. | reverse complement strand
CACGGTGGTGCTCGTGCGCGGCATCCGCGAATCCGCCGAGACGAACAACGTGATGGTGTTGCTGAAAATCATCGCGCTGATGATCTTCATCGGGTTCGCGGCCCATTACATCCATCCCAAAAACTGGCACCCGTTTTCACCCAACGGCTGGCCGGGCATCCTCACCGGCGGCTCGATCGTATTTTTCACCTACATCGGATTCGATTCCGTTTCCACGGCGGCGGAAGAATGTCGCGACCCGCGGCGGGATTTGCCGATCGGAATCATCGCCACGCTCATCATCTGCACGCTTCTCTATATCGGCGTAGTGGTGGTGCTCACGGGGCTGGTCCCGTGGCAAACGCTGATGGACGATGCCGCCCCGCTCGTCAACACGCTCAAGCGCCTGCATTTCACGGGCGTGCGATTGATCGTTCTGCTCGGCGCGCTGATGGGCATGATTTCTTCGCTGCTCGTTTTCCAGCTCGGGCAGGCGCGCGTGTGGTTTGCCATGTCGCGCGATGGATTGCTGCCCGGCGTGTTCAGCCGCGTCCACAAAAATTACCGCACGCCGGATTTTTCCACGTGGGTGGCCGGCTTCGTCGTGGGGATTCCGGCCGGGCTGCTGGATATCGGCACGCTCGTGGATCTCTCCAACATCGGCACGCTTTTTGCTTTCGCGCTGGTTGCAGGAGGCGTCTTGATTCTTCGTTACAAGCAGCCGGACCGCCCCCGCGCCTTCCGCGCGCCCGGCGGGCCGCTCGCGCCCATCGTGACGATTCTCACTTGCCTGCTGCTCATGGCCGGCCTGCCGATCACCAATTGGATTCGGTTTTTTGTGTGGCTCATCATCGGGCTCGTTTTTTATTCGTTGTACGGACGCCGGCACAGCGGGCTGGCTGCGGAAACTTCCGCTAAGCGGCCGCAATGAGGGAATTGCGCTGATGCGTTTGCGGACTTGCGCGGGGCTTGTGCTCGCGATGCTATTCAGCCTGTTGCTCGCGCTGCCGCCGTCGTTCGGCTGGGGCGAGACGGCCGAACGCCTCATCACCAGCAAAGCGATCGAGACGCTGCCGGAGGAAATGCAGCCTTTCTTCGAGGCCAACCGACAATTCCTCGTCCGCCACGTCACCGATCCCGAGCAATCCGAAGCGAAAAATTCGGCCGAGCTGCACAACGGCTTCATTCAGCTCGACCACTACGGGCAATTCCCTTTCGCGGCGCTCCCTCGCGTTTACAACTCCGCGGTTTCGAAATACACGCGCAAAACGATTGATACCTACGGCCTGCTTCCCTGGCAGATCGGCACGTACAGCAAGAAGCTCACCGACGCATTCCGCGATCGCAACTGGGCCGATGTGAAACTCTCCGCTGCAATTCTTGCCCATTACGTCGCCGCCGCGCATGATCCCTTCAATACCACCATCAACAGCGACGGAAAACTTTCCGGCCAGCCCGGCGTCAGCCAGCGGTTTTCCACCGGCCTGGTGGACCGCTATCAGCTTTTCTTTTTCGTCAAGCCCAACGAGGCTGTCTTCACGCACGATCCCACCGACCACGCTTTCGAGATGACCCTCAGCGCCCACTCCTGGCTCGAAAATATTCTGCTGGCGGATTTGCGCGCCCACCAGGGAACCACGGGCTACAACGACGAATACTACGATCGGTTCTACGGCCAGGCCGGCGCGACGCTCGTCCGGCTGCTTTCCGACGCCTCCACCGACCTGGGTTCCTACTGGATGACCGCGTGGATCAACGCCGGGCGTCCACAGTTGCCCTCCCAATGATGCAATATGCCCACTGACTCGAAACCACAGGCCACGATTGTTGACGTTCTTCCCAAGGCCGAACTCCATTTGCATCTGGAAGGCTCGATCGGCCCGGCCACGGCTGTCGAGCTGGCCGCGCGGCACGGCGTTGCGCTCAAGCCCGAAGAAGTCGCCGCCCGCTACAACTACTCCGGCTTCACGGGCTTTCTCGAAACATTCAAATGGATCACGTCCTTCCTGCGTGAGCCTTCCGATTACGCGCTCATCACGCGCCACCTCTGCGAAAATCTTCTCCGTCAGAATGTCGTCTACGCCGAAGTGACCATTTCCGCCGGCGTCATGCTCCGCCGCACGCAAAGCGTCGAAGCGAACCTCACCGCCATCCAGGAAACCGCCACCAGCGTTCCCTTCAGCCGCCTGCGCATCGCGTGGCTTCTCGACGCGACCCGGCAATTCGGCGCGGAAGCCGCGAGCGAAGTCGCGCGCGTTGCCGGGAAACTTCAGCGGCTGGGCGTCGTCGGATTCGGCATGGGCGGCGACGAGCTCGCCGGCCCCACGGTGAATTTTCGCCCCGCATTTGATCTCGCCCGCAATGAAGGGCTCCGCGTGACTTGCCACGCCGGCGAGATCGGCGGGCCGGAATCCATTCGCGAAGCCATCGAGCTGCTCGGCGCCGAGCGCATCGGCCACGGCATCGCGGCAATGCACGATCCCGCGTTGATGGAATTCTTGGCGCTCCGGCGCGTCCCGCTTGAGAATTGCCTCACGAGCAATCTCGCCACGGGGGCTCTGGCGAAGCAGACCGGGAAAGCGCAGCCCGCGCTGGCGGATCATCCGCTGCCGAAATTTCTCAAGCAGGGACTTACCGTCACTCTCTCGAGCGATGATCCCGGAATGTTTCACACTGATTTGCTGCAAGAGTATTCGAAAGCCGCGTCGCTCGGCCTCGGGAGCCAGGACCTCGCGCACCTGGCCGAGCAAAGTTTCGGCGCCGCGTTTCTCCCGCCCATCGATAAGCGCCGCCTGCTCGAAGATTTTCGCGCCGCCGCCAAATCCCACGGCCTGCTCTAATCCCTCGGCCCGCGGTCTGAGCCCACGGCAACTGCCGTGGTCCCGGCTTTTGTAGCGCCGGCATCTTGCCGGCTCTTTGTCTTCGATGCTGCCCGCTCTTAAGATCGTCATTCTGAGCCCGCCTGCATTCCGCGGGGCCAAGAATCTCTCTTTGTGTTGGTTTATTCTCGTAGGGGCACGGCATGCCGTGCCCGCGGCTTTTAGGTGGGAGCCCCCGTATTCGTGCGGTTTTTGGGCGGGAGCCCCCCGAATTCATGTGGTTCTTAGGTGGGAGCCCCCGCATTTATGCGGGGGAGGAGCGCTTCAGCGCTCCGGAACACGATTCAGAATTGGAGGGCGCTTTAGCGCTGGGGGTTGAAAAATTTCTGCAGCCGGCCGTCCCCGGGGTTTCATTCTGTATTTTAGGGGGGCGGAGCCTTAGTTCACCCTGGGGGACGAAGGGCTCCGACATCTTCGCTCTGCCCCCTCAGGGGTTTTAACCCCTGAGGCCTTTCGCATTGATTCTGATTTGCCTGATGAGATACGCTCTCCGCGTCATGAAAGCCCACGTCTGGGTCATGCTGAAATCGACTGTCCTCGATCCTCAGGGCCAAACGATCGAGCGCGCCCTCTCCTCGCTCGGCTACTCGAGCGTCCGCGACGTCCGCCAGGGAAAATTTTTCGTCCTCGATCTCGATGGCCTCGACCGCGAACAAGCCAAGCTCCAGGTCGAGCGCATCGCCAAGGACGTCCTCACCAACCCCGTCATCGAAGAATTCCGCTTCGAAATCGTAGATTGAATGTCTTAGTCCGGGTTATCCCTGCCGATATGCTTGACGTAACGCGTAATTCTTGATACCCTGCGTATGTGATTGTCAGCTTCCGGGACAAACGGACCCGGGACTTTGCCGCCGGAACGCGGGTCAAGGCGTTCTCTGGATTTGAGGGGGCTGCTCGCATGAAGTTGGACCGACTGGAAGCGGCCACGTCCATAGGAGATCTAGCCGCGCTGCCAGGCAACCGTTTTGAAGCTCTTTTGGGCGACCGCAAAGGCCAGTACAGCATCCGCATCAACGACCAATGGCGGGTGTGCTTCGAATGGCCTGATCGATCGGCGGGGCCGACAAACGTGGAGATCGTTGATTATCACTAGGAGATGCATGATGACACCCGCGGCCATTCATCCGGGCGAGCACCTAGCCGAGGAACTCAAGGCGCTCAGTATGAGCGCTGCCGAATTGGCGCGAAAGATTGCCGTGCCGACCAATCGCGTGACGCAAATTTTGAACGGCACCCGGGCCATCACCGGCGACACGGCACTTCGCCTCGCACACTTTTTCGGCACCAGCGCCGAATTCTGGCTGAATCTACAGAGCCGGTACGAGCTCCGTCGCGCCCAGCAAAAAGCAGGCAAGACCATTGAGCTGCTCCCGAGGTTGAAACATGTCATAACCTCCGGGTCTAAGCGATTGCGCCGTGCAGCGGTGAACCCAACTCGCAGACATGCCACTCGATAAGTATCTGGCGCCAGACCCACGGGAGTAAACTCTCGGCATGATATTCACGAAGCGGCTGCGAGAGGGGGTGCGGCGCGGGGAGATTACTTGCAGCGTGCGGATTTGGACGCGGCCGCACGTGCGCGTCGGCGGGCGGTATCCGATGGAGGAGGGCGCGATTGTTGTGGACTCGATCGAGCCGATCGGCCTGCCGGATATCACTCCTGCGCTGGCGCGCGAATCGGGATTCCTCGGCGTTCTCGACTTGCTCAAGGTGGCCAAGCACGGCCGCGGCAACAATGTTTATTTGATTCGCTTTCACTACATACGCACCCGTTCCAAGCGCGCCCGCCGCTGAATGTAGCTCAGGTCTTCAGACCTGAGGGGTGTCTCCCGTGACCCGTTCCAGGCTACCTCCCCTCTTTGCTCCCTTCCCTCCGACAAGATCTCCACAGGTCTTGTCCCTTGCATTCCATGCTGAGCCGTGCAATGGTAATTGCGGAGGATTTTTGAATGATGCGTTGCGGTCGATTCGGGGGCGAGCAGCGCGACGCAATTCAAGCTGTCGCGGTCCAGCGGGGACCGCGTGGGGCGAAGAAAAATCTAATCGCAACAGTCGCCAATTCAAGATTCCGTCTAAACCCTTGCGAATCAAATAGATCACCCTTTTCTAACCGCAACAAAATCAGCCTTTCCAGATTTCCAGGAGCCCGCCAACGCGGAAGCCAGCATAGAAATCAGCCGTCGAATTTCGATTTTCGAGTTTCGATTTTCGAGCCGCAAGTGCCGAACCCCGGCTCGCGATGCGCGCTTTGTGCTAACCTGTTCCTGTTGAGTCTTGCCGGGCTTGCCGCGGCGGAAAGGACCGAACTCCTGTGTGCGGCATAGTCGGATACATCGGCCCGAAGCGCGTTGTCCCGCTGATTTTGGACGGGCTCAAGCGCCTGGAGTATCGCGGATATGATTCCGCCGGAATTGCTGTGGTGGGCACCAACGGCAAGATGGAAATCCGCCGCGCCTCGGGCAAGCTCCGCAATCTCGAGGAATCCATCCGCACCACGCCGCTCGAAGGCGTTTACGGCATCGGACACACGCGCTGGGCCACGCACGGGCGGCCCACCGAAGAGAACGCGCATCCGCATCGCGATTGCACCGGCGAAGTGGTGGTGGTGCACAACGGCATCATCGAAAATTATCTCGAGCTGAAGCACCAGCTCATCGAGGAAGGCCATAAGTTCCTCACCGAGACGGACACGGAAATCATCGCGCATTTGATCGAAAAATTCGCCCGGAGCGCGCCGCTCGAAGAGGCGGTGCTCAAGACGGTGAAGGTGCTGAGCGGAGCGTACGCGCTGGTGGCGGTCTCGACGCGCGATCCGAACAAAATCGTGGCCGCGCGGATGGGTCCGCCCGTGGTGGTGGGCCTCGGCCAGAATGAATTTTTTGTGGCGAGCGATATCCCCGCGATCCTGATGCACACGCGCGACGCCTTCTTCCTGGGCGACGGCGAAATCGCGATTCTCTCGCCGCAGGGTGTCCGCCTGATCGATTTCGAAAGCCGCAATCTCAAGCCGCCGGTGCAGCACATCACCTGGGACCCCATCATGGCGGAGAAGGGCGGCTTCAAGCATTTCATGCAGAAGGAAATTTTCGAGCAGCCTCGCGCGGTGCGCGACACGCTGCTCGGCCGCATTTCGCAGGAATCCGGAAAAGTGTTTCTCGACGAAATGGGGCTCAGCGAAGAGGAACTGCGGAATTTCCGCGAAGTAAAAATCATCGCCTGCGGAACGAGCTGGCACGCCGCGCTCGCCGGAAAATTCATGCTCGAGCGGCTGGCGCAGATTCCCGTGGAAGTGGACTACGGCAGCGAATTCCGCTATCGCGATCCGATCGTGGACAAAAACGCGCTCGTGATCGCCATCAGCCAATCCGGCGAGACGGCCGACACGCTGGCCGCCGAGCGCGAAGCGCGCCTCAAGGGCGCGAAAATTCTGGCCATCTGCAACGTGGTCGGCTCGATGCTCACCCGCGAAGCGAACGGCACGATTTACACGCACGCCGGCCCGGAAATCGGCGTCGCTTCCACGAAAGCGTTTACCGGCCAATTGACGGCGCTGATGCTCACGGCCCTCTACCTGGCGCAGGTGCGCGGCAAATTGACGCCGGCGCTGGCGAAGGCTCTGATGCAGGAGCTCACGCGCGTTCCGCACCGGATTGAATCGATCCTTCAGCGCGACGCGGAGCTCGAAGAGCTGGGGCGGCAATTTTTCCGCCACACCGATTTTCTCTATCTCGGCCGCGGCATCCACTATCCCATCGCGCTCGAAGGCGCGCTCAAGCTGAAAGAAATTTCCTACATTCATGCGGAAGGCTATCCCGCGGGCGAAATGAAGCACGGCCCGAACGCCCTGATCGACGAGAATCTGCCGGTGGTGGTGATCGCCACGCGCGACGAATCCGATCCCGCCTCGATGACCCGCTACGAAAAAACCGTCTCGAATTTGCAGGAAGTGAAAGCGCGCGACGGCATCGTGATTTCCGTGGTCACCGAAGGCGACCGCCTGGCGCGCGAGACTTCCGACCACGTGATCGAAATTCCCGCGGCGCCCGAGCTGCTGGCGCCGATTCTGGAAATTGTTCCGCTTCAGTTGCTCGCGTATCACATCGCCGTCCGCCGGGGCTGCGACGTCGATCAGCCGCGCAATCTCGCGAAGTCCGTCACCGTGGAATAAGATGCCCGCGACCATCGGAAATTCTGAAAGGAAAGGTTGACCTCCCGCCCGCGTTTCATTAATTTTTCAATCATGCGTCGCTCACTGGGGATTTCGCTCATTCTCGCGCTCGGGCTCGCCTCGTCATTCGCGCAATCGCTTCCGAAGCCGGCATCGGCAAAGCTCGCTGCCGTTTCCGCCACGGGCTCGAATCGCTTCTCCTCCGCGCAGGTGGCGCAAGCGACGGGACTGCATCCCGGCGACTTGATCACTCGCGACAGTCTTCAGGCCGCCGCGGATCGCCTGGCGCGACTGGGAACGTTTGCGAGCGTGAACTATCGCTTCACGAGCGAAGATTCCGGCGTGAAAGTGGAATACCAGGTGACCGATGGGCCGTCGCTTCCGGTGATCTTCGATAATTTCCCGCGCTTTTCGGATGAAGAGCTCGGCGCAGCGCTCAAGAGCAACGGAATCCTTTACGACGGCAGGGCGCCGGAGGCCGGCACGATTCTCGACGCTATTTCGGCCGCGCTGGAAAACCTTCTCAAAACCCGCGGAATCGATGCCAATGTCTCGCACGTCGTGACGTATTCACCCGAGAGCGGCGAGCGCGTCGTGCAGTTTGCATTGGCCGGCGCGCTCATGCGCGTCGAGGAAATTCAATTCTCCGACACGCTGGCCAACACCGATCCTGCAATCCGCACACGATTGTCCGATGTGGTTGGCAAGCCGTATTCCCGCAGCGCGCTCTTGACATTCGAATCCGAGCAGGTGCGGCCTGTGTATCTCGAGCACGCGCACCTCCGCGTGAAATTCGGCCCGCCTTCCATTTGCCTGACGGGCGACCCCACCAAACCGCAGCTCGAAAAAATCATCGTGGTGGCGCCGATCGATGCGGGCCCGGCCTACGCTTGGGGCGGAGTGGAATGGACAGGCAACACGGTCGTTCCGACAGCAGCCCTCGACCGACTGGTGGAATTCAAACGGGGCGAAACTGCCGACGGAATCCGGATCGCCGGGCTGTGGATTCACGCGCACGAGCTGTTCACCCGGCTCGGCTACCTGGACTCGACCGTCGCATTTGTGCCGCACTACGACGACGCGCACGCGCAGGTTTCCTACTCGGTCTCGATCACCGAGGGCGAGCAGTATCACATGGGGAAGCTCGTGCTGACGGGACTCTCCGTGGAAGGCGAGCGCAGAATCCGCAATGCCTGGAATATTCCGCGCGGCGCGATTTTCAGCAAGAGCGTGTACGAACATTTTCTTCAGGAGGGAATCCAGCAGGCGCTGAACGGACTTCCGGCGCATTACGAAAAAATCGGGCCGTTCCTGCAAAAGGATCCGAAGACGGCGGTGGTGGACGTGCTGCTCGATTTTCAATAGGTGAAACGGGGCTAAACTCGAAACCGATGCTCGAAAAGATCCAAACTCCGGACTGGATGGCGACGGAGACAGAAAAAGCCGGCGCGCTTGCCAAGCAGCAGCGCGTGCTCGATTCGATCCGGCCGCTCGATTCGCTGCTGATTGCGTTTTCGGGGGGCGCGGATTCCGCCTACTTGGCCTGGGCCGCGCACAATGCGATCGGCAATCGCGCGCTGGCAGTGACGGCGCTTTCGCCGAGCTTCTCGCGACACGATCGCGAGCACGCGGAAGCCTGCGTCCGCGCGATGAAGTTTCCGCACGAATTCATCGAGACGCGTGAATTCGAAAATCCGCTCTACGTGGCGAACCAGGCCGACCGCTGCTACCACTGCAAGCACGAGCTCTTCGAGCGCATGGAAGCGCTCGCGCGCGAAAGAAATTTTCACGCGATCGCTTACGGCATCAACGCGGACGATACAGGCGATTTCCGGCCGGGCCATCGCGCGGCAACTGAACATCACATCCTGGCTCCGCTTCTCGATGCCGGCCTGAAGAAGGCGGAAATCCGGCTGCTTTCACGCATCGCCGGCCTGCCCACGTGGGACCGCCCCGCTTCCCCCTGCCTTTCGTCAAGAGTTCCCTATGGGACTTCGGTCACACCCGAGCTTATGGAAAAAATCGAGCGCGCCGAGGCCGCAGTGCGGAAGCTTGGCTTCCGCCAATTCCGTGTTCGCGCGCACGGAGAGCTCGCGCGCATCGAACTCGCTCCCGACGAGCTTCCACGCGGCTTGCAGATGGACCTTGCCCAGCGCCTGGCGGCCAGCTTCAAAGAATTGGGCTTCCAATCCGTCGCTTTAGATCCCGAAGGCTACCGCCAAGGCTCGCTGAATTCTCTCTTGAAGACGACCTGACATGCGCCGCGCATCCAAACGCTTTCCATTCCCGCTAGAATTCGGGGAACTTCCGAGTGCCCGCTTTCGTATATTCGTGATAGGAAGGCGGCCGCCGAAGAATCCGGCCTCCTTCACAGAATCAGGATGGCACGGAAATTGAAACTCGTTTTCCAGGCCGCACTCGCTCTTGCGATTGTGACCGCGGGGCTCGCGGGCTGCTCGCGACATGGCGGCGTCGTGGGCTCGACGGACCGAAAATTCGCGGTCGATGGGCCGGTGCGCCTTGAAATCGCGAACGGGTCGGGCGATACGCGGGTGACGGCCGGGCCGCCCGGGGAAGTTCGCATCCACGCCGTATTCCACGTTCATTCGTGGCCCTGGCGGACCGCGCAAAGCCGGCTCCAGGATTTCACCAGCAACCCGCCGATGTCTCAGCAGGGCAACTTGATCCGCGTGGGCGGCTACGGACCGGCGACGAGCAATGCGCAAGTCGATTACGCGATTGTCGCTCCCGCGGAAACGCAAGTTCGCGCCAGCACGGGTTCGGGGAGCATTGAAGTGGTCGGAATTCGCGGGCCGGCGAATTTCCTCACAGGCTCCGGCGCGATCTCCGCCACCAACGTCACCGGCGACGTGCAAGCTTCCACGGGAAGCGGGGCGGTGCAACTGGCTGGCATCCAGGGGCAGGCGCAAGCGTCCACGGGATCGGGTGCAATCAGCGCCGCGGAGGTCCACGGCGACATTCGGGCCAGCACCGGCTCGGGCGCAATTCGGATTGCCGGGCCGGGCAATGCAGTGGTGTTGGCAACGGGCAGCGGAGACGTCAACATCGCCGGCGCGGCATCGGATTTGCGCGTGCGCACGGGTTCCGGAAATATCACCGTGAACGGTGATCCGCTCGCGACGACTTATTGGGATTTCCGGGCGGCTTCCGGCAACGTGACTCTGCAAGTTTCGCCGACCGCGAGTTTCCGGCTGTACGCGCGCAGCAAATCCGGCGATATCGACGCGGCGCTTCCCATCATGATGGAAGGAACTACGGGAAAGCACGAGTTGCGCGCGCGGATTGGCGACGGCAAAGCGCGTGTCGAGGTGGAAACCACCTCCGGCAGAATCGCGCTTCGTTAACGCGAACGACCACGGCAGAATCGCGGACCCAAGGGAACGGCCTTCCGGGTTTTCAAAGCGCGGCCGGGGAAGGCCGCTTCGAAGAGCGATTTGCAGCCTCGCGTGCCGCGATGATTGTGTTCACGTGAATGCGAATCGTATCCTCTACGCGCCGCGCGTAGCCGCCGGCGAGCGTGATCGCCACAGGAACCTGATGGCGGCGGGCGTAATCGAACACGAGTCGATCGCGCCGGGCCAGCCCTTCCATCGTCAGCCAGAGCCCGCCCAATTGGTCCTCGATGTAAGGATCCGCACCACCCACGTAAAAAAGAATTTGCGGCGAGCAATCGTCGAAGGCGCGGTGGAGGTGCCTTTCCAAAATCGCGAGGTAGTCATCGTCGCCGATTCCATCCGGAAGGTCGATATCGATCGTGGATGGCGGCTTCGGAAACGGATAGTTGTTTTCTTGATGGATCGAGAGCGTGAAGACATCGGGATCGCTCGCGAAAATTGCGGCTGTGCCGTTCCCCTGGTGAACATCCGTATCGACCACCATGGCCGTTTTGACGGCGCCGTCGGATTGCAGCCGGCGAATGGCGATGGCCACATCGTGAAGAACGCAAAATCCTTCGCCGTGGTCCGGATAGGCGTGATGAAATCCTCCGCCGATATTGGCCGACCAGCCGTCGGCGAGCGCGAGACGTCCCGCCAGGATGGAGCCGCCGGCCGCCAGCCAGCAGGCATCGATCAGTTCCCGCGAGTAAGGAATTTCGAGGCGCAGAATTTCCTCGTGGCTCAGAGTGCCGGTCTTCAGCTTGTGGACATACTCGCTGGTGTGAACGCGCAGCACATCCGCGTCGCTCGCGGGCTCGGGAGCGAGAACATCTTCGGCGGCAGCCAGACCGTCGCTCAGAAGTTGCGCATGGACGAGGCGGAATTTCTGCGAAGGAAAAACGTGCGGGCCCAGATTCAAATCGTAGCGGTCGTCATAGACCAGCTTGAAGGGGAGCATTGCCCCACGAGCCTAGCGCGAACCATTTTCGAACGCAAACGAACGCGAGGCAATACTTGCGAACGGGGCGGCGGTGATTCTGGGTGCTTGCAAATGGGAGATTGTGCTAGCCTATCGTCCGTGCGACGCACCCAGGCCATCCTCGTGATTGCGGCATTGCTTGCGACTCCGCTCGCGTTGCTGGCCCGCGGTCTGGCAGGAGACACCGAGGAATGCGGCCGCTACTGCTGCTTTCCACATGCACATCATTCTTCGCATTCGCGGCAAGCCCCAGCGGATGCGGATGAGCGTGGCATTTCGTGCCACCATGAGGCAAATTCGAAGAGTTGCCTCTGCCTGATGCGGTCCGGCCAAACGCAGATGGATTTCGGATTTCTCGCTCCTTTGCCCCCGACGCACGCTTCCGATCTGGCGCGAATCGCGGGGCCTGCTTCCTCGCGCGCGCAATTCACCGAGCGCGCTGACAGTTCCCTTCCCGGTTTTCTCGCGGCACCCTTCGAACCTCCGCGCAGCTAGCCACGGTTCCCACGCAGCACAAAATCTGAATCTCGGCGGAGAGTGGCTATGCGAAAGTGCGTGTTTTTTCTGCTCGTTTTGTACTTCGTCTTCGGCTCGCTCGCGCGAGCGACTATTTTCGGAACCATTCGCGGCATCGTTCACGACCCGCAGCACCGGCCGGTGGCCGACGCTTCGGTAACCCTCAAGTCCGCAACGTCGGACTGGACCCGTACGGCGCCGACGGATCAGGACGGCTCGTTTGTTTTCACCACGGTGCCGGTGGGCGATTACATCGTGACAGTCACGAAAAGCGGCTTTGCCGAGATACAAGAGAATGCCACGGTGCTTTCCGATACTTCGCCGGTGCTTCATTTCCAATTGAAGCTGGCGCCGGTGAAAGAGACGGCGACCGTATTCGGAGAGGCACAAGAAGAGGTAGCGACGGTTGACACGGTGACCCCTACGACTCTTATCGCGCGCGAGGACATCGCCGAAACCCCGGGCGCCGACCGCACCAACGCACTGCAAATGATCACGGACTATGTGCCGGCGGCTTACGTAACCCACGACATGCTGCACATGCGCGGGGGCCACCAGGTCGAATGGCAAATTGATGGCGTGCCGATACCCAATACGAACATCGCCACAAATCTCGGACCGCAGATCGATCCCAAGGACATCGACTACCTCGAAATCCAGCGGGGAAGCTACGACGCGACCTATGGCGACCGCACCTACGGAATTTTCGATATCGTGCCGCGGACGGGATTTGAGCGCAATCAAGAATGCGATCTCGTCACAAGCTTCGGGAATTGGTATCTAACGAATGACCAGATCAGTTGCGGGGGCCACACGCAGCGATTTGCCTACTTTGCCAGCTTGAACGGAAATCGCAGCGATTACGGACTGCAAACGCCCATTGGCCGGGTGGTCAACGACGCGGAAAACGGTTATGGAGGATTCGCCTCATTCATTTTCAATCCGAATTCGAAGAATCAATATCGCGTCGTCACTTCCCTGCGGACCGACTACTATCAAATACCCATCGATCCCGATCCGAATTCCGTCGGCAACCAGATCCTGATAACGTCCGGGTTGGTTCCGAGCAACGGCCTGCACGACGGCGAACATGAAACCGACGGCTATGTCGCATTTTCCTGGATTCACACCTTTAGTCCAAACTTGGTGCTGACTGTTTCTCCTTTCTACCACTACAGCAAGGCCAGCTACGACGCGTCGCCGAACGACGTGCCCGTGATTACGAATGTCCGCCAGGCTTCCAACTATGTCGGCGCTCAATCCGACTTGACTTGGACCATCTGGAAAAACGACATCCGGATCGGCCTGTACGGATTCGCTCAGAACCAGAACAATTATTTCGATAATTTCACCGTCGTTGATTGCGTTCCCCCCTCCTGCGTGAATGCCGGGCCATCAAGAGGCACCATCACCGGTGGGCTGATCGATGCTTATTTCAACGACAAATTTAAGGTCACTTCCTGGCTGACTTTGATCGCCGGCTTTCGTCAATCGCATTTCTACTCGCCGTCCTTTACGTCGAATGGTGTGACGCAACCGGAGATCGTCGAAAATGCGTCCGACCCTCGCGCAGGCGTGGCCGTCAAAATCCCCCGCTTGAATTGGGTCTTTCGCGGGTTCTACGGCTACTACTATCAGGCGCCGCCGCTCCTGACGGCCACAGGCGCACTGGTTGGCTTTGCCGGGAGCCAAAACTTCGCGTTTGCCCCGCTGCATGGGGAGCGCGATATCGAGTACCAGATCGGCGTGGAGATTCCCTTCCGCGGCTGGGCGCTTTCCGCGGACACATTTGAAACGAGAGCGGAGAACTGGCTGGACCACAACAATATCGGAGAATCGAATCTTTTCTGGCCGATCACTTGGCAGGCAGCCTTGATTCAAACCTGGGAGCTCACGCTGCGGTCTCCGCGCGTGTGGAAGCGCGGCCAGTTTCACCTTGCCTACGCAAATCAAATCGCGCAGGCGACTTCGCCAATCACCGGAGGCTTAATCTGTCCCCCTGCGATGCCGTTGTGCCCGCAGTATCCGCCGCCGGGATATGCACCTGTGGACCACGATCAGAGGGACACGCTGAGCCTGGGATTCAACGCCGCACTTCCGTGGCAGTCGTACGCTTCAACGAACGTGTACTACGGCTCGGGCTTCACGAACGGATTATTCGGGAGCCCGCTCTCGCAGTATCCAACGCCCTACCTTCCCGGTCATACGACGTTTGATCTTTCGGTTGGGAAAAGCTTCCTCGAGAAATTCGCCGTTTCCGTCACGGCGATAAACGTCGCCAACCGGCGGGTGCAACTGGATAACAGCCTGACGTTTGGAGGATTCCATTTCAACGATCCGCGCCAAATCTATGCGGAGTTCCGGTATCGCTTCCATTTTTAGGGGCTAGCTGGGAGGAGAGCACGGAACTCGGCAATCGAAACCGCTAATTTTCGCGTTCGAGGATGAAATCGGGGACGGCAAGCAGCGCGCGGCGGTATTCGGTGTCGGGAAGTTCGCTGAGTGCGGACTTCGCGCGCACCACATAATCACGGGCGAGCGCGGCGGCGCGATCGAGCGCGCCCGTTTCGCGGACCAGCTTCGTAATCTCCGCCGGGCGGACGCTCGCAAAATCGCGCTCCTCCAAAACTTTCGCCACCAGACGCCGCGCGTTCGCGCCGTTCCCGTCGCGGCCATCGCCATCGGCGCGCGCTGCGGCCGGCGATTGAAGCGCAAAAATCAGCGGCAGCGTAACCTTGCCTTCCTTCAAATCGCTCAGCACCGGCTTGCCGAGTTTTTCCGGCGAAGCGGTGAAATCGAGCAAATCATCGACCAGCTGAAACGCGAGGCCCGCATTGCGGCCATATTCGGCGAGAGCTTCTTCGACCCGCTCCGGCTGCCGCCCGAGGACCGCGCCCAGGCGCGCGCAGCCGCTGAAGAGGCACGCGGTCTTGCGGTAAGCGAGATCCGATGCTTCCGCTTCGGTGAGATCGATGCGTCCGAGGCGCGTGAGCTGGAGGAGTTCGCCTTCCACCATGTTTTGCGTGAGGCCGATCAGAATATCGAGGATGGCGAAATTGCGTTCGCGCACGGCCATCTCAAACGACTGCATGTAGAGCCAGTCGCCGGCGAGGACGCTCATGTGATTTCCCCAGCGGGCGTTGGCGCTGGGCCGGCCGCGCCGGGTGTTCGCGCCGTCAATCACGTCGTCGTGGATCAGCGTGGCGCTGTGAATCAACTCGACCACGGCGCCCAGGCGAATCGCGCTCGAACCGCGGTAGCCGCACGCGCCAGCCGAAAGAAGCAGCAGCGCGGGCCGCAATCGCTTGCCGCCACCTTCGCGCAAGTAGCCGGCGATCCGGGAAACCGGTTCAATTGCGGAGGTGCCCTGCGCGGCGATTTCCTGCTCGACGAGCGCGAGATCCTCGCGCACGAGTTCAAAGATTCCGCGAGCTGCCTGAACCGCAAAGCTCATTCGAGCGAATCACCCTGGCTGCGCCGAAGCATCCCGGGCGCCGAGCCGGAAAAAGCGCCTAAAATTCGCTGCAGTGGTGGCGGCAATCTCTTCTGCGGGTAAGTCTCTCACATTCGCCAAGGCTTGCGCTACCTCGACGACGAAGGCCGGCTCGTTGCGCTTGCCGCGGCGCCCCTGCGGCGGAAGAAACGGCGAGTCGGTTTCCGTGAGCAAGCGATCGAGCGGAATTTCGCGCGCCACATCGCGCAGGTGCTGCATCTTCGGGTAGGTCACGTTGCCGGCGAAGGAGACCAGGAATCCCATGTCGAGGCCGCGGCGCGCGTCTTCGGCCGCGCCGGTGAAACAGTGAAAAATTCCGCCGAGGCCGCTCGAGCGCCAGTCTTGCTCGAGCATCGCGAAGCAATCCGGCCACGCATCGCGGCAGTGAATCACGATGGGCAGCTTCGCGGCGCGCGCCTGGTGGAGCTGGCGGCGGAAGACTTGCTGCTGCACGTCGCGCGGCGAGTGATCGTAGAAATAATCGAGGCCGATTTCGCCCCAGGCGATCACGCGGGAATGGCGCGCAAGCTCATCGAGGCGAGCGAAATGTTCGTCGGTGGCAAGCTTCGCTTCGTGTGGGTGGACGCCGACGGTTGCGTAGATCCAGTTGTGCTGTTCGGCAAACGGGATCGCGGCGTTCAAGCGGTCGGGACCGGTGCCGCTGCCGATGGCCAAAAGCAATTCGACGCCCGCAGCGCGGGCGCGCGCGAGCATGGCGTCGCGGTCCGCGTCAAATTGCGGAAATTCGAGATGCGCGTGTGAGTCGATGATGTGCATGGAATTCAATGTAGCTCAGGTCTTCAGACCTGAGGATCTCCTTAGCACCCGCGAAGAAACCCTCACCTCTGAAGAGGTGAGCTACATTGGGTGTCATTTGAGTTTTGCTCCCGGCGGAACATCTTCGGTGAATGTGGCCAGCACCGGCCGGCCCTCGGGGCCGACCGAAGCGGCGACGATCATGCCGTTGGATTCGAGGCCGCGCATTTTTCGAGGCGCGAGATTCACAACGACGACGACTTTCCGGCCGATGAGAGATTCGGGCGCGTAATATTGCGCGATTCCGGCAAGCACCTGGCGGACTTCGTCGCCGATATCCACGAGGACTTTCAGCAGCTTGTCTGCGCCCGGAATGCGTTCGGCGGATTTCACGATGCCGACGCGCATTTCGACTTTGGCGAAGTCGTCGATCGAAATTTTGGAGTCAGTGGCGGGAGCGCCGTGACCCGTGACTTGTGATTCCTGACTCGTGGCCGGCGCGGGGGCGCTGGGGTTACGAATCTCTTCTTCCATTTGTGCGATCCTTTCCGATGCTTCTTCTTTGTCGACTCGCGGGAAAACCGCTTCGGGCTTCCGAATGTGGATTCCGGGTAGCAGGGCGCCCCACTCAAGCTTGTCGATCCGCTGGTCGCCGACTCTTCCAGGAAGTCCGAGCTGCTCCCAGATTTTCTGAGTGGCCTCGGGTATCACGGAATGCGCGTACACTGTGGCGACACGCAGCTCTTCTGCAGCCAACCGTAAGACTGACTCGAGGAGCTTTGCGTTTTCAGCATTCTCTGCGAGCTTCCAGGGTGCTTGAAGTGTGACGAACCGATTGGCTTCAGCAACGATTCGCCAAATTGCCTGAATCGCCTCGGAGAACTGAAAGCCATTAAGTAGTGCGATTATTTCTTCGTGTCGACGGTCGCGGAGCTGCCGTGCTTCGGGATGTACGAGCAATTCAGGGTGAGGCAGGATCTCATGGAATGGGGGAATCCGGCCGCTGCAATACTTCTCGATCATGGTTAGAACGCGGCTGGCGAGATTGCCCAGGCCATTGGCGAGGTCGGCGTTGTAGCGCGTGAGGAGGGCGTCGCGGGAGAAATTGCCATCGTGCCCGAAGACGGTTTCGCGCAGGAGGTAATAACGCAGCGCGTCGTTGCCGAGCACTTTCACGATTGGCTCGGCGTAGGCCACGTTGCCTTTCGATTTGCTCATTTTCTCCTGCTCGAAGAGCAGCCAGCCGTGCGCGACGATTTGCTTCGGCAGCGGCAACCCCGCCGCCATCAAGAATGCGGGCCAGTACACGGCGTGGAAGCGAATGATCTCCTTGCCCATGGCGTGGATATCGGCGGGCCAGAATTTCTGGAATTCTGGATTCGCTTCCCCGCCATGACCTTCACCGAATCCGATTGCCGTGATGTAGCTCGTAAGGGCGTCGTACCAGACATAGAAAACGTGCTCGGGATCGTCGGGCCAGGGGATGCCCCACTTGATGGATTTGCGACTGATGGAGATATCGCGCAGGCCTGCTTCGACAAAGCTCTTCACTTCGTTGAAGCGAAAATCCGGAAACACGAACTCCGGATACTTCCTGTAGTGCTCCAGCAGTTGACCTTGGTAGGCGGAGAGCCGGAAGAAATAATTTTCTTCGGAGACGAGTTCGGCAGGGCGGCCGCAGGTGGGACAGTCAGCAGGCTCGGGCGTGTCGCTCACGTAGGCATTGTCGTAGATGCAGTAGCGGCCTTCGTATTTCGCCTTATAAATCGCTTTCTTGGAGGGTTCACGGCTTCGGTCGCGCTCGAGCGTGCGCCGGACCAGAGTCTGGACCGCGCGAACATGCCGAAGTTCAGTGGTGCGGATGAAATGCTGCGGAGGAAAGTGAATGCCGAGCAGGTCCCAAAGATCGCGAAAGATTTTTTGGTTGCGGTCTACGAGTTCGGCGGGGCTGACGCCGAGTTTTTCGGCGGCGCGTTCGATATTGACGCCGTGCTCGTCCGTGCCGGTGACAAACGCCACATCGTATCCGCACATGCGCTTATAGCGAGCGATGACATCGCACACGATTGTGGTGTAGGCGGAGCCGACGTGCGGCCGCGAATTCGCGTAGTAGATCGGCGTCGTTAAATAGAATTTAGGGTTGGTCACGCGCGAAACCTTGGAACCACAGACCCCTCGGGACACCTCGGGGCAAGTGAACACAGATGAACACTGATGAAGATGAATCCGGAATCAAAACACGCCCCCAGCGGCTGAAGCCGCGGAAACGACTCGCCGGGTACGGCACGGCTAAAGCCGTGCCCTGACGGAAAGCTTGCCAAGCAGGTAAAAGGCCGCGCCATCATTTCGAGGATTCCTTTTGCTTTTGGAATTCGAAGGAGGCGGCGGCGATCACTTGCTTGAGCGGAATGCCGCGTTCGGCGGCGATGCGCTGGCAATCGTCGTATTCGGGAGTGGCATTCAGGATCGTGCCGTTCATGCGCGAGATTTTCACGCGCACTTCGCCGAACGGCGTGGCGACGGGAACCAGTTCGCGGTCGAGCGTCTTGCGGCGCACTTCGTAGGTGCGCACGCCGAGTGTGGTCGTTTCGCGGAAAATGAGATCGATGAGTCGCGCGAGATTTTCACGTTCGCTCAGCAGGGTAACAAGCAGTCCCGGGCGATTTTTCTTCATTTGCACGGGCGTGGAAAAAACATCAAGCGCACCGGCCGCCAGAGCCTTTTCCGCGAAATAGCCATAGATCTGCGGGCTCATGTCGTCGAGGTTGGTTTCGATCACGGTGATGGGAGCGTCCCAGTGCTCGCCAGGCTCGCTGATTTCGCTTGTGCCGACGAGCAGGCGCAGCACGTTGGGCTTTTCGGCGAAGTCGGCGGATCCTGTGCCATAGCCGATGGCGCGGAGATTCATCCGCGGTATTTCGGCGAAACTTTTGGCCAGCGTGGTGGCGATGGCTGCGCCGGTGGGAGTCACAATCTCGCGTGCGATTCCGCTGGAATGTAGCGGCGCGCCGCGAAGCAACTCGACTGTAGCCGGCGCTGGAACGGGCAGCAGGCCATGAGCCGTCATGACCTGGCCCGCACCAACGTCAAAGCTTGAGCATGCAAATTCATCAATGCCCAGCAGCTCGAAACCGATTGAAGCGCCCACGATATCCAGGATCGAGTCCATGGCGCCGACTTCGTGGAAATGAACTTGTTCGACCGGGATTTGATGGACTTTGGCCTCGGCTTCCGCAATGCGCGTAAAGATTTTAGCGGCGCGCTCGGCCGCGCGGGGAGCAAGACCCGCATTCTCGATCCGCTTTAGAATCTCAGGAAGGCCGCGATGATGGTGGGTCTCCTGAGTCTCGATTTTCACCTGGGTGGCGAAAATTCCCTGGCGCTTCACCTTGGCGGCAGAGATTTGCCAGCCCTCGAGGCCCAGTTTGCGCAGCTCGGCTTCGATTTTCGGGAGAGCGGCCCCGGCATCGACCAGCGCTCCAAGCACCATATCGCCGCTGATGCCGGAGAAGCAGTCGAAATAGGCGATCCCTTTGGTCTTCATAGGTTTAGAATCCATGCCTGCCGTCGAGGGAGCGACAGGCGATACTAGTCTGGGGATTGGAAGCTGTCAAACGGGGCCGACAGGGGGCCCCTGTTTTGTGTCGATTAGAAATTTCTAGTTGATTGGAATTGAAGGAGTTACGACGAATTCTAATCGCGGAAGAGCCGATTAGAACTGCGCGGATGGAACTATTCGGGACTCTGGGGGGCCATACCGGCTTGTGCGCAATCTTCACAAGCCATTATACCACATGTTTCATAGAATGTCAATAGAATAACTCCATTGTTAACAACAGCTTCCCACGGGCCCGGTGGCCTGCGCTATAATCCCCAATTCTTTTCCAGGCTCGGAGGCAAATGTACAAGACGATTGAGGAGCGGTTTCGCAAAGCGCTGCGGAGCCATATCCATGAGCGCTACAGCACTGATGTGCCGGTAGTTACGGAGCGCCCACCCAAACTTTCGATGGGGGAAATCGCTTCGCCGGTGTGTTTTGAGCTGGCCAAGCGCGTGAAAAAGGCCCCGCGGGCGCTGACGCAGGAGATCGCCAATTCGCTGAAGCCGATCGAAGGAGTGGAGCGGGTGGAAGTGGCCGGCGGCGGGTACCTGAACGCGTACATCGACCGGGCGGCATTTTTCAGGAAAACGCTCGATGAAGCGACCGCAGGAGCCGGGGCAACACCGGCCAGCGGAGCGAAAGTGGTGGTCGAGCACACGGCCATCAACCCGAACAAGGCGGCGCATATCGGGCATCTGCGGAATGCGGTGCTGGGGGATACGTTCGTGCGACTGCTGCGGCATGCGGGTCGAAACGTCGAGATTCAAAACTACATCGACAATACCGGCGTGCAAGTGGCGGACGTGGTTCTGGGATTTTTGCAGCTCGGGAAAAAGTCGGTGGAGGAAGTACGGGCGCTCGCGGCGGCGCCGCGATTCGATTATCTGTGCTGGGATCTCTACACGCGCGTGACGCAATTCCTCGCCGAAGACAAAACGCGGCTCGAGCTGCGCGGGCGGACGCTGAAGGAAATTGAAGAGGGTCACGGCGAAGCGGCGAAAATGGCGGAGGTGATCTCGACGGCGATTGTCCGATGCCATCTGCGGACGCTCGACCGGCTGGGCATCGACTACGATTTGCTTTCCCGCGAGAGCGAAATTCTGCACCTGAAATTCTGGGATGCAGCATTCGAGATGCTGAAGCAGCGCGGCGCAATTCAATTTGCCACGACGGGGAAAAATGCCGGCTGCTGGGTGATGCAGCGGCCATCGGCAGAAAAAAACGAGGCGGATGCCTCAGGGGCTAAAGCCCCTCAAGGTAAAGCAGTGCAAGCATCGGACCTGAAGGTCCGACCCCCTAAAGGTGAGGCCCCTGCTGAAGCTGCGGAGGAGGAGGAAGACGAGCCGACGGAAGAAGCGGAAGCGAAAATTATTGTGCGGTCGAACGGGACAGTCACATATGTCGGGAAAGACATCGCGCATCACCTGTGGAAATTCGGGCTGCTCGACCGCGATTTTCATTACCGGCGGTTTCACACGCATCCGGATGGGCACGTCGCGTGGGTGACCACGAGCGACCCAAGCGAGCCGGGAGCGCCGGCGTTTGGGCATGCCAAGGAAGTATTCAACGTGATCGATTCGCGGCAGGCGTATCCGCAGCAGGTGGTGGCGGCGGGGCTGCACGCGCTGGGGTACACGGACGAAGCGGACCACTTGAAGCATTTCGCATACAACGTGGTGGCGCTCACGCCGCGTTGCGCGCGGGAAATGGGCTACGAGATTCCGGAAGAGGATGCGAAGAAGCCGTACGTGGAAGTGAGCGGGCGGAAGGGACAGGGAGTAAAGGCCGATCATTTGATCGACCAGCTCGAAGCGAGCGCGCGGGCGGAAGTGGATGCGCGGCATGCGGAAGAGCCGGAAGCAGAGCGCGCGGCGATCGGACATGCGGTGGCTATCGGCGCGCTGCGATATTTTTTGCTGCGGTTCACGCGCTCGACCGTGATTGCGTTCGATTTCAAGGATGCGTTGAGCTTCGAGGGCGAGACAGGGCCGTACGTGCAGTACGCAGTGGTGCGGATCAATGGGATTGGGCGCAAATGGAATGCGCTCGATGAAAACGTCCGGAAGAGCGACACGGAGAATTACGCGCGGATGGAGCGCGGCACGTTCGACCCGGGGCGATTTCTGACGGGGACGAGCGGCGATGATTTGTGGGAGCTGCTGCTATTGACCGGATCGCTCGATGGGCGCGTGGATGCGGCGATTGCGGCGCAGGAGCCGGCGTTTGTGGCGCGGTTTGCATTTGAGCTGGCGCAGCAATTCAACAATTTTTATCACAAGCATCCGATCCTCACAGAGGAGGACGCGGAGAAGCGGGCGTTTTTGTTGAGGTTGACGGCATTGGTGCACGGCCAGCTTGTGGCCGCGCTCGGGCTGATGGGGATTGCGGCGCCGGAGAAGATGTAGGGGGGACGAGGGATGAGGGTGTGGAGGGGGCGATAGGTTGAAGCGATTTCAAATCTGAAATTTGAAATCGCAAAGAAGGCGAGAAGCGAAGGCGGGTGGGGGAGTTAGTGCGAGTGTCCCGCTTGGTAGGGTCGTCTTTGCATTGAAAACAAAGCGGGAGCAAGCTCCCGCACTCCAAAAGTCTCGGCGGCAGAGCGAGCAAGTGAAGGCAGCATCCCTGAAATTGGCGGCGCGGGCACGGCGTGCCGTGCCCCTACGAGCAAGAGTCCTTGGCATCAGTGGAGTACGAGGGTGGAAGTGCCGGCAATCAGCCAGAGTTGAGCGGAAGAGGACAGGCCGGGAGGCCTGTCCTACTTAGAGATTCATGGCGAAGTCGATGATGGAGCGGATGGCGACGCCGGTGGGGCCTTTGGCGAGCCAGGGCTTGCCGTCGTCGACCCAGCAGGTGGCGGCAATATCGAGGTGGATCCACGGCGTATCTTCGGCGAATTCCTTGATGAACCACGCGGCGGTGATGGCGCCGCCGCCTTTGCCGGTGCCGGTGTTGCGGATGTCGGCGATATTGCTTTTGATGAGCTCCTCGTACTCGTCGTCAATCGGCATGGGCCACATTTTTTCTCCCACGGCTTTCGCGCTGTTGAGAAACTGGTCGAGATATTCCCTCGGCGTGCCGAATGCGCCGACGTTGACGCTGCCGAGAGCGACCTGAATCGCGCCCGTGAGAGTGGCGGCGTCGATCAGATGCGTGCAGCCGAGCTTGCGGGCGTAGGTGACCGCATCGGCGAGGATGAGGCGGCCTTCGGCGTCGGTGTTGATCACTTCGATTGTTTTTCCTGACATGGCCACTTGCACATCACCGGGCTTTTGCGCGCGCCCGCCGGGCATGTTTTCTGTTGCGGGAATGACGGCGATAACGGGAACCGCAGGTTTCAGATAGGCAAGGGCGCGCATGGCGCCGAGCATCGTGGCGCCGCCGCCCATGTCGTATTTCATTTTTTCCATGTTGTCCGCGGGCTTGATGGAGATGCCGCCGGTGTCGAAGGTGACGGCTTTGCCGACGAGTCCGAGCACCGGCGCATCCGCGCGCGGCTTTTCCGGCGTGTAGCGCACGACGATCACGCGCGGAGGCTGGGCGCTGCCTTGCGCGACACCGATCAGCGCGCCCATTTTGAGCTCGGCAATTTTGCGCTCTTCCAGAATTTCGATTCCGAGGCCGACTTCCTTGGCCATAGCTTCGGCGCGAGAGGCGAGCATGCGGGGAGTGAGGCGGTTGGAAGGCTCGTTGATCAAGTCGCGCGCGAAATTCTGGGAGTCGCCGATTACGCGGCCCTGCTCGACGGCAGCGTCCAGGTTGGCGGCGGCTCCGGCGTCGAAACCGGTGAGCGAGACGGACTGAATCTCGCGGTTATTTTTTTTCTCGCTGCGGTATTTGTCGGTTTCGAGGTCGGCAACCACGAGCCCTTCGACCACTGCTTGCGCGGCATCGGTGCCGCGCTGCCCTTCACGCGCGAGGAACGCGAATTTCTTGACGCCGCGGGATTTTAAGTACCGCAACGCCGTGCCGGCGATCTTGCGCAGGTCGGAGACAGCAAATTTTTCCGGCTTCCCCGCCCCGATCAGGAGGAGCCGCTTGGCGTCGAGGCCCTCGGGAAAATGGACAAGCACCGTCTCGAGAGTTTTCGCCGTGAGTTCGCCGCCGGCCGCGAGAGCTGCGAGGCGGTCTTCCATCGCGCCGTTGATATCGGCGAGAACGCCCTCGATCTTGGAGTCCTTGTCAAAAACGTAAGTGACGAGCGCTTCGGTCTGAATCGAAGAGTACGGCTGGGGTTCCAATTGGATCTGCATGTCTCCCTTTCACTTTCATCGCCGGCGATGGCGGTAGATCGCTTCGCTGGCTTCGCGCTTGGCTTCTCTTTGCCGCTCGGCTTCGCGGCGGTCGTGGAATTTCTTGCCCCGGGCAATAGCCAGCTCGCACTTCGCGCGGGCGTCGCGGAAGTAGATCTTCAAGGGCACGAGCGTCATGCCCTTCTGTTGCGTTTGGACCAGAAGCTTATCGATCTCCCGCCGATTGAGCAGCAGCTTGCGTTTCCGCAGAGGATCGTGGTTTCGCGGTCCCCCGGGCTGGTACTCGGGGATATGACAGTTTAACAGCCAAGCCTCGCCGGCGCGAATTTCGGCGTACGCTTCCCGAAGCGTGCCTTTGCCCTCACGGAGAGACTTGACTTCGGTGCCGACGAGCACCAGGCCCGCCTCGAGCTTGTCCAGCAGATGGTAATTGTAAGAGGCGGCCCGGTTTTGGGCGACAATTTTAACGCCCTCAGCGGCGGATTTTTTCATAAGCGTAACATTCGGGGAACCATCATATCCGCCGGGCGCGGCAACCCGCAAGCAATAGAACCGAGGGGAGTTCCGGCTGTGCGGGAGGCTTTCCAGGATTGTTTTTCTGGCGGAAACTGGGGCGAGGATTGGAAACCTGGCACGGCAACGCGCAGGATATGTTGCCGCATCTGAGTGGGGGTGCTAGACTTTTGAAGAATTCGCCCAGTCCTCGCGGAGGCTATCTTTGCGCCGCTCAATGTTTGTGTCGCTGCTTGGAGTTGTGGCTCTGCTGATTGCGGGGTGTCTCGGAGGAAAAGGAGGCGACGAATACAACGCCGCCCGGAAAGCCGAGGCAGTGCAGGACTACGACACGGCACTGGTCAATTACGAGCGAGCCCTTCGAGCCGACCCCACCAATGCTGAGTACAAGCTCCGCGCCGCCCGGGCGCGATTCGAATCGGGGCAATTCCACGTCGAGCAGGGCCGCAAAGCCGTCCAAAAGGGCGATCTCCAGCTAGGACTGGCGGAATTCCAGAAGGCGCAGGCAATTGATCCCTCCAGCTCGGTGGCCGACCAGGAGGTGAAGCGGACGCTCGAGAAGCTCGCCGCGCAACAGGCTGCGCAGGCCCCGCGGTCGTCAAACGTCCAAGTGCAGGATGACCAGGCTCTCCTAGCCACGCCTCCGGAGCTGAAACCCCTTTCGCGTGAGCCGATCAATCTGAAGATGACCAATGATGCGCGGGTGGTGTTCGAAACCATCGCCAAGCTCGCCGGACTCAGCGTGATTTTCGATCCGGACTTCACTTCCCGGCGCATTACCGCCGAGCTTCCCAACGTGACACTGGAACAGGCGCTCGATGCCGTCTCGCTCGAGAGCAAGGCCTTCTGGAAGCCGGTGACCCCGAGCGTGATTTTTGTGGTGGCGGACAATCCGCAAAAACGCAAGGACGTGGAAGACGAAGTGGTGCGCACGTTCTACGTGTCGAACACTCTGACGCCACAGGATCTGACGGAAATCGTGACCGGGCTGCGCCAGCTTCTGGACCTGCGGCGCGTGCAGCAGGTGAACTCGCAAAACGCCATCGTGGTGCGCGACACTCCCGATAAATTGGCGCTGGCGAGCAAGATCATCCACGACATCGACAAAGCCAAGCCGGAAGTGATGGTGCACGTGCAGGTGCTCTCGGCCAACCGCGACCGGCTGCGCGACCTGGGCGTGCTCCCGGGGCAAAGCATCACGGTGGCGTTTACGCCCCGATCGGCGTTGCAGCCCAACAGCACGACGTCGACCACGAGCACGACCACGACCAGCACGACGAGCACAACCAGCACGACAGGCAATCAGATTACACTGAACAATCTGAAGAATCTTGCGTTCGCAGATTTCAGCGCGACGCTGCCGGGAGCGACCGCGAACGCGATCCTGACGGATAACCGCACGCAAATCATCGAGGATCCTCAACTTCGCGTAACCGACGGCCAAAAGGCCACGCTGAAAATCGGCGACCGCGTGCCCGTGGCGACCGGCAGCTTTCAGGCCGGAGTAGGAGTCGGCGTGGGCACGGGCACGGGCGTAATCAACCCGCTGGTGAATACGCAGTTTCAATACATCGACGTCGGCGTGAACATCGAAGTGACACCACGGGTCCACCCGGATGGCGAAGTAAGCATGAAGCTCAGCGTCGAGGTGTCGGCGATTGCCGGCTCGAGCAGCATCGGCGGAATCAACCAGCCAATCATCAGCCAGCGCAAGATCGAACACGATATCCGGCTGAAAGAAGGTGAAGTCAGCGTCCTGGGCGGATTGATCGAGCGCATCGACACGAAAAACATCAACGGCATCCCCGGGCTCGGGGAACTGCCGCTGGCCCGTTATTTCTTTTCGGATAACAGCAAAGAAGTGCAGGAGAACGAAGTTCTCGTCGTGTTGACGCCGCACATCATCCGCCTGCCGGCGATTTCCGCAGCCAACCTGCGGACCATTGCGGCGGGCACGGACTCCAATGCGCGCGTGTATCGCGAGGAATCGGAGGTGCTGGCCGCGCCTCCATCGCCCGCAAGCGCGGCGCCCCCGGCGAGCATCGTTCCCGCGTCGAATCCGCAGCCGAGCGGAGCGCCCGCGGCGCAGTTGCACTTCGATCCAGCCGCGATTTCGCTGAGTCCCGGGGGGACAACCACGGTCGGGCTCTCGGTTTCCAACGTGCAGGATCTTTATTCCATTCCCCTGCTGATCCACTACGATCCCGCAGTGATTCAAATCGAAGAAGTGCGCAACGGCGGCTTTTTGACCGGCGGAATGAAGCAGGAAGTCGCCATCGTGCAGAGGATCGACGCCCAGAAGGGCGAAGTGATCGTCTCGGCCACGCGCCAGCCGAATACACCGGGCGTGAGCGGAACGGGAACGCTTCTCGGGCTTGTGGTGCGCGCCACTGCTGCCGGAAACTCCACGATCCAGATTCTGCAGGTGAACGCGCACGACTCGCAGCATCGGTCCATTCCGATGGTCACCGGCGAGGCGACGGTCCAGGTGCAGTGAGGCAAGATGAGGGAAAGGGGTCAGACCCGTCGAATTCAGTTGACCGGGGCTCCAGCAAAGCAAACCTCCAAAAACAGACGCACGCGTGCGCGAGGCGCCAGCGCCGGCACCACGCTCATTGAACTGATCATCGCCTGCGCGATTCTGATCGTGCTGGCTTCGGCTGCCGTTCCGCTCATGCGCGTCACGGTGAAGGGCGCGAAGGAAAGGCAGCTTCGCGCGTCGCTTCGCGAAATGCGCGATGCGATCGACCGGTACAAGGACTATGCCGACAAAGGCAAGTTCCAGGTGCAAGCAGGAACGGAGGGATATCCGCCCGACCTCGAAATCCTGGTCAAGGGAGTTCAGGTCACCTCCGGAGGGCTTGGCGGAGGGCTTGCGGGCGTGCCCGCGGCAAACCTTTCCGCGGGAGGATTTCAAACCGGAAGCCAGCAGCAGCAGATGCGCGTGCGGTTTCTGCGCGCGATTCCCATGGATCCGATGACGAAGAGCCGGGAGTGGGGCCTGCGTTCAGTACAGGACGATCCCGACTCGACCTCCTGGGGCGGGCATGACGTTTTCGATGTCTATTCAAGATCGACGGGGACGGCTCTGGACGGAACGAAGTATTCTGATTGGTGAAGCATATGCCGAGGCGAATTCAAAATTGGATGAACAAGTGCCGCACACCGCTGGAGGCGGGGTGCAGGCGCGCCGCGGTGTGTGCGATGGCCGGGTTCACGCTGCTTGAGATGATGATTGTGATCGCCATTATTCTCGTGCTGGCGTCGATTGGCGCAGGGCGCTATACCGCTGCGGTCGGCCACGCAAGGGAAGCGGCGCTGAAAGAGGATTTGTCTATCATGCGGAAGGCCATCCAGGATTATACGCGCGATAAAGAGGCCGCTCCGACTTCGCTGGATGACTTGGTCCAGGCTCAATATTTGCGCGAGATTCCGAAAGACCCGACCACCGGCGGCAGAGATTGGAACACCTCCAATTGCGATACCGCCTTGAGCCCGGAGCAGAGTTCGTTCGGAATTTGCGATGTGAACTCCGCTTCGCCGGGTGTTTCTCCCTTCGACGGAACTCCTTACAGCACGTGGTGAGCGGGCGGATGCGTTTGACGCCTTTGCGCGCATCGGCTATGATGAATTCGCGGGGTGGAGCAGCCTGGTAGCTCGTCGGGCTCATAACCCGGAGGTCGTCGGTTCAAATCCGACCCCCGCAACCACCTCCTCTCGTTCCCATTCCCTCTCAGGAGAGTGAGCCCAAAAGCGACGGGCTGACATTCGTTATGCGCCGACTTGCGTCGGCTGGGCCGGAGTCGTCGGTTCAAATCCGACCCCCGCAACCACCTTCTCCGGCGCCCACTCATCTACTCTTCATTGCATTCACGACGACGCCGCACGAAGGGCTCTGGGTTCGCTTTGATTCTTCATTCGCCGGCTTGCGGTGCTTGTCCCAGCCGCCGAGATTGAGCGCGATGGCCATGCAGGAATCGCGCAATTCGTCGGCGGCGGCGCGATCGACCAACGCCCGAGCAATCACCATGCCTCCCACGCACAACGCAGCGATGGCTTGTGCGCTCGCATGCCTCGGCCGGCCATTCTTGAGCGAGCTGCGCTCGAGAACGCTTACCATTGCCCTGAACACGTTTTCAAAGGCACGCTTGGCTCGCTTGCCGCTGCGCGCGACGTCTCCGGGCAGTGCGGCCATGGGGCAGGAATTTTCGACGTCCTCGAAATGCTGGCGGGAAAGATAGGCGCGGACCACCTGCGGGCCGACGTCTCTGGAAGCCAGATCCACCTCGACGCCTTCCCAGCAGCTTTTCCAGTCCGGGTCCGTAAAGAAGCAGCCGAGCACTTCGGTGTAGAGGTCGCTTTTGCTGCGGAAGTAGCTGTAGAAGCCGCCGTGTGTGAGGCCTGCGCCCGCCATAATTTGATGGATCGAGACACCGTCGAAGCCATGGCGATTGAAAAGCCTGCGCGCGCTTTGGACGATCTTTTCTCTCACTTTGCTGCGGTGACTTGCGGGATATGGCACGGCGCCTCCTGGAATCGGGCGGCAGGAGTATCGCGCTTTCGGGATGTTGCAAGCCAGAAGAATATTATCTTGATCATATTTTGACCCGATGGTCTGATGTGGGACGCTGGAACACAAAACAGTCGGAGGAGAGAGCATGACGGAAAGAAGAAACGTGCCGGGAGCGGCGAACAGCCTGTCGCGGCGTCAGGTGATGGCGGGAGTGGCAACGATGTTGGGAGGGCTGGCCGCAAGCGTCGCTGCATGGGGCAGACCGCTGCAGAAAACGGCGGAGCAAGGGAGCACCGGCGCCGAAGGGCTGCTCACCTACCTGCATCAAGAGGTGAAGGTGCCGGCGAGCCCGGAGCGCATCTATGAGGTGCTGCTCGATTCCAAGCAGTTTGCTGCTTTCACGGGAATGCCAGCGGAAATCAATCGCGATGCCGGAGGCGTGTTTTCATTGTTCGGCGGATTGATCGTGGGGCGAAACATCGAGCTGGTTGCCAACCAGCGAATCGTGCAGGCCTGGCGGCCGGCGCACTGGGATCCCGGCGTTTATTCGCTCGCAAAATTCGTGCTGGAAGCGCAGGGCCCGCAAACGAAAATCACTCTGGATCACACTGGATTCCCCGAAGGCAATTTCCGGCATTTGAACGAAGGATGGTACGGCCATTACTGGGAGCCGCTGAGAAAATACCTGTCCTAGCCGGCTGCCAGGCGGCTCAATCCAATCGCCGGGCGGATAAGACCGCTTCCTTTCGCTCATAGAGGAATTGTGTCTCCGCGCGGTTCGAGTGCCCCTCCGAATCGAATGCAATCCGCCGGGGAGCATTCTCCGAAGGCTTCAACCTGATGTAGACTCTCCTGCGCACGAAAGGTTTGATTGGAGCTGTGATGATCCACACGGGGCGCCATTTCCTTCAAATTCCGGGCCCGACAAATGTTCCGGACCGGGTGCTGCGCGCGATGGCGCAGCCGGTGATCGACCACCGGAGCGCGGAATTCGCAAGTCTGGCGGCGGAAGTTCTCGAAGGGCTCCGCCCGATCTTCCAAACATCCGGGCCGGTGCTGATCTACCCTGCTTCCGGAACAGGCGCCTGGGAAGCAGCGATTGTGAACACGCTTTCTCCGAGCGAGCGCGTGTTGATGTTCGAGACGGGCCATTTCTCTCAGCTCTGGCGGCAGGTGGCAGAAAATTTCGGCGTCGACGTGGAATATGTGCCCGGAAATTGGCGAAGAGGCGCGGCCCCGACTGATTTGGAAACGCGGCTTGGCGCGGACCGCGAACACGCCATCAAAGCCGTGATGGTGGTCCACAACGAGACCTCCACGGGCGTGACCAGCCGAATTCCGGAACTTCGCGCCACGATGAACCGATTGCGTCACCCGGCGCTTCTGATCGTCGACGTGATTTCGTCGCTTGGCTCGATGGAATACCGCCACGAAGAATGGCAAGTCGATGTCACTGTCGGCGGCTCGCAAAAGGGGCTCATGATTCCGCCGGGACTGAGCTTCAATGCTGTTTCGGAAAAGGCGCTAGCTGCCAATAGGACGGCGAGGCTTCGGCGGTCGTATTGGGATTGGCAGCAGATGCTGGAACCGAATCGCGCGGGCTACTTCCCCTACACCCCCGCTACGAATCTGCTTTATGGGCTGCGCGAAGCCATCCGCATGTTGAATGAGGAAGGCCTCCCCGAGGTATTTCGGCGCCATGCCCGCCACGCGGAAGCGACCCGGGCGGCCGTGCGCGCGTGGGGCCTCGAAATTTTGTGTGAAGACCCCCGTGAGTATTCCAACTCGCTGACAGCGGTGCTCATGCCCGCGGGCCATAATGCCGATGCGCTGCGAAAAGTCATCCTCGAAAATTTCGATATGTCGCTGGGCTCCGGGCTTTCGAAACTTGCCGGGAAAGTCTTCCGAATCGGGCATCTCGGAAGCTTCAACGATTTGATGCTTGCAGGGACGCTCTCCGGGATCGAAATGGGACTGAGGCTGGCGGGTGTGCCGCATAAGGATGGTGGCGTCGCCGCGGCGCTCGATTCGCTCACCCAGGCGCAGAGCGCGCGACATGCGGTCGAGTCGCTGAAGTAGGCCAGGGCGGATTGGCAGCACAGCTGAAGGGCAGACGCGTGAGGTGATAGTGAATGGCCTCGGAAGCAAAGCCGGTTGCTGAGCGCGCGAGGATTTTTTCTGCAACCACGAACGTGCTGATCTTGATCTGCCTGATGTACGGGATCACGTACATTGATCGGGTCAACGTGAGCACGGCTTCGAGCGCGTTCAAGCAGGAGCTCCATCTCAATAACACCCAGGTGGGGCTTGTATTTTCGGCATTCGCGTACCCGTACCTGCTGTTTCAGGTGATCGGAGGATGGGTGAGCGACCGGTTCGGCGCGCGGCGGGCGCTGACGGTATCGGCCGTAATCTGGGCGGGGGCAACGCTGGCAACGGGATTGGTCGGAAGCCTTGCGACGATGCTGGTGGCGCGGGTGATGCTCGGGTTCGGCGAAGGCGCAACTTTTCCGACCGCCACGCGAGCGATGAGCGATTGGACGCCCGCAGGAAAGCGCGCTTATGCGCAGGGGATCACCCATTCGTGCGCGCGGCTGGGGAATGCGCTAACGCCGCCACTGGTAGCATGGTTGATGGCTCTGGTTACGTGGCGCGGGTCGTTTGTGATTTTGGGAATCTTGAGTATGGGCTGGGCAATTCTCTGGGGATTCTATTTCCGCGATGACCCCGGTGATCATCCCCTGATCACGCAGCAGGAATTGAGCGCGTTGCCGCCCTATGTGCCGGGATCAGAGAAGAAAAAGGACCCGGTCCCCTGGCTGCGGCTATGGCGGCGCATGTTGCCGGTGACAATCGTGTACTTTTGCTACGGCTGGACGCTGTGGCTTTACCTCGCGTGGATTCCGCAATTTTTTCTTCACAGCTACAAACTCGACCTGAAGAATTCGGCGCTGTTTTCCGCGGGAGTTTTCTTCGCCGGCGTTATCGGCGACACTCTCGGCGGAGTGATGAGCGACCGGATTTACAAAAAGACTCAAAGCCGCAACAAGGCGCGGCGAGACCTGGTCGTGATCGGATTCCTTGCATCGCTCGCTTTCATGTTGCCAATCGTTTTCAGCCACAATCTGACGGTTGCTGCCGTCTGCCTGAGCTTGGCGTTTTTCTTTGCGGAGTTTACGATCGGGCCGATGTGGGCGATTCCGATGGACATCACGCCGAAATACTCGGGCTCCGCGAGCGGATTGATGAATACGGGTTCGGCGCTCGCCGCGATTCTCTCGCCGCTCGTGTTTGGCTACGTGATTGATAAAACCGGGAACTGGGAGCTGCCTTTCCTGGGCAGCATCGGTTTACTCTTCTTCGGATCGATTCTGGCGTTCTGGATGAAGCCGGAAGAGGGACTCGGCAACGCGACATGATTCGCGCGCTCACACGGAAACGGATGTGGTGACTCATTTGCACTCCATCGCCCCCCTGCCACTGAGTTCGCACGGAAAACCGGTTGATACTTTCCTGCAAGCTGCCGAACTGGAAAACGAGCTGAAACGAACCGTCAGGGGAGAAGTCCGATTCGATCGCGGAAGCCGCGCGATGTATGCCTGCGATGCGTCGAACTACCGCCAGATCCCGATCGGCCTGGTGGTGCCGCGCGATGAGGAAGATGTCGTGGCGGCGGTAGCAGCGTGCCGATTGTTCCATGCGCCGGTTCTGCCCCGCGGAGCGGGAACGAGCCTGGCAGGCCAATCTTGCAATGTCGCGGTGGTGCTCGATTTCACGAAGTACATGAATCGGATTGTGGAGATCGACTTTGAGCGAAAATTCGCGCGGGTTCAGCCCGGAGTCGTGCTCGATACGCTGCGGAATCGGGCGGAATCCCGCCATCTTACGTTCTCGCCCGATCCTTCGACTCACAATCGCTGCACGATCGGCGGAATGATTGGCAATAATTCCTGCGGCACTCATTCCCTGCTGGCCGGCAAGACCGTGGACAACGTGCAGGAGTTGCGGATTCTGCTTTACGACGGCACGCTGTTGACTGTAGGTGCCGTGAACGACGAGGAATTGGACCGAGTCACGGCTGAAAGCGGGCGCATCGGAACGCTTCATCGCCACCTGCGGATGATTCGGGATCAATATGGCGAACTGGTTCGCGCGCGCTTTCCACGAATTCCGCGGCGGGTTTCCGGGTTCAACCTCGACGAATTGCTGCCCGAAAATGGATTTCACGTCGCGCGGTCGTTGGTGGGAACCGAAGGAACCTGTGCCGTCGTGCTTGAAGCCAAATTGACCCTGGTGCACAGTCCTCAGGACCGCACCCTCGTCGGACTCGGATATCCCGACGCTTATCTGGCGGCGGACCACGTCCCGGAAATTTTGGAATTCAAGCCGATCGGGCTCGAGGGTCTCGATGGGACGATGATTGACGGTCTTCGCAGAAAAAACACGCCCAATTTGGACCTGCTGCCAGAGGGGCGCGGCTATTTGCTCGTCGAGTTCGGCTCCGATGAACCCGGCGCTTCGCAGCGCGTGGCCGAGAAGCTCGTTGAGCGGCTCAAAAAGGCGAATGGCGCGCCGAACGCTCGCATTTACTCGAAGAGCGAAGCGCGCGCCGTGTGGGAAATCCGCGAAGCGGGCCCGCGCTCAGCCGCATCCGCGCCAGGAGCGGCGCCCCAATGGGACGGATGGGACGACTCAGCCGTAGCGCCGGAAAAGCTGGGCGCGTATTTGCGCGCTCTGCGCAAATTGATGAACGAATTTAACTACGTCGGCTCTTTCTACGGGCATTTCGGGCATGGGTGCCTCCATACCCGCATCAGCTTCGATCTGCAATCCGAAAACGGAATCCGGAAATACACCGAATTCATCGAGCGCGCCGCGGACCTGGTGATTGGTTACGGCGGCTCGCTCTCCGGTGAGCATGGGGACGGGCAGTCGCGCGCGGCGCTGCTTCCGAAGATGTTCGGGCCGGAGCTCATGAAGGCATTCGTTGAATTCAAATCGGCCTGGGACCCGGATAACGGGCTCAATCCGCACAAAGTGGTCGATGCGTATT
This sequence comes from Candidatus Sulfotelmatobacter sp., assembly GCA_035624115.1. Classification (GTDB taxonomy): domain Bacteria; phylum Acidobacteriota; class Terriglobia; order Acidiferrales; family UBA7541; genus Palsa-295. Next base: position 44,382 of record DASPSD010000073.1, on the reverse strand, counting down.
TGCCCACGGAAAATCTGCGGCTGGGGGTGGACTATAAGCCGCTCGAGCCGACCACGATTTTCAAATTTCCGGACGACGGGGGCTCGTTTGCCAAAGCAGCGCAAAGGTGCATCGGCGTGGGCGCGTGCCGCAAGAGCGAAAACGGCGCGATGTGCCCAAGCTACATGGTCACTCTGGAGGAAGAGCACAGCACGCGCGGCCGCGCGCACATGCTGTTTGAATTGCTGCAAGGCGAAGTGCTTCGCGGCGGCTGGCAGGATGAACAGGTCAGGCGGGCGCTCGATTTGTGCCTCTCCTGCAAGGCTTGCAAGGCGGAGTGTCCTGCGAATGTCGATATAGCGACGTACAAGGCGGAGTTCTTGTCGCACTATTACGAAGGCAGGAGCCGGCCGCTTTTTGCGCACGCATTCGGCAAAATCGACCAGTGGCTGCAAATTGCGGCGGCCGCGCCGGCGCTGGTGAACTTTCTGAGCCAGGCCCCGGGCCTGAATCAAATGCTCAAACGGTTTTTGCATATGGCGCCGGAGCGGCGGATTCCCCTTCTCGCGACCGCAAACTTTCGGACATGGGCCCGGAAAAATGGTTTAGCCGGGTTGACTGGAAATGGAAGCGGGGCGGAGGGCCGCGAAGTCCTGTTGTGGGTGGACACATTCAACAATCACTTTCACCCGGAGACTTCGCGGGCAGCAGTCAATGTGCTTCAGCGCGCCGGCTTCCATGTCACGATTCCCCGCCAGCGGCTTTGTTGTGGCCGGCCTCTCTATGACTTCGGAATGCTCGAGCGTGCGAAGGACTACCTGCGCAACGTGATGAACGCTCTCGCCGAGCCAATTGAGAGCGGACTGCCGATGGTGGTGCTGGAGCCAAGCTGCGCTTCGGTGTTCCGCGATGAACTCCGAAATCTCTTCCCCAAAGACGCGCGCGCGGAGCGGCTCCGCAGCCAGACGTTTCTGCTGAGCGAATTCCTCGAGCGATCCGCTCCTGACTATTCGCCGCGGCTTCCGCAGAAAGTGCTTCTCCACGGCCATTGCCATCAAAAAGCGCTGATGAGGATGAGCCCCACGGAATCGGTGCTTCGAAGGATGGGCGTGGACGTGCGCACACTCGATGCCGGCTGTTGCGGAATGGCAGGGCCGTTTGGATTCGAAAAGGAAAAGTACGGGATCTCACAGGCAGCAGGGGAAAGAGTGCTGCTGCCCGCTGTTCGCCAAGCGCCGGTTGAAACCCTGATCATCTCGGATGGCTTCAGTTGCCGGGAGCAGATTCTTCAGGCGACAGGACGGCGCGCAATTCATCTCGCGGAAGCCATCGAACTCGCCGGGCGAAGTCAGAATTCCACAAGCGCCGGCGCTACCGACTGAGTCATTCGGGCGCGCTGTCTGAATCCGGCTCAACCCAGTCGAACGACCGCGTCACAGCTTTTTTCCAGGATCGGCGCAGCCGGTCGCGCGTGGCGCCATCCATGCGGGGTTCCCAGGTGCGATCGATCGCCCAGTTTTCGCGCAGCTCGTCCGTGTTCTTAAAAAAGCCGACCGCAAGACCCGCGGCATATGCAGCGCCGAGAGCGGTGGTCTCATGCATCGCAGGGCGCACTACCGGACGATTCAAAATGTCCGCCTGAAACTGCATCAAGAGTTCGTTGCCGACCATCCCGCCGTCTGTCCGCAACGATTGCAACTCGATTTTCGAATCTTTCTGCATCGCTTCCACAACTTCCCAAACCTGAAAAGCGGTGGCCTCAAGCGCCGCGCGGGCCAGGTGACCTCGATTCGCGTAGCGGGTCAGGCCGGCAATCACGCCGCGCGCGCCTGCTTTCCAGTAGGGAGCGTAAAGGCCGGAGAATGCCGGAACAAAATAAACGCCGCCGTTATCCTGCACAGTGCGCGCGAGCGACTCGATCTCGGAACTCATGGCGATTAGGTTCAAATTGTCGCGAATCCACTGCACGAGCGCTCCGGTGATCGCCACGCTGCCCTCCAGCGCATAGTGCGCGGGCTGTGCGCCGAATTTGTATGCCACGGTGGTGAGCAGGCCGTGATTCGACGAGACAATCCGTTCGGCGGTGTTCATCAACAGAAAGCAGCCCGTTCCGTAGGTGTTTTTCGCTTCGCCCTTGTGGAAACACGCCTGGCCCACAAGCGCCGCCTGCTGATCGCCGAGAATGCCGGCAATTGGGACGCCCTCGATCGCTCTCAAGCAGGCCGTGCCGTACACTTCGCTGCTGGAGCGAATCTCCGGCAGGATCGCTTCGGGAATCTCGAAAATATCGAGAATGTCGCGATCCCAGGACAATTTTTCGAGATTCATCAATTGCGTCCGGCTGGCATTGCTAACATCGGTGATGCGGATCCCGCCCTCCGGGCCGCCGGTTAGATTCCAGAGGAGAAATGTGTCGATATTTCCGAAAAGGATCTCGCCGGCTGCGGCCCGTTCGCGCAAGCCCGGAATATTCTTGAGCAGCCAGCGGATTTTCAGCGCGCTGAAATAAGTGGCAAGCGGAAGGCCGGTTATGGCGCGGAAGCGGTCTTGCCCGCCGTGGCGCGAGAACTCACGAACGGAATCCTCGGTGCGCATGTCCTGCCAAACGATGGCATTGGCGACGGGCGAGCCGGTTTTGCGATCCCAGAGAATTGTCGTTTCGCGCTGATTGGTGATGCCGATGGCTGCGAGATCGTCTGGATGGATCCCCTTCCGCTGCATGGCAGCGGCAATCACTTCCTGGGTGCACTGCCATACCTCAGCCGGGTCGTGCTCGACCCAACCGGGCCGGGGATAGATTTGCCGGTGCTCCTTTTGGGCAAGCGAGGCGATTTTTCCCGCGCGGTCGAACAGGATGAAGCGAGTGCTGGTGGTTCCCTGGTCGATCGCTCCCACGTAACTCGCCACCAAGTCACCCCGTTCTTTCGGCGCGAGCGCCCGCGGTGCAGAAATTCACGAGTGCACCGGTGCTTCGATTTCCAAGCCCGCTTTTTGCGACATGCCGTGAATCTTTCTCATGTAGGCGTCGAGCGCATCGCATTGCTGCGCGAAAGACCAGCCGAGTTCTGCTGCAAGCAACGCTGCAACGGATGGCGCTGCGCGAAGGGCTTCCCGCCAGCCGTAGGCTTCGAGGCCGAGCCTTCGCGCCAACACGTCTTCGATTGTGATCGCCATTTCATTTCGTACGCTGAAAACCACCTGCGCACGCAATGACGGCAAGCCCTCGAAGAGCGGGGCCCCCAAAGACGCATCCTCCTTGATTAAAGTCATGAGTTCGGATGCACGCACCCCGTACTTTTTGGCGAGGTGCCGGGCCGTTGCCTCAAGCAAGCTGTGCTCTTTCGCAAGCAATTGCCAGTAGTCAGGAAAATAGCCGTCCGAGCCAAGCAGAAGATAATCCTGCGTCCGGCAGCGAGTGGCAGTCGAGCCGAGATACCTCAGCGCCGCATCGATCGTATCCTCCGCCATTGCCCGATACGTGGTCCACTTGCCGCCAAGGATGCTAATCAGTCCGCTTTGGCGATCGATTTCGACTTCATGATCCCGCGCCAGTTTCTTCGTATCTCGCGAATCGCCGGAACTCACCAGCGGCCTCACTCCCGCTATCGCACTGACGATTTGATCTTGCGTTACGCGACTGGCGAGATAGCGATTCAAATAGCGCAAGATGTAGCCGACTTCCTCGCGAGTCACGAAGAGACCGTGGGCCGAGTTCACTTCTTGCTCGGTTGTGCCGACAAGCAACCGGCCCATCCACGGGATCGCGAAAAGCACGCGGCCGTCTTCTGTCTTCGGGATGAGCAACGCATCCGCGCTGGAGAGGACTTCCAGCGGGAGCAAAATATGCACACCTTTACTGAGACGCATGCGTGGCGCTGCGGCTGGAGTGGCCATCTGGCGAATCGTGTCTGCAAAGGGTCCGGTGGCGTTGATAAGTACCCGCGCCCGAATCTCAAACCGGTGACCCGAGACCTCATCTTCTGCCTGTGCCGCGGCGAGCTTGCCATTCGCGCCCTTCTCGAATGCCGTCACTCGCAAATAGTTCACCGCCTCGCCGCCGGCTTCGGTGAACGACTTCGCCAGTGTCAAATTAAAGCGGGCATCATCGAATTGGCCGTCGGCATACGCGACCGCCCCAATGAGCGTCTCCGCAGCGAGCGATGGCATTCGCCTCACTATTTCTCCGCGTGAGACGAAGAAGCTTGGCGCAAGACTCGCGCGTCCGGCAATCCAGTCGTAGAGCTTGAGGCCGGTCTCAAGGTAACAAACGTCGAACCAGCGGAAGCAAGGAGTAAGGAAAAGTTGAGTGCGCGTCAGAAATGGGGCGTTGCGCAACATGCGCTGGCGTTCGTGCAGCGCGCGCTTCAGCACTTTGAATTGCCGCGGGTCGAACTCACGGATCGCCTGTTCGAGGTAGCGCACTCCCCCGTGCGCCATTTTGGTGGAGGCGCTCGACGTGGCCGAGGCGAAATCACCGGCTTCCACAAGGACGGTACGGAGCCCGCGGAGCTGAGCGTCGAGCGCGCAGCCGCAGCCGGTGGCGCCGCCTCCAATCACGCAGACATCGAAGGATTGATTTTGGATGGCTTCGAGCGCGGCAGCGCGGCTCTTCATGTCTGCGAAGTCGCGGCCTTCATCTCGGCGAACGCGGCAGCAGAAGCTTCTGTTTTCGGTGCTGGCTTTCTCATCGGGTCGCGCCACTCGCGGCCATCCCGGCGGAGGAGATCGAAAGCCTGCTCGGGTCCCCAGGAGCCGGCGGCATAATTGGGAAAATCGCGCGGAGGCAGCGCCTTCCACACATCCAGAATCGGCTGCACGACCGTCCAGGATGCTTCCACCATGTCGGCGCGCTGAAAAAGCGTAGGGTCTCCGACCATGCAATCGAAAAGGAGGGTTTCGTAACCGGTCGAAGGAGTCGAGCCGAAATAATCAGCGTACTCAAAATCCATATCCACGGCACCAAGGCGAACGACGGGCCCGGGAACCTTGGCTTCGAAGCTCAAAGAAATTCCTTCATTCGGCTGAATGTGAAGCACGAGTTCGTTCGAAGGAATTTTTCCCACGGACGTTTTGCGAAACAGGACAAACGGCGGCTTGCGAAACCGGATCACGATTTCCGTGGCGCGCTCCGCCAGGCGCTTGCCGGTCCGCAAATAAAAGGGCACCCCCGCCCAACGCCAGTTGTCGATGCTCAGCGCGATGGCGACGAAAGTTTCGGTGGCGGAATTAGGGGGAACATTCTGCTCGGTGCGGTAGGCGGTCACGGGCTTGCCGTCGATCGTTCCCGCGTCGTATTGGCCACGCACGGCATGGGTGAGAACTTGTTCCGGCGTGAGCGGCTGGATCGCGCGGAGGATTTTCGTTTGCTCATCGTGAACGGCGGCAGCGTCAAAGGAAATCGGCGGCTCCATCGCGCTCAAGGTGATGAGCTGGAAAATGTGGTTGGGCACCATATCGCGCAGCGCGCCGGCATGATCGTAATAGCCGCCGCGAAGCTCGACGCCGAGCTCCTCCGCTACGGTGATTTGCACGTGATCCACGTACCGGCGATTCCAGACGGGCTCGAAAATCCCGTTGGCAAACCGGAATGCCAGAATGTTCTGGACCGTCTCTTTTCCCAGGTAGTGGTCGATGCGATAAGTCTGGCTTTCCTGGAGGACGCTTCCGATCTCGTGATTCAAGGAAACGGCCGACGCCAGATCCTGGCCAAACGGTTTTTCGATCACCACGCGCTTCCAGGAACCACCGTCCGGGTTCACGAGGCCGGCAGCCCCAAGCTGCTTCACGATTCCGGCGAAAAACGCGGGGCTTGTGGCGAGATAGAAGAGGCGGTTGCCGCGAGTTCCCTGCTGCTGGTCGACTTGCGACAGAAGCTCGGTCAATTGCCGATAGAGAGCTGGATCGTCAAAATCGCCTGATAGATAGAATAGGCTCTGGACGAATTTTTGCCAGGAGGAGGGCTCGACCGGGCACGTGGCGAATTCCTTGAACTCCTGGCTGACTTTCTCGCGGTATTGCTCGGTGGTGTATTCTTCGCGCGAAACACCCACGATCGCAAAATCCCGGGGGAGCAATCCTCCGCGGAGAAGGTTGTAAATTGCGGGCACGAGCTTGCGTTTGGCCAAGTCCCCGCCGGCGCCGAACGTCACCATGATGCATGGGTCACCGATCCGGCCATGCAATTCCTGGCTCGGGCGGGCCGAATCAATCGAATCCATGAAGGGGGCCTCCCAAGTGAAACCTTCAGGACAACGCCTGCTGAATGGCCGCCTGCAGTTGCTTGAGGCCCGCCGCAACGTCCGGACCCAAATGCACGCGCAACGCGCGCCGGCCGCGTTCCGCCAGCACCGCGAAATCACCGCGCGCCTGCGCGGCCTTCACCACGCCAAAAGTGTATTTCTGGCCGGGAACCGGGAGATCGGCCGCGTCGTCGCAAGTGATTTGCAAGAAGACGCCGGAATTGGGCCCGCCTTTGTAAGCCTGGCCCGTGGAGTGCAGGAACCGGGGGCCGAAACCGAGGCAAGTGGCCACGCGCTTTTTATTTCGAACCGCGTGGCGGATTTCCTGAAGCTGCGTTTCATGCGTATCGTTCATCTGAATGTAAGCGAGAAGGGCGAAGTAGTCGCCCGAGTGAATGCGGTCCAGATGCGCGCGCAAACAACCGGCGATGGTGGCGTCTTTCGCCGCCTGCTTGAGCGCTGCGGCATTCTTCTCATCCGTGTAGAGCTTAAGTCCCTTTTCCTCCAGGAACGGCGATTCCGCCGGCAATGTTCCCTTCTGCTCAAACTCGGAGGTCAGCTTGCGAGTGGCGATCTTGCTCGCTTCGACGTCCGGCTGGTTGAATGCGTTGATGCCGATAACCGAGCCGGCCACGGCGGTTGCAATCTCCCAGCGGAAGAATTCCTGGCCGATGTCGTAAATGTCCGATACGGCGATGCGCACGACCGGATGCCCCGCGCTCTCGAGAGCAGCCACCGCCGCATCTTGCTTCGCGTCCGGAGCATTCTCGAGACGCACGTAAACGAACACGCGATCGTTGCCGTAGATATCGGGTGAGCCAATTTGCTCGCGGTCCACAGGGATCAATCCGCGCCCTTGCTTGCCGGTGGATTCGGCGAGCAACTGCTCGAGCCATGCGCCGAGGTCCGAGATTCCGGGTGAAGTGAAAATCGTCACCTTGTCGCGGCTCGAGTTGTGCAGCGTGCCGAGAATTGCGCCGAGGATCACGCCGGGATTTTCCTTTGCGGGAACCACCGAAGCGCACGAGTGCACCATTTCCTCGACGCGATCGAGGAACCTCCTCACGTCGATTCCCTGGATCGCCCCGGGAACCAACCCAAAATTTGAAAGCGCCGAGTAGCGCCCGCCGATGCTGGGGACGCCAAGGAAAATGTGGCGGAAAGAGTCCGCTTCTGCAACCTGCTGCATCTTCGAGCCGGGGTCAGTGATGGCGATGAAGCGCTTTCCTGCCTCCGCCGGCCCGACGGCCTGTTTCGCGCGATCAAAAAAATACTGCTTGAAAATATTGGGCTCAAGAGTGCTGCCGGATTTGCTCGAAACAATGAAAATCGTTCTTGGCAGGTTCACTTTCGATTCGATGGCTCGAATCTGAGCCGGGTCGGTGGAATCGAGGACAAAGACTTCCGGAGAATTCGCCACTTTTCCAAAAGTGAGTTTCAGCACTTCGACGCAAAGGCTGGAGCCGCCCATTCCGAGAAGCAGCGCGTGGGTAAAGCCTGCGTCGCGAGCCTCGCGAGCGATCTGCTCAAATTGGCCAATTTGCGAGATTTGATCGTCGGCAACGCCGAGCCATCCGAGCCAGTCGGCCTCGTCGGTATTTGTCCAGAGCGAAGCATCGCGGGCCCAGAGCCGCTTCACTTTATTGTTGGCTTGCCAATCATCGAGTGTTGCTTCCACGGCGGTCTTGAGCTTCTCAGGAAGCCGGTAGGTCAAGCGGTTGGCGGCGGCAGGACGCGGCTTGGCCACATGTTGGTCCACAGCCGCGAGCAACTTATCAAACGCCTCCTCAAACAGCACGACGCCGTCTTCGGTCAGCTTGTCGGTTGCCGCTTTCATCGAGACCCCGGCCCGTGCCAGGCCGTCCATCGTTTCGTGCGCGGAGATGACGTCGTCCTCCAGGCTCGCGCGCGGACGGCCATGGTCGCGGAACGCGTCAAAAGTGGCGGGCGGAATCGTGTTCACCGTATCCGGGCCGATGAGTTCTTCGACGTAAATCACGTCGCGATAGGCGGGATTCTTGGTGCTGGTGCTGGCCCAGAGGACCCGCTGTGTTTGGGCGCCGCGCCCGGTGAGCGCAGCCCACCGCGGCCCGCTGAAAATTTCCTTGTACTTTTGGTAGGTGAGCTTGGCGTTGGCGATGGCCACCTTCCCAAGCAGTCCGCGGAGCATGGTTTGTTCGGAAGCGGACTTTGCGCTTTTGATCCGCTCGGCAAGCAGGCCATCAATGAGCGTGTCGATGCGGCTGACGAAGAAGCTTGCCACACTCGCAGTTCCCGCCGGATTGCCGCCCTTCTTCGCCAAATCTTCCAGACCGGAGACGTAGGCCTCGGCGACGCGTTCGTACACGTCTTGCGCAAACAAGAGAGTCACATTGACGTTGATTCCCTCACCGATAAGCTGGCGGATGGCAGGGATGCCCTCCGGGGTCCCCGGGACTTTGATCATCACGTTGGGCCGGCCCACAGCTTTCCACAGCCGCCGCGCTTCCTCGATGGTCTCCGGCGTCTTGTGGGCCAGCGAGGGGGAAACTTCCAGGCTGACGTAGCCGTCCCGTTTGTTCGTCTGGTCGTACACGGGACGGAGCACCCCGGCGGCATCCTGGATGTCGCGAATCGCGAGTTGCTCGTAAACCCCCTTGGCGTCGAGGTCTTTTCGCGTCTCCAATTCGCGGAGCGCCTGAGTGTAGTCGGTACTTCCGGTGATGGCCTTTTCGAAAATGGAGGGGTTCGAAGTCATTCCGCGCAGGCCGTCTTCCTCGATGAGGCGGGCGAGCTCGCCCGTGGTAATCAGGCTCCGGCGAATGTAATCGAGCCAAACGGATTGCCCATACGCCTGCAAAGCCTTGAGAGGATTCTGAGCGGGCCTGGTAACTTGACTTCCGGCGGTTGTCTTAGCAGGTGTGCTCATGATTTCTCCTTCCGGATACGCAGAAGAATTGCGTGGTTCGGAACTTTCGCGGTCCAGCCCCGAGAGGCTTGAAGGTTGATTCTACCGCAATAGGGGAGAATCGGGTGGGCAATCCGAGCAAGAAGCGCTTGACCCAGATGAATGGCGTGTAAACGACAGATCATGCCTTTGAGATGCGGGCGAGGTGTTGCTCACGCGAAACTGGCAGACGACATTTGGGCTGCTGCCGATAAGCCTTGAATCTGCACCAGTCGTGACGCAGGCGGCTTCCTGGACAACAAATTCGCTGATGGGATCCCTGACCGGGCAAAGGACTTCTCACAATCTTGTATGGAGGGTCCGCGCATGTTTCCCTCCATGTATGCCAGCCCGGGGCAACGCGTGCAGCTCACGAGATGGATGCATTGGGAGCAACTTGGGAGGTCGCGAGCTGTGATAGAGCGAACCTCAATTAATTGGCCGGAATGGCGCCAAATATCGAGAAATGGCGTGCGCCTCACATTTCCGCTAGGGAGAGGAAACTGCACACAGGGATAGACATCCCCGTAGGGCGAAACGTAGCAAGCAGTGTGGCCGGCGCCACAAGGCAAACCGTCCAGATCGTCGTCATCCGCCGGCCCCGGGGGCGCGCAGAATTCCTGCACATTACCAACCAATGTCTCATCGCGGAACATCTGCCTCAGTGAGGCCTGATCAACATTCAGGTTCAAAATCGACCTATCGCCGTCCATTCTGGGAGTCACGGTGGGGTCAATCGTAAACTCGGCGCCGAGTTCGGCGGCCAATGCTCTGACACCAGGGTAATCGTGGAGGTTCTGAATCATCAGAACATCCGCGAGGATGACTTTCAAGCCGCGGGCCTTGAGGAAGCGAATGGCCTCAACCGATCTCGATAGCGAGCCGGGAATCTTGGTGATGGAATCGTGGACCTCCGGGCGATGGGAGTAAATGCTGATTTGCACGGAGTGAACGCCGAGTGAGCGAATACGGTCTGCTTGGGGCTCACGAATCAAAACCCCGTTCGTTTTCAGCTTGACGCAAAACCGCAAGGCATGGGCATGCTCGAGAATCTCGAAGAAATCCTTGCGCAACAGGATTTCACCGCCGCTCAGATTGAGAAAAAACACGCCGGCTTCGGCCAATTCGTCCAGAAGATGCTTGATTTCCGGGGTGGTCAACTCGCCGTGATCATCGTGATCGAGATAACAATGGACACATCGTTCGTTGCAGCGATAGGTCAAGTCCACTTGCACGCTCAGAGGGATGCCCAATTGGAGCGCCTTGGCTCCCATCCGCTGCATCAGAGCGGTCATTTCGGCTCAAGCGCTTCGCGGACGGGCTCTTCGCAACGGAGCAAGATGCCGTGTGCCACAAGTTCTTCGGCCAGCAACTCTGCATCCTGTAACGCCAAGTCTGCCGGGACGTCGTATGCCGGACAAATGTCACGTTCCACGATTTCGTTTAGAGCCAGTGAGCCATCGGAGGCCTCCCAAATCAGTGCGGCTACCTCGTTCAGGGTAAATAGAGTTGAATCGGGCGCGGACATGATCATGATTTCATCGCCGAGGCGGCGAGCCGCGACTTGAGGACTCCGCGCATATCGCTTGCTGGTCATCCAATCATCTCCCACACACGAGCGTTGGGCGAGAACGTAAGACGATAAACCGGGACGAGGCCGACGAATTCACACGCGGACTGAAACACCCACTCAACGAATTCCGGATCCTCGGCAAAAAACAGGATATTGGAGAGAAGTGCGCGAGCGGCTTCGCTGCGGGCAACAGGCTCGATTCGGTTTCGTGGGCCTTTCGCCAGCAGGTACAACGCGGCGATCGGTGCGCGCATGTTCTCACCCACTTTGGCCAGCTCTCCGGCAAACGGCGTGCCGAAAGCAAAATAGCCATCTTTTTGTCTCCGCACGTAAGAGACTTCATCGGTCAGCACCTTGGCATCTTCCGGTGCCAGCCTTGCGATGGTGGTTTTGCCGGCGCCAGACGCACCCGCAAATAAGAAAGCGCGTCCGTCTCGCACAGCACTGGCGGCGTGCAAAAGGAAACCGCTTTTGCCCGCAAGCACCAGCGAGTGCGTGATGCGCAGGACCGTGTCGATTGCGTAAGGGTTGGCCGATTGCCGGACATACCCGCGGCCGGCCTCCGTATCCCATTCCGCCCGAAAGTCCCCGCGCTCGATATGCCAGACCGAATCGTTCCTGAAAACCTGCGCGTCTTCGTCGGGCATTTTTGTGCGAGGCGGATTGAGGTAAACCGTGAATTCACTTGCAGGTTGCGCTGAAGGATTCAGAAAACCTGCGTAGCGCTGTTCGAGCATGGCTCGGAATTTGGCGTCGCCTGACCTCAGGAGAATGGGAATGCCACCGATCTCAACGATCACGCCTTGCGGTTTATTCCGAGGCGTGGTCCCTGAAGCGGCGAGGCAGGTTCCGGCGATCATCGTAACAACCCCGCTGCTATTTCACGATTTCCAGGCCCGGCAGGTTTCGCTTTTCCTGACAATCGCATGCACAACGAATGCCATCGCATCAATGAAATGGTCAGAAAATCGGAGCGCCGCAATACCCAACCAAGAACGCGGCTTTCAAGACTCGGCCTATCGCCAACTTCCCTCTGTTTGCGGCCTCTGTGGAGCCCCATGACCCGGCCGAGATACTCGTCCTCGGAAACAGCGGGATCTTGCGTCGTCAGTGCGTCGCCGCGAGTGATCAGGCGCACGGCCGTGCCGCGATTCTCCACGCGCACGACCCGATGCGCACAGAACAGGCCGGCCCTCAAGGAAAGGACGGTATGGCCCTGCCGGATCCGGCCAATCGGGTCACGCCGGATCAGCAGAATATCTCCCGGAAATATTGCAGGGAGCATGCTTCCGCCGCACGCACGGAATCGCAATTCCCCGAAATCACGCAAGATTTCCGCTGCAAGCTCCACTCGCAACGACTCTCTGGATGGCGCCGCTGCTTCGTTCCATGTGTGCACAAAACTCATGAGTTCTTCCTATTGAAGCGGCACTGAAACTGTGTGGGTGAGACTTTGCCGCAGGCGAGCGCCATCGTTTCAAACACACGCTCGTGCAAAAATGCAGGCTTCTGGTAAGGCTTCTTAGCGCCGGCGCCTTCCGGCTGGGACTCTTTGTTTTCAGGGGCCTTGGCTTGCGGTTCCACGCTCACTCATTTCCCCCCGGAATATTCTTCACTGCCGAACAGGTCGTGTTCCAGCCGAGCTGAGAACCGCCGCAACTGGGCCTTCCGTTCACGCATTGCCTTTCCGCTCGTGAGCGCGCAGCCATAGGCCCTGTGAGCGGCGAACTATTCCAATGCGCCCTGCGTTAGCTTCACCGCGCAGTACGCGGCAGTGGCCCCGCAAATAGTGGTGGACGTCGCCAACGTGCCGTAGTAAAGGCTCGATGTCTGCCCGCCGGTTGAATCGTTGTCCACGATTATGGCGCTTGTCCCGCCTGCCACATCGGTGGTGTTTGTCGCATTCGGAGTCGGAGCGTTGTCGAGTCCCGGGACCAGGACCTGGGTCGGGACAAGAAAGGCATACAATTCCGTTGGATTTTGATTCACTGCCATAAACATATAGTCCGCTGCGGCTGTGGCCGTCGCGCCGGTGGCGGTGCAACCGGAACCTGTAGTCGCGCTGGGTATCGTCGCGTTGAATTCGAACTGCGTTCCGCTTAACCCGGCAGCAATAACGGTCTGTGTTCCATTGATGGCAGCAACGTCTGCGGCCGTGCAGCCGTTCGCGGCGTTGGCAGTTACGCCCGCTAGGGTCACAACGTCGTTCGCTGCAAGCGTATTCGTGCCTGTAACTGTGACCGTAGTGGTCGTTGCTGTTACCCCGGTCACGCTGATTTCCTGGTTGTTGAAAAACTCCGTGAGCGGCGAGATGACCGAAGCGCCGGTCCCGAGTTGAGGCTTGTCGCCACCCTCCGGCGCTGTCTGCAAGACGGAACTGACGAATTGGAAGGTTTTTATCTGTTGGCCACCGGTGCCGGAGCTGGCAGCGATGAGTTCGCCGTTGTTCGCCGCAGTGGCGCTGCCGATTCCCAGGACGTAGTAGCGGTTGTCCGGTGCCGGGGCATACATCGGAAAGCCTGCGACCGTACAGGATTGATTTGCACCGGAATCGAGTCCCGCGACCGCAACGGAGGCCAGGGTGGTGCTTGTGAATTTAAACTGGATAAGAGCGGCATTTGTCGTGTCTGTCTCGCCACCGGTGGTGCCGGTGGTGCAGGCCGTTACTACGAATCCTACTGCGTTGGTCGAGTCGATGATTGGGGCGTCGCGGATACCACCGTTCAAATTTTCGCCCACCGTCAGCGCTGCTGCGGCGGTAGTTCCGGCCGGCGTCAACTCGTACAAATTAGCGCTGCTGTCGCCGACAAAGATGTTGCCGGTGCCGGCCACGTCGACTGTCGGGGACGACAGATAGTTGGACCCTGGGGTAACGGTTGCGCTGGTCACGGTGCAGCCGGTGCCTGTAGTCGCGCTGGGAATCGTTGCGTTGAATTCGAACTGCGTTCCACTCAGCCCGGCAGCAATGACAGTCTGTGTTCCATTGATGGCGGCGATGTCGCCGGCGGTGCAATCGTTGCCGGTATTGGCAGATACGCCCGAGATGGTGACCAATTCTCCGATGCCCAGCGTATTGCCGACGGTTACAGTAACCACAGCCGCGGTTGCCGTAACCTCCGTCGGCGCGGCTGGCGCCGGGGTGGCGCTCACATGGACCGGGAAGTTTCCACCGGCATATGCGGGTGTCCCGCTAAACGTCGGGGTGATCGCATACAGGTAGCCGTTGTTGTCGCCGACGAAGGTTGTGTCGCCGGCATAGTCGATGAACGGCGACGAGAAGCTGTCCGCTGCTCCGGCCACCCCGGTGGCTGCGTTGGCGGCAACCAATCCCAGGGGAAGCGTGAAATCCGTGGCGGTGCTGTTCGCGGTGCTTCCGGGGATCACCGGGTTGGTTGCGCAGGTCGGCATGGCCGTACCGTTGTTGCTGCCGGCGCAGGTGGCGCCGTACTCAGTGCTGCCGGTGCCGAAGGTCAGCACATGCAGGATTGCGCCGATGTTCGGGTCGTTCTCCACGTAAGAGATCTCTGTGCCGCTGAGCGAAAGGTCGGGGGAGGTGGCGACCGGTCCGACGCCGGAGGCGTAGGAAAAGATGAATTCCGGATTCGTGTGAGCACACAGCGCCGATCCGGACCCGCTGTAGAGCTCGTTAAAGGCGACGATGTTGGCCTGAGCGCCGTTCGTACCGGCAGTAACTCCGCCCCAGCTGAAATTGCTCAACGTATTGGCAACCGTCAGCGTCACGCGGCTCCCGGGCGTGAGCGCGTATACGGTGACTGTGTTTCCCGATGCGACCCCGACGATGCGGTCGATGGCGGTACTACTGAGATTGCGATTGATCGCGGCCGCCAGATTTGTGGCATTGGTGGCAATCGTTGCCGAGATCTGGAAATTCAACCCTGTATTCGAGACCGCCGACGAGGTCAAGGTCAGAGTGACTCCGGCTCCTCCTGCCGGAGTTATGGTGACGGAAGTAGTCTGGCCGATTCCAGGTTCGGCCGTGAAGGTGCCGACGACATTGGCGCGCGTGTTCCCGGTCGGCGCGTTGATCGGGAACACTGCGAAATCGGAGGTGCAGCTTGGCGCCGCGTTCACATTGAAGCTGTACTTGGCGGGCGACATGCCCTGAGCGACGCCGCCGGCGCCCAGAGGAACGGCCCAGTCCTTTTCGAAACCGCCCCCCACTCGCAGTAGCCGCCTTGGTGGCTCTGGCGGCCTGCGCACCCAGTCTGAACTTGGGGGCGCCCCCCCATGCAGGTGCCACTGCGCGTATGCCCGGGGCTCGTTCCACATCTTCTCCGCTTGCTGCGGATTGAATCCGGAGGTGAAGAGAACGTGCTTCGAGGTCCAATCCAATGGCACGGGGACCGAACCATCCGGCCTCGCGAGGCCCTGTCCGAACGCGTGCGGGGTGAAGCACGCTGCCAGCGGCAGACCGCACGTGAAAAACAAAGTCAGCCTGACCAACCACCTTCTTTTCAATTCCATTCTGACGCGCTCCGTCCTGAATGAACTCGAATTCCCCTGCCGAGCTTCCTCATCCCCCGAAAGACCAGCCACTCCTGCTCGGTTGCGTCCAATGCAAGTCGCGCAGATATCGTTCAGGTAAGCCCGGCCGGTGGAAGATCCCATTGGCCGGCAATGACAACCGGGGTAGTGAACAGCTCCAGCGGGACGAGCCCGAGCGCGATGGCGAGCGGCCGGGCGCATTCCAGCGGGTTAGTGGTGATCCCCAACTTGTCTAATTCCCCTTCTTCGGCATGGATCGGCCGCAAGGCACCCACGGATCAAGGTCCCGTAGCCCAGGGGCCGAACTTCGCCAAGTTCTCAGAACAATCGAGAGGGAGCCGGGGCTAGTCTCCTCTCGTATTAGGCAAGGGGTCAACACGGATGTCCGCCCGCGTGTCCTAATTGTGACTATCGCCGGGGGAACTTGTTTGAGGGGTTCACGCTAAGGGGAAAGCCGGGGCGTCCGCCGGCTGGACCACCCGTATTTAATGAGAAGCCGCAGGGGGCGCAATGCCACATAAAGCGGCGCCAGGGGACCGGGGAGCCGCACCATAGTCCAATCCTCTTCAGCGGGAACTACGGCCAATCGGGCGGCGTAACGCCATCCGCCAACCGTCCCCGGGACCATTCGCCGGCGGAATCGGAATCGTCCTGCGGCATCCAGATGAGGCATCAAGCGGCTCAGCAGCCGCCCGCGTACCTCAGAAGCCACCGAGACAGCCGATTTGTCGGCCCGCGCATCACGCAAGAGTTCCTCAGGCAGCGGTGCATCCAGGATCTCCGCGGCGAGAATCAATCCGAGATACAGCATCCGTCTGGTCCGGAGCGATTCGGCTCGGCGGATTACCTCCGCCCAGTCCAGCCCGGGATTAGCCTGCACGAGCTCGGCAATATCCGCGATCCATGAGAGGCGTTCCCAAAAGTCTTTTGAGCCGTGGACGCAAAGAACCGGCAGCAGGTCTTCCAAGCAAAACGTCTTCACTTCTCTGCCGGCAAGCGTCACCTTTGCCAGCCGCTGCGTGAAAGCGTCGAGATCCGGGACGACCGGAAAATGTCGCAACGTAATTTCCGTGTGCAGCTCCACCATGAGCCGCCGCGCTTCATCGCGATAGTTGTATTCGCCAGGAACAAGAGATGCGGCCGCGCTGGACGAGAGAATCCATGGGAATTTCGGGCGATAGCCGAGCCCGAGCATGATTTCATGTGCCCTCGGAAGGTCGCGTTGCCGCAGAATCAGATCGAGGTCTTCAAATTCCCTCAGGGTCGCGTCCCCATATGCCTGGGCGGCGAGGACAGGGCCCTTATAGGGAATCACTTCGATCCCGTTGGATTGAAACAGGCCGAGAACTCGATTTAGTTCGGCCGTGAGATACAGACAGCGCACGGTATTGGCGCGTGCAGCCTGCTTCCATCGCTCCAGTTCTTCCGGCGGCACGAGATCCTTGCCCAGAACTCGGAGGTGTTTCTCCACGAGCGGAGTGATCGAGTTTTCGGCTGCTTCCGCATGGAGATAATCCCAGTCAATGGGAGCTTTAAGAATCTCGCGGATCTGTTCGGCCGGCGGGGCGGACATCCTGGTCCGCGCGCAGCACACGAGAAATCGCTTTTCGTCACACACGGAATCGAGTCGTGGACCAGCCGGCATTTTGAGAAACAGAGTAACGCCGGGGAATTTTACGCCAGCTCTACAGCTCTGCAGGGAGATTCTTCCAGTGGAGGGAAGCTCCTGCGCCCCATCATACCGGGGCGCAGGAAACCTTTATGAAACTACGTCTATGAATTGAGCCCCGAATGAATCCTGAAGGCGTAAACGAGATCTCGATGCGGCCCGGTGCGCTATGCCGCCATCCGCTTGAGTTGCCAGGAGTCGGGTTGAATTTTGCGCCCGATTTTGAGCAGTTGCGTGCGCATGCTTTCCGGGTTCAGCCCCGCCCCTGAGCAAACGGTGGCAAAGTCGGCGTTGTCCTCGAAAAGAAACTGTTGCGCCTCGCGCCGCTCGCGCAAATTGCCTCTGCGCCAGTCTTCCACGGCGTTCACCAGCACTGCCGTCCAAAGCCGTCTCTCAGCGATCATTTCTTCAGTGACCGTGTTACTCACGTCTGCGTGCAACTGACTTGTCGCGCCGTCCATTCCCATTCCCCCCCTGGTTTTTCGCCCGGCCGCCCGCGCAAAATGTTTCCGGCCGGGCCGGCCTGACTAATGCATCTGCCGCTCCAATCCAGGCGACCGAAGCAAAATGGCCTGGAGAGCGCCTAACAGATTGAAAGCAAAGACCTTGGAATCCCAAGAGGGGGGAATCCAGCACCCGAAGCCCACGCAGCAACATGGGCGCATGTGCGCCACTTGCGCACACGTGTGCTCACCGGAAACATGCTTCGTGTTTTGCCGTCGCTATGAGCGGGTGAACTTAGGCAACGGTTTCGACGGCGAGCAATTCGCGGAGTTTCGACGCAAGCGTCGTTACTGTGAAAGGCTTCTGAAGCAATACGGCGTCATCCTCGAGGATTCCGTGGTGGACAACGGCTTGATCGGTATAGCCTGACATGTAGAGCACTTTGATGCCTTGCCGGATCTGCGCCACTCTTTGCGCCAGCTCCCGGCCACTGATTCCCGGCATCACCACATCGGTCATCAGCAAATGGATCGGGCCGGCGTGCATCGCCGCAAGTTCAAGGGCTGTGTGGCCGTCTTCCGCTGCGATTACTTTGTAGCCGGTCATTTCCAGGTATTCGCGGGCAAGTTCGCGGACTCCCTTTTCATCCTCCACCAGCAGAATGGTTTCGGATCCGCGCTCGAGCGAATTGCGATCCAGTTGGCGGTCGCGCGTGGCGCTCGGTTGATGCTCCTCGATTCGCGGCAAGTAAACTTTGAAGCACGATCCGCGGCCCGGCTCGCTATAGACCCAAACGTACCCGCCGCTCTGCTTCACGATGCCGTAGACGGTTGCAAGGCCCAGTCCCGTGCCTTTGCCTTTCTCCTTGGTGGTGAAGAACGGCTCGAAAATGTGCGCCTGTGTCGCCGCGTCCATACCGCAGCCGTTGTCCGTTACGGCGAGCATGACGTACTGGCCGGGCGCAAGCACGGCGGGCGGGTGCGCACAGCTCGCGTCGAGTTCCACGTTGGCGGTTTCGATGGTCAACCGGCCGCCCTGAGGCATGGCGTCACGCGCGTTCACCGCCAGGTTCATGATCACCTGCTCCACCTGGCTGCGGTCCGCTTTCACGAGCCACAGATCCGCCGCGCTGGAAGTTTCCAGTTGGATGTCTTCACCGATGAGGCGCCGTAGAATTTTTTCCATGTCGGCCACGACCGTCTGAATGTTTAGCACCTTGGGCGCAAGCATCTGCTTGCGGCTGAAGGCAAGCAATTGTCGCGTGAGCGAGGTCGCGCGCTGCGAGGCCATCTGGATTTGTTCCGCATTGCGGCGCAGCGGATCTCCCGCGGGAAGGCGGTCCGACATCAGGTCCGCATATCCTTGAATGACCATCAGTAGGTTGTTGAAGTCGTGCGCGATCCCCCCGGCCAGCCGCCCGACGGCCTCCATCTTTTGCGCTTGCCGCAACTGCTCCTCGAGCTGCTTCCGGTCGGTGATATCCAGGGCCATGCAGATGGCCCCTTGCACGTTTCCTCCCGCGTCGCGCAGTGGCTCCACATGGCAGGCGTAGGACCCGCTCTTCCACTCGACGTGAAACGTCATGGGTTCGCCCGCCACGGCGCGCCGGTGGGCGGCGATCGGAAGGAAAGTTTGATCCGAGGTCTCGAAGTACTCGAGCAGCGGCATGCCCACAAGCTGGTTCGGCTTCAGGCCCAAGCGCGTGAGGCCGGCACCGAGCGCGGACGTGAATCGCAAATCCTTGTCCACAGTCCACAGAACTGCGGGCAGTTGCTCGATTAGCACGCGCAGCCGCGCTTCGCTTTCGCGGACTTTTTCTTCGGCGCGCTTGCGCTCGATCGCCAAGGCAATCTGGCCGCCCACTGAAGAAAGCACTTCCAGGTCGCGCTCCGTGTAGGCGTTCTCTTCTTCGTAGTGTTGCACCACCAGCACGCCGATTGTCGCCTGGGGCGTTCGGAGCGGGACGCCCAGCCAGGAGGGCGAAGGTGTGCCGACGAGCTCGACTTCGCCTTTCTCCGCCAGGCGATCGAATTCTTTCTGCGGGATGAGCATGGCCTGTCCGGTGCGATAAACATAGGCCGTACAACTTCTGCCGACCTTCTGCGGCGGCGGGGCTTTGTCGAACTGATCCACGAAAAACGGAAAATGAAACATTCCCGTCGACGGCTCGTAAAGAGCCACAAAGCAGTTTTGCGCGTACAACACTTTATTCAGCGTCAGGTGAATTAGCCGGAGAAGATCGTCCAGATTATCCGTGAGGTTGACGGCATGAATGATTTCAAATGTCACCTGCCGCTCGAGTTCGGCGCGCTTGCGATCGGAAATGTCCTCGATCGTTCCTTCATAGGAAACGAGCTTCCCATCGGCGTCGCGAACGCCCCGGGCGTTTTCCGACACCCAGATCGTGGTGCCGTCCCGCCTCTTGACTTGGTATTCGAAATCCTCGACGATTCCGCGCTCTTCCATCAGCCGCTTGAATTCTTCGCGAGCCGCCGGGTCGGCATACATCTCCTGCCCGATGTCCCGGACAGTTGAAATCATCTCTGCGGGGGAGCTGAAGCCGCACATGCGGGCTTCCGCGGGATTGACGCTGATGTAGCGGCCGTCGGGGGTCGTCTGGAAAATCCCTTCCAGCGCGTTTTCGAACAGGCGGCGGTATTTTTCTTCCGCCTTGTGGAGAGCTTCCTCCGAGCGGCACCGCTCCGAGATATCCTCGTACATGCCCAGGTATCCAATGCTCTTGCCTTGCGAATTGATCGGAACGGCGATGAGCTGCACGTCTACCAGAGTGGCGTCGCTGCGCCGGCGGCGGGTCTTGATGCGCACTACCTCACCGCTGGCGGCTCGTTCGCTTACCTCCCGAGCTTCCCGAGAGAGTTCCGCGGGAGCAAGCAGCGAGTTGATTTCCAGGCCGAGAATGCAGTCCAGGCGATAGCCGAAGAGCCGTTCAAAAGCAGGATTGCAGGATTGGATTCGCTGCTCCGAATCGATCACCACAATTGCGAGCGGATTGTTCTCGGTCAGCGCCTGAATGTAGGCGGGGTGCTCGGCCAGACCTTTGGAATTGGTTCGGCACGCGGCTTCTTGGTTTGGCCAGGCCGCCAGTCCCTGGCGGCCAAGAAGCTGCGCCTCCGCCTCGCCTCCTGCCGGTTGGGCAGCACGCGAAGCTTTTTTGCGCCCGGGACGCCGCGCTCCGGTTTTGTTCGCCATAGCCCTAGGACGGAGCGGACACCTCGCCCCGCAGAATTACCCCAGCTCCCTGTATACGGGCGAGCGGCCAGGGTCACAATGGTACGTCGGTACTAAAGGTGTCTATTTAGAGACACTTACGACACTTCTGAAGGGATTGGAGCCGTCAATTCCGGCCGGAATTTACCGCTGGGAAGGAAGCTCGGGCACCGCTTCTCCGTCCTTTCGAGGGTCGGACGCGCCATAATTTACTCTCGAAGAATAGTCCCGCCGGACGGCCTGCCCGCCCCCCATTTCGGAGGAATAATTCCCTCGGAGCTGAATCTGGTGCCCTCGCGCGGCCAGGGCGGCGCGGATATCGGCAGGAACGCGGTCCTCCATCTCTACATCGCACCCGGTGAAGGAGTATTTCGTGAACCGGGCGGCCTCCAGGGCGGCTTGAATATTCATGCCAAAGTCGGCTACGTTGGCTACAAACTGGGCGTGCGCCTGGGGCTGATTGAAGCCGCCCATGATGCCGAAGGCGATGCGTTCCTGGCCGCGTTCCATGAAGGCGGGAATGATCGTGTGAAGGGGCCGCTTGCGTCCGGCCAGCGCATTGGGAGATGCAGGGTCGAAACTGAATAGTGCGCCGCGGTTCTGGAGGGCAAATCCGGTGCCGTCGGCCACGATGCCCGATCCAAATTCGGCCGAATTGCTCTGGATGAGCGAAACCATGTTCCCGTCGCGATCAACCGCGGACATATAAACCGTGTCGCCACGCTTGGGAAACTCCGGCTCGCCCGCCGGGACTCTGCAATTCGCTTTCGACATATCGATCAGCTTCGCCCGCGCGGCCGCGTATTCCTTCGACAGCATCCCTGCCACGGGGACGCGGCTGAACTTCTGGTCCGCAACGTAGCGATACATATCCGCATAGGCAAGTTTCTTCGCTTCGATCATGGCGTGAAGCGCATCGGCGGAGTTGTGTCCATATTTCGCCAGCGGGAAATTCTCCATGATATTCAGCATGATCAGCGCCGCGATGCCCTGGCCATTGGGAGGAATTTCATAGACGGTCCAGCCGCGATACGTGGTCGATATCGGTTCGACCCATTCGCTGGAATATTCCGCAAGGTCCTCGGCCGTGATTTTTCCTCCCAATCTCGCAGACGTGGCGAGGATCCGGCGCGCAATATTGCCCTTATAAAACGCGTCGCGGCCCTCCTGGGCAATCAATTCCAGCGAGCGCGCCAGATCCGGATTACGGAAGACCTCGCCCATTCGCGGCGTGTGTCCGCCAATCAAAAAAGTCGCCGCCGCATATTTGTCTTGCTTGACATCATTTTCCGCTCCGGCCCAATCTTCCGCGTCGAGTTCGGGGACCGGAAATCCCTCGCGAGCGTAGTGAATGGCCGGGGAAAGCAGCTCCGGAAATTTCTTCGAGCCAAATCGCGTGAGAAGGTTCGACCAGCCATCCACTGTCCCGGGGATTGTGACAGTCTGAATGCCGCGCTCAGGCATCTCGCTGAACCCTTTGCTTTTGAGAAAATCGAGCGTGAGCCCGGCGGGCGCCCACCCGCTGGCGTTTAGGCCGTAGAGCTTCCCGGTCTTCGCTTCAAAGACCAGCGCGAAAAGATCGCCGCCGATGCCGTTCATCATCGGTGCGACCACGCCCATCACCGCGTTCGTGGCCACGGCCGCGTCCACGGCATTTCCGCCATGGGCCAAGATCGTGGCGCCGGCTTGCGCCGCCAGCGGACTTTCCGCCGCCACGATCCCATCGCGCGACACAACCATCGAGCGGGCCTCCGACCTTCCCTGCGCCCGCGCCTTCGGGGAAGGCACCGTAAGGGCCAGAAGCAAAAGCATCACAATGCCTCCGCGCTCGAGTTTTGCCGGCCCATTCACAGTCTCAAGTGCATTATTTTTTCGGACGGGATTCCGGCGGAACCACGCCGCTCGCGCGATAGTAAGCCACCAACAATCCGTAATGCTCGCCCATGTGCTCGGTATACCCGATCCAGTAGTCGAGCCGCTTGAGGATTCCCGTGTCGCCCTGTTTCTGGATTTCGGCCGCTGCGTCGGCAATCGACTTCTTCAGAAACGCAATCGTGGCCGCTTTGCTTTTGTACTCCGCCACCGGAGGATCGTTGCGATCGTCGCCGACTTTGGAACCCACGATGTTCTTGAGCAAATCGTAGTTCGAACCCGCGACATGCAGCAAGACTTCCTGGAACGAGCGCGTCTCGGGCTTCAGCTTGTAGCCGTACTTGTCTTCGGGCCAGTCTTCCGCCATCGCGACAAGCCGCCCGCCGATATCGTTCCAGTTCTCGAGAACGGACTGCGAAGGCGTCTTTGGCTTCTTCTGCTCTCCGGCGCCCTGGGCGCGCGCCGGGGAAGCAGATCCGAGCGTCAGCAGAGCAACAAGCAGGGAGAGCGAGCAGACCATTCGATTCATGACGTGTCTCCTGGTTGGATTACCCCGCTGCGAGCCCCAGGGGCGCCGCTAGCGTAACGATGTTTCCACCTCAAGTCCAGCGCACGGGGACAACAGCGACTTGCTTCGGTAAGATGGAGGGGCGCGGCGCGCGACTCGCGCTGCGACCGAACTGATGAAAAAAGAACCACACGCAGTCAAGGGCAAGAAACCACGCGGTGGATTTGAAGCGGAGCTCGATAGAATTGTCGCTGCCGAGCACTCGGATCCTTTTCACGTTCTGGGTCCCCACTGGATCGACAAGGAAAAAGAGCGGCGGCTGGCGGTTCGCGCGTTTCATCCCGACGCGACGGAAGTGACTGTGGCGTGGAGCACCGGAGAGAAATTTCCCGCGGAGAAAATCCATCCCGGCGGCGTGTTTGAGGCCGTGCTCCCGGCTGGATTCGCGGGGCTGCACGAAGATGAGAATTTCGACCCGACGAAGTACCGGCTTCAATTTCGATTCCCCGATGGGAACACGATTGAAGGGTTTGATCCTTATGCCTTCCCTCCCCTGCTGACCGACTACGATCTGCATCTCTCCGGCGAAGGCACTCATTACCTGAAATACGAAAAGCTCGGAGCGCACCTGACCGAAGTCGCGGGCGTGCCCGGGGCGCATTTCGCCGTGTGGGCTCCCAACGCGCAGCGCGTGAGCGTGGTGGGAACTTTCGACTTTTGGGACGGCCGCGTCCACGCCATGCGCAGCCGCGGCCCAAGCGGCATCTGGGAAATCTTTTTGCCGGGCCTCGAACAAGGCGCGCTCTACAAGTTTGAAATCCTCTCCCGCGTGCGGCATTCGCTGGCGCTGAAAAGCGATCCCTACGCCTTTGCGGCCGAGCTGCGCCCGAACACCGCCTCGGTGGTGTGGGATATCGATCGCTACCGGTGGAACGATGCGGCCTGGCTCAAAGCCCGCCGGACGCGCAATTTTCTCGAAGCGCCGATGAGCGTGTACGAAGTCCATCCGGGAGCCTGGCGGCGCCGGACGGAAGATGGAAACCGCTGGCTCACCTATCGCGAGCTCGCCGAAGAACTGGTCCCCTACGCGAAAGGTCTCGGATACACGCACCTCGAGCTGATGCCCATCATGGAGCATCCCTACGACGCCTCGTGGGGATACCAGACCGCAGGCTATTTTGCGGTGACCAGCCGCTTCGGCCCGCCCGAGGATTTCATGTACTTCGTGGATCGCGCCCACCAGGCGGGGCTCGGCGTGATCCTCGACTGGACGCCCGCGCACTTTCCGCGCGACGCCCACGGCCTCGCGTTCTTCGATGGGACGCATCTTTACGAGCACGCCGACCCGCGAAAGGGCGCGCATCCGGACTGGGGCACGCTCGTGTTCAATTACGGCCGGAACGAAGTGCAGAATTTTCTGATTTCCAACGCTCTCTTCTGGCTCGACAAATACCACATCGACGGGCTCCGCGTGGATGCGGTTGCTTCCATGCTGTATCTCGATTATTCGCGCAAACCGGGCGAATGGATTCCAAACGAGTACGGCGGCCGGGAAAATCTCGAAGCGATCTCTTTTATCAAGAGGCTCAACGAAGTGGTGCACACCCGTCATCCGGGCGCGCTGATGGTGGCCGAAGAGTCCACGGCGTGGGGCGCCGTCTCGCGTCCCACTTATCTGGGCGGGCTCGGGTTCGATCTGAAATGGAATATGGGGTGGATGAACGACACTCTGAAATACTTCTCGCTCGATCCGCTCTACCGCAAACACCACCACAACGAGCTGACATTTTCGATGATCTACGCGTTCCACGAGAATTTCGTTCTGCCGCTTTCGCACGATGAGGTGGTCCACGGAAAAAGAGCGCTGCTCGAGAAAATGCCCGGCGACGATTGGCAGCGATTCGCGAATCTGCGCCTGCTTTTCGGCTACATGTTCGGGCACCCCGGGAAAAAGCTACTATTTATGGGCGGCGAGCTGGGAGTCAGAGGTGAATTCTGGGAGGGCGGGAGCGTGGATTGGTCGCTCGAACAATCGCCGCCGCACCGCGGCCTTCAGCGGCTGATCTCGGATTTGAATCGCCTTCATTCGAGCGAGCGCGCGCTGCACCAGATGGATTTCGATTGGCCGGGCTTCGAATGGATCGAAGTCACCGATGCGGCTTCCAGTGTCCTTTCCTTCGCGCGACACGCGAAAGACACGGAAGACTTGATCATCGTGGTGTGCAATTTCACGCCGGTGATGAGAGAAAATTACCGCGTCGGTGTGAAGCGCCTCGGCGTGTACCGCGAAATCCTGAATACCGACTCGAGCCATTACGAAGGAACGAATCTCGGAAATGCCGGCGAAGTCCACGCAGAACCCGTCCCGTGGAATGACCGCCCGTATTCTCTGAAGCTCCGCTTGCCCCCGCTTGCCGCGATCTACATCAAGCCTGCGCCCAAGTAAAATTTCGTTCCGAGCCTCAGACCCCGCGGCCGTCCGTCTCGTCTTGTAAGCCGACAGACCCACTAGAATAGATTCCAGGGAACTTTCGCGCGGAGGACTCCGTACCTAGAGCCGTACCGCGGAAGCCGAAGAAATCCTCACAGTGGGTGCAGAAAACAAGTCCTGAGGTGCTTCTGATTCCGGCGGGCTGGCTTAGTGCAGATCTGGCGAGGCCGCCCGCCGCAAGCAGCGGGCGTCGCAAGCCCCTTGCAGGCGCCCGCTGGCGTCTTTCTGCTCGCAACTTTGGTTCAAGCAGTATTCTCTTTCGCCGGAATCCAGTAAACCTCTTCTTTCATCTGCTCCCTCGCGAATCCGCGGCGCTTCAGAATTCCCTTGCCTCTCTCGATCATCTCCGGGTGGCCGCACAAGTACGCGGTTGTGTCGGCAGGAGCGAGCTGCCAGAGGTCCGCATATTTTCGAAGCACGTCTTCGATGCGGCCGACTTCCCCCCTCCAATCAGGGTCCTCCCACGGGCGGCTCACTGTGGGGACGTAGGTGAGCCAGGGAACTTCTGCGGCCACGCGCTGGATTTCTTCGCGATACCCGAGTTCCCAGGAGCGGCTGGCGCCGTCGATGATGTGGAGACGAAGATCGGCAGGGAAGCGTTTTTCTTTCCAATCTTTGTAAAGCGTGCGGGTGTAGGAAATGAAGGGGGCGATGCCCGTGACCGTGCAAAGAAGGAGATGATTTTTGCGGCCACTCGGGAGGTCCAGCGTAAAGCGGCCCTTGGCCGTCTTGCGGAGGGTTACTTCTCCTCCGACCTGCACCTTATGGAGCTGCGGAGTGAGTTCGCCGCCCAGCACGAGTTCAATGAAAATTTCGAGCTCCGCTTCATAAGGCGACGACGCAATCGAATAGGCGCGCTCGGAATGCTTCTGCTCGCCGCGAACACCCAAGGTGGCGTACTGGCCGGCGACAAAATTGAATTCCCCGCCCGGGTCAAGCCGGATGATCCACAAATCCGCGGCGATCTCGCGCCGGCTGGTGACGCGTGCGCTGTGGAATTTGTCCGCGGGAGCCGCCATTCCGGAAGCACCTCACAAGGAGAAGAATCGAGCGCCTCCATTGCCGCGTAAAAACAAGAAGCGCCCCGGCGGCGCGACGGGGCGCTTCAAAAGCGCCGGATTATACACCGGTGATCATTGCGGCGGTTGCTGCATCATCGCCTGCGGATTAAACGGGACGGGCTTGCCCACGATTTTGTCCTTCGCGTCGGTGACCACCTTGACGAGAACCATCGTGGTGTCTTTGCCTTGATATTTTACAAGTCCGTACGGCGTTACATTTTTTGCCACCCACGCGTCGCCCGACCCATCGTTCATGCGGTAGTGTTCGCAGGAGAATGTCCCGGCCGGCACTGTGACAGATTCGCTGCCCACGTCCTGCGCTTCGGTCTTGATGTCGGCAAGTTGTCTCGAGTGTTGCCGCTGCCCCATTTGCCCGGACATTTCCATGGGCGGATGGTTGGGAAACTGCATGATCATCTTGACCGCGTGCGTTTCGCTCCCGTCCACGACCATCAAATGCTTGATCACCATTTTGCCGCCGGCCTCGCTGCTCTCCATCACCATCTGATACCAGAAGGCGTCCTTCCCATCGACGGTCTCTTTCCCGACGATCGCCATCTCCATGGTTTGCTTCCCGGCGTCTTTCGAAGAAAATTCGTACACGCCGCCCTGGCCCACCACAGGATTCCAAATTCCATGGACCGTCGGCGGCCCTCCGCGCATCCCCATCTGCGAATTCGCCGGGAGCGCGCACAGAGCCACAACAAATGCTGCGATTGCAATTCGCCCCAAATTGTTCACGGATAATCCTTTCAGCTTCGTAGCTTTACTGCCAGGCACTGACTTAGGGGAAGCCTACCTGCCAGCGCGTCTGGCGGCAAGCGGATTCTGGCTCGAGTTGGCGGCCGGGTCGGGACGCGCGGAGAGGCTGATGACGCGTTCGATGCGGTAAATGGGGTTGGCGCTGGATTCAAAATGGGTGCGCGTGAGCAGCTCGCCCACGAGTCCCACGGCGAGAAGCTGTATCCCGAACAAACACAACATCATGCCGAGAACCAGCAGCGGGCCGTGCTCGACGAAAATCGCCGTGTGACGCAGCACTTTTTGCGCGAAGAGCGTGAGGAGGATCGCGCCTCCTCCAAACAATCCCAGCAGCCCGGCGGGGCCAAAGAAGTGCAGCGGCCGCGTCATGTAGCGGAGAAGAAAGCGGATAGTGATGATGTCGAACAGCACCCGGAGCGTGCGCGAAAGTCCGTAGTGCGACTTCCCTCCTGGCCGCACGATATTGCGGATGGGCACTTCGACGATTCGCGCGCCGTTCCAGGCAGCCAGCGCGGGGATGAAGCGGTGCATTTCGCCGTAAAGAGGAATGTCCTTAATGATTTCCCGGCGATACACCTTGAACGTGGTGCCGAAGTCGTGGATATCCACTCCCGAGAGCTTCGCCATCAGCCAGTTGGCCACGCGCGATGGAAGCCGCCGCAGAAGAAAATTATCTACGCGCTTCTGGCGCCAGCCGCTGGCGATGTCGGCCTCGCTCTCTTCAAATGCTTGAAGCAGAACGGGGATATCGCTCGGGTCGTGCTGCAGGTCGCCATCCATCGAGATCACGATCTCGCCCGAAGCGAAATCGAATCCGGCGGCAAGCGCCGTCGTCTGGCCGTAATTTCTTTTGAGGCGGAGGACAGAAACGCGCGGGTCCAGCTCCGCAATCTCCTTGAGAAGTTGAGGGGTTGCGTCCGAGCTCTGGTCATCCACGTAAACGAATTCCACCGGCTCGTAATGCCCGGTCATGACGTCGCTCAGGCGCCGGTGAAGTTCGCGGACGCTTTCCTGCTCGTCGTGGAATGGAACGACGACGGAGAATCGGGGTCGCGTGCTCTGGCCTTCCCGCATGTCCTTAGTTTAACTCGCGATAGCTGATCAATTGTACCTGTCTCGCGGCGATTTCGCGTATCACAAACGGATCCGTCAGCGCCGCCAGCTCTTCGGTGCGCTGCTCCCGCAGGCGCGTCGGCTGGCGCTTCAGTTCGTCATCGCAAATCCCCGGATGAGTGACGAGCTCGCTGGTTCCCCCAGGCAAGTCTTGAATTATCTTCACGATTCCGTCGCGATTCATTTGCCCCGTGGCCACGAAGCCGAAAAAATGGTCGGGCATCCGCATTTTTTTTCTTCGCGCCACGTGGAGAAAGGCGGGATAGGCCATGCGCGACGCCAACACGAATCCGCGGCGTGCCGCCGCTTGCAATCCGCTTGCGCCGCCAAATCGAAATGCGCCGCGAAGATTCTCAAAGGGCATACGAATCTTGAAGATGCGATACTCCTCCGCCACGCGCACCAGCGATTCCAAAATCCAGAGGTTGCCATGCAAATGCTTGTGCGTATCCAGATGCGTGGGCGTAATCCCTGCATTCAGAACACGTTCGATCTGCGCGCGCATCTCCGCTTCCAGGTGCGAACTGCGGGTAAAAGCATCAAGAAAGGTTATGCCAATCCCCCTGAAAGAGGCCGGTAAATTGCCGTTTTTGTCCACTAACCCGCCCAACTTTTCCCGAGCAGCCAGCGCCCGGCCGCCCAGGAGGACGATGTGGACGCCCACGCCCAACGACGGATTGGCTCGCGCCAGCTCGGCCGCATCCTCGAACGCTTCCCCATTGGCCATAATCGTCGCGCTCGTGACGATTCCCTCGCGGTGAGCCTCCACGATTCCCCGATTCACCCCGCGCGTCAGACCAAAATCGTCCGCGTTGACGATCAGCCGTTTCATTTTTCGTGTGGAATATCCTCGAGCAGGGACAAATCATAGCACGCACAGTCGCTAAGTCAGGATTTCCCGGAAACTTAGGGCGATGCCTCGGCACAAACCGATCGGCGGTTTGAGAAAAACATTCTGCGCATTAGAAACTTGCGCAGGCAATCCGCTCGCCAAATTTCAGAATCCCCGTGCCGGAATTGTGAATGCTCTGTAAAAGTTTTCAACAGTTGTGTTGAAAACTTTGTGGAAAAGGCGGCTCGCGCATGGAAATCCCGCGAAAATCCAATGGGTTAAACCAGTTTGCACAATCTCAGTGCAGTTCCGGTTTCGCAGGGAGATTCTTTGATTCCGCGCGGTCAGCTAGTACCAGTGCGTCGATGGCGGGACGAGCTTGATCTGAATCGTTGGCTCCGCTTCTTCCACGTCGTACCACTTGCCGTAAGTGTGCCAGCCCTTGGCAATCACTTGAATCAGCACTTTGCCTCGCGGAACATCCGGAGCTTTCACCGAGCCGTCTTCGTTCGTCTTGAAATTCATTTCCGCGAGCTTTTCTTTGTGAAACAGGCCGCCGGTCTCATAAAACTTCACGTACACGCTGGCATTGCCGATCGGCTTGTCGTTGCCGGTCACTTCGATGCGCAGCCGCGCCGTGCCGGGGTCAGGCGGCTTCGAATTATTGTCCGGCTGTTTTTCCTGCGCAGCCGGTTGCTGCGGCGCGTTCGATTTGTCCTTGGAGTCGGATTGAGCTGCGGCGCCCGCCGCCATCGCCAACGCCAGAGCCAGCAATGGCAAGAGCTTGCAAGCTAGGCGGGCGCGCCGAAGCGGGGAATGCAAAGGCATGATGTGATTCTTTTACTCCATTCGGCGCGATGTCTCAAGCGCCGCGAGGCGCAGCGACCCGCTTGCTTACTGGCGGGAAATCCGTCCGCGCCGATGAATTTGACTGCCGGGCATCGGTGCGCTACTTTCGTCCGCGGTTCTTACGCGCCGCTTTTTTCCGCAGCCGCGCGAGCGCCTGCATTCCCGCAATCGCCGGCTGCACCCGGATCATCACATGGGCTAGCCACAGTCCGGAGCGGTTTTGCGCTCGGAAGCCAGGAGGCAAGCGATGGGGTTTTCGACCGATGCGATTCACGTGGGACAAGAGCCGGACCCGCTTACCGGCTCCATCGTTGCGCCCATCTACCAGACTTCGACCTATGTGGCCGAGGAAGTGGGCAAAGACAAGGGCTACGACTACGCGCGCACCAACCACCCCAATCGCAAAGCGCTCGAGCGCACGATCGCGAAACTCGAAGGCGGCAAATTTGCCTACGTGTTCACCTCCGGAATGGCTGCGATCGACTCCGTGTTCCGGCTGCTCCGCCCCGGCGACCACGTCATCATTTCCCAGGCGGTTTACGGCGGAGTGTTCCGCCTCACCACCAAGCTGCTCGTTGATTTCGGCCTGGAGTTCAGTTTCCTTGACACTTCGCGTCTCGACATCGTGGAGGCGGCGTTGAAGGCGAGCACGAAGATGATTTACGTGGAGACGCCCACGAACCCGACGATGACGGTGACCGACATCGCGGCGACGGCAAAGCTCGCGCGCGAACGCGACCTGACGCTCGTGGTGGACAACACCTTTCTGAGTCCGTATCTTCAGCAGCCCATCGCGCTGGGCGCTCACATTGTGGTCCACTCGATGACGAAATACCTCAACGGCCACAGCGACTGCACCGGCGGCGCCGCGATTCTCACTCGCCCGGAGGACGCCGAGAAAATCTACTTCATCCAGCGCTCGGCCGGCGCCGGGCTTTCCCCCATGGACTGCTTCCTGGTTTCCCGCGGCGTGAAAACGCTCGCGGTCCGCATGGAGCGGCACAATTCTAATGGCGCCGCGGTAGCCAAGTTTCTCGAGTCGCACAAGAAAGTGAAGCGCGTGATCTATCCCGGGCTGGTCTCCCATCCGCAGCACGAACTCGCGAAGCGCCAGCAGCGGGGATTCGGCGCGATGATTTCGTTCGATGTCGGCTCGCTCGATGCCGCCAAGCGCCTGCTCAAGAATGTCCGCATCTGCTCGCTGGCGGAAAGCCTCGGCGGCGTGGAAACTCTGATCTCGCATCCCGCTCTCATGACCCACGCTTCGATTCCGCCCGAGCTCCAGCGCGAAATCGGGATCACCGAGGGCATGATCCGAATCTCCGTCGGCATCGAAGACGTGGAGGATTTGACCGCGGACCTGGATCAAGCTCTCGCGAAAGTCTAGGGGCACGTCACGATTTCGTAGGACAGGCCTCCCGGCCTGTCTTCTGGGTGTCAGGTTAGGCGCTGGCCGTCTCGCTTACGTCCGCGGATGAAATTTGAGGCGATGCGCATTATCATGGCGCCTCGCAAGCAAACAGTTGTGACCACGGAGGATTCGTGAGCTGGAAACTCGAGGGAGGAGTCGCGGTAATTACCGGCGCAGGCTCGGGCATCGGGCGCGCCCTGGCGCGCCGGCTGGCGCTAGAAAAAATGTCGCTCGCGCTGGCGGATGTCGACGTCAACGGCCTTCAAGGCACCGCAGAGCAGGTTGTCAGCGAAAAAAACAAAATCGCCGTGTCCACCCACGTCGTGGACGTCTCAAATTCCCGGCGGATGGAAGAGTTCGCATCCGAGGTGGTGCAGCGCCATGGCCGCGTCACTCTGCTCATCAATAACGCCGGAGTCGCGCTGATCGGAAATTTCGATGAAGTCAGCGTGGCCGACATTGAATGGCTGATGGGAATCAATTTCTGGGGCGTGGTTTACGGCGTCAAAAATTTTCTTCCGATCTTGAAGCGCCAGCCGCGCGCGCACATCGTGAATATTTCGAGCATCTTCGGCATCGTCGCCCCGGCGGGCCAATCGGCCTACTGCGCCAGCAAATTTGCTGTTCGCGGATTTTCGGAAGTCCTTTTGCACGAACTCGCGGGAACGCAGGTGGGCGTATCGTGCGTGCATCCGGGAGGCATCCGCACAAATGTGGTCGCCCGTGCGCGCCTCGGCGAGAGAGTCCCTACTTCGATCCTCGAGATGACGCTTGCCTATTTCGATCGCGTCGCCGTCACGACGCCGGAGCAGGCCGCCGACCGCATCGTTCGTGGCGTGCGGCGCAACGAACCTCGCATCATCATCGGCGACGACGCCATCCGGATCGATCGCCTTCAGCGCCTCCTGCCCGTGCGCTATTGGCAAACTCTCCGCAAGCAAATCGAACGGGTGGCTCCGGCGGGCATGCTCGCCCCACGCACCTAGCGCTAAATCACGCGCATTTCGGCATCGCCGTGCGCACGCGCAGAGTGTCGCACCTAGGGCGCTCGATGGGATTGCGGCGAGTTTTCCCAGCGCTGCCGCGCTGGGCTAAATTCTTCCACGCCTAGGGCGTTTGGTGACCCTACACAGAATGAGGACGCAAGAGGATGTATCAGCGCCAAGCGCGCGGACGCTAAGTAGGACAGGCCTCCCGGCCTGTCCTCTTCCCCTGAGGTCCGGAACTGGTTGCATCCGTTAAGGACTTTAGCTCGTAAGAACACAGCCCCTTCGGGCCTCAGAGCAAGCAAGAGCGGCCGTGCCACAAAAAGGAGCGCCGGAGGCGCGGCAGAAGCTAGCCCAGCGCGGGAGCGCTGGGTTCCTCACGCCCGAACGCGCAAGCCCCGTAGGGGCGACACTGCTTCGAATGCTGCCCAATTTCACAATGCGAAATCAAGATCCCGACGTTCTACCTGAGCTGACACATTCCGCAACCCACCGAAGATAATCGGAAGATCCCATCACAATCGGGAGTGCGATAATGTCCGGGACATCATAGCTGTGCAGGCGCTTCACCTCCCGCTCCAGCGCCGCAAATCTCTTCCGCGATGACTTGATCACCAGCAAAAATTCCCCGGCCGCCTCTACTTTCCCCTTCCAGCGATAAATCGATCGCACGGGAGCTTCCAAAATATTCCCGCAGGCCGCCAGCCGCTCCTCCACAAGCGCGCGCGCAATCCGGCGCGCTTCCTTCGCCGATCCGCACGTGACCAGCACCACGATCTTGTCCGTCATGCTGCCTTTACTCTTGCGTCTCTTCCTGCATCGAAACCGTTGTGCGCCCGCAGCGCGCGCCAAGATACAATAGCCGCCCGTGACGAGCCAAGCGATCCATTTCGGCACTTCCGGCTGGCGTGGAATCATCGCCGACGATTTCAATTTTTCCGGAGTGCGCCGCGCGGCTGCCGCCGTTGCCGGCCACGTCTGCGCGCAAAAGAGGAAGCCGGTGCTGGTGGTTGGCTACGACACGCGGTTTTTTTCCGAAGAATTTGCGCGCGCCGCGGCAGGCGTGCTCGCCGCACACGGCTGCCGCGTTCTTTTCTGCGGCGAGCCAGTTCCCACACCGGCCATCGCGCACGCCATTCTTCACGGGAAATTCGATGGGGGCGTGAATATCACCGCCAGCCACAATCCTGCCGACTACAACGGCTTGAAATTCTCCGGACCCGAAGGCGGGCCGGCCCTTCCCGAAGTGACCCGCGACATCGAAAAGCGCGCCGCCGCTCTGCGCGACGAGCCCGCGCCGCTGGAAGAAGCGGAAGACGAGTTCGAGCGCCTCGACCCGCGCGCCCCCTATTTTGCGCAACTGGAAAAGATGGTCCGCTTCGACGTGATCGGAAAGATCAAGGGAAATTTCATCTGCGATGCGGTGCACGGATGCGGCGCCGGCTGGCTCGACCGCATTTTCATCAAGCACGGAGTGCGCGTGGCGGCGATCCGCGGCAATCGCGACGTGCTGTTTGAAGGGACGGGGCCCGATCCTTCCGAGGAAAATCTCGCGCCTTTGCGGGATGCAGTACGCGAAAGAAATGCACTGGCCGGCCTGGCGACCGATGGAGACGCCGACCGCTACGGCATCGTCGATCGCGACGGCTCCTTCGTCTCGCCCAACCACATTCTTGCTTTGCTGTTTGACTATCTGCTCGAGACGCGTGGAGTGAAGTTGGGCGCCTCGCGCAGCGTTGCAACTTCCCATCTCGTCGATGCCGTCGCACGGCGCCACGGCGTGCAGGTGTATGAGACCCCGGTCGGGTTCAAATACGTTGGTCCACTTTTGCGCGAAGACAAGATCGTGATCGGCGGCGAAGAAAGCGCCGGCCTGACGATTCGAGGCCACTTGCCGGAGAAGGACGGAATTCTGGCGTGCCTGCTTGTGGCCGAGATGATCGCGGCGCGGCAGGCTTCGCTCGGCGAGCAATTGCGCGACCTCTTCCGCCGCGTCGGCTGCGAGTGCTGGCCCATTCGCGAGAATCTGCATCTGCCCGCGGATGTGCAAGCCCGGCTGCCTGAAAAATTGCAGCAGGATTTCAAACAGTTCGCGGGCCGCCCCGTGGCGCAGACCAATCGGACCGACGGGCTGAAGCTGATTTTTGGCGACGCGTCCTGGCTGCTCATGCGTCCATCGGGCACCGAGCCGGTCGTGCGGATTTACACCGAGGCGGGATCGGTCGCCGCGGCCAAACAGCTTGCCGAGGAGGCGCGCGCGTGGATCAGCGCATGAAAAAGGCCGCGCGGACAAGCTTCGTGCAGGAGCTGCGAGATTTCCTGCGCCGCTACACGAGTTGGTTTCTCGTGGCCGGGCTCGCGCTGCTTCTGTTGCAGGATATTTTCGGCACGCATGGCGTGCTCGCCATGCGCCGCACTCAGGAGCAGGCGGCCCAAGTTCGCAAGGAAATTGAACGGCTCGACCAGGAGAACCGCCGGTTGCAGAGCTGCGTCGACGGGCTCAAGTCCGATCCCGCGGCGGTCGAGCGAATTGCGCGCGAAGATATGGGCCTGGCGCGCCCGGGAGAATACGTTTTCAAAATCGCGCCGAAATCCGGCGAAGCGACCAGCACGCCCTGCCCGCTCGCTCCGCAGCCGAATCAGCGTTAGCCTTCCGCCACCGGACGCGGCGCGCGCCGGACCCACGCGAGAATTTCCGCGCCCTTCCCTTTCCACCGAGTGCGCGCAAGGGAGAGAAGCACCATGGCGGTGAAGATGATCGCGAGCCCCAGTGTCGCCATCGGAATCGTCTGCGCCCGCTTTGCGAGAATGGAAAAGCGGCCGTACACAAATTCGATATGCACCCAGTAAACGAGCAGAGAAGTTTGGCCGATTTGAATCAGCGGGCTGAATCCGACCTGCCCGAGTCCCCAGCGGCAATACACGTAGCTGCCGAATAAAATCAGCAGGAGAATTCCCACTCGCGCGAGAAAAAAGTCGGGGTTGCTGTGCCAGTAGTCGTACACGGCGTAGAGGTATACGGGGTTTTTGTCGAACCACGAAGAGAGCAGGAGCAAGCCCACGCCGCTCAAGCCGAAGGCCGCGGTCGCTTTCGCCGCATTTTTTCCCGCCCAATCGCTGAACAGCAGAAAGCCAGCCGCGAGACCTGCGAATGCAAACGCGGTCCAGGGGAAAATGGGAAAGAGCCACGGCCGGGGCGCGTCGTAGATGTGCACGCCGTTGATGTACGACTCGAGATACCACGGCAGCCAGCGCGGCCTCCACGTAGTCCAGAGCGGCGGCGTGGCCATGGCGATGGCGAGCGCGAGCGCCGCGGCAAGCAAAGTGTTTCCCGCGCGCGTGCTCGCGAACCAGCAGGCCATCCCCATGAAAATGATCGAAAGCCCGATCGTGTTCAGAATGTCGACGCGCAATAGGTCCGTCCATGGCGCCCAGGGCTGGCCGAGAACAAACTCCTGCACGCGGAAAAGCAGGCCGAGGCCGAAGATTTCCGCGCCGCGGCGGATCGTGGTGAGCGCGATTTGATTCCGCGCGGCTCCCTTGCGCCGCATTTTGTCGGTGACGAGCGCAAAGGAAACTCCCGCAAGAAAAAGGAAAAGCGGCGCCGGCAACGTCCCGCCGAGCTGCGACATTTTCAGGAACGGCGTCTCGCGCGCCGCGCCGCCCAGCCACGAGTCGTAGCAGTGCGTCTGAAACATCAGCAGACACGCGAGGCCGCGCATCCAATCGATATACGCGAGACGCTGTTTTCCGCTTTCCACCATTGGGCTTGCGCCGCATCAGAATCGCCGAGCCGCAGCGGCAAATCAAGCTCTTATCGAAAGCAGTGCGCGCTCCAGTAAAATCACAGGTAGGATCGATAGCCGTGAACGCGAACTCGAGAACCTGGCAATTGGGGCTGCCGGCGGCGATCGCCCTCTGGGGCGCGATCGTCACGAGCGCGGCCATTTTCGGCACATGGATCGGGCTTGGCGGAAGACGCTTTGCGATTGCCCTGGGAGTCGCGGCTGTTTTATTTGCGTTCGAGCTTTTTCTCGCCGCGCCGCGCGTGCTCGCGCAGGTGCGCAGCCGGTTAGGCGAGCGCGGGGCAGTTCTCGCGGCGCTCGTTCCGCTCTTCGTGGCGCTGATCTACTCCATCGGCGTCACGGGCGATTGGCGCTGGCTGCTCGCCGGTGCGGCTTATGCGGTGCTGCCCGCCCTGGTCCTCGCGAGCAGCGCGGGAAAACCTCCGGGAACTTGGGCGGATTACGCGATGGCAATTTTCATCTGGCTGGCCGTATGGTTGCCGCCACCGTACCGCCTGCTCTACCGCATTTTTCCTTATCCGTATCCGCTCATGCACACGCTGGCCATCTTGATGGCGCTGAGCACCGCGGTAGCGGCCTACGTGGTCGTGCGGCGGATGGACGGAATCGGCTACGCGGTCGATTGGGGGCGCGGCTTCGCGTTTCACTTCGGATTCAATTTCGTCGCGTTCGCCGCGATCGCCATTCCGCTGGGAATCAAAATCGGGTTCCTCACATTCGGCCCGAGTTTTACGGCCGCGCGCCTCGTGGGCGCCCCCATCGGAATTTTATTTTTCACGGCGTGGCCAGAGGAGTTTCTGTTCCGCGGCATCATTCAGAATTCGCTCGCGCGGACTTTCAAGAATCCCTGGGTGGGGCTCGGCGTTGCGAGCGTCATCTTCGGCTTCTCGCACATCCTCCATTCGCCCGTGCCGAATTGGAAGTACGTGCTGCTCGCGACGATCGCAGGCGTATTTTACGGGCGCGCGTGGATGAAAAGCGGCTCGCTGCTCCCGGGAACGCTGGTGCACGCGCTCGTTGATATTTCCTGGCACGTGCTGTTCAAGTAAGGCCGTTTGGCCGGCGCGGGCTTCAGCGCACGACGCCGCTGAGCGGGCTCGAAGCCGTGGCGTAAAGTTTCTTGGGAATGCGCCCGGCGAGGAACGCTTTGCGCCCCGCATCAACCGCCGCGCGCATCGCCTCGGCCATCAGCACGGCATCTTGTGCGCCCGCGATGGCCGTATTCATCAGCACCCCATCGGCGCCAAGCTCCATCGCCACGGTTGCGTCCGAAGCGGTGCCTACGCCGGCATCGACAATCAGCGGCACTTCCGTGATGCGCTCGCGCAAAATGCGCAAATTCGCGACGTTCTGAATCCCCATCCCCGACCCAATCGGCGCGCCCAGCGGCATCACCGCCGCCGCGCCTGCATCAATCAGCTTCCGCGCAACAATGAGGTCGTCGTTCGTGTAAGGCAGCACGACAAACCCTTCCTTCACCAGCACCTGCGTCGCGCGCACGAGCTCTTCGGTCTCGGGAAAAAGCGTCTGCTCGTCGCCGATCACTTCGAGCTTCACCCATTCCGACAACCCGACCTCGCGTCCGAGGCGTGCGGTGCGGATGGCTTCGTCGGCCGAATAGCACCCGGCGGTATTGGGCAGAAGGAAGAATTTTTCGCGGTCGATGTAATCGAGGAGCGATTCTTTCGACCGGTCGGTGAGGTTCACGCGCCGCACCGCGACCGTCACCATCTCCGCTCCGGAAGCCACGTGCGCCCGCGCCATTTCCTGAAAGCTGCGGTATTTTCCTGTCCCTACGATCAGGCGCGACGCGAACGCGCGCCCGGCAATCACCAGTTGGTCGGCCATTGAATTTTCTCCGTGCTCATTCTACCCCAATGCCCAACTTCAGGGCACGGCTTCATAGCCTGATTCGCGACGCTCGCTTTTCGTCAGGGCATGGCTTGAGCCATGCCATAAGGCTCGCTGCCCGCAGGGGTTTTAACCCCTGAGGCGGGAATCGGAGCAGGAGAAATAGGCTGGAAAACGCGCCTGCTCAAGCGAGATGATGCGGCCGCGGCTCTTCGACACTCGCGTAGAGCCGGTCGATGATGTCCTGGTAGCGCTCTTCAATCACGCGGCGCTTCATCTTCAGAGTGTAGGTGAGCTGCCCATTTGCATACGTGAAATCATCTTCGAGCAGCGCAAAACGCTTGGGCCGTTCGAACTGCGCGAACCGCGCGGTGAGCCGGGCGATTTCGCGTGTGATCAGGTCTCGCACCCACGGATCATTCACAACTTGAAAGGGGGTGGATAGTTCGCGGCCGTTTTTGTGCGCTTCGGCTTCGATCGTCGCAAGATTCGGCACCACCAGCACCGCCACGAACTTTCGCCGGTCGCCCACCACGATCGCGTTGGCGATGAACGGCGAGGTCTTCAGAAGATTCTCAATCGGCGCCGGCGCCACAAATTTCCCCGCAGCCGTCTTCAGCAGCTCTTTTTTGCGGTCCGTAATAATCAAGTAGCCGTCTTCATCCAGCTTTCCGATGTCCCCGGTGGCAAACCACCCGTCCTGCGTGAGCACTTCGTTGGTCTGATCCGGCTTGTGGTAATAGCCCTGCATCACGTTCGGCCCTTTGACCAGGATTTCGCCGTCGTCCGCGATCCGCACCTGCACGGTGGGAAGCGGCAAACCGACCGTGCCCACCTTGCGGGCGCCGGGATAGTTGTTCGCGACGACGGGCGAAGTTTCCGTGAGTCCGTAGCCCTCGTACACTGGCACGCCGATGGACCAGTAAAATTCAGCCAGCTCCTTCGCCAGCGGCGCGCCGCCCGAGGCAAATCGTGGGGAGCGCGCGCCGAGCGCCTGCCGAACCTTCGAGTACACCAGCGAATCCGCCAGCTTCCACCGGATTCTTAACCCGAGCGGCGCGTGTTTGCCGTAAGCCTTCCACGGGACCGCGTTATCCGCCACACGCAACGCCCAATCGAAAATCCACCGTTTCACGCCGGTTTCGTGGTGGCCTCTTTCCAAAATGTTGGCGTAAATTTTTTCGAAAAATCGCGGAACGGCCGCGGCCACGGTCGGATGGACTTCCAGGAGCGCCTGCGCCACGTCCTCCATGCGCTCGACGTAAGCAATCGTCGCGCCGCGAAACACGTAGCTATATCCGGCGATGCGCTCGTACACATGCGCAAGCGGAAGAAACGAGAGCGCGATGTCCTGAGGGCCCACTTCCTGCCGGTCGGCGCTGTCGCTCGTATTGGAAGTCAAATTCGCGTGCGTGAGCATCACGCCTTTCGGTTCGCCCGTCGTACCCGAAGTGTAGATGATCGTGGCAAGCTGGCCCGCAACAACCTGAGCCGCGCGCCGGCGGTATTCCGCAATGTCCGCATCGGCCGCGGAAGCAATCAGCGATTCGTAACGCAGCAAATCGCCGCCCAGGTCGGCCGGCGCGGCAGCGGAAATCACTTGTTCGACCGTCGGAATCCGCTCGCGGCAATCCGCAATTTTCCGCGCCTGCGATTCGCCGCATGTGAAGACGATCCGCGCGCCCGAATCATTCAGGATGTACGCGATCCGGTCCGGAGACTCGTTGAAATAAATCGGGACGTTGACGGCGCC
The DNA here is from genome assembly GCA_035624115.1 of Candidatus Sulfotelmatobacter sp. Taxonomy (GTDB): domain Bacteria; phylum Acidobacteriota; class Terriglobia; order Acidiferrales; family UBA7541; genus Palsa-295. The sequence goes on along the minus strand of DASPSD010000073.1, from coordinate 4,523 downwards.
GAGCCCGAGAACGGCGAAGTCGGCGATGTGCCATTCGGGGCAATTGGGAGCAAATACCCCCACGCGGTCGCCCGGCTTGATCCCCAGTTCGGAAAGCGTTTTCGCGAGGCCTGCCACCCGGCGCAGCATTTCCTGCGCGGAAATCGGCTGCCACACGCCTCCCGCGGTGCGGTACATCTGCGCGCGCGGGTTCGCGAAGCGGTCGATCGCCTCCAGAAAACATTTCGGCAGAGAGAGATATTCGCTGGCCATCAGGGTCGCTTCCCGCACTCTAGCGTACTTCCGCAATTCGACGCAAATGCGGGGTGCGGGCCAACCTCCGGTTATCACGTTAACCAGGACTTGAGGGCATCACTGGTGATAACGCCTGTTATCAACACTTATCAACCCGCGTATGAAGATCGGAGAGTCGACTCACCTCTTTTCTCCGGTTTCCAAGTATCCGGAGCCGCGGCAGCGTTATACTGTCGGCAATGACCCGAGAGTTGTTCCAGCCCCTGTCATGTGCCGCTTGGCTTTTGTCCATTCTGCTTTGCGCGGCCCCAGCGCAACATTCTGCCGATTCAATCGAACCCAAATCAGCGGCTACCACTCAAGAGTCCGAACAGATAAAGGCAGGCCCATTTGACCACTTGGAACTTCTAGCCTTTCTCACAGCTCAACCGGACGTCCCCTATGCAATCAGCGTGATCCGCCAACGAGGCATAAACTTCAGCAATGACGCTGCCTTACTTGAAAGCCTTCGAATCCATGCGCTGACACCGGAACTGGTAGACGCGATTGCAAAGCTTAAACCCGTCGCGATCGTGACTCCTTCACTTCCCCGCGCAAACGCTTTCGGCAACCTTACCAACGCGATCAGCGACAAAAACAGAGGGAAAGTCGCGGATGCACTAGCCGATTACAAGCGCGCCCTTCAGGACGCAAATGACTCCGCGACACTCCACATGGCTTACGCAGGACAGCTCATACTCAGCAAAAATTACTCCGAGGCCGAAACACAATACCGAAGATCCCTCGAACTCTGGCCGGACAATGCGGAGGCAATGGTATGGCTGGCTTCGGCATTAAGCCTGCAAAGCCGCGATTCCGAGGCCGTTCCGATTCTCCGCAGGGCTTTGGCACTTTACCCGGACCACAGACCCGCAGTGATGATGCTTGGCATGGCCCTGGCACGAAATTGGCAATTCAGCGAAGCGGTTCCCGTGCTTGAAGGAGCTGTCTCCAAGTACCCGCAGATGTCCTTCCTTCGCAAAATGCTTGGCGTCTCTCTGCTTCAGACTGGCGACGCCCAAGGCGCGGCCATCGAATTGGATTCGTATCTGAAGACGGATCCAGAGAACGCCGAAGCTCATTACTTTCTGGGCGTCGCATCTCGTCAACTTGGCAAGCGAGACGAATCGCTAGAGCAATTTCGAATAGCCGCGCGGATTGATCCGAACAATCCGATTTACTCGGCGTTGCTCAACCCCGAGGAAACTCAAACTCCCGGCCAACTACCCCCGGGTCCACACCCGGATGACGCCTTCTTCTCTGCGAACACATACTCCAATTCCTACTTTCATTTTTCCTATGAATATCCGAAAAGCTGGGTCGTTCTCAAAGCCGAAATGGGGAAAGCGTGGAGCCGCCTGGGCGGCGCGATCATCGCGAATGGTGATCCGACGATCCCAGACATTGTCGAGGCCGCCACGCGTCATTCCTATCCGCTTCTTGTCGTCGCCGAACGCGAGGCGACGCATGGAAGGCTCACCCAGCGTTCCATTCAAGTTCACGCCCTCGATTCGAGCGTTGAACCAAAACTGAAATCGGCGGAGGACTTTGCGAAGGGCATGGCCGCCCTTTACGACGGCAAAAACCCAGCTGTCCAAGTCATTGGGGCGCCAGAAAAATTGGCCGTGTCCGGAAGAGATTTCTGGAGGGTGAACTTCAAGGTTCACGTGAACGATGTCACGGGGTACAGCGCAGAATTCGTAACGCTGGAGAAGGCGTACATCCTGGTATTCGTATTCGCGAGTCCCGATTCCGCCGGGCTCGACCAGATTGTTAATACGATCTACTCGCTGCGTTTTTCCGCTCCTCCTCTTCCCGCAACCGCTTCCGCCGCGAATTCTCCGCAGGACGACAAGTCCGAATCTCCCTACTCGCCCGCGGCAAATACCAAGCCCGATGAAACCACCCCAAAGAAGGTTGGAGAAATCCATGTCCAAATGCCATCGGCAGTCACCATCCTCACGCCCACCGAAGGCGTGGATTTCCGACCATACATCAATTATTTCTTGAGCGTGATCAAGCGCAAATGGTACGACGCTATGCCCGACATTGCGTCCAATGGTGCGAAAGGGAAGACCGTTCTCATATTCGGAATCAACAAAGATGGAACACTCGAGGAAGGGCCCTCCATCGAATCGACCTCGGGAGTGACTCGCTTGGATGAGGCTGCTCAACTAGCGATCCGCTCAGCCGCGCCGTTCGACGCGCTCCCTGCCGAATTCAAGGGTCCCTATATTCGCATCCGTCTAATTTTTCTTTACAACCTGCCGTTCGAGTCTCTACAAAAATAAAGCAGGATAACCTCTTCCATTTCCCGGACTACTATTGATAAATCTGCATATCACAAGTAATCCCCTTGCAGCGGAAGGTTAAGACCTGGCAAGTCGGATAATCGGAGACTGTTCTGCTGGGCACCTGCTCTCGTGTCCCCCAGGCCACCCGCAGCCGTAAATTTGCATCGAACTCGCAGCGGAAATGATCCCCCGACCAAGGGGGCGGAGCTGAAAATCCGGCAAGCCAGCCGAGGGAGCTCCAAGGAAAGGGGCGCCGTTCAGACGGGCCACAGCCCCTGAGGATATGCCGCCAGGCATTTTCCGCAGAGTTTGAAGTTGCCGTAGACCCAGCGCGTGAAGGGCACCCCCGCACCACGCGAAGCCTCAAGACCATCCGATGCTGGCGCAACCACGACTCGGCCCTTGCTTCCTTCCTGAGGCATGCGGCAGGACGTGCCCGTATTCGGGGTGTCGCCGTCGGGAGACTTCTAGCCACTAGCCACTCGCCACTAGCCACTGCCTTTCCTGCTACTATTCTCCCGGGAGGCATTCCCATGTCGAAGCTGGCCACGGAAAATTCGACAGCGTATCAGCCCGTTCGCGCGCCTCGCGGCACGCAGATTTCCTGCAAGGGCTGGCAGCAGGAAGCCGCGCTGCGCATGCTGATGAACAACCTCGATCCCGAAGTGGCGGAAAAGCCCGAAGAGCTGATCGTCTATGGCGGACGCGGCAAAGCGGCGCGGAATTGGAGATGTTTTGAGGCCATTGTCGCGTCGCTGCGGGAACTTGCGAACGACGAAACGCTGCTGGTCCAATCCGGCAAGCCGGTGGGGATTTTCCGCACGCACGCCTATGCGCCGCGGGTGCTGATTGCCAATTCGAATATCGTGGGCCACTGGGACGATTGGAAGCATTTCGACGAGCTCGATCGCGCCGGGCTGATGATGTACGGCCAGATGACCGCCGGGAGCTGGATCTACATCGGCACGCAGGGAATTCTTCAGGGCACCTACGAGACGTTTGCCGCCGCCGGCCGCAAGCATTTCCAGGGCGATCTCGCCGGCAAACTCATCGCCAGCGGCGGAATGGGTGGAATGGGCGGCGCGCAGCCGCTCGCGGCCACGCTCAATGGCGCGGCATTTCTCGGAATTGAAGTGGATCCGGAGCGCATCAAGCGCCGCGTGAAGACCGGCTACTGCGACGTGATGGTCAACGATCTCGACGAAGCGCTGCGCATCCTGAAAAACGCGGTGCGCAAGCGCGAAGCTGCGTCCGTCGGCCTTGTGGGTAATTGCGCCGACGTCGTTCCCGAGCTCGCCAGCCGCGGGGTTGTTCCCGACCTGCTGACGGATCAGACGAGCGCGCACGATCCGGTCGGCGGCTACATCCCGCAGGGGCTCAACGTGGAGCAGGCAGCCGAGCTGCGCAAGCGTGATCCGGATGGTTATCGCAAGCGCTCGCTCGAATCCATCGCCCGGCACGTGGAAGGCATGCTGGCGCTGCAAAAGCTCGGATCGGTGACATTCGATTACGGCAATAATATCCGCACGTTCGCCTTCGAACAGGGCGTAAAGAACGCCTATGATTTCCCGGGATTCGTCCCCGCCTACATCCGGCCGCTTTTTTGCGAAGGGCGGGGGCCGTTCCGCTGGGCCGCGCTTTCGGGCGAGCCATCGGACATTCATCGGACCGACAAGCTGGTCCTCGAAATGTTTCCGCATGACGAGATTCTTTCCCGCTGGATTCGGCTGGCCGAGAAGCGTGTGCGCTTCCAGGGACTTCCAGCGCGCATTTGCTGGCTGGGCTACGGCGAGCGCGACAAATTCGGCCTCGCGCTGAATGATCTGGTGGCGCGCGGCGAACTGAAAGCGCCCATCGTGATCGGCCGCGACCATCTGGATTGCGGTTCGGTGGCCTCGCCATTTCGCGAGACGGAAAAAATGCGCGACGGCTCGGACGCTGTTGCCGATTGGGCGC
>DASPSD010000070.1:0-2595 GCA_035624115.1 Candidatus Sulfotelmatobacter sp. | reverse complement strand
GATCGAGCGCCAGGTGATGCAACTCGAAATCGAGCGGCACGCGCTGCTGCGCGAGACCGACGCGCATTCCAAGGAACGGCGCAAAGAAATCGAGCGGCAACTCGCGGCTCTTCGCGAGAAATCCTCGGGGCTGAAGGCCCGCTGGCAGCGGGAAAAGGACGCCATTCTCGGCATCCGCAAGCTCAAGGAAGAGATCGATCAAGCGAAATCGGACGAGCAACGCTACGAGCGGCAAGGCGACCTCTCGAAAGTTGCGGAGCTGCGCTATGGCGTCATCGCGGGAAAAGAGCGCGAACTGGCCGCGGCGGAAAAAAAGCTGGCGGCGGCCCAGGCTTCCGGTCAAATGCTGAAGGAGGAGGTGGACGAAGAAGATATCGCGCGCGTGGTGAGCAAGTGGACTGGGATTCCCGCCGGGCGGCTGCTCGAGGGCGAGGTGCAGAAGCTGGTGAAGATGGAGGATCGGCTCCGGGAGCGCGTGGTGGGACAGGACGAAGCGCTCAGCAAGGTCGCCAATGCCATCCGCAGGAGCCGCGCGGGCCTTTCCGATCCGCGCCGGCCCATCGGCTCGTTTCTCTTTCTCGGGCCGACCGGCGTGGGAAAAACGGAGCTAGCGCGGGCGCTGGCGGAATTTCTGTTCGACGACGAGCATGCCATGATCCGGCTGGACATGTCGGAGTACATGGAGAAGCATTCGGTGGCGCGGCTGATTGGCGCGCCTCCAGGTTACGTAGGCTACGACGAGGGCGGGCAACTGACTGAGCAGGTGCGGCGGCGGCCGTATGCGGTCGTGTTACTCGACGAAATCGAGAAGGCGCATCCGGACGTGTTCAACGTCCTGCTGCAAATCCTCGAAGATGGCCGGCTGACGGATGGAAAAGGGCGGGTGGTCAATTTCCGGAATACAGTCATTGTGATGACGAGCAATGTGGGTTCGACCGCGCTGGCGGAATGGAACGCTACGGATCCGGCGCGCGGGCGCAAGGAAGCGATGGAGGCGCTGCGCGCGACCTTCCGGCCGGAGTTCCTTAACCGCATCGATGAAGTGGTGTTTTTCAATCCGCTCGGCCGTAAGGAACTCGAGCGCATCGTGGAGATGCAAGTGGCCCAGGCGGCGCGGCAACTGGAAAGCCGGCACATCACGTTGGAGCTCACCGACGCTGCCCGCGAAACGGTGTTCCGCGAAGGCTTCGACCCGGCTTACGGGGCGAGGCCGTTGCGGCGGGCCATCCAGCGGCTGATACAGGATCCGCTGGCAATGCAGATCCTCGAAGGCCACATCCTGCCGGGTTCGCACGTAATCGTGGACCGTGACAAGAAGACCGGTGAACTGCGCTTTTCGACCGCGGACGAGCGCGCCTCTGTGGCATCGAAACAGTGAAGGCAGCCCGCTCGCGTGGTAGTGTGGGAGTGAAGGGAGAAGGGGAAGACAATGCACTCGGGAAATGGAATCAAGACGGTTCTCGTGCTCGGAGCGCTTTCCGGGCTCTTGATGCTGGTCGGCGATACGTACGGCGGGCCGAATGGGCTGACGCTGGCGCTGGGTCTCGCCATTCTGATGAATGGAGGAGCCTACTTCTTCTCAGACAAAATCGCGCTGGCATCGAGCGGGGCACGGCCGGTAACGCGTGAAGAGGAACCCAGACTCTACGAAGTAGTGGAGCGCCTGTGCGGCAAGGCCAATCTGCCGATGCCGAAGCTCTACATGACGCCCGAGGCTGCCCCGAACGCCTTCGCCACCGGCCGGAACCCAAGCCATGCCTCCGTGGCCGTGACCGCGGGACTCATGCAACTCATGAACGACGAGGAACTGGAAGGGGTCATCGCGCACGAGCTCTCCCACGTGCGCAATTACGACATCCTCACCACTTCCATTGCGGCGACCATCGCCGCGGCGATCACGTTTCTGGCACACATGGCGCGCTGGGCGATGATCTTTGGTGGGGTGCGCGACGAAGATGACCGGCGGGGCGGAGGCGGTGCCCTCTCCATGCTCCTGATGGTGATTCTGGCGCCGCTCGCGGCCCTGGTTCTGCAAATGATGCTATCGCGCAGGCGTGAATTGGCCGCAGACGAGACGGGGGCGCGGCTCGTCGGCTACCCACAGGGACTCATCAGCGCGCTCGAGAAGCTGGGCGCCTACAATCAGCGCATTCCGATGGCGACTTCGCCCGCGGTATCCTCTCTTTACATCGTCAAGCCGCTTACGGGCGGCGGATTTTCGAATTTGTTCAGCACGCATCCGCCGCTGGAAGAACGCATCGCCGCGCTGCGCCAAATGGTCATCACGCGCTGAGCGGTCTTCCCGCAAAAAGGGCGCGAGCCGCGTAAAGATTACAGACACGGGCAGTCGCACCATTTCAGGGTTCACTCTCCCGAATCGCATCTAACCGACAGTTTTTCAATCACCTAGACCATCCCCGTCCCTTCGGACAGGTTTGGCATTCGGCATGCCATTCCGAATGCGGGAGATAAGGAGATCCCCCGAAATGAGTGAGGAAAGCAAGGACTACACACCACAGACTTCCGGAGTGCCGCGCTGGGTGCCACTGGCGCTTTTGATTCCGGTGGCCATTTCCGTTTGGGCGCTGTGGGCGA
>DASPSD010000069.1:0-2472 GCA_035624115.1 Candidatus Sulfotelmatobacter sp. | reverse complement strand
TTGAGGATGGCGGCAGGAATTTGTGAAAGCGGAAGAACTTCGTTCACGGCGCCGCGGAGAATGGCTTCGCGGGGCATGCCGAAGACTACAGAGGTAGCTTCGTCCTGGGCAATGGTGTGCGCATCGGCCTGCTTCATTTCGAGCAGGCCATCGGCGCCATCGTCGCCCATACCGGTCATAAGGATACCGATCGCATTCGAACCAGCGGCCTGAGCTACCGAGCGGAAGAGCACATTCACGCTGGGCCGGTGACGCGAAACGAGGGGTCCGTCGCAAACCTCCAGAAAATAGCCGGAGCCGAGGCGGCGCACGAGTGTGTGGCGATTGCCAGGTGCGATATAGGCGCGGCCGGGAATAAGCCTGTCGCCGTCGGCAGCCTCGCGCACTTCGATCGAGCAGATACCGTCGAGCCGCTTAGCGAATGCGGCGGTGAACCCTTCCGGCATGTGCTGCACGGTGACGATCCCGGGGCAATCCGGAGGCATTTGCTCCAGGATGTGTAGCAGGACCTCGGTGCCGCCGGTGGATGCTCCGATGGCAACAATCTTTTCCGAATCGTGCCCTGCCGCGAAGCGAGCCGACAGTGGAATCACCGCGTCGGCGGTTTGATATTTGGCATCATGGATGCCAGGCGCGAGCGGCTTGCGCAGTCGCGCCTTGGCGGCGGCTCGCACTGTGTCTTCCAGCAGGACGGCGGATTCCTCAAGAAAGCCGCGAATGCCGATCTTGGGCTTGGTGATGATTTCTACGGCGCCCATTTCGAGAGCGCGGATGGCGGATTCAGTTCGCGGGCCGGTCAATCCGGAGCATACGACCACCGGGATCGGATTTCGCGCCATCAGCCTTTGAAGGAAGGTGAGGCCGTCCATTCGCGGCATTTCCAGATCGAGAAGAATCACGTCGGGCCTGAACTTTTTCATCTTCTCGGTGGCGATGATAGGATCTGCGGCTACGGTGACTCGAAAACCGCGTTCCTCCGGGAGGACGCCGAGGAGTACCTGCCGCACCGTAGCGGAATCATCGATCACGAGTACGTGCAGCTCGCGGGAGCGCGCAGATGGACTCGCCGAAGAAGCTGGCGTGTGCCCAGGAGTGAATTCCTGGGTCACCTTGATTCCTTCGCGGGAATGGCCTTTCGCGTTGGCATGCGGAGGGTTCTCCGAATCACGGGTTAGTCGGCGAGCGCGTCCGCGCGCCGCTGGAGGATGCACAAAGCGCCCCCACGGCTCAGGGCGCGCGGCATCGGGAAAAATTTGAGGGCAACGGATTCGAGCTTATCGGCGACGCTGTGAAGGCTTTCCGCGTGGCCGAGGAACATGTATCCGCCCCGCGCCAGCAGTCTGCCCAGGCGGTTCACGACCCGAATTTTTGTTTCCCAGTCGAAGTAGATCAGAACATTGCGGCAAAAGATCAAATCGAAAGACCCGTTTACGCGGCAAGGGTCGTGGGTAAGATTGAGCCGCTCGAAACGGACGACGCGGCGAAGTTCTTCCGTGGCCGTAACTTTTCGCGGTTCGGAGCCGACGCCGCGAACGAAAAACCTTTGCTGATAGTGAACGGGCACATCTCTGATCTTCTCGAACGGCCAGATTGCCGTGCTGGCCTTGGCCAATACTTTGGTGGAAAGGTCGGTACCCAGGACATCAACCTTCCAGCCGGATTCAGCCGGGAATTCCGAGAGCAGGGTCATTGCCAGCGAAAAAGGTTCCTCGCCGGACGAACATGCCGCACTCCACACCCGGAGCACCCGGCTGCGTTCGCGCGCCTCCGCAGCCACCCGCCACTCGGTGAAAACGAAATGGCGGAGACAATCGAAAGCGGCAGGTTCGCGGAAGAAATGCGTTTCGTTGGTCGAGACGCAATCGAGCATGCTCACGAGTTCGGCGGGATCGGCAAGCACGCGCCGGTAGTACGCGGCAAAGGTGCTCAGGTCCAGCGCGCGCAATCGCCGCCACAGCCGGCTGATGAGCATGGCGCGATTCTTTGCGCCCAGAAGAATTCCGGACTCGCGGAGAATGAGAGCTTGAAACAGGTCGAACTCTCGGTCCGTGAGTTCCGGAATTGGCTTGGCGAGAGCCAGCGCAGAGAGCGAGGTGAGGTCGCCGACCGACATTACCGGGCCCGTGCTGCTCCCTGGGGAACCGCCTCCGTTTCCTTGCGCGGCTCCGATGCGGCGCTGTGCACGGCAGACACGGCCAACAATTCGGTGGCGCTGAGCACGGAGTCGATGTTGAGGATCAAGGCGAATTTCTTGCCCAGTTTCCCCATCCCTGCCAGGTAGTCGAGGCGGATCTGGGTGCCGAAGGCCGGAGGCTGCTCGATCTCCTCCGACGCCAGATCAATCACCTGATTGACCGCGTCGGCCACAATGCCCATCACCGTGGTCTCGGAGTCCTGCTTGACTTCGACCACCACGATGCAGGTGGTCTTGGTGAAGGGGCGTTCGGCCAGTCCGAACCGCACGGCCAGGTC